>JAVZXS010000040.1:0-5088 GCA_038886535.1 Candidatus Micrarchaeia archaeon | reverse complement strand
GTTTAACTATGGCTCAGGCTGTAGCTTATAAGGCTCACTTCACTATGGGACATTATCAGTAAAATATAGCCCCGGGCTTTCCGGGGCTTTTTTATTTTGTGATATTGAAATTAAATTTTTATTTCAGGTAATATTACTACAATGGAAAAGTTCTACAAAGAAAAAAATGTCATTAAAGTAAGAATATCCTCTTCCTTGTGGAACTATATTGCCAATACATTTCCAGAAGATACTATAAATAAAATTAAAAAGGATTATCCCAAATTAGATAAATGGATAAATGGACAAGACAGCCCTACAATTAAACAACTGGAAAAAATATCAAAAAAATTTAAAATTCCTTTCGGCTATTTTTTTCTTGAAAAAATTCCTCAGGAGGAAATAATCCCACTATATAGAAGAGGTAAAAAGTGGAAAGGCAAAATATCTCCAGAATTAAAAGAGTTGATAAATAAACTATCAAGCATTCAAAATTTATTAAGTGAATATTTAAGGGAAATTAATGCCGAGCATCTTGGTTTTGTAAGAAGTTGCAGCATTGAGAGTAATTTTAAAGAAGTGGCTCTTAAAATAAATCAGTTGCTTGGTCTGAAAGAACAATGGATTTTTAATTTTAGAAATAGAAATCAAGTTTTTAATTTTTTAAGAGACCAGATTGAAAAAATAGGTGTCTTTGTTTTTGCTAATAGTATATTCTGGTTTAATACTCATTCAAAATTAAATTCAGATGAATTCAAAGGATTTTGTCTTATAGATAACTATGCTCCCATTATATTTATCAATACCAGAGATTTTATAAGTTCTCAAATTTTTACAATGGTTCATGAATTTGTTCATGTATTGCTTGGAGAAAGTGAAATACTTTCAAATCCTGAAATTTTAGATATTGATGCAGAAAAAATTGAAATTTTTTGCAATAAAGTTACCTCTGAATTTCTTGTTCCTGAGAAACTTTTTATTATTGAATGGAAAGAATCTCCAGAGGATTATAAGACAATAGCAGAAAAATTTCATGTCAGTCCTATTGTTATTGCAATTAAGGCAAAGATGTTAAATTTTATTGACGAAAAAAAATTTACAAAATTTTATGATACTTATACTGGAGAAATTTCAGAAAAAAATGTTCATCAACGGGAAGGCTTTGGTGATTTTTATGCAATATGTAGAAAATTTTTTGGTTCAAACTATATAAAAATTCTTCAACAGGCTTTAAATGACGGATTTATAAATTTTAGAGATGTTTTAAATTATACAGGATTAAAGGAGTCAAATTTTGATAAATTGATAGATCAATACCAAAAGAGAGGAACAGTTGACACAATTTCTGTTTGACAGTAATTGTTTTATTACTGGATATAGATTTTATTATCCTTATGAAATATTTAATTCTCTTTGGGATAAAATTCTTGACAAATTTAACAGTGGTAGTTTCTATATAACAGAGGAAGTTTATCAAGAGATTAATCAAAGAGCAGATAAAATATTCAAATATTTAAAACAAATTCCAAAAAATAGGATTATTTCGCCTAAATTGAATCCTCAATGTGTCTCAAATTATTTTGACATTACAGATTATGTCTATAAAAATTATAGCGATAAAGCAAAAATCAATGATTTTTTAAAAACAGATGCCTGGTTAATTGCTTATGCACTAACATTTAATGAAGTTGTTATTGTTACTTATGAAAAATGGAGAAACAGTAAATCTATACCAGTTATTCCCTTAGTTTGTGAAAATTTTAACCTTTATGTTAGCCCAGCTCTAAGACAGCATTATGATTTTGATTTAACTTTAAAAAACAAGGTTTCTTTATCTTCATACAGATGCATAACATTTACTGAAGCATTATTTTTAAATGGGATTATAATTTAGGGAATTCCTGCTTAAAATAACTGTTACTAAACTTCTTTATGTTATTCTTTAAAAATAAAACTACTCCTAATTTATCAGCTTGATTTACAATTTCCTCAATCCACTCACTTTCAGGAATCACAAGATTTTTCCCTGTCTGAGCCCCTATTATCACCCAGTCTATTCCTTTTAAGTTAAATGTTACAGGACCAAGCAAGGGTTCAATGCTTAGGAATTTAACTTTTGCTCTGGCCTTTTTTATTATCTCTGCCCTTTTTCTGTCCTTATCTGAATTAACTGATGTTCCTACCCATGCATTGTCTGGAAATTTATATTTTATCAATCTCTCTGGATTTTTAGTGAGGAATTGAAATATATGCCAGTCACATTTCTTTACTACATCAAGAATCTGATCTATCCATTCCTCTGGTATCCAGTTGCCAAACATGTCTCCAGTGTCAACAACAAATATTTTTGAAGGTTTTTTATCTTTCAAGGGTTCTTCAAGCCTGTGTGGATAAAATGTAGGGTCATAACCATAAGGGTAAATCTCTCCTTTCTGTGCAATATGACACTGTCCAGTTTGTCTTCTCTTCCAGTTCTTTTCGTAATTAAAATTGCCATGTTCATCCCTGTATCTTGCTCCAAATCTGTTTAAGGGAGAGGTTGTCTTCATGGTGTTATAGCAATAAGTTTCTCTACAGGGATGAAAACAGCCTGTAATTGGATTCCAGGTATAATCACACCATTCTATTGAGGTTTTGTTCATGATAATTAATTTTCTTGAAGTAAAGATTTTAATGATTCTAAGTCTTCTTCATCTCCACCAAATAAGGTTCTTATCATCATAAGAAGTAAACTATAAGCCTCATCAGTTAAAGATAAATTCTTAGGCTCAATAACTGCTCTATTGATTGGATTAGTAGGAATTATTACTTGTATTCTATCAAGACGTGCTACTCCACAAGAAAATCCTTTATAAGATGGACAATAAAAAAATTGATTATACATTAGTTTTTTTATTCTCAAAACCATTTCTGGTGGGAATCCTCCTTTGTGATTATGCATTTCAATACTATAAATTGGAACAAAAAACATGAAATTTTCCTGAAGATGCTCTCTCCCTAATCTTTTAAGTATTTGAGTTATTTCGTTATAAATTTCATAATTAGTTTCTATATAAATTGCAGGCCTCTTTTTAGCTTTATTGATAATAAGTTCTTCGGTTTCTCTCAGTGAAATAGACTTGATTGGAAGTTTGCTCTTACTTTTAAAGTCGTGTTCTTGTATGCCTCTGACGTTGAATCTGGAAGCATGTACCTCATTTGGCTGAACCCTTTCTACTTCCATAATCATAGGAATTTTATTTATATGTAGAACAGGAATATAACAAATCTGTCCCGGAATTATATTCTTAAAGAAAGATACCTGTGGAAGTTCATTATAAAATTTATTAATAAACTGCTCAATGCTCATTATATTCGAAAAACAGGGGTTGCCCGGAAAACTCTCCAGATAAGTCTTCTTCATCAAGATACTTTAATGCTTGAAAATAGATATCATCATAAATCGGCTTTGGTGATTTTAATTTTCTTCTGATATTTTCTGTGTGTTTATTTTTTATTTTTTCTATTATCTCCTTACCTTTTTTTATTTTATCTTCTGATAATTGAGGGGGTTTAATCTCTTTGAATGTTTCAAATTGCCTTACTTTACTGAAATCAAGTATTTGATACTTTTGTGCATAAATCATTGGCTCTGTTTCAAAATACACATAGTCAAGAAGTCCATAAGTGTCATCTCCCCATTTTGAAATAGCATGATTAAGTTCACTTCTTAGGGGAAGAGGAATTTCTTCTATTTCCGGTTCCTCTCTGGCAATATATAAGTTGTAATCCTGATCAAATTTGCTTTCATAACTAAGTTTTTCTATATACCCAAGAACAACTGCTTCTTCAATCGCCTCAAGTGACTCCTTACAGAATGGTCCGTAATGCACAAATTTCCATGGCCACTCCGTAATAGTCTGCCCCTGATTATATTTTGCCCAGAAGTAATCAGACAGATATAAAAATTTAACCAGCCTTAAAGTGGTAAGCTTGGATTCTTTTTCTGTAGCATACCATACTATATAGTGGATTAATTTTAAAATATCAGGTTTCATAATTCTTTAACAAAAGAAAATTCTTTTTTATCTTGTTCATGAATATATATTAACCCTGACAATTGATTATATTTAACCAAATTCGGGTAATTAAAATTTAGTATAATTTTTAAATACAACTATAAATAAAATTAATAATCCTGTTCAACATAGATTTTATACCCCCTTGCGTTGGCAAACTGTGGCTCAGGTAAAACTATGGCGTCTTCAAGTATGTTTTTCAGATAAACTGCTCCACCACCAGCTACAACTATAGCACTTATTGAATCCAGATTAAATTCTTCATTCCTGAGAAAATTAGCATACTCCTTTAATTTTAAAGTAACTTTTGGTATATAATAATCCCTTAAAATTTCAGAGGCATCAAATTTGTATTCTTTACCAAAATATGTGAAACTTCCTTTCTGCAGTATAACTTCTGCTATTGTGTTATTAGCAAAATTTCCATATCTGTTTGATAGTTCATCACATATTTTATTAAATAAACCTTCTATCCCAGCTGGATAACTTTTTGCTGTATAAGGTATAAATTGTCCTTTGTCAATAAAAACAATATCAAGAGTATAATAACCTATGTCAATAACTATTACACTCTGTCTCTGATATTCTGGATTTCTTACAAGGAAATCAATATATGCCCCTACTCCTTGAGGAATAAAAATTATTTTTTCAGGAATAGGCAGTAGTGTCTTATTTAATTTAATTTCTGCCTTTTCAAGGGCATTTCTTAAGAAAATAATCTTTCTATCATTAAAAAGTGCTGGTGGCAGTCCAAGTGCAATTCCAGACAGACTTATATTTCTTTTATAAATCTGAGCAAGGCAGTACCCAATCACTGCAAAATACTCATTGCTACCCACAAATTCCTTATCAACTCTCCATGACGGTGTGGTTTCAGGTCCTACAAGATAATCCTGCTCATTAACTGATATAACTTCAGGAACTCTGTTAAAAATCTTCTCTGAACGAACATATTTTGATACCGTGGTCTGAAAAATTAAATTTTCATTGTTATTTCCAAAAACTACTTTTGTAAAACCATAACCTATATCAATTCCCGCAAAGGACATAA
>JAVZXS010000039.1:0-5144 GCA_038886535.1 Candidatus Micrarchaeia archaeon | reverse complement strand
CAAAGGATATTCTAAAGCGTTTTAACGTAGACCATATCGAAGAAACACTTTTTTACATAGCTAAAAGAAAAGAGAAGATAAAAAACCTTGGAGCATACACATACACAATGATAACAAATGAAAAGATTAAGCTAATAACACCATCAGAAGAAGCTAAAGTTAATATTGAAATTCCAGACGGTGCTATCATAGAGATAGACAACCAGAGATATACATTTTCAGACGGTATGATACAAACCCCAAAAGGCGTAATCCCCTTGGGGAAACTTCAAAAACTGATTTCAGAGGGCAAGGCAAAAATCGTTTAAAATGCCCCAGATTAAACGAAAATTGAATGAGATATATAATCCTACTAGTGCATGTGGTAAAGTTGTTTATACGCAAAACGCAAGCGTTTTGCGCCTTGCATTTTGGGTATCCAAAATGCAAGGCTTAATTTTATTTTCTCAAATAATGCTCCGTTATATCCCCCCTCTCATGTCCCATTTCCCAGCTAATCTGCTGCAATTTTTCCTCATATGTGAGGCTTGTCTTTTCACTTAACTCTTCCATCCTCTCTTCAGCAAAATTCCATCTCAACCCATGTGAACCCGTGTAATCCTGATCACTCAAATATGCAGCCTCTCTAAGGGCCTCTCTATATTCATCCTTGTCAAAATGCATGTTTTCTTGATGCTCTACTATCTCATAAACCCTTTGATAAGTCTCTGGTGATACAGCTATCTCTCTTTCCTTACCACCCTTACCACTAACCTCTATCCAACCCTTTGTTTCACCAGTGAGTGGGTCCTCACGCAAACCCTTCAGGTCTTCTTTTTCTATCTGCCAGACCTCGTTGATACGAGCACCACCTTCGTATTGTATAGAAGCCACAGTCTTGTAGAAATCATCCCTAATGCTGTTTATAAGCTCACGAGGGTTATCATATGCCCTTGTCTCAATCGAACGGTCAAGAACCTCTCTTGCCTCAGCCTTAACCTCTTTTATAGCATCCCTAAAATTATACTTAACATTACTTCCATTCTTTTCTGCCCACATATTCAATGCATTCTCGAACTTTGCCAGGGCTGAACATTCACGCTCAAAAGTAGAATACTTAATCCCATCTGCTATACGGCTCTCTAAATAGGCCTTAACATGCTCACCTGTATATTTTTCCACATCTTTTATTTTTAAGTGCTCTTTTGCCCACCTACCAAAATCATGCCAGGTATCTTTATACACCTCGGCAGTCCTATAACTGTAAATCTTTAATTCCTTGCCGAGCTCAGACCAGGTGTTAGCACCATTTGAGCGTGCAACTTCTTTAGCAGCATGCTTGCTTTCACCTGGACAGAATATCCCTGACTCAACAAAAACCCTGTTCACTTGGTAATTAATACTACCTCGCATTTAATACCTCTTGAGTAAACCCACGTTTTTTATACTGGAACGCTACCAGTTGATTGCATTTTTAGGCACGCAATCAAATGCCTACCGCCAGACCATTGCAGCCTGACCAGGGGAGCCTGCTGGCTTTGACCCCACCCCGATTTTTTGGCTTCGGGACTGCCGATTGCCCAGCAAGATACCAGGCACTTACAAGCACCATCCACGGGGATTGTGGAGCTGCCTGTCAACGACGAGAACGTAAAGAAACAAACACTATAAAACCAAACACTTATTTATATTATACGCTATAATTTTTTATTGTCAACATCGCTTTTGATTTCAAAAGCGATGTTTTTATATTTAACCTTTTATTTTAATTAATTAGATTTTATTTTTATTTTTTTATTCTAAACTTATTGTATAAAAATTCTAAATATGCTATATAGATAGCATGCTATTGTCTGAAAACATGAAAAAAAAGATCCTTAACTGGTTTGCAAGACAACCAGATACAATTAAACTCGAGCTACTAAAAAGACAAAGAGACCTCTACTTTGACATTAAAAAGAAAAATGAAACAAAAACCCCAGAAGAAGTAACCCTGGAAAGTCTCTACCACGTCCTATACATCGCCTGGAAGAACGAACACATAGGAGCAATAAAAGAACCAGACCATAGACTTGAAAAAATCCGTGAAAAAATCGTAGAACGTTTAAAAAGACACAAGGCAAGAAAAAAACCTCAAAAGCAAACCAAACTACAGCAACTTGAAAAATTCGATAGTGATATAAGACTAATGCGTTCTCAAAATCTAAGCTACCAGAAGATTGCAGAGTATCTACAAAAACACCACAACGTTAAAGTCCACCTAACCTACATAAGAAAATACCTAATGGAGCATCCATAATGTTTGAAAGCCTGAAACAAAAGATCACACAGGAAGCACAAGCAGAAGCTCGTAAAATCATATATGAAGCAGAACAAAAAGCTAAAGAGATCTTAAGAAAACTTGAGCTGAGAGAAGCCATACTTATTGAACGTGAAAAAGAAGCAGAAAAGCAAAAACAATCCTATAAAACACTAATAGAACAACTCGAAAATAAACAACGTGAGCTCGAGAAAAAAGAGCAAGAGCTTGAACGTAAACAATACAACCTAAAGCTTGACAGAGAGGCAATAGAAAAGAAGATAGCAAGGTACAACCAGCTTTTTTATTCCATTAAACGCATATTGTTCAGTGAAAAGAATTTCAAATACGACTTAAGGGGTAGACTACAAAAGATAATTATTGACTTTGAAAAAAGGAGAAACCTTGAATAATAAAAACAAATTCCAAAAACAAGACATAATACTCTCTGTTAGAAAAGAAGAATTTGATTCTTTTGTATTGGAATATGCAGAAGTAATGACGTTAATCTCATACAAAGACGAGAATCACAGAGACCATATAACAACTCAGTATGGATATAAATTTATAAAACTTGAGTGTTCCCCCACAATAATAATATGGGGTAATGATTTTATGACTCTTAGTAAGTTTGTTGCAATCCTTCAATCTTTCCTAAAAGGACTAATTCCTACAAAAGAAGAAATATATCTAACTGAAGGAGTTCATATTCGCAGGAGAGAATATAACAAACAACAATATTTAGAGATATTGTCAATCCAATACGACTATGATCCAATAGAAGGTCCAGAGAAAACAAAAGTTGAAAAACAAGTTATAGCGAGGATAGACAAAATAGAAACTCAACAACTGCTGATTTATCTAAACAAAATCATTTCTAAAATTCTTTTGTAAGTATATGCATTATGTTATACTTGTATAACATAAAGGATTAAATTATGCTTGCTATAAGACTACCCAAAGATACAGAAGAACGTTTAGACAGATTAGCAAAGATCACTGGCAGAACCAAAAGCTATTATGTCCGCCAGGCCATACTTGAAAAGCTTGAGGAACTGGAAGACATCTATATTGCAGAAAAAAGACTTGAAGACATAAAGCTTGGAAAAGCAAAGCCAATTGCTCTTAAAAAAATACTAAAACGTTATGGCCTGGAAGATTGAGCTATCGCCTGAGGCAGAAAAAGAGCTCGACGAATTAGATCCCCAGGCAGCAAAAAGGATACTTCTTTTTCTGCGTGATCGTTTAAGTAAACTACAAAACCCCAGACGCCTTGGAAAAACCCTCAAAGGCTCACACTTTAAAACTCTATGGAGATATAGGGTAGGTGATTATCGACTAATCTGCAATATTGAAGATACTGAGTCTAAGATTTTGGTGTTAAGGATAGGTCATAGAAAAGAAGTTTATAGATAACACTTTTCTTTTTGAACTCCCCCCTTGGGGGGATGGGGGGGTAAAACACATCCATAAAAAACAACACCATATGTTGTTGTTTATTGTATATATATATATTGTTACATATTGTCGGTAGGGGGTAAGCCTACGAAATCATTAAGGAATTTTGAACATACATGACTAATTACGGCCTAAACATGACTAATTACGGCCTAGGTACATGACTAATTACGGCCTAAACATGACTAATTACGGCCTAAAATAAAAAGAACTTATTATTGACAAAAAGTCATGTATATTCTATATAATATGACTATAAAAATTATTAATAATGTCATTTATTAATGATATATATATATCAATTATAATATTTATTATGTCATTTATTGAAGCCGTAAACACTCATGTTTTGAAAAAAAGGGGGAGCTTATGATAAAACCAAAGGAAAAAACAGATGAAAAACAGGACATAATGAAACCGTCTGGGCTTATTCAAATTACAAACAAAAAAGTTTCATTACTCCAAAGAAAAGCCTTTAATGTCTTAATATTCAATGCATACGATAATATAGATAAAGAGTATCAAGAAATTTCATTAAATGAATTAAGACAATATCTCTCTTATCACGATATACAGACATTGAAAAATGAGATACTAAACCTTATGGGTACAATTGTTGAGTTTAATTATATCGGGGATAGGGATAAATCAATATGGGAAGCTTATGCATTATTACCATATGCAAGCGTTGATGAAACAGTAAATATCCTTAAATACTCGTTTGGGCCGTTTCGTCATAAACTAAAAGAACCTGAATTTTACGCACGAATTAATCTTGAGATACAAAAAAAATTTAAGTCTAAGTATACATTGGCTTTATATGAATTTTGTTGTGACCACTTTATAAGACAAAAAGGTTTTGGGGTTACCCCATGGATACCCCTTGATGATTTAGTAGAACTTTTAGGTTATGACGGAGAAATGGATTTTCCTATTTTTAACAGAAATATTCTTAAAAAAGCAGTTAAAGAAATTAATGATAAATCAGATATACGGGTAAGCTATAAATTAAGAAGACGAAACAAAATGGTTACAGCTGTTCAGTTTTTGATATACCCAGATGAACAAAACAAGATATTAAAAAAGCTGTTTAAACCAGAACAACAAGAGTTACCAACAGAAAGTTCAGAGCTATATAATAGACTTGTAAATGAATTTAAGGTAAACGAATTATTAGCAAAGGATATTCTAAAGCGTTTTAACGTAGACCATATCGAAGAAACACTTTTTTACATAGCTAAAAGAAAAGAGAAAATAAAAAACCTTGGTGCATACACATACACAATGATAACAAATGAAAAGATTAAACTAATAACACCATCAGAAGAAGCTAAAGTTAATATTGAAATTCCAGACGGTGCTATCATAGAGATAGACAACCAGAGATATACATTTTCAGACGGTATGA
>JAVZXS010000038.1:0-5150 GCA_038886535.1 Candidatus Micrarchaeia archaeon | reverse complement strand
TCGATTATTGGACCATATTCACCTTGATATTCTTTTATTTGAGATGTTGTAACATATCCTGTTTTTGATTCTATATTTGACCCCATAAACTAAAAAACCCCGCTTTCGCGGGGCCTAAAAATTTTTAAATTTTAATTTACCCTAAAAATCGCCCCGCGAAAAAGTGGGGTGAAAAAGAAAAACAAACTTTTATTTTTTTGTAAATTAATCTTCATAGTCAATTATTAAGTTTATCAATTAAGAGCAATTTTTTCAAGAGTGTATTTTTTAATTTTTTTTTCATCGATTTCAAAACCAAGTCCTGGTTTTTCAGGAACTTTAACATAACCAGATTTATCTACATAAAAACTATCTTTTACCAAATCATCTTTGTAAAAGAAATTAACTGGAGACATATCAGCCGGATATATGTAGTTTGGTAGTGAAGAAATAGCAATATTAAATGCTCTTCCTACTCCAGTTTCTAGCATCCCTCCACACCAAACACCTATGTTATTTTTTTGACAAAGATCATGAATTCTTTTACTTTCCAAAAGACCACCAACTCTGCCGGGCTTAATATTTATTATTTTACAAGCTCCCAAATAAATTGCTTTTCTGGCGTCTTCAACTGATAAAATACTTTCATCTAAACATATAGGTGTTTTTATTTGTTTTTGTAGAATGGAGTGATCAACAATATCATCATCTCCTAATGGTTGTTCGATCATCATAAGATTATAATTATCTAGTTGTTTAAAAATTTTAACATCGGCAAGGGTATAGGCTGAATTAGCATCAACCATAAGGGGAATATCGCCAAATTTCTTTCTTATCATCTCAACTACTTTAATGTCCCATCCTGGTTGAATTTTTATTTTTATTCGCTGAAACCCTTGAAATTTTCTCAAGGCTACTTCATCCAAAGTTTCCTCAATTGTCTTTTTTATTCCAATGCTTTCCCCAACGGCAATTTTATCTTTATTTCCACCTAGTAATTCTTTTAAAGGCTTATTTTCTTTTAAAGAGATTATCATCCACACTGCTGTTTCCAATCCAGTTTTGGCAAAATTGTTGTTTTTAATTTGTTTTAAAAGATTCATTAAATCCTCAATGTATTTAAATTCTTTGTTTAAGATTAAAGGCGCAATGTAATTTTTTAAAACGAGCATGCAAGTATCAGTAGTTTCTGGTTTGTAAAAAGGAAAGGGTAGGGCTGCTGACTCTCCATAGCCAATAAGACCTTCATTAGTTTCTGCTTTGACAATAACAGTAGGTTTATTGGTGATGGTACCGAAACTGGTAGTAAAAGAAGTAATCATAGGAACAGCTACTTTGTATAAAGTAATTTTTTTTATTTTCATAACTTTATTTTAAAATAACTTGCCGATTAATAACAAGTTGTCTTAATGCATCAGAAAGAGAAGTGGCATGACAAGTTTCTTCAACAAACTTTATTGCTCTATCAGCGCCATTTTCTCCTGTTTGCAAGACCCATAAAGGGTATTTTAAAAATTCTTGTTCTTCAGCGGTTAATCCTTTTCCAGCAATTTCTAAAATTCTTTTAGCAAACTCATAAACTGAAACACCATCAACCTCACCCTGTAGTCCGTCTTTTATAGCAGTTTCTCTTAGTACCCTTAAATGTTGCCAGTTAAAACGATCAATGAAAGCAGTGGCCTCTCGTAAATTTCTAATTAATCCTGCTTGGATGGCCGATGGGGCGATTTCAACCGATTGGGCAATCTCATCTCCAGCGTCCCATAACTGTCTATCTGGAAAATTTGCTCCTGGATCTCTACCTTCAATATACATAAATTTTGCCCACCCCTCAAAAATTTTTTCTACCTCAGTTCTTTCTGGGTGGCGACAAGCTTCTAGAAATTCTTGTAAAGGAAAGCCTTCATGATTTAATCCATATCTTATTCTGGCGCCAGAAAATTGGGCGAATTGCATTGCTTCCATATGAGAAATATCAGGGATAATAGTTACTGGATTAATGTTAAAACCATTAAATATATCTTTTAAAAGTACACCCTGCCAAGAATTGGCAGATAAATAATCTAACACTGAGGGATTTTGAGGTATAACAATAATTCGATCGCTAATTCCTTTATAATCACCCTTTTCGCCGGAAGCGATTATAAAATGAATACTAGTTTTCTCTCCAAACATCCAGTTAAAATATTGTGCTAAAGTTCGAAATCTTTCAGGAGGAAATGTAGCAGTACTTCTATCTCCTGGAACTTTTGCGTACCACATCATTCTTTCCCACATTTTTAATCTTGCCTCTTTATATTCAGATCTTTTTCCTTCCTCGTAAGGACTATTAGCAAAAAGTCCAATAAAGGCAGCGCCTGCACCAATAATTACTGATACTGCATCGGCTGCTTGGTAAGGTTCAATTCCTGTGGTAGGACTATTCTGTGCCCGAGCGTCAATTCCCGCCGTATGATCCCAGCCTCGGTACCAGAGATAGGGATAAATTCCTTTTGGAGCAACGAAAGCCCTATAAGTTTCTAGATCTCTTCTTCCACGTGGGTGAATTGATAAATTAATGACTGAGGCACCTTCTTGTTCTAGAGCTTGTTGAACAGTTTGAAGATCCAACCTCATTATCCTTTCCAAATCTTCTAAAGATAATTGGTAAGGAAGAGAAGTTTCCAATAAATTCCAACCATTATCTACCCCTTGTTCGCCTAAATCATTGGTTCTTACACCAATTATCTCTCCTGAAATATCACTTAGATGATAGGTAGGAGCAGCGTCCCTCTTTTGACCTTCTTCATAAAGTCTTTTAAAGAAATCTTGAGAAACCCTGTGTGGCTGACCATTAGTTAAATTTGTAACTGGTTTTTCTATTTCAGCTCCATATGTTATTTTTTCCATATTTTATCTATTTAATCCCGATGGATTGTTTGAATTTTGATAACTAATAACAACTTCTTCAGGAATTGTTCTTTCATCGAAAGAAGCCACATTACCATTTCCATCTAATACAACTCCGTTTATAATTTCACTAATGCCTCTACAAACTGCCTCGGTAATATTTCTAATTGTTGATGGAGATTCAAGAAGCATTGGTTGAAAGCGCACCGTGGCTGGTAAAGCCCCAACCAAAATTCCATATTTAATAAAAAGATGCCATTGAATTAACTCCATTAATTCTCTTGATCCTGTTTCGATACCTCTGTTCATTCTTAACCCACGTAAATTTAATCCATATTGGGTAGCCACCTCATCAATTATCTGTGCGTTCTTATCAATAATTTCTTGAATTCTTGGGTCAGTAACGAATTTTGCTACAACAACTGCTCTTAATAAGCCACCATTACCAGAATTTGTGGTAATCATAGATAGAGGATAAGCCTTTTCAGCAATTTGTTTTGGAATAATCATAAAACCAAAGGGTTGTCCATTTGAGGAAGATTTAGCAGTTGTTAAGACTAAGTAGGGATAATTTTGAAGTTCTGGTAAATGTTCTATACCCCAAAAATTGCCGGTTCTGCCTGTGCCTTGTTGAACTGTATCTACTATTATTGGTAAGGGATGTCCATTAGCTCCTTGTTTTAATATTTTAATAAGTTCTTTTATTAATTGAGGATCTACTGGTACAATTCCAGCATCACCCACAATTGGTTCTAAAAAAATACCCGCTGCTTCTCCCCTTGCTATTTTTTCTTCAACAATCTTAAGAAACCAATCTCGATTTTCCGCAGTTGGTAAAGGCAGACACCGATCAACCCACCGGGTTCCTCTTTTTTCTGCTTGGCTGGCTACGCCAAAACCGGTTCCTTCTTTTGCTGTTCCCAATCCTCCACACCAGGTCCCATCAATTTGTAAAACTTTTGGCAGTTTGCCAGGAAATACGCTTTCTCCGTAGGCGCAGACTGCCTCAATTGCTGCAGAATTAACTGCCGTTCCCGAGCTTTCAGTAAAAATATATACCTCTGTTGGATTAGGATATAAAGAGGATAAAACCTCAGCGCCAGTAATCTGATGTAAGCCTGGATGATAAGGAAGACAAAAATTATCACCAATTCCCATTTGAGAGGCAATCGTTCCCACAATACTAGCATAAGGAAATTCTGCCCCTAAGTTTAAAGAAGTAGCCGAGCCTAAAACATCATGAAAAACACCATCAAATTGGCTTTTCCATCCCTTTCCACCAGCAGCATAGACTTCTTTTAGACCACCTCTTTGTCTCAATAATCCAATTCCATCCAATTGCCAAACTAAGGTTTGGGGAGTAAATACTTCTCTGGCGCGGTTTATTAAGGCTTGCATTTCTGGATTAAACCACACCGACCTTCTTGGATTAATTCTTCCTTCTCTTATTGCTTGTTCTGATAAAATTTGCGATAGCCTTAAAGCGCCAAAGTATAATCTTTCAAGATAAGCAAGCTGAGCCTCTGAGAGATTTCTATCTAATGGATTTGCCGACCTCAGATCAGGAAATAAATCAAAAAACCAATCTAAAGTTTCTCTTCCAACAGCTTGAATAGTTCTTACATGGTGAGCCAATTCTGGATTTTTTAAATTTCTTTCTCTAATTTTGATAAAAAAATTTCTTTCCATATTTTATCTCCGATTATTACCACAAAAAACAAAATACTAAAACTAACAACAAAAATCCTCCCTTTCGGGAGGATGTAATTTTTAAGGTTTTTGGTTTTATTTATTCATACATCCTCCCGTCCTTAAACAAGGACAAAAATAAGGAGGATAATGAAAAATAAAACCAGGTTTTTCATATTTTATGAAAATAAATTATACTACACTTTTTTATTTTTGCAACAACAATTTTCGTTGGTGAGTTAACAGTTTAACTTTAACACTAAGCAAAGACTTTTTTGACATTTTTTTTGAAACCGACAACATTTCTATTCCTACTGGAACTCGGTTTGAACCATAATCAATAATTAGATCTTTATCTACCGCGACAGTTTCTTTTACCGGTTTTTGATTAAAATAAATATACATTGCATCAGCTAATGGATCATAAGTTATTTTCATTTTATTTCAATTAAACTTTTAACATTTTTTAGTCTTTTTGATTCTATCGGGTGAACAGTGATAATCTTTATCATCTCTTTTTTCTCTGTTGTCACAACTTTTAACGAAAACTTTTTGTTAATTTTCTATAATAAGCAATAACATTGTCTTCTTCT
>JAVZXS010000037.1:0-5346 GCA_038886535.1 Candidatus Micrarchaeia archaeon | reverse complement strand
TAGTTCCATATTAGATTCTTTTAAGAATTTGAAAAACTGGAATATGTCTATTTTTTCGGTTGAAAATCTTACTATAGTGTTAGGATCTCCGAGAAGTAATGGAACATAAGTGTGTAAAAATCTTTTAGTATCTAAAAAGGTCTTATCTTCTGAGAGAACTTTCATTAGTGTTTGGACAAACTTTGTATCAGAGTAAAAGACTTTTTCTGCTCTTGCTGATAGGTCTACATCTATCTGGAGTGATTTGTAATCTTCAGAAATTTTTTTAAGAATCTCTTTCCAAGGTATTTCTATATTAACTTTTGTTATTTCTGTCGAATGAGATACGAAACATTTCACTAAATCTAAAGATAAAGATCTCTGGTTAACGAACAATAGTGCTATTCCTGAGTAAAGAGAGAACGAAAACTTTAATTTAAGAACTACTATATCCTTTTTCAAGAAATTAAGCACTTTGTATACCTTCTCAATATCACCATCAAAATATGATAGTAAAAAGTTTGAAACTTTTTCTGGTATACCTCTTGATACTAGTGAGTCAATACTCATAAGTTAATTCTATCAAATACTAATGAATTTTTCAATATTTTTCTCACCAAGTGCAAAAACAATTATTTACTTCATCTTCCAATCTTTGAGATACTCCACATAAGGATGGCTTTTACCAACATCCTTCATCTCAATCTCTGTAGTGTCCGTTAAAACCCGTTCACTCCTCTTATCAAACATCATAATTATAAACTTCTTAACACATTTAAAAGGTATCTTCTCAATAACCCTCTCAATAAACTCATCTCTTCCCCCTCCTTTATACCCCTTATCTTCGCAATCTTTTTCCCTATCTCTGAAATCCTAGAATTTCTTGACTTCACCATCTCTATGATTATATCTCTTATATTCTTCTTTATTTTCTTATATATTTCAACTAGAATGTCGTTTAGGAAGAAATTTAGAATTCTTTTGATTTGGAATTTTTTCTTCTTCATTCTATCACTTCCTCCCCTTAAATACAAGAGAAGAAGATGTCTCCTTTCCACTTAATTTAACTAAACTCCTAACCGAATATCAGATATTAATTATTTTGAAATTTAATTTGTTTTGAGTCTAAAATAATTCACTGGTTACTTTTTAGTTATTGTTATATGAATAGGATCGGAATATATGATTCCATTAGAAATATTAGAAAAAGTTATGGTATATTTTTTACACCACAATGGGTGGTTGATTTTATGGTGCAAATGATAAATAAGAATATTTTACAAAAGAAAGATGTATTAATTTTAGAACCAGCCTGTGGGAATATGCAGTTTCTAATAGGAATAAAAAGAAATAATTTTAGTTTTTTCAAGAAAGCTAAGAAATTTGCGTTAGAAATAAATGAAAAAATCGTTGAATTTATAAAACATCAAGGTATGACTGAAGGTGTAAATATTATCAATTCAGATTATTTACTATGGAAAAACCCTCTTTTATTTGACTTAATTATTGGTAACCCACCATATGGTATTCCTAGTTTATCAGAACATTATACTATAAAAGTCGATGATGATACTAAACGTAAATACAAAGAAGTTTTTACAACTTGGTATGGTAAATATAATGTTTATGGTGCCTTTATAGAAAAATCTATACAAATACTTAAAAAAGATGGACAGTTAATTTTTATAATTCCTGCAACTTTTATGATATTAGATGAGTTTAAGAAGTTACGGAAATATCTTGCTATGAATGGTGAAACTACTCTTATATACATGGGGCAAGATGTCTTTAGTCCCGAAGCTAATGTCTCGACAGTTGTTTTAAACTTTGTTAAGTCAAATTCTTTGTCTCAACGGTTGACACTGTTTGAATATAACGGAGGAAAGATAAATCTTGTATGTAAATATGATAAATGGAATGGAGAATTAGTTTTGTTTGAGACCCCTTTTAGTAAAAGATTAAATGAATTATGTTCGTATCGTCTTGGTGATGTTTATGATATAAAGATTTCTCCACGCACACCGGAAATTAAGCATAATCCATTCATTGTAAAGTCATACGAAAAACTCAATGGTTATCTTCCTATATTGAATGGAAAAAATTTAAAATGTAAAGAGATAATTTATGAGCATATAACTGGTTACTGGATTCCTAAAGATAAAGTGACTACTTTAAGAAAATTTTTCGATACTCCTCATCTCGTAGTTGGCTTAGGATTTAGGAAAAATGGGAGAATTGCTGTTGCTTATGACAGATACTGCTACCCTTGGATGGGGGATGTTTATCATCTTATTAGGAAAGACTTATTGTTCTCTGAAAGTAATTTAGGAGAAGATGATATTGTAGAATATCTTAGCTCAAATATAATAAAACAGTATGTGAGAGATGTCTACAAGCAAATAACTTATCACCTTAGCATAACACAATTAAAAATATTACCTTTACCTACGAGAAATGAATGGAAAAAAATAAAAAAGGAATTGTTATGAGTAGAGATTGGAAGGAGGATAAGAATAAGTATGAAGAATTTTTACAAAGTATAGATATTCAAAAATATGCTTATCTGAAAACAATTAAAACTGTAGAGCAAGATTTACCTAGAGAGATTCTTCCCTTGGAGATATACTATGAGTATTATTGGGAAAAACTGGATTTTAAAGATTATGATGAGATTTTTAAGATATATTGGAGTAAAAAACTTGAACATATATGCGAATTTATAAAAAAATACTTTTATGGTTGTTCTTTTCAATTTGTAGAAGAAGGGTTTAAATCTAGAATGTATCGCATATGGATGTCAATACTTACTCAGTTTCACTTTCAATACTTGTGGAATGCTATGTTTCAAGAAAAAATAGAATCTAATCCAGAACTAGATATGAAAGGAATTGATGCACTTGTTACCATAGAAAATAAAAATGTAGGAATTCAGGTAAAGAAAGTTTCGTTTAGACGAGAAGCATCACAAAGAAGGTTTACAAAACGGCAACAAAATCTTGTAGATATAGATATAATTGTTGAGATACCATATCTTGTAATAGACGTTGATAGCATAAACAATAAGATAAGTAGTCAACGAACTAAAGAAAAAACGAAGAGAAAATACCAAGAAATCCTGAAAGTATTTGAGAAAAACTTTATCAGATATGGGAATGGATTTGTAGTATTTAAAGAGGAATATTTGAAAAATATTTATCGAAAAATAAAAGAAAAAATAAAAGAAGATATATCTCAAAGTGAAATACCAAAAATAGTAAAATACGATGATATTTTAACTTTACCCAAATTTTAGTAAAAATGCGAAGTTTTATAATACTTATTTTTTATCTTACTTTTAATCTTTTTAATTGAGGGACAAAATGAACAGGTTTTAGCGTATCTTATATAAAGATAATATGAGTTCTGAAGTTCATTGAGGAGTTTTGTTATTTTTGATCAAGATATGAGAAATTAAAGGATTTTGAGTTTGCTTTGAGTAATCAAAGAACACTTTTTGAAACTCTACACACCTAAAGAATCTCTCACCCCTTTCAATATTCTATTCTCATCTCCTACCAGAAAGAGGAATTTTTTTCTCAAGGCATTCTACCCCCTACCAATCCAAATCAATACCAAAACAATTCAATTATCAATCAATCTATCAAAACCAATCCCTAACACCATCAAACAAATGAGAACCTACTTTCGGAAAAATTAGACTAAGAACTAAAAATTTTACCTCACGGTAATCAAAAGATATCCTATTCTCCTCTAAAGTCATATCATCTACCAAGTAAAGAAAAATCGTTATCCCTGAATATTTTTCTTTTGTTGTCTCTTTCATCCCTTCCCTTATCTTTTCTCCTACAATCACCCCTACATTCAACCCTATGTTCATAAGCAAAACCATCTTCATCACTTTCCCTAAATCTCTCACCATCATACCCTCTATCCCCATCTGAGACTTCATATCTCCGAAAGTTTGTTCTATCTTCATCCTCGTAAGGTAAATCTCTATCATCTTTTCGTTTGGTTCTGAATTCGTTGCAAGAACAAATGGTTCACTACAACCCTTTTTGTATATCACAAGATTTACTCTCACTCTCCCCCCACACCATACCCCTCTCATAACCTTCACTTCTCCTACTCTCATCCCCTTCATAACCTCTCTAACATCCTCCCCCTCACCATTCACTAACCTAACATTACCTCCTAACTTGACCCTTATCAAAAACTTTATCCCCACCTTATCAAAACACTCAAACACAACCCCATTACTAAACTCCCTGTCAAATACAACTATCCTACCCCCTAGAAGTTGAGATAACCCCTCCATAACTTCTACATACCATTCAAATTTCCCTTTCCCCGCATCTTCAAGAATCTTTGTAGAAAAAGGTAATACTAAAAACACTTTACTCCTACCTCCAATCAGCACCCCAAGTGTAAGAACAAGTATCCCTTTCATCTTCCCATACTTAAGATATCCCCCATACGGATGATTCTTCCCAACATACTTCATCTCAATCTCTGTAGTATCCGCTAAAACCCATTCACTCCCCTCATCAAACATCCTAATCATAAACCTCTTAACACATTCAAAAGGTATCTTCTCAATAACCCTCTCAACAAACTCATATCCCCAACTCTCCTTTATACCCCTCATCTTCGCAATCTCTCCCCCTACCTCCGAAATCCTAAAACTCCTAGAAATTATAATAGCTATTATCACATCCCTTATATTCTTCCTCACCTTCCTGTGTATCTCAACTAGAATGTCGTCAAAAAAAGTTTAAGTTCCTCTTAATTTGAAATTTTTTATTCTATCACCTCCTTACCTTAAATACAAAGAAAGAAAATACCTTTTTTCTACTTAATTCAACCAAACTCATAACCAAAGTTCAGACACATACACAATAACGAAGTAAAATAAACATACTACATTAAAACCTGGTAGCATATAAAGATACTGTTTTAATTCAACAAACTATCCTTTCTTTCTAAACTTTGGGACAATATCTATATTAGCAGAAAGTAAAGCTTCTACTGGATGTATACCATTTAAGATATCCCAAAACAATGAAATCGGCAGTTTACTTCCTTCTCTATTTTTTGATGTTTCATTAAGAACCGAACTTAATTTGCTATCAATTTTTTCTTGAAGCTTTTCTGACCTACCTTGGAAATTTATATCTTCTTGTTCTAAAATCCACTTCAAAGCATAAAGAATATACTCTAAATCATATCCAGGTAAACATTTCAGGTCGTTTGAATATTCTTTCAACACATCTTTTACTTCCTTACCTCCCCAAACTTTAATAATTGCTTCAAAAACTTTTTTTGCTTTTTTCTGATTATAACAAAATTTCCCATAAAAGTCTATAACAA
>JAVZXS010000036.1:0-5446 GCA_038886535.1 Candidatus Micrarchaeia archaeon | reverse complement strand
GGAATAAATATAGCCTTTGCCATGGTTATGTTATACCTATTAGTATTTTTGTGCAAAGGAAAGAAAGCAGCGAAATCATCAATTTATATCCCTCCTGATAGAAGCTTTGCAATGTAATCTTTGTCTCTAACCACTGAATAATTTAATTTTTTGCCATAAAATTTTTCATATATACTCTCTTTCACAAGATAAAAGTTTTTATAACCAATAAAGAAAACAATAGTATATTTTATTAATTCCTTGAAAACTCTTTTTAGTATTTGTGAAAGCCTTATATCATATTTATTATAAACTTTTAGCAAATCAGGAATTCGTAAAAAATTAACAATGTAATTTTTTACCAATCTTTCTTTCCAATTTTCAATTAACATATTATGAAATCCAATTTGATTAGCTATGTCTGCTGGTTTAGTATAAACAATAAGGTTTTGTAGATGCTCTTGGATGGGTATATTCAGTATCGTATTCTTTCCATGCAGTCTATAAACAACAACTACATCGTTTACAAAACCAACATCTGCGAATAACATCATTTTAAACCAAAGCAATGTATCCGAGCCTGCTACTTCCTCAGAAAATGCTTGAACATCTTTGGCCAAGTTTATGTTAAACACTACCGAGCAAAAGCTTGGATTAGGATAATTCAATTCAAAATTAAAGAAATATTCTCTCCCATCCATGATACTTGGAAGTTGATATACCGTTTTAAGAACACACCCTTTATCTTGACGCCATATTATCCAATTAGCATGAACCAACCCTAAGGTAGGGTTCTCTCTAAATAGCTTGATAGCCTTTGATATATATGATTTATCAACAAAAAAGTCATCATCGCTAAGGATTATGGCATATTCACCAGTTGCATATTCATATAATGCCTTTCTCCAATTTGGAACCATTCCTATATTAGTTTCATTTCTAAAATATTTAAACTCTGGATAATTCATAAATTGTTTTACAACTTCAAAAGTATTATCTGTTGATGCATTATCTGAAACAATAATTTCTTTGTTTGGATAATCTTGGTTTAATGCACTTTTTATAGCTTGCCCTAAATATTGAGCTCTGTTATAAGTCGGTATTATGATTGAAACCTTTGGATTATAATCCATTTACTACATCCTCCTCTTGTTTTGTATAACTTTCTATAAACTTTTTTAAACCTTGTCTTAGAGATATTTGTGGCTCCCAATTGGGAAGCCATTTCCCCATGTTCCAAGGTATAAAAACTTCCCTTTTTCTATATGGCTTTGCTCCTATTTTTATGTTAAGATTAACACCCGCTATCTCTTCATAAAGTTTTACTAAATCACGAACTTTAATAGGTTGTTTTGTGTCAACAGAATACTCTTCATAGATTATATCTTCCAATTCCAATAACCTCATGCCAGCCATGTATATAGCTCTAACAACATCACTAATATAAACTAAGTCAATCATTTGTTCACCGGGAGATAATGCAATTTCAGTTCCATATAAATGAACCTCCTTAAGCAGATTTAATAACTTCTTCCTACTATCATTAGGTCCATATGTATCGGAAAGCTTCAAAGTTATAACTCTTAATCCAAACGCATCGATATAATACTTTAGCATATCTATAAATGCCTGCTTTGTTGCACTGTATAGATTTACTGGTAAATATTCTTGACAATCATGCTTATAGTGTTGCCAGATGGTTCCAATATTCACAAAATTTTGAACGCCAACATTAACCATAGCTTCAACTAAAATTGTGGGAAATAAGATATTACTATTAACTAAGTCGACTACTTGATTGGGAGTATGCTCCGTTATAAACAGAGATGCCAAGTGAAAAACTATATCAGGTTTTATAGATTTAAGTGAATTAATTAGCGAATTTATATTTCCATCAAAATTTATTATTTCTACACCATTTCTAACAAGTTCATCTACTTTTGAAGTTGGCCTAACTAATGCAAAAACTTTGCACTGCTTATTAATTAAATACCTAATAAGATTAGAACCTACAAACCCCGTGGCACCTGTTACGAGGACTTTATTCATTATTATCTCCTTGGTTATATATAAAAGGGCTTTTAAACTTATCGAAAGGTGTCAATTTAGAATCTTTCTCAGATACGATTACATTTTTACAAGGCCATGGGATGTCCATTGAATTCCAAAGTATGCCAGAGTCATGTTCTGGAGAATATTCAACACTAACAGCGTATAACATAATTACCTTATCGGAAAGGGCACAAAAGCCATGAGCTAAACCTTTTGGAATATATAGCATATTTGATTTCTCTCCTGACAGGATAAAAGTTTGATATTTTCCATATGTTGGAGAACCAACTCTTAAATCTACAACTACATCAAAGGCTTCGCCATAGATGCAATAAACCAGTTTATCGTGATCCATTGGAGGTAGTTGAAAGTGTAGACCCCTCACAACATCCTTCCGAGAAATGGAAAAGAATTGTTCCTTAAAATCTGTGTTTAATCCATACTTTTTAAAGAAGCTATAACTAAAGGTTTTTACAAATATACCTCTCTCATCTCTAAAAACTTTAGGTATTATTTCAAAACAACCTGGTATAGATGTTTCCTTAACTTCTGCGTCCATTTTTAACAAACTCCTTAATTTTATCTACAATATATTCTATCATTTCTTCTCTTATGTGAGGAGCAACGCCTATCCAAAATGTATCTTTGAGAATTTTATCTGTATTCCTTAGCTCTCCAACCACTCTATATTTAGTCATATCTCCCCTAAACTCATCAAAAGCGGGATGTTTTATTATATTGCCAGCAAATAGAAGTCTTGTTTGTATCTTGTTCATTTCCAAGAATTTTACTATATCACTTCTTGAAAATCCACAATCATCTCTAAGCGTTAAGACAAATCCAAACCATGACGGATCAGAATTCTCTGTTGCTTCCGGCAAAATGAAAATATCCTCTAAATCTGAAAGAGCTTCTCTCAAAAGTTTCCAATTTCTTTTTCTTATTTCTATGAATTTTGGTAACTTCTTAATCTGAGCACAACCTATAGATGCCTGCAAATCTGTAGCTTTTAAGTTATATCCAAGATGAGAATAAGTATATTTATGGTCATATCCATAAGGTAACTCTCCAAGCTGCCATGAAAATCTCTTACCACAGGAATTATCTTTACCTGATGGACACCAGCAAGCTCTTCCCCAGTCTCTTAAGGAAAGCATAATATTTTTAAGCTTCTTATCGTTAGTATATACCGCTCCACCTTCACCGGTAGTTATGTGATGTGCTGGATAAAAACTTGAAGTTCCAATATCTCCAAAAGTTCCTGTATACCTCCATTCACCGTCATAAAAATATCTTGAACCAAGAGCATCACAATTATCCTCTATCAACCATAAATCATGCTTTTTACAAAAATCTTTGACAACTTTAATATCAAAAGGATTGCCAAGTGTATGTGCTAAAAATACCGCTTTTGTTTTCTCAGATAAGGCTTCTTCAAGCATATCAACATTTATATTATATGTTGGTATATCAACATCAACAAAAACTGGAATAGCACCGTACTGGACAATAGGAGATATTGTAGTAGGGAACCCTGCAGCCACTGTAATAATCTCATCTCCTCTCATTATTCTCCTATCACCAAGTTGATAAGAAGTCAATGTCATAAACGCTAAGAGATTTGCAGAAGAACCTGAGTTTACCATAAAAGCATACTTAACTCCTAAAAAATCTGCCAGTAACTTTTCAAACTCTTCCGTATATCTTCCAGATGTTAACCAAAACTCAAGAGATGCATCTATAAGATTTGTAAGCTCCTCATCATCAAAAAACCTACCTGCATAAGGTATATAATCATTTCCTGAGATAAATTCTTTAAAGAGTTTAGGTTTATGGTATATCTCATAATATTCTTTTACTAACTTTATGATTTCATTTTTTATTTCCTCAGGATTTCTCATATCTATCTCCTCCTTTCATTAACTTTATCACGTAAGCCTCTAAATCATATTCACTCAATACATCTCCATTCTCATAATAAGCCCTATACCATTCTAATGTTCTTCTTATGGCTTCAGATATATTCCATACAGGGTTCCATCCGAGTAGTATTCTTGCCTTTGAGCTATCTAATTTCAAAATCTTATGCTCTAAGAATTTTTCGTTATTAGTTATTTTAATTTGAAAATCAGTCCAAAACTTTCTAAATAAATCTACAATCTCCATAACCTTTACATCCTGATCCTGTATTGAGAAGTTCCACGCGTCTGCAAACTCTTTCTTCCCTTCAAGAAGTTTCTGTCCAAGTAGCAGGTATCCAAAAGTAACATCAAGAACATGTTGCCATGGTCTTATTGCCTCTGGATTTCTAATATACAAAACTCTGTCTTTAGAATTTATAGCTCTAACTATATCAGGAATTAACCTATCCTCTCCCCAGTCACCGCCGCCTATAACATTTCCTGCTCTACATGTAGCGACTAACTTATTATGCGAAATTTTATACATATCCAGCGGGAAGAAAGATTCTCTATAGGATCTGGTAAGTATTTCTGCACACGCTTTTGAAGAACTATATGGGTCTTTTCCACCTAATGCATCAATCTCTCTATAACTCCAAAGCCACTCTTTATTTTCATAGCACTTGTCTGTTGTAATTATAACAGCTGCTTCAATACTTTTAACTTGTCTCACCGCTTCTAATACGTTTAATGTTCCTATAACATTCGTTTCATAAGTATAAACTGGTTCAATATAAGATTTTCTTACATATGGTTGTGCTGCTAAATGAAATATTATTCTTGGTTGGAATTGTTCTACAATACTCATAAAAAATTTTCTGTCTCTTATATCTCCAATAACAGAAGTTACTCTTAAATTGTTAGAAATCAACTCAAAATGGTTAGGGTTAGATGGTGGAGGCAAAGAATAACCTAATACATTGGCACCCAACTTAGATAAAACTAATGTTAACCATGAGCCTTTAAACCCAGTGTGCCCAGTCACTAAAACAGGTAAATTTTTATAAATTCCATCAAAAAGATTATCATAACTGATTCCTACCACATTATCCATTTTGCCTCACCTTTAGCGTACAATCTATTAAGATATTCTAAATCTCTAATAGTATCAACACAATACCAAAAATCGTCATGTTTATAAACCATCAGCTGACCCTCTGAAGCAAGTCTTTCAAGAGTTCCATACTCAAGGTCACAATCGTCCATATCATATAGATAATTAAAAATTTCTCTTCTAAAAACAAAAAAACCGCCGTTTATATAATTACCTGTTGTTTGAGGTTTTTCAGAAAAATTTACTACTTTATTTCCTTCAATTTCTAATTCCCCAAATCTTGCTATAGGTCTAACACCTGTTAATGTTGCTATCTTTCCATGGCTCAGATGAAACTCTAAAATTTTGTTTATATCTATGTTCGCTACTCCATCTCCCTAAGTCACCATAAAATTTTCAT
>JAVZXS010000035.1:0-5455 GCA_038886535.1 Candidatus Micrarchaeia archaeon | reverse complement strand
AGAAATGCCTTCAGTAACCCAATCTCTGGTTTTTTCTCAGCCACGATGACATTTTCAGCTCCCTTTAACCCAAGCCTCTTTATAAGCTTCCTTGTAGCTTCAGCAACAGAGAGATCTATACTGTCAATATCTTCAATCTCTACTATATCTGGATTAAAAATTACATAATTATAGCTGCCTTCTGAAGCCGCAGGATATTTTATCCCTGAGTATCCTATGCTGAATAAAGCTTCTGAAGTTTTCTGGGCTGCATCACTGTATTTCCTCTCTGCCATTTCGCTAAATTTTTCTCTTGCACCATCAAATATCTCATCTTTAATGAAATTGTAAAGAGTCTGTCCTGTCCATTCTTGTTCTTTCATATAATGCTCAAAAGGTATCAACATGTGTTCCTTTGTCCAGGTAAGCTTGCCAATGCCTCTGTATTTCTCTGCATCAATATTAAACTTTTCTTTTAAAAACTTTTTGCCCTGTTCAGTTAAAATTTCATGCTTAAGAGGCTTATTAATATATGCCGCAAGCTTATCTACAATCTCATTTACTTCTTCTTTTGAAAGTTTTTCCTCCCAATTTAAAAATTTTATTTTCTCTGGGATTTTAACCTTATAAATATATCCCTTGTTTTGATTAAAATATTGCCGAATTATATCTATGAGTCCTCTAAAGTTATAGGGTTGTCCAGTCAAACTATAGACAAAAGCAGTATTCCCATAATTAACAAAATCTCTTAAATCTCTTACTGCGCTATCATATTCAGATTTAGTAATGTAACTACCTATCCCCCCCATTTCTTCTATATGCTCATAAAACTTATCTACAATTTTCTCAACAAGCTCCCGCCTTTCCTGTTCGTTCAAGGTTTGCAATGCAGACAGTTGTTTGCTTAAAGTAACATTTTTTGCATAAAATTCTGCTATTTTTATGTTATCCGTAAAGTATAACCCATGCCCGAATGCCTGAACTCCTTCACCACTCCCTACTTTTTGTATTTCAAATCTATCAAATCTATATGGTGTCCCGTGATATAAGGTTTGAGCCTCATAATCAATATCAAGCCCGAGGTCTTCTCCTTTTTCGTAACGCTGTCTTAGCTCCCCTTTGTAAGCTTTCTCAAAAATATCTGATACATCTTCATATCTCCAGCCCCTGCCACGGAGAAAGTTAGCAAGAGAGTCAAGAAAAGCCTTAATCTTTTCAAAAATTCTACGAACCCATACAGGCTGATTTCTTCTCCCCAGAGCATACTTGGCAAAAGCTTCTGCTTGTCTTTCTGAAGAAGAGATACCATCCTTTGCAGGGTATCTCCTTTCAAGTCTTTCAATCTCCTCATCGGTCAACAGGAATTTTTGCACATTATGGAATGCCTCATGATAGGGAGTAGTTTTATTCATGTAATCAAGAGAAAGCTGAATTATTGCCTTAAACTGATTTCCGTCAAGCCTTACAACTCTATGAAGCCCTGCAATGGGAATCTCAGCATTCATGTCTCCAAGCCCCCATCTCTGAAGAGCTACCCGTAAAGACTGCTGTGGCACTTCTATGCGTTCAACAACCTGAACTTCTGTGCCTGGTGCAATAATTTTTTGAATATGCTTTATAACTTCTTCAAGCTCCTCAACTGTATAAGCTTTTTGGGAAGGCTTTGATATTTGAGTAAAATCCTCCCCCACATCCCCAATTCTTCTTCTGAATTCATCAATAGAAAGCCTTGTATAATCACGATTTTTATCTATAATAGTTACCAAATCTGTATTAGTAGCTTTTTTAAATGAAAAAATATTTTTTAATTCTTCATCTGTAAGCTCATTATTAAAATCAACAGCAATAAAACCATAGGCATTTAATCTTTCAAATTCTTTTAAAAATTTATTTGCTGTTTCTCCTCTTAACTTTTTAAAATCTTCAACTTCAATTACCCCCACTGGAGATAAATATGAATTCACCAGAATAAAACCTTTGCTGATATAAGAAGGCATTGTTTCTCTAACACGAGATTCAGTATTTAAAACAACATTAGGCAAATTGATTCTTATTGCCTTGCCAAATTGCCTTGTGTAAATAGGTAATTGATAGGCAGGAGATATATCGGCAATATAGCCATCTCCATTATAAACACTTGTAAACATCCTATTAGGTGTAATTACAATAAAGTCTTTTAAAGTTAATCCTGTCTCTTTTATTAAATTTTGAATACTTTTAAAAATAAATCTATCTGCGTCAGAAAATTCTAATTTATTACCTGGATGATTATGAATAACATAAACATCTTTAGCTTTTGGAGTATTTAAGGCTTTACCAACAATTAGATGTGGGAGCATATATGTGGAAGTTAGAGAACCAAGAGAATGATGATAAATGCTTACGATATTATCGTCTTTATCTGTAAGAATAACTAATCCGTTTTCTTGGGCTTCTCTTCCAATAATTGAATATGCAACTTCTGCAGCTTCAGTTGCCGTTGTAATTCGTCTATGAGGAACTTTAACTCTTCTGGATTGTTTTGAATATACCTCTTCAATATCTCTATAAACAATTCCTCCTGATTCCCTGTCCATAAGCCCTCTATCTTTGGGAAATTCCTCAGCCACATAAGTTTCCCCTCCTTCTTCTGTTATTTCTTCTACCTTTGTTTTGTCAATTTCTTTAAATAACTCTTTTGCCTCCCATATAGCCCTATCAGTTATCTTTCTTTGCCATGCCTTTTCTTTAGGACTCCAATGCCAGTTTTTATTTTTTAATTTTTCTATTATCTCTTGAGAAGGTTTTTCATTAAAGAAAACCTGAACTCTATCCTTAGTGTAATTAATTACTACCTTACCATCAGGATACTCAAAAGTCTCAGTAGTCCCCTTTTTCTCCTGCTTTTCTTCAAGCTTTTTAAGTTTTTCCTCTAATCTTTTTATCCTTGCATTATTGTTCTGAAGCTCATAATCAGGGAAACCAATACGACCAGCAAAATCAGGCTTCAATATTTTTTCAACAAGCTTCTCATCCTGAAGTAAATCAAATAACTTCTTTTCAACATCAACTCCCTTTCTTATTATCTTGTTTGCCTCTTTCATCTTCTCTTGCCAGCTTCTTGCCTCTTCAAGCTCTGCTCTTGTCTGCTCTAATTCATCTACTTCAACTTTTGATGGCTTTCTTAAAAATTTCTCACGCCAGCTGGTAAACTCATCATAGATTTTTTCAGCTCTTTGGTTTGCCTTCTCGTTTCTTTGAACATTAAACTTTGCAGGGCCTACTACCATTGAGCTTGCAACATATTTTAATGCGTCAAGGTAACTCCTTAAATAGCTTTTAAATTTATTTACATAGTTTTCAATCTGTTCCTCTGAGAGATTTCTACTTCTTAAAAGCTCAATATCTCTGTTAAGAGTCTGCTGGTGAGAGTTTATAAATTCGTGCCCCCGTCTTTCAGGGACTTGAGAAATATTTGTATGAGCCCTTATGGCTTCGTTAAGTAAATCTTGAAGCCCGTAAACTACTGGTTTTTCTTCCTCAGCAGTTACTTCTTCCTCTCTTCCTCTTTCAATCTCTCCTCTGCTTTCTTCTTTGCTCTCTCTATGATGCTCAGCTTGATAGATTGTGCTTTGTTTATGTTGTTGCTGGACTGTTTCTTTTTTTCTGATTTCATATAAAATTTCCTCCTTTGTTCTTGGTTTTATCCCTAATAAATTATCTTGTGAATGAAAATCAAGCTCTCTGTGAAGCTCCTTAGCAAGCTCCTCAAGGAAAAGAGCAATCTTTTTGCTACTTCTTATGTTATTGACAATATACTCTGCAATCTCAACTGATGCAGGCTCATACTGAGAGCCAAAAAGCCCTCCCTGAGCCTTCCACATTTCAAAGCTCATACCTCTCCGTTTTATTTCTCTTATGATTTCCGCAGCTTCAACAATGTTCCTGTCAAGATCAAGGCTACCAAGGTCTTTATACTTAGCCCTAATTTTTGCAAACTCAGGGGCAGCATAAGTAAGTCCAGTCAGAATATTTTTTATATCAACATCAGCCTCCTCAGCCTGAAGTGCTATAAGTCTTCTGTCTTGATAAGCTTTAGCAAAAATAGCAGACTGCATTCTATCATGAAGCTGTTTTGTGTATCCTGTATCTGTCACATATTGAGCCTGCTCTGTGTATGGAAGAGAAGACAAAAAAGTTTGTATAAATCCTCTATTTGAAGGGTTAAGAAGATTGCCATCTTCTGTCACTATTAAGCTTTCAAATGCTATATCTGGGAGTCTCTGAGCGTCAACTTCAGCAATCTCTGCAGGACTCATTGAAAGAGTTGTCCTCTCATTTGCTACTTTTGTAAATTTGCTTCTGTCAACTGGAGTAGTTCTAATTCTCACTAATACAGGCTTGTCTATCTTTTCTACATCTTCAGGTCTAAGCCCAAATTTTTGGGCATTTTCAATGAGATAATTTTTATAATACTGCCCTGTCCCAATCTCATAAGCCATCTTTATGCCAAGAGCTCTTGCATTCCCTGATTCAACAACAAGGTCATCTCCAACGATTGGTGCTCCTTCTGTAACTGTCTTTGCCTCCTCTAAAAGCTCTGGCTTAATATTTTGTGCAATCTGCTGTATCTGAAGCTGTGATACCTTTTTCTCTCTCTGTCTTGGCTGAAGCTCCTGAGGAAATGTTGGATTAATTCTTCCTTCGGTATCATGGCTTGTAATTAAAGTATCAGCTGGCAACACCGCATACTGATACTCTATCCTTTTTCCATCTGGAGTATAGGCATAAGATTGAGCGCCTAATTGCCCTTGTGTTGTCTCACTCGTAGGTGGTGGCAATGTCTCTGTTGTTTTACTTTTTTCGCTTGTTAATTTTTCAGCTCCTGGAACAACAGCTAATACAGATTTGGGTATCTTATCAATTTTATGAGAAAAGTGTGTTACTATTCTTTCGGCAAGTTTTGGCAAATTAGGAGTTGTGTAATCATCAACATCAAACACTTCTTCTGGATTAATTAAACCCTCTCTATATTGTTCTGCTTTTGTTGGATGAATTGCAACAGACCTAATATGCCCCATAAATATAGGGTCATCTTTAACCTTGAGGAACTCTGAAGCCATCATATTAATATATCCACCATTTACATTTTTCAGAGATAAAGGAATATCACCATAACGCTTTATCATCTCTTCTATATTATGCTCTTTAGTTATGAAACCACCTGTTTTTCGTAATTCATCCCAAGATGTAACTATTGTTTTTGGTTCAGGCTTTAAGGTTGTTGTTTCTTCTTTAGTTTTATATTGAAAAGGCTTTTCAGGTTTTACTAAAACTGCATTCCTAAATGATTGTGGTAAAGTATTTATGTATTTCAACATTTCTGCAATAGCTTCCTCTGGTTTACCTTGCTTAAACTGTTTATAATACCCAATAGTTTCTGGCTTATTAAGTATTTCAATATTACGCTCTATTTCTTTAAGCAAATTTGCTCTTT
>JAVZXS010000034.1:0-5799 GCA_038886535.1 Candidatus Micrarchaeia archaeon | reverse complement strand
AAGAAATGGAAAAATTTAAAGTTCTAACGTTCGCTGATATTCTGCGCGCGTTGAAATCACATCCTGAATGGTTAGAAGAATTAAGAAAACTCATACTCACTTCCGAGTTATTAGAATTACCCAAAAAAGTGGATGAGTTAATAGAGAGATTTAGCAAAATTGAAACAAAGGTAAATAAAATTGAAAACGATGTGGAAGTACTTAAACAGGATGTGGCTATGCTCAAACAGAATGTTAAAAATCTAAAAGACGATGTTGGAGATTTGAGAGGCAAATTTTTAGAACTATGTGAAAATTAAACTTGACAAGTGTAGAGTTGTATAAAGTTAGTCTCTTATTCCAAATTAGAAAGTTTAATCTCTAAAGAGTGATCTTTTCCAGTATCTTATAGGTGCGCAGTATCTAAATTCTAATAAACTGTCAACTTGTTATTTAAAAGTGAGGGTATTATAGAACCTGAACTACATGTGGGAGATTTAATAAATGGTAACCTTTGACTTAGTTCATTAATTACTTCCTTATCGAACATAATTTCGAAATTTCCTGATACATTCATGTTGTTATTGTTGGATGAGTTACTTATCACAGAACCATGAATTTTAAAATTTCCATTCCCAAATCCTATGTTAAAGTTATTGTTTGCATTAGTGGCAAATATGATTCCATAAATATCGGCATTACCATTTCTTCCTAAGTTTATATTATTATCAGAAATTATCAATACAGGATTTTCTGAACTACCGAGATAGCTATTACTGCTTAAGTTAATGTCTAAATTTCCAACCCCCTGTCCACCACTGTAGATAATACCACCAGTGAGTTCGAGTCCATTGGCATTTATTGTATAATTTTGAGCGAACATGTTCACATTATCAATTTTTGTATTATTTGCTGACATAGATATTCGATTTCTTCCAACTATTGTGGCGTTACTTAAATTCTTGTTAATTTCTATCTCGTTTGCTGCTAATCCACCGCCTACATTCAGATATTTATTAATTGTTAGTTTTGCATTTTGACCGAGATAAACATTCCGATTCTGACAGATTATAGTATTACCTTGCTTAACAACAAATCTATCATTTTCCCAAGAAATTTCAATGTTTCCTGTAGAACTAACTATTTTGTTATTCTGATTCACATTCCACTGATTTATATTGTATGAATTTAAATTACACTGATTAGTAAAACCTGTAGGAGTTCCGTTGTTAAAATTTACTCCATAATAATTGTTGAAAGTATCTAAAAGTTGCTGTCTGTTACTTATGTCCTTGAAAACTCTCTCTGTTAAATCAGTTGTATTTGGGTCAAAAGCATTAGGAATATATGGATCAATTAAAGCGATTAAATCCTTTGGATTATTTGGACATGATGAGACTTTATTGGCTGAAGGAGGATTGGAGAGAGAATTGCCAATGATTAATGCTGGAGTTTTGCAATCGGGGTCACAACTTGATATGGCACCACTTCCTCCAAGGCTGAGGTTACTGAGTGTTTTAAAGATTGCAGGACCGAAATTGGATGAACCTGAGGATTGAATAACAGCAACCTTTATAACCCTTGAGTTTAAAAAGGCACCCTGTGACCAAATAAAGCACGAACCACCAGCTGATATAGTCACGACATTTATGCTTCCTCCATTTGAATTATACGAATTTGAAAAACCACATGATGTCCCTCCAATCATTGTTTCTATTGAATTCATTATCCCTATTTTTGCATTTGTTTCTGATATGAGATATTTAGTATTGCTGCTAACTGAAGTATATCCCAAATTTGACATCATCATTGCTGCGGCACCCAATGCTAAAAGAAGTAGCATAACTATTAATACTACAGGAAGGGCTATACCTTTTTGATTTATTAATCTCTCTAAATTTATCATTTTTTACCTCCCAAAAACTCTTGTTACTTCGTAAGTTTTAAATTGTCCCTTATAATCTGGAGATTGACTCCTGAAGACTACCGTTACTCTCACTGCCGTACAATCTCCTGCAGAAGCATTACAACCAGAAGGTAACCCATCTACTCTAAAGGAGTTAACAGGAGCTATGGGAGTGGCAGTTTCATTTTCATTACAAGCTCCGTAAAAATCTATTAAATCCGCATATAGCCATGTTCTCCCACCATCATTGGCATTTCCTTGACAGTATAATCTTATTCTATGCGCTGCTCTATGGATTACATCAGCTGGTTTAACTCTTTTAAAATTACTCCCAGAATAAGGTGACATATCGTAATTCATTGTGGCATTGGAAGTTGTAGATGAAGTTATTCCTGTTGAACAATCAGCATTACTTGGAGATAGACTTGATAATCCTAATATTATGGGATTATTAGTAGTAGATGCATAATCATTAATTGGTGTATTATCTCTCCATAAAGTATAACAGTTTTGGTTCGATGAAGAATCAAGCCTGCAGCTTATTAATTGAGCCGTTGAACTACTGACATCTCTTACAAAACCAAATCCATAAAGGTTACCATAAAAAGTAACTTCATCGCATGGATTTCCAGATGTAATTGTCATACTCATTGGATGGGCTGGGCATATAGTACAGTTACTTCTATGTGTTTTAGCTATTACTCCCACTCCCCATCTGTCAAAATATCTTGCTATGAGCTCGATAGAAGGTGTCTTAGTCTCAATAGGATCTGAAAGACTTTTAACATCAGTGAATACTCTTAGAGAGCTTGAATAGGTTACCAAAATCGCCCCTAATACTATTGAGAGGATTGCTACAACTACTAAAAGCTCAACAAGGGAAAGACCTTGATTATTTATTTTCAAAAACAAACCTCCCCTTCTACTCAAAGTTACATACCTTTGTTGTAAGTGAAAAACTTTTTCCTTGTGCAGTCGCAGTGGCTGTAACATTGTTACAGTTGTTTTTAGATAGTCTACAATTTCCAATTATCGATACATTTACGGTTATTCCACCGTAAGTATAAGTGTTTGGAGGAATTGACAGTGTACTTTCGCAATGTTGTAACGCACTTGCTGCGGCATCCACAAGAGCGTTTCGCACAGCCCTGTCAGCAGTTGATGTAGCAAATCTACTCTGTAATGTCATAACAGCTAAAACTCCGATTATAAGAATAACAATAGAAATCATAACCTCTACCAAAGTAAATCCTCTTTTTTCATTAATTTTTTTTATAAATTTAATCATTTTTCTCATTAACATCCACCAGTACCTGCTTCTTTTCTTATTCCTGCCTTACTTATATGCATCTTGACAAATTTTCCTGAATAGGAAACACATGTGTTACCGATCTGTATTGCAAGACCTCTTGGGTCAAAGGAACCACCAGTGCCTCCAAGAGTAACATAACTATCTGTAACAGTCATTGACTTTATTGCAGTTCCAGTACAAATACCAGCACCTCTGTTTGTGCCTAAATTTCTTATAGAAAGAGTATTACCCTGAACACATACTCCAACATTAACAGTTCTCTCCATTGCGTAAATTTTTGCCTGTTTGACAAGATATTCCATCTGCGATGCATAATCAGAGAATCTATATTCTCTGTAATATTTACTCAGCTGTGGAATTGCAATTCCTGCCAAGATTGAAATTATTGCAATTACTATTAATAACTCCGTTAAAGAAAATCCATTTTTATTTAAATTTTTTACCATATATTTAACTCTATCATTTTTTTCAAAGTTTCGCAACTTAGTTTTTTAATCGCTTGTTTTTTCAGAATATTTAACACAAATAAATTATTTTTCATTAATTATTTTCAATCATTTTAAAACATATCTTAAACAGTCAACTGTGTTTCTATCTCTGTAGTAAAATGGAAATTTTATCGGATTATCATTTATGACATTTAATCCACGAGTAATCAACTCCTCATAAAGACAGCTATGAACGGTTTTTGATATAAGAATAATTTTCGTATCACCGTTTAGTACCTTTTGTCTTTTCATATTGCATAATCTATCAAATAGATTCTTCTTATTGTTTTTAATTTCCATTTTTTTATTTTTTAGATTAACTTTTCCCCCTTTAACATCTCTATTAATGGGATAATCAACTGCATCAATGAGAAAAACTCCATCTTCCTTTAGCCTGTTAAGTAGAGCTTTTTTATTTCCTAATGAATTTTTATAGTCATAATCGTAAAATGCCTTAATAATTGTTGCAAAGAGGATTTGATTTCCTCGGTCTTCTTCGCAGTAAAAGTAATGTGAACAGTCTAAGGGAGGTGATTCACAAATGAGGAGGTATCTTATTTTTATTGGCATGTATTTATCTGACATCTCTCTTAAATTTTTCTGTGTATCTGGACATTTCTTAAAGATTAGCATAAATTTTTATCCTTAAAAAATTATTCCCAGCTTATCGTTCCGGTATTATCAATCTTGCATGTGGTTCTTCCTGAGCGAGCTGAAGGGTTACTTACTGTTATAGTGTAAGTTGTTGAGGTCAAATTGGAAATTGTCAATGAATTACCCTTTGAGACAACACATTCACTGTTATTAAACCCTGAATATGTATTCATATTTGCATACCAAGATTCTACCTTAGAAACACAGTTAAGAGCATCTGAGAGCATAGTAGATTCTATAGCATTAGCTTTTACGTTAATGTATTGCATGAGTGCAATAGAAGCAAGGATAGCAATAATTGCTGTAACTATTAACAGTTCGATGAATGTAAAGCCGTTATTTGAATACGTAGAGAATTTTACACTCTTTATTTTTTCCATTTACATCTCTGATTAATATAATTCTCATTAATTTTCTTTGAACACAGAAAGAGGGAGTAATTACTCCCTCTTTCTGCTTATTTAAAAAAAAATTAAATTATTAATCATAAAATATTAGGTAGCACTAATTACAGGTAACATCATTAGTAGTTGTATTGTATGTGCAAGTTCCTGTATATGCACCATTTCCTGTAAGTGAACATGAAGTAATTGCTCCCGTAGCATCAAAATTACATGTAAAAGTTCCACCATCAGTTCTACAAGATTTACTAACAGTGCATGTTGCAGAACCTTCTGCTAAGGTATTTGCATATTTAGCTGCTGCCATACTAACACAGTTTCTGACATCAGATTGGCAGGCAGCTTTAGCTGCAGTCTCTCTGTACTTTGCAAACTGTGGAATAGCAATAGCTGCAAGGATTGCAATAATGGCTACAACGATTAGGAGCTCAACAAGTGTGAAACCTCTCTGGTCTCTTAATAATAACTTTTTCATGGATAAACCTCCACATGTTTTTTTTAGGTTTCCAAAGGAAACCTTTTTGCATTGAATTATCTCTCACCCCCTTTTCTCTAAAATTGAGGATTGAGGCCCTTCGCTATCGCTCAGGGTGACAGGAAAAGTGCTCAGGATGACAGGAAAGTAATTTCCACCTTTTTCTTTGTCATTCCGAGGAGCGTTAGCGACGAGGAATCTCTTTTTTTCTTTATAACAGTATCTCATGTTTTTATAATATGCCATATTATATCAAATTTTGTGAAAATTTTGTGAAAATGAAGAGCTAATTATCTTATTCTCAGATTGACAAAAATGTTTAGGTTTTTTACAAAACAATTCTAATCCTGTCTCTTTAAAAATTCTATAAATTTTTCAATGTCTAAAATAAAAAAATCATGTAATTTTATTGCTTGATTGGCAAGCTCAATTATTCTGCTTGGTGATATCATATATAGATAAATATGTCTAAACTTATGTCTGTATGTTCTCAGTTCGTCAAGAATTATAAATGTATTTCTACTAATAATGGAGGGCCTAATATTTGGAAGTTCTGTTATAGCCCTTCTTAGAATTTTTAAATG
>JAVZXS010000033.1:0-5845 GCA_038886535.1 Candidatus Micrarchaeia archaeon | reverse complement strand
GACATGTATGAGAGAGGAATAGAGCCGTGTATTTTACCAAGGTCATCTGCGAAGATAAGTGGGAATATAGGGAGGGATAAGGTTATAAGGCTAATAAGGAAGGGTAAGAGGGCGTGGAAAGAAGCAAGTGGTTATGGCAAGCGATGGCTTGTAGAGAGCTTTTTTCTGTATTCAAGCGATGGTTTGGGGAATATGTAAGTCATATGAAAATTGAGAACATTAGGAAGGAGGTTATGTTTAAGGTATGGATAATAAATCTATTTCTTGGTTTAGGGAGTTGAGGTGTATGTGGTATAGTATAAACAGGGGGTGGAATTTTGACAGAGGTTTAAAATTTGCATTGTTGGACAGAGCAGGAATATAAAAGTGGACAGAAAAGGTGAAAGGTTTTTCAAACATCTTCCTTATTTTCTAGCTAAGGAGCTTGAGCGTATGGTTCCACCTTATGATGCACAGATATATACAAAGGAAGGGCTTAAAAGCATGGTCTTTTGCCTCTTAGATAAAGGATACCCACCATCCACTGGCTTTCTCACGAAGTTCAATCAGACTATATTTGACAAAGGTAAAGAACTATTGGAAATATTTATTGAATACTATACGCCCGAACTTCCCAAGGATATGGAACAATTCTTTAGGGAGAAGAAAACCACAAGTGCAGATGAAGTTCTCAAATACTTTAGTCATATAAAACCTGTTGATGTTATTAGGGTAATGAATTATATGATAAAGAGTGGTAAGCTAAAAATACTCCAAGGGTCAGAATATATCGCAAAGGACAGACTATCAATAAAAAAGTTAAGTGGACCAGTTACACGTCAAAATATGGCAAGGATAGTATTAGGTATATAAATTCGCCACATAGGTTCATAAACTGTAAATATGCACTCTTTCAAGAAAAATTCAATCTACCTAACAATGTAACTTTCAAAGCTTAGATGGTTTATATCATAAAAATTCTCCAGATGACTGAGATTTCTACCTTTCCTGCAAGTATATTGGACAAAGCAATAGACAAAATGCTACGTGTGGTTACCGCTAAGCTATATGCCTGCCTGAGGAGTCCATACTTAGAGGATAGTGGTCTAAAATTGCATTCTCCACCAAAGGTTTTAAAGTCCCTCTTTGGACTTGCTTTTTCTCCAATAGACTCATACAAGGGCATGAGAAGAAGACTAAAAGCCAAGCTAAATCCTCGTAGGATGTGGGATAGAATGTGGGAAAGACTAAGGAAAGATGATGTGCCTTTTTAAAAAACTGGACAAATTCTAAGACAATTCTATATTATATAAAAATCCAAAACACCCACAGGGAGGTAAATCATGAGAACAAGACACCAGTCCGAGCCAGAAGCTAAAAAGGTAAAACATTTTAGCGTAAGAGAGGCAGAAAAGGTCATAGGTGAGTTGTGCGATAGGTTTAGAGGGTACGGAATAGAGATTCGTGAGTTTTTCACCGAAGATGGGTTGCAGGTCTTTTGGATGAAGAAAGGGGAAAGCATAACAATGAAAGTTTATCATGTGCCATGCGGAAGCAAAGAGCTTGACCTGGTGAAGCGTGAACTTAGCCATATTCTTGACTTGGTTTTGCAGGCAGACAGGCTTATATCACAGGGTTATAACAAAAGGTTTATTCTTGACCTGCTTCAAATGGCGATAAAAACCGAAGGAGAAGTTAGCTTTATAGACCGAGATGGCCAGGTTGAAGTTTACAAGGGGGATAGGCTTATAAAAGTTTATTCAGCAGAAGAGTTAACCAAGTCTACCACTGTTTTCCTTGACTTTTCATGGTAGGATAGAGTAAAATTTTATTAACTATTAAGGAAGTCTCCCAAAGGAATATGAATTTGGATGATATATGCATCTACAGGAGAATATTTAAGTATTTAACATTTTTTTTCTTATTTCAGTAGATAGTAATTTCTCAGCACAGTCACTGCAAATGAAACCATCGTTAATAAATAAAAGATTATTTTCTGATTGTTTTTCAGAGTAGAAAAGATTTCTGTATATTTCACTCAACTCTAAGCTAGACTTTCCTTTTAATTCTCTCAAATTCTTTAGAACCGCTTTGCCTTTTGCGTGAAATCGTCTTACGAATAATTCATCAATATCATAGAATACTTTTTGACACATCTTGCATACATCATGCCTATAATATAATATTATTAACCTTCTGTAATTATAAAATGTATTTCTTCTTCTTTTTTTATCGTAAATGATATCATTAATATAGATATTTTTCTCTACACCGCCTCCTAACTCTTTATATTCGATATAATCCGATTTAAGAATATACTTCAAAACAGGATAAAGTAGTAGGTATGCAAAAAATGTTTTATAACCGAAAACGTATGGATTGAATGCAAAATTACCTTTTTCAAAATAGAAAAATCTACCGACAACTTTGCTATTCTTAGTATTAACTAATATATACTTTTTAAATATACCTATATCATTAAATTCATAGCGACGATTTTTTAGCATACATGAGTTCTTATTAGATATGCTAAAGAATATCTTATTATAGTATTCATCAGATAAATTATATTTAAATTCATATAGAATTAAATCTCTTTTAGATATTAATTGATTTTTGGTAAAATTGTAATCTTGTTTTTGTGCCAATTCTCTTAGATTATTAGGTATTTCAGCAAATGGAATGTATGAAAAATGATTGATAGGAATTATTAAACTATTATCTGTATCAAGTTTGATTATGTTATCATCTGGAAACCTCAAAATTCTCATGTCGTTCGTATTATAAGTATTATATACTTAGAGAACCCTTCATCTACTTTTTCAACGAGAGAAGTATCTCAATCATCATGAGCAGGTGGAATAAGAGCGAGCATGTTGCTTTGTCCAATATCTTTAGTCCTTGCTTTAAGATTATTAAGAGACAAGAGCCTAACAAGTATGATTTATATCATAAAAATCTCCAGATGACTAAAGTTTCTACTTTTCCTGTGAGTATATTGGACAAAGTATGAGCATGTTTACTCTCTCATATAACTTGGTCGTCAGACAGACCTTCAAGACCTTCAGAATAGACCCACTCAAGATAGTTATAAGACACAGCACTAACCGATCCCTATTCTATAATAATATTATGTAATTCGTAACCTTCTCTATAGGAGGACTTGAAATATGAGACAAGGAGAGGAAAGAACAAAAATGATGATAGGTGTAGTATCTGATATATCAGCCAATGGCTGCAAAGTTAATGGAAAATTCTATAAGTTTTTTAAATCTCCAGATAATCAATATGATTTTGCACATCTTAAAGAACATAATATATATGAATTGATGGTTTTGGATGACACATATATTGTTAGCTATAGATTATTACATTCAAACAATCCGGAGAAGGATAAAGATAAAAACGATGATACTACTTATCTGAAAAATAAACATGATGAAATAGAACTGCTATCGGATGTGGTAATGATAAATAGAAGTTCTGAAGAAAAAAGATATTCGGTATCAATAGTTGAAAAATCTATTAAACACGCTATTGATTTAATTGATTTGGTGGTAAAATATCATTCAAAGAAGGATAATAGTAACGAAAATATAAATATAGTGAATAGTATTACTATCGGGCTGAATGGAGAAATATTATTTATGAATAGTGTGAACTTTAATATGCTTGTCCTTAGTTTCATTAAAATATATGAAAAATATTCTTATAGTGAATGAAAACGCTTTGTTTAATATTATTGATGCACACTCCTTTAAAATTATCGAATCCGAAAATCCTTCTTGTTGTTGTAATTAACCCATATCTTTTTTCTTTCATTGTTATCATAGATCATGTTTATAACTTTATAAAGAGTTTCTTTCGTACAAGCTAAGTAAGCAAATTCTTTTATACTATTATGATTATTGAAATAGCCTATGCTTAAGTTTACACTACATTGATTGAAATAATCACCCAAAACACTTATATCTGAAAAACTGCCTAACGCTTCTTTGAAACCAAAGCTTTCTATATATTCTTTGAATTCATGCGGTTCGTAGTTGTAAAATACACAATCTTTACAACCCATTCTATCTAATTCTATCATATAGGTCAATTTGTTAACATCATTTTTAGTTATAATTTCACTTAGTTTACCATTCATTACGTCATGACAAAATCTCCTAGCACCTTTTCCGCCACTTTCCTCATAATTACATATCAAAATTATTGGTGTCTTTTCATAATCATATTTAACAAACAAGTGATATATAAATATTGATGATAATACACCCAATCCATCATCAGCACCTAAACCTAATCCATTTTCATAATCTGAAAATAATATAAAGCCATCTTGCCCTTGTTCTATACTTATATTTCTCTTCGTTTTCCTCATGCGTTTAGCATTTTTTTCATATACATCATCTATATGAGAAACTAACATAATATTATGATTAAAGAAGTTTCTATCCAGATTAGGAAACATTAAAACATATGCTAATTCATTATTACTATCATAGCCAATAACTGTATGTTGTGAACTTATTAAATTACTGTTTATTAAATAATTCAGTCTATCTTGATGCTGAGTGAAAGAAAAATATTCCTTCAAAAGATTGAAATTGAAAAACTTCTCAAATTCAGTAGTAAATAAATCTGCATTTATCTTCAATCTAAGACCTCCTGCATTATAGTATACTATTATATATGGTCTTCCTTTACTTGACGAAAATTGCTTTGTCCAGCAATGCAAATTTTAAACTTCCGTCAAAATTCCACTTGCTGTTTATACTATACCGCACTTTTGTTAATCTGTAATGCAGTGTTCTGAAGTTGGGGATGGCAACACCCAAGGAGGAAAAGATTTTTCTTGCCAATCCTTATGGTAATCTGAGGGAGAACTTTAGGAGCAAGAGTAGTAATATGAGTGCCTTTGGATATGTGTATGGTCTTCCTCTTTTTGGCTTTGCGTTTGGAGTGGTCAGGCTTTCAAAAAGGGATAGGTCAATTAGCATTTCTCCTCTCTTAACCAGTTCCTTGTTATAGTCTCTGTCTCTCATTTCTTCCCTACCTCATTAAAGAAATTATATCTTAGACAAAGCAATTTTTTACCAGTTTTAGATATAAAGCTATAATCTACCAAGCTGGCATCTATAAGTTTCCCTAATTCAAGTCTTTCTTGCTCCTTTGGTTCTGGCACATAGAGTTCTATACTCTTTGTATTTCCATGCTTCTCCTTTACTTGAAGAACGCCTTTTTCTCCTATGTGATATTCTGTCCATGAAGGGTATAAAACATAGCCTAGTTCTGGGGGTATTTTCTCAACTACCAATAGTTTCTTATTTCCAACATCAACCTCAAACAAGGTTCTATAGTAATATCCTCCACCCCCAGGTAATTTAACAAGGCTCATATAGTAAAGCAATCTTGCCTCCCTACTCTCGTATCTTCCAAGGCTTTTAAAAGGTATCATTTAAGCCTCCTTCCCAGTATGTTTCGGAATATCCCTTTAAGTCCCGCTTTAAGTAATGGTTTGCATTTTTTGATGTTATATTTGCAATTTTTGATGTTAGTTTGCAATTTATGATGTTTGCTACAACAGGTAATAAAACAAGAACATATAAACTTACCGCTAAAAGCAGTTTCATATTATATTAGTATACGCTTTTGAAGGTTAACCAATGGTGGTTTCAACTTTTACAAAGCCATATAAAAGTTTCCTTGCCGAGCAACCTTTCCCTGCATCTCAAGGTTTGAAAGTTTTACGCTTAGCTCAGAATATCCAAGTCCTGTAAGTAAAAGTAGCTCATCAAAGGTTTTTGGGGTGGACAGATGGTCAAGGAGGGGATCTTTCTGGACGTTTGCGTTGGGTATGCTTTCA
>JAVZXS010000032.1:0-5865 GCA_038886535.1 Candidatus Micrarchaeia archaeon | reverse complement strand
CGGCAGAGACAATTATGCATTCTGTCTTAAACTGACAACTTTTACATCTTCTTAAGTCACCTGAAGGCTCATGAATGCATTCAACAATTTCTGGAAGATAAGCCATCATTGATGCCATGTCTACAGATATCTCTTGTTTCTCATGCATAAAACCTCCGCATAGCAGGGACTTAAAGAGTGTCTCTGGCTGGGCTATTTTTTATCCCGCCAAAAAAGGAAAGAAGCTAACCCAGCAGGCGGCTTTACCTCTTTCCTAAGACTGATACAGAAAATAAAACAAATGAAATAGATACTTAAGAAGACTTTAAAACATATGAAACGCAATTTCTTAATCTTATCAATTTATTGTATGAAATTTCAATCTTTAAGAATGTTTAGGAATGGGCGATGAGGGATTTGAACCCACGACCTCTTCCGTGTGAAGGAGCATTAAAATTAAAAAATGGCTTGTATGCTTGATTTGTCAGAGTGAAAATTTGTCATTTTTACCCCCCTTTAGTCACATTTTAGACACAGTTTTGTGACTAAAATAATGTCCAATTTTTTGAATATTTCTCTTGTTTTTTCCATAACCAATGTTTAAAACATTCCCAACAGAGCAGTTTTTCTTGATTTAAAATTATGTTGTTTGCCTTTTTATTAGCCTCTTCTTTACTGCCTGCCCAGATGTAGAATTTATCTGTTTCTTTTCCACATTGTTGACATTATATTAGTATTTTTTCTTTTAACTGAGAAAATCGACATAATTTTACTCCTTTTTATTTTATATTTTTATCAATTTTTTAATATTACTTTATCTAATTTTTAACATTTTATTGATTTTTTAATTTTGATTTGTTTATATAAAGAATATGCAAGAGTTAAGACTTGACAATATTTTTCATTGGTTACCATTTATGAACGGTACATCACTAGACTTGAGAAATGTTAAATGGTGTGAGCCGGTAGCCATTGGAATTATTCAATCCCTGAAATTGCTAAATTCAGATTTGAACATCATAAGACCTTACAATAGAGATTTAAACTCCTATTTTAATGCGATAGAATCAAATCAATATTCTGAGGATAAAACATTTATGCCTTTGAAAACCATAAATGTTCATAGAAGAAGCGAAGTTGAAAAAATTTCATACGAAATTGTCAGTAAAGTTCTAAAAAATACACTTTCAGATTCAATTGATGAGAATTATGATTTTGTAAAAGATTATAGAGACTATCTTAATTACATGATTAACGAAGTTTTATTGAATGCCGTTTCTCACTCAGAGAGTAAAACAGATATTGTAGCTTTTGCCCAGCATTATAAAACATTCAGAAAGACACAGGTTGTTATCGTTGATTGTGGTATTGGATTTAAATCTACTATTTCCCGAAGATACGATGTTAAAAGTGATGTCGAGGCTTTAGAGTTTGCTTTAAAGAAGGGGGTTACAGGGGCAAAGGAGTACTCCTATCAATCTTCATTGAGAAATGTAGGTATCGGATTGTATGCTTTAAAAAGAATGATAGAAAAATTAAATGGCACTCTTGTTTTGATTTCTTATCATGGGTTTTTAAAAATATCCAGTGACAGTATGTTCTGTAAAAATCATTCAAAAAAGTTATGGAATGGCAGTATAGTTGCTTTTGAATTTAAAACAGATGAAATAAATTTTGATTTTTTAAAATTTATGGAACTTTATGTTTATCCAGATGAGGAGACAGAAGAGGATATTTTCTGAGAGAAAGCAATATCTGGTCTTATAATTACAGCATTATTATTTTCCTTGGACAAATCATGAATTTTTTTGCTGTATTTAACGACCCAGTTTAAGATGCTTTTTATCTTCTCGTTAGCATTTTCAAGTTTTATATTGTTTTTTACAAAATCTACTCCGTATATCCTTGTAAATATCCCAATTATTTCATCCCCAAAAGATTGAGTTATACCTTCAATACCCTGAAAATCAAGAATTACAGATTCGCCATTGTCAAAACATTTTTTCATTATATCTCTTATTTCTTCACCAGTAAAGCGTGACCCAGCAAAATCATAGGGCACTATTTCTCTTATAACAATTTTTCTAATTTTGTTTTTCAACAAATTACCTCCCTTTAATAAAAAGTATATTATAGTATTACTATTTTGTCAATGACTTTTTTATTTTGCTCTGTCTAAATTTTCTGGAACGATTTAAGAGAAACTTCTATTGATTCAATAGTAATATTCTTTCATGAAATTATTTAATTTATCTGTCAATGAAAGCCTTAATCTCTCTCAATTTAAAGCAGTTGAATTTATTGATAAACCTCTGCTTGTTCTTGCTGGTGCAGGCTCGGGAAAAACAAGGGTTATTACTTATAAAATAGCTCATCTTATTCTAAATGGTTTTTCTCCTCATAAGATTCTTGCAATTACTTTTACCAAAAAAGCAGCAAATGAAATGAAAGAAAGAGTTAAAAATCTTACAAGCCTTGAATCAAAATGGATTTCTACCTTTCACAGTTTCTGTCTCAAGGTTTTAAGGGAACACGTTGGACTACTTAACATAGGGCTTAAAAAGGATTTTGCTGTCTATGACGATGATGAATCTTTTTTGCTTTTTAAAGCTATTTGTAAAGACAAATACTATGGAGAAAATGATACAGACAGGGCAAAACTGTTTAATAAAATTTCTTACCTAAAACAGTTTGGTGAAATTAAACCTTCCAGTTTCAAGGATTATATAGAGTATGAAATTTTTAAGCTTTATGAACAGGCTCTGATAGATTGCAATGCTGTTGATTTTGACAATATTCAACTTTTCGCAAATAAACTCCTCTCCATTCCAGAATTACGTAATCTCTATAAAGAGAGGTTTAACTATATTCTCATTGACGAATTTCAGGATACTTCTCCCATTCAGTATCAAATAGTCAGAACAATAATAAAAAATGGCAACATAACGGTTGTAGGTGACCCTCAGCAAAGTATTTATTCTTTTAGAGGGGCTGTAGCTGATAACATTTTTAGATTTATAAATGATTATAACCCTCATAAAATAAAACTTGAAGAAAATTACAGAAGCAGTAGATTTATTCTCCATGTGGCAAACAGCATAACAGACTTGATTGATAAAAAATGGAGAAGTCTTGTTCTTGAACTTAAATCCACAAAAGTTGATAATGGCTTAATAAAAATAAGAGAATTTGATAACGAATATTTAGAAGCTCAGTGGATTGCTGAGAATATTAAGTCAGCTTTAACACGGACAGAACCTAAAGAAATGGCAATTTTTGTTAGGTCAAGGTATGTTAAGCCAGTGATCAAGGAAGTCCTGAGAAAAAACAATATAATTTTTGATGATCTTGATGATTATGATTTTTTTTATAGAGCAGAGGTTAAGGATACTCTCTCTTATCTTAAGTTTGCCTATAATCCTTCTGATTATGCATCTTTTGAGAGAGCAATAACTACTCCTAAAAGAGGAATTGGGCAGAAAACACTTAAGGAAATTTTAAACATTAGAGCGGTTGATTATTTACAGGCTTTGAAGGTTTATGTTAATACCAAAAAGAATAAAAAAATAGAAGAGATTCTCAATTTCATTAGAATCATAGAATATACTCGTTCTCTTCTTAATACTTCTGCAGAGGCATTAAGATTTGTCATTAAAAGCACAAACTATATTGATTACTTAAAAAAGGAATATGAACAAGATGCGGAGGATCGGTATGCAACCTTAATTGAGCTATACAAGATTTTGGGGAATTATGATTCTTTCAGAGATTTTCTGGACAGTTTTCTTCTGACAGAAGAGAGGAAAGAGAGAAATGTAGTAAAGCTTATGACAGTGCATGCAGCAAAAGGACTTGAATATGATATCGTGTTTTTACCAGCCCTTGAAGAAGGAGTCTTCCCTGACAGAAGAAGCCAAGAAGATAAAAGAAAATTTGATGAAGAAGTGAGACTGTTTTATGTTGGAGTAACGAGAGCAAGGAAAGAACTTTATCTAAGTGGATGCTGGAGTAGAAAAAGATTTAATGAAGTTAAGACATCAATGCCAGGGTTATTTTTCAGGCATGTAGAAAATTTACTACAATCCCTGATGATGCAAAAACTATGCGTGACATAGAATTGAATTACAAAAAATATAATGTAATTATTATTTATAACAAAAGTTCTATTCTGTTATGGTTAGCCTGACTTTTCCCGATTTTTACCCTTTGATTTACTCCATATTATCTTGACTATCTATAACATTTCTGTTAACATACTGTAATGCTTACCGTTAAGAAGAATTTTCCTCCTGTCCCCCATTCTCAAGAGGGAGAGATATATCATCTCACTGAAGATGAACTAAACAGACTTACTTCAGAATTTCAAAAATGGTATGAAGAAAAGCGGGGTATTGTAAGAGCAAGATATTGGCTTGTATTTTTATTTCTGAGATATACAGGGGCAAGAATCTCTGAAGTTTTAAATATTGATGAAAGTAGAGACCTGGACTATAAAAACTCAACTGTTAGATTAATCACCCTCAAAAGAACTGGCAAGAAGAAAGGACAGTTTAGAATTATCCCCATTCCTGACAGACTCATTTCAGAGTATCTGAGAACCATTAAAATATTCCCCTCTTTAGAGGGAAAAGTTTTTAAAATAGCAAGGAATAATTTTTTCAATATATTTAAAGACCTGTGCATTAAAGCAGGAATTCCAGAAGATATTGCCCATCCCCATGTTTTAAGACACACAAGGGCGATTGAACTTCTTAGAGCAGGAATTCCAGTTACAGCAGTGCAACAGCTTATGGGACATGCAAGCCTTAATACCACTGCAATGTATTTGAGATACAGTAATATTGAGATACAAGGGTTAATGAAAAGTAAAGGACTATTATAAAAATTGTGTATACTTGTAAAACATTACTATAAAAAAATTTAAGTAGAGGAGGTAGATCGATGAAAGAATTTTTAATCTCATTGATGGTAATTTTCATATTAGTCGGGATTGCTTATGCAGGTGGAGAGGATTTTCTCTCTGCTATTCAAGCTATGCAAGCAATGAGAGATGTTTCTAAGTCTGAGGCAATAATGCTCAATCCTGAAGCTAAAGCGAAATTAAAAACAGTTTATGTGGAAGTATCTAATACCTCTTCAGTAAACATTGAAATAAACAGGATTAAAGATGCAGTTACGAAGTCTCTTACAGAAAAAGGCTATCAAATTGTTGATGCAGCAGACAATGCAGGTTATATTGTTCAGATTGATCTTTCCAAGCTCAACATTATTAAAGAAAAAAAGTCTAACTTCTTTGGAAGTCTCCTTGGCGGTATTGCAAGAACAACCATAGGTATTGCAGGAGCAGCAGTTGGTGCCCTTTCTGGTGCAGGAGTAACAGGTACTCAAATTATTTCTCAAGCAGGAGCCTCTGTTGGTGAAGCAGTAGGAAGTGCTGTTGGAAGTGGAATTGATGATGCTCTGTCAGGAGAAAATTACTCCTATCTTGGTTCTGTAGTTATTCAAATTAAAGAGAGATATACAGAAGTAAAGGAATATCGTGGGCAGTATCCTCTTGCAGGTAATAGCAAAGAAATAGAGGGTACATTCACAGATGAAATAGCAAATAAGATAACTAAAGTGGTACAGAATATTTTTTAATTTATTTAAATCTCATAGCCCGCAAGGAGTCTCTCAGTAGAGAGCCCTTAGCGGACTTTTTTTGATACATTAAGGTACTTCTATATATAGAGGGATATAAAAAGTGAGGTTAAATAAAATGAGAAAAAAATCTTTTGATATTATTTATTGCGATGACTTTTCTTGTAAATTCTACTGTTTATGCTTTTGATCCCAGTTGTATAGCAGGTGGTTGTGAGAATAGTTCACAACAGCAGAATGCTACAA
>JAVZXS010000031.1:0-6064 GCA_038886535.1 Candidatus Micrarchaeia archaeon | reverse complement strand
AGATACTTGAAGCTACAAAACAAAAAATATCAAAAAATATTGAAGTTGGTGATATTAGTAATCTTAATCTAACAGAGAAGGAACTTACGATTATAAGTAAGCTTTCCAAGGAAGATGAAGAAACTTTCTGGAAAGCAGTTGAAAAGATTTATAAATCAAAAATTGATGAAAAGAGCAAGGAATATGAAAAATCTCTAAAGGAGAAGGATGCATTAATAAAGGAACTTAAGAATCAATCTGTTGATCTTGAGAAATTACAGAAGATGGTTCAGGAAAAACTTGCTGAAAAAGAAAAGGAGCTTGAATTAAAAATAAAACAGAAATATGCTGAAGAGAATGAACAGGATAGGTATGAGTATGAGGCAGAAATCGCAAAATTAAAGGAAGTAATCAATGAATATAAAAACAATATATCTGAACTCAACAAGAACCTTAGAGAAACCACTCAAAAAATTGATGATATTAAAAAAGAGAAGGAACGATTAGAGGAAGAAAAAAGAAAGCTTGAGGAAAAAGAAAAACTTGTTGACGATATACTTAAAAAGCAAAAAGACGAAGTAAATTATTATCAGATGCAGGCAAAGGCTTTGGAGTCTAGACTGAAGAAGCAGGAAGAGTTTTTGAAATCTTTTAGCAGACCTGAAACAATTATACATCAACTAAAGTCTGCAAAAGGGCTTATCAATTCTTCGCTTGAATTGTTGACAAGGGTTTGGGGGACAATTGATGAAAAAAGTAAAAAAGAGATAATTGCAGAGATTGGAGAAATAAAAGACCTTATCCAGATATACGAGGATACAATAGCAAATGGAGTTGAAACTGTTGAGGTAGAAAGTAGTGGTAATAATTAAGTGTTTTTATTTTATTTTTCAGCCCGCCTTTTGGCGGGCTTTTTTGTTTTTGGGGAGTAATAAATATATATGATTGATAAAATTATAGAGCTTAACAGACAGGGCAAAACTAGAAAAACAGATTCAATATTTATCGGAGAGGGAGTTTCTCTTATTAAGGAAGACTTTAAAATACGTAAATTAGTGATTCCTCACAAAAAGAGAAACCAGCACTTTGGCTGTATTGGAACAACAAGGATAGGTAAGTCAAAGCTAATAGCTTATATGGCAGCACAGGATATTTTATCTGGGCATTCTGTCGGGGTTTTTGACCCAAAAGGAGATGATGAACTAATAAGTTATATAATTTCAGCCGCTGTTCAAGCAGGCAGACTTGAGGAGTTAATTTTTATTTCTCCTGTTCATCCTGACCTGTCTTTAAAAATAAATCCACTGACCTATTATTACATAGCAGATGAGCTAATTTATCATGTTATAGCAGGAATTCAGACGAAGGAAAAATTTTTCTTTGATGTAGCAAGAGAAATTACAACAGTTATTGTCAGTTATTATGTTTTACAGGCACTTGCAAAGGGACAGCAGAAAGCACTGATTAATTTCTTTGACATAAAGCAGAAAACAGATTATGATGCTATTCAGCAACTTGTTGAGAATGTTAAATTTTATAAGAATAACCCTAACCCTGAAATAAGAGAACTTGCCGAGGAAGTATCATTACATGCAGAGGAGGCATTACGTTCAGGCTCCCAGTATTTTAGTGAAGTAGCAGGTTCGCTTAGAACTGTTCTTACTTCTCTTACCTCTTCAGTTACAGGAAAAATAATAGGCAAGGCAAAGGCAAATGAAATAATTAAAAGACTTGAAAATGACAAGCCAGTAATTTTTTACATTTGCACTGGAGACCAAGTAACAAGATTTACTGCCCATTCAATAGCAAGAATATTTGTATCCTCTATTCAATCAGCAGTAGGTAGGATACTTCTTAGTGGGAGAAAGTTAAATCCACCGCTTTGTTTGTATTTTGATGAGGGAGATACAATTCTTTACTGGGGGATAGAGTCTCTATTTAACAAGGGGGGTGGAGCAAACTTATGGATACATTTCTTTACTCAAAGTATTGCACAGATGATAGATGCAATTGGACCGCAGAAGACCCAGTCAATTATAGATAATATTTCTACATGGGTATATATGAGGGTTAATGATAATGATACAGCTCAGTATATAGAAGATAGTTCTCCAAGGAAGACAATATGGAAGATAATTCCTTCAGTAGCTGATGCAAAAGCTACATTTTCTATGAGAGAAGAAGAGGAAAGGGTAATCTTGTCTGAAAGGGTAAAGAGACTTAAGCCGAGATATTATTATTTAAGGTATGAAGGAGAGTATTATAAAGGGATTGTTCCGTATGTTGGAAATCCACTTGTAAAAATTAAACTTCCTGATGTGAGGGCAGCCAGAATTGAACAGGTTTTATAAGATAATAAAATATGCATTATATCTTTTATTTTTATCTTTTGTAATTTTTTTCATATTATTAATCAACAACCCACAAAAGTTTTGGCTTTATATTGAAAACAATAAACTTATTCCAAGATCAATAGCCTGGACTTCTCTGATTTTTGGATTATATGGCATTGCAAGAAGGCGATTTTCACCTGCTATAACTGTATTTTTTTTCTTTGTGGCTTTTTTCTTTGCCTACCTTGGAAGATTTTTCTTTAAGAGTATGTATTAAACAGGAAAGGGGTTAAGGAATGAGTAAAGGGGGAGGGAGAGACAGTTCAATAATAAGCCCTCAACTTGCAGACATAAGGGCAAAAAGTTTTCTTCATGCTTTAAGCGAGATAGAGCAATTTTCGGCAGTAGAGTACAGGACTGATCTTCCAGAAGGAGTGGTTCCTATGCAACCTAAGTTTTCGTTTTTTGACATAGCTGGAAAAACAGCAATGATTACAACTTTTTATACGTTCATTATGGCTCCATTTAGTTTTGCTGTAACAGAGAAGATTTTACCTGTATTTGGAAATATAAATCCTTCTTTTATGGACAAGTTATTTTCTTATCTTCTTGCTGCTGCACCAACTCTTGCTATGACTTTACTTATTATGTTTGTATTGACTTCGAAAGTTTATGTAGGGAAAACAACAAGAATTATAGTGGAAAATTTTCTTCTCTCTTTTGTAGGAGTTAAGCTAGTTATTTCTTTTATACTTACAATGATAATTTTAATGGTTTATAACAATTTTTTATCAGATCAGAATATAGTGAAATTTTATACAAATATCATAAATGACACTTATTTGCCCAATTTCGTAAAAAAATTAAGTTATCATTTTTTTAAGTGGTTTATAGATTTTAAAGAAGTAATTCCCACTGCAACTAAATTTTCAGTATTTTTGCATGCGGGAACAGCATTTGCATTATTTTTGTCTTATCAGTATGCAAAGAATAAAAGCGAAAGAATTAAGAAATTCAGACAGGAGTGGGAATGAAAATTTTTGTAGTATTTACAATTTTAATTTTTTTAGCAATATTTATTTTTCTCTTAAGAGGAATTTTCCTTTTAAAAAGAGAAAAAACAAACTCTACACAAACTTTTTATGAAGTAAGTTTAAAAGATTTATCTCCTATATGGTTAAAGTATAACAAAGAATTTGAAGGAGAAAAACAAGGAGAGGATTTTACTTTAGAGGTTTTGGTTAAACCAGTTGTAGCAAATAATGATAATCAACAGGAAGAGACAAAGTTAGAGGAAGTTACAGAAACTAAAAATTTAGCCGAGTCTGAACAGGTTAAAACTTCTCATCTTGAAATAGATACATTAAGTGCATTTTACAACGAAGTAATTAGTCCTTACGAGAAACAATTTAAAGAACAAAATGCCTATGAAGTGCTAATTGAAATTTTAAAAATACTTGACAAACATGGGTCAGTTTCATCTGTGGTAATAGACGTTAAGGACAATGAATCTGTAGACTTAATTTCAGTAAGAGATAATCTTGCTCAAATTTCTCTGAAAGAGCATGTGTTTGCAGTCACACGGGCTATGGTTGAACTGGTTAAACAAAATTATTCTGAGCCTGAAAATTTTATGCCTCAAGCAATTATTATAGCTCTTGCACATGATATTGGTAAGATACCTGAATTAAGGCTTTCTGGTGTTTATAATTCCTATGATCATGCCATAGTAAGTAGTAATTGGCTTGCTGAACAGTTTACGGGTAAGGATATATTCTGGGCAAAACAGGCAGTAACCGCTGTAAGAGATCACCATCTAAAAAGCAAAGAACCTTTGACGGTAATGCTTAGAGAGGCAGACAAACAGGCAAGACAGATGGAGCTTGTAAGATTTACTCAGAATTACAGTATTGAAAAATTTGATTCATGGTTTAGGGTTGATGAATTTTTAAAGGTATTTAAAGATAAAATCAATGTAACAGCTAAAGGTAGGGTTGATGTTTTTCTTTTTAAGGGGATTATATATGCAAAACCTGATAGTCTCTACGAAGTGGCAAAGCAATTAATGTTTGATAAAAAAATTCTTGATATGCTTTTTCTTTATGAATCTGAAAAGGAGAGTGCAGTAAGGAGAATTGTAGAAAAACTCAGGAAAGAAAATTTAGTACCTGATATAATACAGGAACCATATATTTCAAGAAAGTTTGAAATAAGGATGAAAATGCAGATAAAGAAACAGACACAGGTTTTAGTAGCAATAAAGGCAGATCCATACAGAGACGAACTTGAAAGTATTGAGCGACGTAAAGCAGGGTCACAGCTTGAATTAATTGAAGCAGTTATACCTATATGAGTAAAGTAAGAGTTTTACGAAAAAGAGAAATTCAAAATACTTTAAAATTCAGCATAAAAAATGGTTTTTTGCTTTATTTATCGTATGAGAAAAGAAATATTGCAAGGGAAAATGGATTTAAATTTTTAAAGAATAAGAAAGCCTGGCAGAGCAAGAATTATAGTAATGCATATAAAGTTATAAATTTAAATCAAGACCAAGGGATACGAGTTTCAAACCAACTGAAAAATTTTTTTAAATTTTACGGGGAAAATATATGGGGAGATATAAAAAAAATAAGGCATGCTTTAATAAAAATAAGAGAGAAATGTGATTATGCAGAACTTAAAGACAACAGAGGTTTTAATCAGGCAGACAAGAAAATAGGAAGAGAGCTGATACTAAAACCAAAATGGGATAATTTTGATATTTTAAGAGCTGCATGGATAGTTTATATTCATAGAAGGCAGGTTAAAGAAATATTTAGAAATTAATTTGTTTTATCTGTTGCCACCTCCTCCCCGCCTTCACCTACATTTTCGGCTACGGCGGGGTTATTGTTTTTATAAATTGTAAGCCATACAAAAAAGAAAAACCACAAAGAGGTATAACCGGTTGAAGGATAGTACTTATTTTTGACAGGTTTATGGGGTTTATAATTTTCAGCCTGTGGCTGAACCAGTTTGCCTTGAATTGTTGAGATTGCTCTCATTTTTCTCCTCCTATGAGATATTTTTCTGCCAAAGGCAGAAAATGATTCCCCCGTCAAAGACGGTGGGATATGGGCAAAAAAAGGGAGAGCCAGCCCAGTGCCAGCTCTCCCTGTTGTTTCCGCAGGATTAAAAAATTCTCCAGCGGATAAATTCGAATCTATATGTTCTACTGCCGTCAGGGTTTTCGGTGACAAGTCTTTTTGTTGTTGGGATGGCCATTTTAAAGCCGTATTCTTTGAGTCTTTGGAACAATAGATAACAATAGCTAAATTCTCCTTGTAGCATAATGTAGATAGAGTCTTCAGGATTTTCTCTTTGTATTTGTAAGATTTTATCGAGACCATCAATTATAAGCTTTCTTAGTTTTTCATCATTGGTATCAAGTTCTGGTGGCACATCTGGAAAGGGTAGGTCAACAATTTTGTCCCAGCCATAAAGTTGTGTTCCTTCCCATTTTGAGCTGGGGTGATTTGAATGGTTAATTAGAATTTTCATTTAATTTCCTCCTTTTTATCCACATTTACTATACCCGCAAAGCAAGCATTTAATGCATCCTTCTTCATAAATTGCCCCCTTTTTGCCACATGCGGGGCATTTGCCGAGGTTATTTTCATATTCCTCAACTGGCACTTCAGGATCAAGTAAACCGATTTCAATAAAGAAATCCTTCATAACCTCACCAAACTCTGCCTGAAGAGAAGGAATAA
>JAVZXS010000030.1:0-6166 GCA_038886535.1 Candidatus Micrarchaeia archaeon | reverse complement strand
AGCTTTTCTGTCATAGCCGGTAAGCAGGAAATTATAAATACTTTCTCTCTCTATAAATCTCGCCGATAGATTATCTATTAAAAGACAGTTTCCCTGTTGTTTATGATGACGGTTAATATAATTTCGTAAACCCGTCATAGTGCTATTGGTTGCACTAAATGCTTTTGCATTTCTCAATTTCGAAATTAACCTGATGGCAGTAGATTTTCCTGTTCCTGACTTTCCGTACAGGAACAATATTGGTACTGTTTCTGCCCACAAATGAGGGATTAAACTATACCCAGCTATTACTTCTGGATATTTTATTTTGTAAATTACTTCTTTGAAGAGTTTTACTACTGCCAATCCTGGTGGCAAATCTTTTATAATTTCTTTATAGCTTATTTTCATTTTGTCCCTCCTATTAACTTCAGATATATATCAATGGCAGATAAAATTATCTCTTTACTTTCACTCTGTTCTAAATATATAGTACGTAACTGCTCGCCTAGACTTTCTCTTATTAAATCCTCCCTATATTCTTTCAGAAAATCATGAATAAAATTTAATAATTTCTTTTCTGGGGAAAACCCATTTCTCTTTCCATTGTTTCCGTAACTAACTTCAGATTTTATTTCTTTTATCTCTGACCCCATGTAAACAATCTCTCCAGGTTTTAAAATTTTTAGTTCCTCCGTACCAAAGAATTCTTTAAATATTATTTCTGTTACCTCTGAGTTACTTGATTTAAACAGTTTTTCTAGATATTCCATTCCCGAACTTGCTCCTATCTTCAAACTGTGTTGGTATACGTTCCCTGCTAGCAATATTCCTTCTTTCGCTAGCAAACAGAATAATTTTTCAAAGATGTCTTGGCTTCTTTCGTTTCTCCCCAATTTATATTTTTCTGTTAAATGTATTGGTAGATAACAGTATCCCGTACCATTAAATTCTTCTACTCCTTTGTAATCCGACAAATTTTCTACATATCCTACTATCCATAACTCATCCTCTTTCACTATGTGCAATTCGAATTCTATGAATGGAATTAATAAATTTGCTTCGTCATAGTCGTAAATTGTTAATCTGTATAAGGGTTTGTTATTATATGTATAGTTACTTTTTCCTACATACACTCTTGCCATAGAGATATTCCTCCAGTTCTGATATCAACACTGTTTTTACCCCAGGTAAAAATATTTTTTTATTATTCACAACTAACAAGAATTCTTTATCTCTATACTGGTTCACAAACCAGTATATTTTTGTCTTTAGGTACTGCAACTCTTGTTGTCTTGACAGTACCCATCCTCCCTTTACTTCTATATAGTTCCAGGGAGTTTCAAAATCTAAGATATAGGTTAGTAACGAAGGGAATTCTGTTAGAGTATATCTTACTTGTGTCTTTATCTCTGGTGGCTTGTAAAATCTTCTTAATATCCCATATACTATATATTCTAGTTCCGAATAAAATACTTTCCCTTCGTATAGTATTTTTTTCATTCTAACTAAACATATTTCTTTTTATTCCCTCCTCATTCTCTTGTAAGAAACTTATAAATTTATATAAATCCATACCAAGAGACACCAACATCTTGGCAATTGTATATAAAACGAACTCTTTGTCGAATTTTATCCATATCACTTCGTCTTTTCTTCTTCTTACTATCTTTGTCCCACTCTCCAATAACATCTCTTTTTCTAGTTCTACCCTCCAGAAACTCTTATCTATGTCTTTCCAATATATCTCTTTCCTCTCCATCTTCTCTCTCTCCTCTCTTTTTTTATTTCTTTCAATTCTATTATGTAGTATTTTTTTTTTCTGTCTATACTACAGACCTTAAAAAAATATTAAATTTTCTGGAGGGACTCTTAATGATTTCTTAATGTCTATGATTATTAAGAAAATGTAAAAAAAGAAGAAATTATGGGAAGAAAAAAGTATGATAGTGAAAGGGAGAAAAGAAGGAGAGGGTTAGAGTTTATTGTGTCCGTTTTGATAAGAATAACCAAAGAATCCAGAAATACAAGCAATACTCATCTCACAGGCAGTCTGTTTAGACAAATCAGAGTTACTAAATAACAAAATTATAAAACTTAAAAGAATAGAAGCAAGAGGCAAGATATAGACGTTATTCTTCTCCATTGTTTTTCTTTTTTTGTTTTGAAGGTTCAGTTTCTTCTATTCTAGCGAAGGGGGAATATATTCAGAAAATCTAGATTTAATAGAATAAAAAATAATATCATGGAAGATTATTAGCAAGGGAATCAATCTTAGAATAAATATCAGGAGGAGAATTACCGACATATTCCCAAACGATGTACTGGTAATCCCAGAACCAATGGGGAGGATAAAGAGTAATCTCAAAGAATTCTCCTACTTTAGGGACTATGACTATATTAATATTTTCCAGAAATAATTTTTTTTGTGTAATGGTTGCAACGTCTTCACCTAGAATTTCACTATGGAATTTAACAACAGCAAGACCGCCATATTTCCATGTAGGTTTTTTATTAGTAACAGTACCGACAGCGATAGCATATGCTGTGGTAGTTAGTATTTTTCTGATATGGACATGAGGGATAGGTACATGTTTAATTTGATTTTTTTCTTTATAAATTATTGCCCTAACGTTTCCCTCTTCAACTAACCTCCAATTATTTAATCCAGTAAGTCTAGTCGAGATATCCGGCATATTTTAGATTTTCTTCGCATATATCCAAAGTTTCATCTACATCTATTCCATGTTCTGCCAGATAATCGAGAGTATATTCCTCATCTAGGTCACCGTTAAAGTACTGTTCTACTATAACATTACAGTCTCGAGCTGCTTCTATCAGTTCTTTTGCTTCTGATGGTGAATTAAAATCAGTTAAATCAACCTCAAAAACTATGGGTTTAATTATCATACAGGGTGGAATTCTGGTCTTATCCTAACTCTAAATTTTCTTTTATCTACATTTCCCATTATAACCTCTGTAACGTAGAGTTCGAAGGGAATATTAGTGTTTTGGGGTTTACCGAAAGGCAGAGTAAAAGACATAGTTTCTCTTGTATTGTAATAGATTCCTGTTATCTGACTGGGTTTAGATATTTTTTCTAACTGAGCAACAAGAATTAATTTTGCTGGTCTAAAACCTGGTTTTATCTGTGATTTTTCCGGTTTTACCCAGTTTAGAATATAGGGGTTAAGAATCAGTTCTCCTACTACATCATGTGAAGTTTTAGAAACAGTTGTATAAAAAGGAACTGGACAATTTGTGAAGGAATAGACTCCTATTGGGATATAGCCTCCCACTGCTCTAGACTTTCTTCTGATTTTTTTTTCTTTGTTTAGATATTTTTTAAACTCATCTAGAGCAGTAGTGGTACTAGTAACTTTTTTCTTAGAGAGTTTGAGAATTCTTTTTAAATTTTTCAATTTTTATGTCTTCGAGAGAACAAAGTATTCAGGTTTTACTCTGACGTTAACGAATATGTTTTTTTGCTCAGCAGCAACCATTAGTTTTTTGAAAAGATGATCTGCGGCTTGGAAATAGAATAATCTATCGCCTGCGCTACCAAATGGTACCGTCCAAGCATCAGATTCTGCATATGTTGAATAAGTTCTACCTGTTATAGCACTCTTTTTCTTCTTTCCTCTTCCTGCATTTCTTCTTACAATAATTTCCGCGGGATCAAATCCTTCATAATCAGTTGGTTTTACTTGTCTTTGTTCAAGAGCCTCTAATGTATGCAAACCATATTCTTCTTTCCAATCTGCTTGTGATACTAGTTCGCTATGCAGTTTCTCACTTCTCTGATAAAGACCTACTTTAAAATATCCTCTTTCACTTGTTGGATAGGCGAAAGGTTGTACTGCGTGGACAATTATTCTTCCTAGGTCTACAGATTTTCTTTTTATTTGTTTTTTCCCTTTTAAAAATTCCTCATATGCTCTTAGAGTCCCATCCCCTTCCCTTTTCAAGGCTTCCTTGAAAATTTTGAATCTGGTTCTACTAGCCATTTTTTTTATTTTAATTTCCTTACAATTACCCTATAACAATTATAGATACTTTTTATCTTATTTGTGGATATATCTAATAAGGCATTAAAGAAAAAAGATTTTTTATTTTTAGATTACACAAGAGTGTTTTTGAAGTAAATTCCGGATTGACAGAGAGGTACTGGTTGATTTTTACCCCATATTTTACAGATGGCATGAAGAAAATAAACCTTTCCCACGGGTCTTTTTCTGGGTTCGTCATAGGTTTCATTTAAAATTCTGATTTTTCTAGGGGTAACAGGGAAAGCAGAAGTAGGATCTGCCGATTCACTAATAGTCATTAGAGATTTATCGAACTGAGCATCTGCTATTCTACAGATTTTTCTTATTATCTCAATTGCTTCTTGTTCAGACCTAATGTAGAGTCTTAACCTTAATCCATGTTCAGGGTCTCTGTAAGAAATCAGTTTCCTTCCTTTAAACCATGTATAAGGTCTTCCTCCAGGCATAAATTCTTCTTTTATTCTTGTTGCTATTCTTTTTAAAACACTAGTTGTAATAGTTTCAGAGGTGTATTTAACTAACTTTATGCTTATTTGTGCCGTCAGTGGATTTTTGAGTTCTTGTGCTTCTCCCCATGGTTGTCTAAAATACAGCGTTACCACCGGACAGTATTTTGTCATTTGGTCATATTGATTTATTGGCATGCCTATCACAGGCATCTGAATTTCCTGTGCTCTCCTGAGAACAATATAAAAAAATATCGCTTTATATATCATTACTATTATCGAGTCATTATCTTTTGCCAAACAACAGTATTTTAGTGCTATTTTCGGATTACTAAAGTCAGGAGTATCTCCTTCCTCCACGTCTCTAAATGCTTCCCTTACATCTCTGTTATATTTTTTTATCCATACAGATTGTAAATACTCTAGTTCATTGAAGTCTTTTTGGTCTGTCATAGTTTTAGTAAATGTTTTAATATTTTTTTGTTTATATATTTTTTATTATCTAGGTAACTAAGAGAACCTAGTAGGGAGATTAGGGGATTTTCTCCTATTGTAAAAAATTGCATATTTGGACTGACTAGTGAGTGAAGATGCATAGTATTGTATATAATATTCTCTAGATAAGTTGTCTTTTCAGAAAATCCAAAAACCAAAAAATTTTTTATAACAAATTTTAGGGAGTAAGAGTTATGGCCAAGTTAGAAAATTATTTACATCCGGATTATGTAGTGGCAGCAAACTTTGATAGTGATACGAATACAGTAACAATAGAATTGGCACAAGATGTTGATTTAGATGAAGATGCTTTAAAGATGATAGTAATGGCGATAGATTTAGCTGCAAGAGGAAGAAGAGGGGATATAGATTCTCCTATTTCAGAGAAGGAGAATCCAGATTTTTCTGCTATGCAACCCAAGCTTAGAAAATCATCAACCGATGACCGTGTTGAAACCCAAATTGAGTACAACCCTCAGTTTGTATTTTGGTTAAAATATCCTGACCCTCGATATATGCAGGCTGTTAACCCTGTAGACTAATTCTCAAGATAATTTTATTCAATATTTAGACCTAGATACTGTTTACAGAGAGTATCTGGGTTAATAGAAGAAAACCTAGATAGTAAAAAATATTACTGGGAAGAAGATTTTAGAAGATAAGGAGTCAATGTCTAGAAAGAGGGAAAAGATAAAAAAAGAAAATATTTAGGAGGGAGAAACAATGACATCTTTCAACAGAAATGATTTACCAGGGAGTATAGATACAGTAGAAAAACTAGCTTTATGGTGTGCTTTGGTATTGCAGAAAGTAAATCCAACAAAAGCAGTATTAGAGACTGCTAATGCTAATCCAGAAAGAGTAGCACAAGTGGCATTAATACGTGCTGATGATGATACTATTAGGGCGGTATGTCGGTTGAGTATAGAAATAGATCCATCTTATGGAGATAGAAAGGTAAAATTCTGGCAAAACGCTAGAGAATTATCTAATGTTGATATCCCAGCAAGTTTTAAAACTGACAATGGGGAATAATTCTGGTCTTAGACAATGTCAAAAACTATTTAGAAACTTAAAAAAGAAATACAGTGGTTTTGGCTAGTTTTGTAAAAAAACTACTTCTTTTAAGGTTGTTACCATAAACATTTATGCGAGGAATCAGAAATAGTAATATTCGAAAAAAATCCCAACACAATA
>JAVZXS010000029.1:0-6300 GCA_038886535.1 Candidatus Micrarchaeia archaeon | reverse complement strand
GATAAATAAGAAAATTGACTTATATAAGACCCTTTTAAATAAAGATTTAGAGGGGTTTAAAAATCAACTTGTTTCAGTTTTTTCGTCTATACCCTATAATAATTACACGAAAAACAATCTTTCTAACTACGAAGGTTTTTATGCGAGTATAGTGTATGTGTATTTGCAGAGTTTGGGGTTTGAGATAGTGGGAGAGGATGTGACGAATTTTGGGAGGATAGACCTTACCCTTAAGATGCCGAATGCAATTTACATAATTGAGTTTAAGGTAGATGGTGGTGATGCATTGAGTCAGTTGAAGGGGAAGAGGTATTTTGAAAAATACCTGTCTTACGGTAAGCCGATATACCTTGTGGGGATAGAGTTTGACTCTGAAAAAAGAAATCTAACTAAGTTTGAATGGGAAATTGTTTAAAAATTTTTAGGTCATCGAACTAATTAAAAAAGTATTTATATTAATAAAATAGGGAGTTTCTATGTCTGTGGTGGAGAAGATAAAACAGAAGTTTACCTATCAGGACTATTTGAAATGGAGTGATAAGGAGAGGAGGGAGATCATCGATGGTGAAACATACAATATGAGTCCTTCACCAACGAGAAAACATCAGAAGATTTCTGGAAATTTTTTCTTTGAACTGAAAAAATCTTTAAAAAAAGATAAAAAATGTGAAATTTATGAAGCTCCTATGGATGTCATTTTAGATGAGTTCAATGTAGTTCAGCCTGATATTTTTGTTGTTTCCAATCATAATATGACATCAGATTTTGTCGATGTAGTTCCATTGTTGGTTATCGAAATTATATCTTCAGGAACAGCATATAAAGATACTAAACTCAAAAAAGATCTATATGAAAAATTTGGTGTTTTGGAATACATAATTGTATATCCAGACTTTGAAATAGTTGAAAGATATTTACTAAAAGACGGTAAATATGGAGCACCTGAGGTATTTAATTGGGATGAAAATTTAAATCTTAAAAGTATTGATATAGTTATAGAATTATGGGAAGTGTTTGAGAAGGAGAGAACCTAAATTTTAATGTTTTGGATTATTTTTTCGTTAAGGTTAATTGAGAAAAAGTTCATTGGAGGCTTATGTTCTCAAGAGTTGGTGTATAAGTGGTTGTAGAAATATTGAAAAAGATTTTAAAAAATATTATAATTTAACTAATAAAATATTTTCCGTGTGGAGGAACTATGAAACGGATATTTTATGTGATTTTATTCGTTATCATAATGATAAATAACACATTTGGTGCTATATTATATGTCGGACAAACATGCCAAACACAGAGTTATTCGAGTATTCAAGCGGCTGTAAATGCTGCACAGTCTGGTGATACAATAAAAATATGCAATGGAACATACAATGAAGCTGTAAGTATTGATAATAAAGACCTTATTGTAGAGGGTATTTCTACTGATCCAACAAAAGTAGTTGTACAGAATAATGCCATCGTATTTCTTCAGAAAAGTGGAACATTGAAATTAAGAAATATGACTGTCAAAGCAACAGGTAATACTGCAGCAATTCAAACTGAATGGAATGCTTATGGACCTCACGAGTTTGAAAATTTAATAATTCAAGGGATGCAATATGGTATTTATGCACAAAGGGGAGCAAGTAAAATAAAGGATGTATCTATCTCGGGTGCTTATAACATTTCTCTATATGTGGGAAATAGACATGATATTCTTTTTGAAAATGTAAAAATTGCTACAGCAAGTACAGGTGGGAATGGTATAAGTATCAATAACTCTGATAATGGAATTTATTCAAAATACACATTTAATAAAGTAGATATCAGCTCAGTAGGATACTGTATATTTATTGGGATAGGAAATAAAGTAGTAATGGATACGGTGAATGCTTCGAGCAGTAATAGCAATTGTATTATTTTTGATTATAATGTAGATGGAGAACATGAACTTCAGAATGTAGTTGCTAAAAGTGGGACAAATTCTGGTACTACTGCTATTAATATTTCAAGAGGTGCTTCTTTATTAAGAAATATTTATGCAGAGTCCAGAGCATCTGGAGGTGGAAATAGCTACGGAATAGTTGTTGGTAATAAATATAGTACTATTTTTGATAACATAACTGCAAAATCCAGCGCACATGAAGCTGTAAGAATATTTAGTAATGACAGTAGTTCTTCTCAAAATTACACCTTTAAAAATATAACGGCAGAATCCTATTCTACATCAATAAGAATACAAAGATCTTCTAAAGTGGTAATGGAAGATGTTTATATAAAAAGTAATAATGGTGATGGTATTAGATTAGATGATGATTCTGATGGAGAACATGAATTAAGAAGAATCGTGGTAATTGCTGAGGGATATGGTTTATTTCTTCAAAGAGGTGCCAAAATATTGGATGATATAACAATCACAACATCTTCGGCTGATTTAACTCAAGCTGGGATACATCTTGGAAATAAATATGCTATTAATGCTAATAAGATATCAATAAATGCAACGAATTCTGCTAAAGGTATATATATTGAAGAAAGAGATAGTACTTTTAATAATTCATATAAATTCAATAATATCAATATTAATTCTGGTAGTGAAGGTATACGCATAAAAAAGTCTTATCAAATTATTGTAGATAATGCTACCATAGAAAGCAGAAATAGTGATGGTGTTTACTTTGAAAGTAATTCTAATGGGGATCATATTTTAACGAATATATCTATAAAAGCCATTAATGGTAAAGGGATTTCAATTGCTAATGGATTTCAAAAATTGGAGGATTTCAAGATTGAAGCCAAATACGGTGTAGTAACTACATCAAATAAAAATCTTACAATTTCGAAAGGCACCATTAAAGTTGGCGGAGCAAATGATAGTGCTGGTATTGACTATACTAATGGAATAATAGCTGGTTCCTTAAATGTTTCAAATGTATCAATTATATTTCCAAATACCGCAGGGACATCTACAATAGGAATAAGAATAAGGAAATCTTCTTCATCATCAATAGATAGTGTTTGCATTAATGGAAGTAGTAATGCCGGGGTATATACAGATAATGATGCAAGTAATGTTACAATACAAAATTCCATTTTTTCTGGATATTCAAATTATGGGGTATCAATTAACAGTAGTTCAGGTTCTCATATATTGGTGACTAATAATGCATTTTTAAAATCTTCTGCACCAAGAGCTTATAGCAATTCAAATAGTCATAAATTTAATGGTAATTATTGGCAGGGTTTTACGGGGAATAATTATGTAGATGGGAATGTAAGGGATAATTCTCCGCTGAGTTCGCCACCTAATAATAGGTGTTATGTTGAACTTATTGCAGAATACAGGATGGATTACGATACATGGCAAGGACAAACTGTTTACGATACATCAGGAAACAATTTACATGGGACTGCAGTAAATCTTGAATCAGGGTTTATTTTCCATGAGGAAAAAGGAAAAATATGCGGATCTTCATACATGACAGGATCCGATAGATTTAATGGCGGTTATGTTAAATTAGATAACTTACCTGTAAATACGAATCCGGGTGCACAAACAACTGTTGCTTTCTGGATGTATTGGAGAGGTGATAACTTTGTAATGCCTTTTGGATGGACTAATTACGATCTATATTTCTCGCAAGGTTCTTTCGGTTTTAATACTAACAACTCTGACATATACGGTATAAGTAGTGCAGGTTTAGCCAATAGATGGGTTCATGTGGTTGCTGTATTTACAAATGGTGATGTTACACAAAATGAATTGTGGATTGATGGGGTTAAGATGAATCTTTCTCAGAGGATTGGTAATCCGCAAAATAACAATGCTTTTGTTTCATCATCTGCTGGAATAGGGACATTTAGAGCAAGTTTGGTATATCTATTTAAGTCCAGAGTAGATGAGTTAAAAATTTGGAATGGAAAACTTAGTGATACCGAAATTCAACAGATTTATACGAGAGAAAGAGATGGTAAAGATTGGAAAACTGGATTGCAAAGAAACTGTCAACTACCTCAACCACAACTATTAGTAGATTATACATTTGATTACGATACATGGCAAGGAACTACTGTATTAGACAGATCAGGTAATGGTAGAAATGGAATAGCAAACAATGTTAATAGTGGATATGTTTATCATACTTTTTCAGGTAAGATGTGTGGTTCTGCTTATCTGCAAGGAAGTGGTGGAAGCAATGGTGGGTACATAGAAATGAAGAACCTGCCTGTAGATACATCTGCAGGTGCAAAGCATACGGTTTCATTTTGGATGTACTGGGATGGGACGGATAGTGTAATGCCATTCGGTTGGAATATTTATGATTTATGGTTAGTAGGTAATAATTTTGGATTTAATACTGGAGGTGGAGATTTGTATGGTATTGATGCTACTAATTTAAAAAATAAATGGGTCCATGTAACGGCAGTATTTACCAATAGAGATTATACATTGAATGAACTATATATTAATGGTCAAAGGCAAATACTCACTCAAAAACAAAACTCAATAATAGTGCCAAATGCTGTTGTATCATCCACTGCGAGGATAGGTGTATGGGTAATTAATAAAGTATATATGTTTCATACAAATATCGATGAATTTAAGATGTGGAAAGGTGCTCTTGATAATGAGACCATTTTGCAAATCTATAACAATGAACTCAATGGGAGGGAATGGTTTAATGGGCAGCTCAGACAGTGTCCATGTCAAAAACCTGTTCTTTTGGCTGAATATACTATGGATAGCTGGAGTGGTACGACTGTATATGATACCTCAGGAAATAACAAACATGGTACCACATATAATGTTGGAAATGGGGGAGTATGGCAAGATAACTCTGGAAAGGTAGGTAAATCTGCTGGTTTTGGCGGTGCTAGACCGGATTTTGGTGGTTATATACAACTAAGCAATCTAAATGTAGACACTTCTCCAGGAGCCAAAACTACAGTTGCTTTTTGGATGTATTGGAATGGGTTTAATTCTCGTATGCCTTTTGGATGGAATAGACACGATCTATGGTTGAATGATGGTTATTTCGGTTTTAATACAAGTGGCGGTGATCTTTATGGTATATCTTCCAGTGGATTGCAAAATAACTGGGTTCATGTAGTTGCAATCTTTACTAACAATAATATATATGACAATGAACTTTACATAAATGGTGTAAAACAAACTCTCTCGCAGAAATTAAATTCACCAATTCAGTCTTATGCTGTAGTTGTTAATAATCCTAGAATTGGTGTTTGGAATTATGATACTAATTATCTTTTTCGTTCATATATTGATGAGGTAAAAATCTTCAATGGTGCACTTTCACCACAGGATATTCTGAATATGTATACTAAAGAAAATGGAGGTACTCGATGGACTATTTCAGATATGACTACTTGTCAACCACAAAATCAGCTAAGTTATCTCTATTTCACATGGTCTGAGTCTGCGCTTACCTGTCAACCATTGCAGGTTACAATAAAAGCTTGTATGGATAATGGAAGTGATTGCTCGCAACCTTACACAGCTGGGGTAAGTAACATCCAATTATCCGCAACAGATGGTGCTACCTGGTCGCCTAATTCTTCTGTTAATATTCCGTCTGGTAATGATAATGTAACGACTAATCTTATTAAAACAACCGCAGGAACAACTTCCATTTCTGCAACTTCCGCCTCACCAATGCCTTCTAATAACCCTATATTTAAATGTCAGGGTGGGAATTGTAATATAAATTTTAAAGATGCTGATTTGACCTTGATTGATTATAATGGACAATCTCTTAATTCTGTCAAAGTACCCAATCAAATATCGTACAAACCATTTTCACAGTATGGGTATACAAATAATGTTCCTTATGATAATGTCACACCTACATTGAGGGTTCCCACCAATAAACCTGATCCAGATAACTCAGGTATAACTCAATATGCTTTTAGATCTATAATTAAAGATGATACTACGGGTGCTTGTGTTTCCAATTTAAATGGTCAAAAAGCAGTTACTTTCAAGTACAATTATGTATGTGGATCTGGATATTATGCTCCTTACTGTGCAAATCCTTTGCCTGATAGATTGTTTTTTGTAAATAATTCTCCTATATCGAGAAATGGAAGCACTGTTAATCTAACATTTACAAACGGTATTTCGTCTCCATTCCAGTTGAGGTTAAATGATGCTGGTATTATTAATTTTTCTGCTTCGACGGATGTAGCTGTTGATAATCAAACTAAAACATTAAGCTATACCAGTAATAATTTCACTGTAAGACCACTTGGATACATAGTAGAGGCTTGGAACGCCGGAGATTGTAGTAACAGTCCAAATGC
>JAVZXS010000028.1:0-6548 GCA_038886535.1 Candidatus Micrarchaeia archaeon | reverse complement strand
ATAACCCTATCTCTTTTTCCAGAACTAACAAGGTCTGATCAGACTTTTAAATCCTTATAGTTATGGTATAACTGTGAAAGGATTTTGGCAAGGGGAACTTGCTAAAGAACACTTTTAAATCCTTATAGTTATGGTATAACCCAATATAATTTTAAATAAAAATACTTAAATTTCAACAAGTTACAATTTTAATTTTTTACTATTTTGCATCAAGCCTGTAATCAAAAAATCTGATGCATCCAAAATATGCTTATTTTTCTTTACAAATCAACATGTTATACCAACTAATCTTAAAAACAGGTTTAATGCAACCAGTCTTGTCAAAGATCAAAAAATTAATCTTTATATCAATTAAGATATTCTGCAATTGTTATAAATCCAAATCCCATAGAATTTTTTTCACCAATGCCTATATCTAACATAAATTTTATTGTTTCTTTTGATAAGTCAGATTCTAATAAAAACTTTCCTTCGTATCCTATGAGAATTGTATCTTTATATCTTGTTAATACTTGTTTAGTTCTTTTTAACGCTTTTATTTGAAATTTATTATTATGCAAAGAAACCCCAAACCATTTCTGATACTTTCTGGCTAAATTTTCGTAAATTTTTTTGCTCCATTCTTGCTCACAAGGATTGTAAAAATATGACTTTCGTTTACCATTAACATCATATAAAGTTGAACGAACTATTACAGGAGACAAAGTTTTAATAATAACTTTACTGCAATTTTGAGGAATTTGTTCATTAATTATTTCTACAGAACGACATAACAGTTCGTTATCCTGCAAATATAAATAATCTTCCAATAACAAATTGTTTAAAAAGTTTTGGAACAATTCTGCATTGACAGATGAAAAATAGAAATAAACTGTATTACCTAAAAACGATATTTTTTTATCTTTTATTTTATAACCTTCGTCTGAATATAATTTTGAAAAAGTGAAATATTTATAATTACGCTTATCATTCTGCGAATGTATTTTTTGGGATAAATCTATATTTAAGTTGTTATAAACAAAAGACTGTAAAGCATGCTGATAATTTAAATCAAAACATAAACTTTTATTTTTTGCCTGTAATATTATTTTCGCTTTCACACATTCCTCCTATATATAAGGAACATAAATGTATCAACTCACTGTTCAACTGTAACTTGACTGCTTCCATTTAGTTTCTGCACTCTTATTTTCTGCTCAAACTCATCAATCAGTTCTCCACTGTGTGATATTACAAAGCACTTTGCAAACATTTCTTCTTGAATTAACTGATTTATTGTTGATGCAAAATCCTTAAATCCCTGCATATCAAGTCCAGGTGGTTCATCAATGGCAAGTGTGAGAATTCTATGACCTGCTTTTTTGCTTGCAAGTTCACTTAAAGCAACAGTAAATGCAAGTGTTAGTCTTGTCTTTTCACCACCTGAGAAGTTTTCTATGCGTCTTTCACCAATGATATCTGAAACAATTATGTCGAGCGTGTTTTTTACAGTTTTGGTTGTCTTAGTCTGCTTTTCAGTTACAAGTTCCACCTGCATACCCGAGTTTGAAATTCTGTTTAATATTTCATTTACTTTACTTTCAAGTGCAACTATGTAATTTGTAAACATAATTTTGGGTATCTTTTCGTATGCTTCATCAAGTACTGAGTAAATGTATGCATTCTTTTTTGCTTCATCAAGTTGAATTTGTAGTTCTTTAAGTTCCTGTTCTGCCCTGTTACAAAGTTCTATTTGGCTTTCTATCTGAGATTTTTGTCTTATTAACTCAGTTTCTTTGTTCTTTAACTCTGTTACTTGTTTTTTTAGTGCTTCAACATGAATGAGATTTTCTTTATACAACTTTGTAAGAATTTGTTCCTCTTGTTTTGTTTGTGCAAGTTTTTCCTTTTCCTGCTCAAGTTGCTTGAGCCTTTCCTGTTCCATCTCTAATGCCTTCTCCGCAGAGGCTACTGCAGACTGCATACTGCAGAGTTTTTCTACTTCCTCTATCTGTTTTGTTAGAGCATCTTTTTGTATTTGAAGTTCTTTTACCTTCTGAGATACAGATTTTCCATACTGTATTACTTGTTCCTTTTCCTCTGCTATTTTCTGAAGTATTTGAGTGAGAGATTTCTTTTCCTGTTCATATTTCTTTATTTCTTCCTCATACTGCTTTATAGCATTCTGCAGTTGTGGAATTTTTTCTTTTGACTCTACAGCATTTGCAATAAGCCTACAAGTAGCATACTGTCCTACTCCACCGCAAGGAACCTGATTGAGTAGATTTGCCACTTTTTCGTAATCTGCTACTGTTTTTTTACTTTGTTCTATTCGTATCGAATGTTCACGAATTTTACTGTCTATCTGTTCTATCTGAATTTTTATTTTATTTTCTTTTTCTACTACTTCGTTATACTTTGCCTTAACTTCGTCGTATTCCTTCATTACTATTCGTTCCGATTCAAATAAACTTGTAAGTTTCCGATTTAACTCTGTTTTTCGCTTCAGTGCTTCCTCTACCTGCGGTTTCATCCGAACAGTGGTTTGATACTGTGCTATCTTCTTTTGAGAGTTAAGGATTTCCTTCTCTATGTCTGTTGAAGTTATTTTTTGTATCTCTTTAATTCGGGCTAACAGGGTTGAGAGGTCTTTTTCTTTGTCTATATACTGTTTTTCCGACTCTATACGAATAGATGCTATTCGTGAAAGTTCCTGCTCTACATTTTGTAAACTCTTAATAAAACTATCCTTACCTTCTACAACTTTTATCTTATCTGCAATCTGCTGATTAAAAAATGTAACCTTTCCTTCTGCTTCTCTCTTTGAGTAAGAGGCTACTTTTCTGTATTCCTGATACACTTCTAAACCAAGTATGTCAAAGAGAATTTTGTATCTTTCTGTAGGTGTAGCAAGTATAAATCTGTATGCATTATCCTGAAGCAAGAAAAAGGTAGAGGTAAAGGTATCGTAATTCATACCAAGTAGGTTTTCTATGTATTCATCTACCCTTTCACCTGTTGCAACAAGTACTTCTTCATCAGGGGTAACCATGTATAGAGAAGTATTTTTAGTTTTGCCTATTTCTTTTTCCTTAACAACTCTGTAAAGTGTGCCTTCCATTTCAAATAAGAATTCAATCCGCATTTTTCTTTCACCAAGTCTGATAAGGAAGTCATCTCTACCACGAGAGGTGTAACTGTACAGAGCATAAAGCATTCCATCAAGAATAGAAGTTTTACCTGCTCCATTTTCACCATACAGGCAAATTGCATTAAGATTTGTAAAATCAATCTCTGTATTTTTATGAGACAAAAAGTTTTCAAGTTTAAGTTTTAACGGTATCATGCTTTTCCTCCTTTGAGATTTTAAAATTCTTTACAAGAGTTTGAACAACACAACAGTTATTTTCGCTATCCCACCATTCGCAGTATTCCTGTTCACAGGAATAATCCATAAAATTTGGATTTGCAAGGGCAAAGGGACAAATTTTCCCCATAAACACTCCTTTTATACACTTTGTTTTATATTTTTGTGATACTCTAATATTTCTGGAATAAAGTTTTCAGGAATTTCTTTAGCCTTAAGAAACTCAATCAGTGCCTCTTCATCTTGAATGCTATCTGTTATTTTTTGAGCAAGTATGTTTTGCTTTTCCTTGCTCATTACCTGCACCTTTACTAAGAGAGGTGCTTTTTCCTGAAATTTTGTAACACTTTCTTTAAGTTCTACCTTTGACTCCGAATTAACAGTACCCACTACACGATAAAGAACATTACTGTTTATCCTTTGCTCCCAATCCATCTGTTTGAACATATCTACTGAAATAGTCTTCATCTCAGTTGCAGGAGTTTCAATAAAATCTACAGTTAGTTCTTTAGTTTCTGTATCAATAGTGGCAATAATGAAACCTTTAGGCTGTCCTTCTTCATCAAAATCTATTCTTTCAATGTTTCCTGCATAGTATATGCGGTCTGAGAGTTTTTGAAATCTGTGGATGTGCCCAAGAGCTACATAGTCAAAACCACTTAAATCCTCTACTGTAAGAACAGGTTCTCTTGAAAGAAACTTAACATAGTCTGCTCCTTCTGAGCCTGCAACTGTTGTGTGAGTAAGTAAAACAGATAAGGCATTTTCTGACTTTATTCTTTTAAATTTTTCTATGTGTTCTTTCATTGTTTCTGCAGGATTACCATCGTTTCCATATTTAATTGGATAAGGAAGGACATGAATAAAACAGGAACCTTTTTTGCCAAACCGCATAGTTGGTTCTGTAGTTAACACCTTACCATCGTAATAAAATGTAGTAGGCTCATCGGCTACAAAAATATTGCTATATCCTTTAAGAAAAACAAACACTGATGCGTTCATTCGGTTTCTATCCATTCCATGATTGCCTGGCTCAATTACTACAGGCATGTGTTCTGCAAGTCTTAGCACTTCGTTTACGAATACGTCTATCTCGTTGGGAGTAGGATTATATCTATCAAATGGCTCTGTTATAAGTGCAAAATCACACTGCTGCTCTATTGCTTTATCTACTGCATAGGCTAAGCATCTTTGTATGTCATCAAGTCTACGATTGCGACCCGTAGTAGGATTAATTACAATTTTACCTGCAGTAGTAAGTTTTTCAGATATGTGAATGTCAGATATGTGAGCAATTTTGATTTTTTCCTTTTCTTTGCCATTTGAAAGTTCATATCCAAGACTAATTAGTAAACCTTCTATCTGAGATTTAATATTTTCAGGAAGTGTATGGAAATTTTTAACCACATTGTATTCAATAGTGTAAAGAATTTTTTCCGCACTTCTTAATTTATCTTCCCAATAAGCAAGTGCTTCAGGAGTGTCTCCTTCTGGTGCTTCAAGTATGTTGTTTACAATAAATCCCCAAGTAAGCAGTCCTTCAAAAGAGGCTTTCAAATTCTTAAGAAACTTTTCTGTTTTGAACTTCTGATACGCTCTGTAACAGTTGTAAAGATAATTAACAGAAAAGTTATGTTCACTAAGTTTTCTTATTACTTCGTCATGAGAAATATTATTAGTAACCGATACATCATGTATGAGTTTTCCAATGTTAAAGTTTGCCAAAATGACCGAAAAGTGAGCATCGGAAAGTTTTTTAATTGCTGTTTTAATTTCCATAAATTACTCCTTTTATTTTTTGTTATTATGAGAAATAAAAATCTGCAACAATTTTTCTGTTATGTTTTTTATAAAACTTTATAGAAATCTTTCTAATTTTTTGAATGGAACCACCACTTCCAAATAAGTAAAATACTTCTGGTTCCATATCCTTAACATTCATAGAACCTACTGCTCCTGATAAACCTTTTCTCTGAACTGTGTCATAAACATTCTCTCCTATCAATAACCTATCTACTTCATAAGTTTTAACAAGAGGAATTTCAACGACTATTTCTACTCTTTGAGGCATTTTATCTAAAGCACTTACAACCTTCCAAAGTTCTTCCCCAACCCAACTCATATCTATACTTCCACTTTTTACTGTATAAACTCTTGCATAAGCAAAATCATCGTCATAAGTTGGTCTTACTGCTATTTTAAAAACCATTTCTACCTCCTTTTGTTATATTTTGTTATAATATGATTATAACAAAAACAAAACAGTTTTGTCAATATATTCAAAAAGAGAAACATATAAAAATTATTTTGACTATTAAAATTTGCTACTTGACAGACTGTAAAGCATGGGTTAGTATAAATTATATTTTATAGCCCGCAACGGGCTAACTATTTGGGTTTATAACCCAAATAGTAAATTCTCTCCCAAAACCTACCATGGGAGAGACAAAAAAACCCCTGAAATAAGCTTTTTATTCTCCCCTAATTCCATCTTTGATGGGTTGGGGGGAGATATAGATATATAAAATTTTTATTTTCTCTCCGACTTGAGGGGGTCGGAGAGAGATAGGAGGGAAAAATGATAGTTGTAGAAAAAAGAAAAATAAAAAACCTTGAAATGTTCTATAAAATTTTACAATCATATTATCACCTACTGTCAGTAGGTGATAATATCATTATTTTTGATTACAAAGATCCCTTTGAGCCCAAGTGGCTCAGGGATATTACCTTAAAAAATGACGTGAGGAGAGCCTTAGAGCTCTCTTCACGTTGATTTTGCCCGCCCGGGGCAAGTCTGGCTCCCTCACCAGACTTGCCCGCAGTGGCGGGCTTTTTTTATTGGTTTTTATTTAGTTATCCAGGGTTGCGTTTGGGTCAGTTAGGATTGACCTGGCGTATTCCTCATCCGCTCCCGATTCTATCAGGGCTCTCATTATGTCTACCCTCATCTTTCTTTCTATCAGGAAGTCCTGTTGTTCCTCTGGTGGTAGTTGCAGGAGTTGCTTTATCTGTTCGTTGTCTAAGAGGAGTTCCTCTCTTAGAAATTTCACCGTGAATTCAATTTTGTTCATTTTTACCTCCTTATGTTGTATTAACAATATTATAACAAAAAATAAAACAAATTTGTCAATAGGCTTATTTGGAAATATGTATTTTTTACTGATAAGAAAACAGATTTATCACTTCATCGGTGTTTGATTTA
>JAVZXS010000027.1:0-6597 GCA_038886535.1 Candidatus Micrarchaeia archaeon | reverse complement strand
TCTTACTTCTTGAAGGAGATATTCTCGTAGGGGCAAAACAAAACAGAACAGTTAACACAACTATCATTGTGGGAAAAAGTAGTAAAGTAGTAATTCCTGTATCCTGTGTTGAACAGGGAAGATGGAGATACAAAACAAGAGGATTTACAAGTTCTAAATTCACTGTTGATCCTGATATAAGAAAGATGAAAGCAAAAACTGTTAGTCAATCATTAAGACATTCAAGACAATTCAGGGCTGACCAAGGTGGTGTATGGAGCACCATCTCAGAAAAGATGCGCAGGCACAACTACTATTCGGAGTCAATGGATGTCGATGAACTGTATGAATCAAGACAAGACAGCTATCAAGACTACGAAAGAAGTTTTAGTTATAAAGACCAGCAAATAGGCATAGCTGTTTTTAATGGAAATGAACTGTCTGGATGTGACATCTTTGGAGTAAAAGGCATAATGTATAAGACATTTAAAAAGATAATCAGTGGATACATATTTGAGGGCATAGAAAAAAGTTACTGGCTTAGAGGCAAAAGAGAGAGTCTTGACTTTGCATTTATTAAGGAAAAATTAAATAACTTTCTGAAATCTCTCCATTCTTTACCAAAGGAAATTTTCAAATCAGTAGGAGAGGGAAATGACATAAGATTTGACAGTCCAGAGATAACCGGATATGCTATTGAACACAACAATAAAATAGTTCATATAGCAGGATTTTACTATCCAGAGGCAGAACAAGGTCCTTACTTCAGAAATAGAAGATGGAGGGATGAAGAAGTATAGAAATAATTCAGATACCAGGGCTTAAATGCCCTGGTATCTTTTTATTGTTAGTAATAAAGCTTTTCCTTTATAATCTTAATGAAATGATAGAGAAAAGATACACAATTGGAGACCTTGAAAGATTAACAAAAACTAACCGAAGAACAATCCACTTTTATATACAACTGGGACTTATTCCAAGACCAGACAGTAGAGGTGGTGCTGCATCATATTCTGAGGAAGCTTTGGTAAGGTTAAACCTAATAAGAGAACTGAAAAAACAAAGGCTAACACTTGAGGAGATAAGAGAGTTTTTTGAGAAAGAGAGAGACAAAGAAAGCGAAACAAAAATAGACAAACCTGATTTTTTTAGAAATAAAAATTTCATCAGTGAAACATCAGATAATGAAAAATTAAATTATTTAATAATAGATGAGTCAGTAGATTTTCAGATAAGGACAGATCTTTTAGAAAAAAAGTTAAAAAAAAGAGATATAGTAGATGAATCCATTGTCAAAATAAAAATTACCGAAGGGATAGAACTTCATATAAACAAAGAAAAATATAAAAAATATCGAGATTATATAAAGAGAGGCATAATGAAGCTTGTAGAAACTCTTGCTGAAAAAAAGCCAGGTAGACCTAAGAAGGAGAAGTAGAGCGAGACAAAATGAGATTTCCAAGGAGGAATATCAATGAGCCTTAAAAATCTCGCGGCATACTATAGAGATATTCTATTATCCTTCGCTACTCAGACAGGGAAACACTTCTTAGATATTAAATCAATTCTTCATTATGGATTAACCGCTGATCTCAGCTTATTTATTCCTGACATTGAACAAGTAATAATTAATGAAAAAATAACCTTCGAAATAGAACAGACCGAATCTTCAGAAATTAATGAATTAATTCAAAAAATTAATGAAATAGAGGATAGAGAAGAAAAAGGTGAGACAATAGAAAAAGCTCTTGAGGAAGTTGAAATAGCAAGGGCATCAGCAAGACTCGTAGCAATATACAGAAAACAAGAATTTGATCCTTTTAATCGTGAGGTTATAATAGGCTTTCCTTTGGTTACAGGTACGATAAATAGAAAGAAATTTTGTGCTCCTATTTTTTACTACAAAGTTAAGATCGATTTTGACCCATTAGAAAGGCGCTTTACTCTTATCAAAGACTTTGAAATTCCAGCATTAAATTTTCAATTGATTAAAAATATCGTAGATTCTGATGAAGATGTTGAAATGATAAGACAAAATATCTTACCATGCTTCAATAGAGAAGAATTTGATTTAGAAACATTAAAAGAAATAATTAAACGACTTTCGGAATTAATTGAACCTTTACGTGGTATATATTTACCAGAAGAAAAATCTTCTTTAAATAAAGCCTTAGAATTTAGAGATACTGAAGGTGTTACAGTTTTAAATACTTCTATCATAGTTAACGGGAAAAGAACCAATGCCTATTTGCTTGACGACTTATCGCAGTTAATGCGAATGACTGAAACAAAGAGTGAAACCGTCATAGATACAATTCTCTCTGATCCATATGAGAATACTGATAACGAAAATAATTTAACTCTTGTAGAAATAAATGATTCCCCACCCTTATTTCCTCTTTTAAGTAACAAAGCTCAAAGAGAATCTGCAATAAAAGCAGACGCTTCAAAGCTAATGGTAATACAGGGTCCACCTGGTACAGGTAAATCTCAAACAATAGTTAATCTAATATGCCATTTAGTTGCAAACGATAAATCAGTCTTGGTTACAAGTCATCAAAACAAAGCACTTGAAGTAATCACCAAGATTTTGCCAAAGATAGATTATTTGGCATTATCAATGCTTAAAAATGAAAAGGAATCAATAAATGAACTTAGAAATAAATTAGAGAGCTTTAATTTTTATGTTAACAATGTAAATCAACAAGAAGAAGATGAAAAATTAAAAAAGGAAAAAGAAAAAATAAGAGAAATCAATGAAAAAATAAAAAACTTAGAAATTAGATTCTCAGAACTTAAAATTCTTGAAAGAGAGAGGTTTTCAACATATAAAAAATACCATGATATAAGAGATTATGACATAATTGATCCTTCTGATTCAGTACCTCAAGGAATGGAACATACTATTTCAAAAGCTTTATCAGAATATTCAAAATTGTTGAAAAGAATAGGTGATAATTATAAAGATTTAGAAAAACTCTTATCAATAAATGATTTAAACGAAATTGAGGTATTCATAAAAAAAATAAGATACATTATAAAAATATATATTTGTGTTAAAGAAAATATTCTTATTGATGATAAAGTCCTGAAATTTTGCAAACAAATCCCAAAAGAAAATATTGATTACGACAAAACTATTAGCTACTTGAATCATCTTATTCAATGGTTAGATAAATTTGGCCCCGAATATATAGACTCTCTAAAGGCCTTATCGGAAATGCATAATCTGACAATTGACTTTCAAACAGCTAAAAAACATGCGGGTCAATTTAGCAATTTAATAGATAGACTCTCTCAACTAACTCAAGATCTCATATCAAATTTAAATTACTTAGAACCTCCGAATTTTAAAATAAATTATGTAGAATATCCCGAAATAAATTTTCTTCAGGAAGTATCAGCACACTTAGACTCAATAGCAAATTCTTTTGATTCTTGGTTTAAATGGTATTTATTCCCATCAACGATAAAAGCTCGTAAATTCTTCTCCAAACATAATTTTATCAATATCAAATATCTAAGAAAGAAGGAAGGAATTGATGACTTAAAATGTTGGTGTAACCATTGGCATAGACGATTTTCTATCATAAATTCATTTAGATTTTTGTTAGAGTTTGGAATACCTATAAAAAGTTTATCCTCAAAAGCCTCACTGTCTGAGCTATATGAAAATTTAGATTTAACAGTTAAGTACATAAGTTTAATTAAATCTATTAATGAATTTGTACGGCAAGAATCAGAAACTTTACAATACCTAATTGAAGAAAACCTCATAAGAATATCATCAATGGAGGAAGTAATTTTATTTAAAAATATACTTGAAAAAGTTAAATTATATTTAGAGTTATGTGTGGAACTGAAAAATATTACATCCGCTACAGAAAGCATTCCTGATTTACAGCATATTTTATCAAATATTGAAAAGGTAATTTTTGAATTAGAACCCTATGAAGAAGTTGAAGCAATTGTTAATAAAATAATTAAACTCTCTTCATACTTTGATGATTATCTAAAAATAAAATCTATCGAACAAAATGATTTAAAAACGCTTTCTTTCACTCTTTCAAAAATAAGAGATAAAATATTTGCTAACGAAAATTTAAAGGCTCTTGAAGAACCAGAGTTAATTTTGGAGGCATTCAGATTATCTTCCTTTATTAGAGCTGATTTAGTTGAAAACCCCGATGACTTACAAGAAATTACAGAAAGAATAAAAGACCTTAAAAAAGAATATCGTGATTCTATATTAAAAATGCTTACAATAAATCGCAAATTATCACTTAAGAAAGCTGAATCAGATGAACCTACTCGTTTCGTGATAAATCTGCTGAGAGAATTACTGAGAAGGCGGAGAAAGACTCATTCATTCGTTCAATTAAGAGAGAGTATTGCTTATGAAAAGCTATTAAAAGTATTCCCATGCTGGATAATGAGTATTGATGATGTAGCACGTATTTTCCCTCTAAAAGCCGGTTTGTTTGATTATCTAATAGTTGATGAAGCATCACAATGTAATCAGGCAACAGCGCTACATTTAGCCTATCGGGCTAAGAGAATGATAGTTGTTGGCGATGAAAAACAGATGAAAAACCCAAACATACAATTCTTAAGTGATACAGTTGTTCGCTTAAATCTTACAAAGCATGGCTTAGATAAACATCCAAAAGCAGAATTCTTTCACGGTAGAAAGTCACTTTTAGACCTTGCTATAGCTTGCCAGGACACAAGCCCTGTTTTTCTCAATGAGCACTTCAGATGCGAACCTCCAATAATTGAATTTTCAAACAAACATTTTTATAACGGACTTTTAAAAATACTTACGCCAATTAGAAGAAAGAGGTTTAATCCTTGTATGGAAATTAGATTTATCAGAGGGGCTGATGATGATCCGGATAATACAAAAAGGAATTTGGAAGAGGCAAAAGCATTGATAGACGAATTAAAAAGAATGATTGATAATGGTGAACTTGAAGGCGATAATCCTGGAGAAAAATTATCAGTTGGAATTTTATCATTTTTCCGTCAACAAGCAACTGTACTTCAGAGCCTCATGTATGAGACTTTTGAATCAAACCCATCAATTATAAAAGAATATCAAATAATAGTTTCCACCGTTGATGGATTTCAGGGAGATGAAAGAGACGTAATTCTCTATTCTTTTAGATATGCTCCAAATTCGAGACCAGGAACAATTACTGCCATTCAAAGAATAAATGATGAACATGACATGGGACGTTTAAATGTTGCTTTTAGTAGGGCAAGGAGAAAAGTTGTATGCTTCATTTCAACACCTAAAGAAAATTTCCCAAATGGATTGATTAGAGAATATTTGAATTATGTTGCATCAGTACAGAGCTCTTCTTACAACAGGCTTGGCAATCCAAATGAAAGAGAAAAATGTCAGAGCGATTTTGAAAGAGCAGTCTTTGATGAACTTGTTAAAAGAGGATTAGAGGTTTATACACAGGTTCCTTGTGCTGGATTTTTCATAGATTTAGTCGTTATTGATAATGAAGGGAGAAGAATGGCTATAGAATGTGATGGAGATTTTCATTATGAAGAAGGCGAACTAAGAGAAGAGGATTATCAGAGACAAGACATAATAGAACGTCATGGCTGGTTTGTTCATAGAATATCAGCCAGAAGGTATTATGCTAATCCTCAAAAAGCGATTGAAAGACTGTTGCAAGATTTAGAAAAACAGCCTAAACATGAAGAGATTTATACTGAAAATTTCTCTGCAACTTCTTCTGAGCCAGAACAAATACATATTCAGGAAATCATAAATGATAATATTGTTCAGAAAGAAAGAGAGATTGAAAATAATATAATTGAACTTCTAACAGAAAATGGTCATATGCCAATATGGAAGATAGCTCAGGAGCTTACTAAACCAAAAGATGAAGTGATCCCAATCATGGAAAAACTCTTAGAAAAAAAATGGGTGACGACCTATATTGAAAATGGAGTAAAACTCTGGAAAGCAATAGATTGAATTTTGAGTTTTATAAAATAAAAATCTATGAAATTTAACTATACAAACAACCATATCGTAATTCCAGTATATACCTCAAAGGGAGTAAAAAATGCTATTCTTGATACTGGAAATCCAGCATTTACCATATTCAAAGATAATTCAATAAAAGAAATATCCCTAAGTGGCATAAATTTTAATTTACAATCAAACGTTTTCTCTGAAATTATTCAAACAATTATGAATTGGGATGAGATATCTAAACTTGTTAAAACAGAAATAGATGGAATTATTGGATACGATTTCTTATTAGAACATGACCTTCTAATTGATCTAAAAAATTTTGATATCTCTATCGCAGAAAATATTCAGCCCTTTGATTCTAATGTAGTAGAAATGAACTTCTTTATGAATGTGCCGATAATAAAACTCAAAATTCAAGGGCTTGAAATTAATGCTATATTTGACACAGGTGCAATGCATACTGTTATAAATTCAAACTATAGAGAATACTTGTTTGATAAAAATGAGATAATTGAGGATTATAATCCAACTTTAGGTAAATTTATAGCTAATTTATATGAGGGAGATATAATCATTGGAAACATTTTAATTGAGAATTCTATTATTGCCTGTTCTAC
>JAVZXS010000026.1:0-6622 GCA_038886535.1 Candidatus Micrarchaeia archaeon | reverse complement strand
CGAAATATCAGGCCAGTCAGTTATAGAACTCCTAAACGAAGAAAAAAAATGGGGAGTAGATAAATTTGAGATTTATAAAAATTTTGGTCAGAAGGTAGAAAAGTTAAAAGAGAATCTTAAAAATTTATTGATGGATCTAAAACAAAAGGGGAAAAGAATAGCTGCGTATGGTGCTGCTGCCAAGGGAACAATACTTTTGAATTATTGTGGCATTGATAAAAAAATTATTGAGTTTGTTGTAGATAGGAATCTGCACAAGCAAGGGAGGTTTATGCCCGGTGTACATTTGCCTATATATTCACCGTCAAGGCTTATAGAAGAGATGCCAGATTATGTGTTACTTTTAGCATGGAACTTTGCAGAAGAAATAATTGAGCAGCAGGCAGAGTATCGTAAAAAAGGAGGTAAGTTTATAATTCCGATACCTGAGGTGAAAATTATCTGATGCGTTTTATTGAAACAGAACTCAAAGGAGCTTTTATTATAGAACCAGAACCTGCAGAAGATCACCGTGGGTTCTTCGCTCGGATATTTTGTGAGGAAGAGTTCAGGAAACATGGGATAGATTTCAAAGTTGTGCAATGTAATATCTCCTTCAACAAAAGGAAAGGAACACTGCGCGGTATGCACTTTCAAGCTCCTCCATATGAAGAAGCTAAATTAGTTCGTTGTATCAAAGGTGCGATATACGACGTTATTATTGATCTTCGCCGTGAGTCTCCAACATTCAAAAAATGGATTGCAGTACTTCTCAGATCCTATGAGTCCTCCCTCAATATGGCTGATTTGCCCCTATGTTTAAAGCCTCCCGCTGGGAGTATGCTTTATATTCCAAAAGGTTTTGCCCATGGTTTCCAGACATTGGAAGACGACACAGAAATTTTTTATTTTATGTCAGAATTTTACCATCCTGAATATGGACGCGGATTAAGATGGAATGATCCTGCTTTTGGAATAAAATGGCCAATTTCTGAAATAATCATATCAAAGAAGGACCAAACTTGGCCCGATTTTGTGCAATGAAACGAATTTTAGTTACAGGAGCAACTGGATTTATAGGAAGGCATTGTTTAGACCCATTAGAAAAAAAGGGATATGAAATTCATGCTGTTTCCTCTCGCTCTATCTTGGAAGATGGAAAGAAGAATATTTTTTGGTATCAGGTTGATTTAATGAATTTTCTTCAAGTAGAGGATTTAATAACTAAGGTTAGACCAAGTCACCTTTTACATCTTGCATGGTATACTGTACCGGGTAAATATTGGACTTCACTGGAAAACCTAAAGTGGGTACAAGCTAGCATAAATTTATTAAAGACCTTTGGAGAAAATGGAGGTCAGAGAGTATTGATAGCTGGGACTTGCGCTGAATATGATTGGAGATACGGGTACTGTTCTGAAACAATTACTCCACTTGCTCCAAAAAGTTTATATGGTATTTGCAAACATTCCCTTCAGCTTATAGTTTCTGCATTTGCAAAACAAACAGGAATAAGTGCCGCCTGGGGACGAATTTTTTTCACTTTCGGGCCTCATGAGCATCCAGATAGAATATTTCCTTACGTAATCCTTTCTCTGCTAAAAAATCAAGTAGCTCACTGTACAGACGGAAAACAAGTTCGGGATTTCCTCTATGTTGAGGATGTGGCAGAAGCATTAGTGGAAATACTTGATAGTTCTCTATCTGGTCCAATCAATATTGCTTCTGGTAATCCAATTCGTCTCCGAGATTTAATTTATAAAATTGCTGAGAAGCTCAAAAAAGAAGATCTAGTTAAATTTGGATCAATTGCTACTCCTCAAGATGAACCCCCCTTCATTGTTGGAGATATTCATCGTTTAAAAAATGAGTTAGGTTGGAAACCAAAATATGACTTGGAAAAAGCAATAGAAAAAACAATCGAATGGTGGAAGAATAGATAAATTGAAATCTGTGAAAATGAATAAACATAATAAATGTCCAGTGTGCAGTTCATCCCGTGCATTCATGTTTCTTGAGCGAACAAATGTTCCTGTTCATCAAAATTTGGTATTTAAAGATCGTGAATCTGCAATAAATATCCCAAGAGGAGATTTAAAATTTTTCTGCTGTGAAGAATGTGGATTTATCTTCAACAATGCTTTTGATCCATCAAAATTAATGTATGGTTCAGAATATGATAATACACAAATCTATTCTCCGCATTTCAGAAATTACATCAGATCGTTAATAAATTATCTCATATATGAAAAGAAGATTCATAACTTTAGGATTGTAGAAGTTGGATGTGGTAAAGGATACTTTATACGAGAACTTATAATGGAGGATGAAAGCAATATAGGTTATGGTTTTGATCCCGCATATGAAGGGCCAGAAAATGAGTTCAATGGCCGATTGAGATTTGAAAGAAGATTTTATGGTACGGATTGTACAGATATCCAAGCAGATGTGATTATATGTAGGCATGTCATTGAGCATATACCAAATCCTAAAGATCTTTTGTATTCAATTAGACAAGCGTTAAAAAACAGTCCCAAAGCTCAGATATTTTTTGAAACTCCTTGCGTAGAATGGATTTTAATAAACAAAGTCTTTTGGGATTTCTTTTATGAGCATTGTTCCCTATTTTCTGCCGACTCAATAAGAACTCTGATGGAAGTAGCAGGCTTCAAGGTTAACGAGGTAAAAAGATTGTTTGGCAATCAGTATTTGTGGGTTGAAGCAGAATTATACGATAATAACCCAATCATTTATAAAAATTCAGGAAATATAACCATACTAGCCCAAGAATTTGGTAATGAAGAAGAAATTCTTGTAAATACATGGAAAGCAAAAGTTTCTGAATTAGCAAGAAACGGTAAAATAGCTATTTGGGGTGTTGGAGCAAAAGGAGTTACTTTTTTGAACCTTATAGATCCCAAATGTGAATTGATTATCTGCGCAGTTGATATGAATCCTAAAAAACAGGGGGGCTTTGTTCCAGGTACAGGCCACCCAATTTTGAATTACCAGGATCTTAAGAAAGAAGGAATAACACATGTTATCTTAATGAATCCGAACTATAGTGAAGAAGTTTTGGAGATTCTGAAACAATCTAATCTTGATGTTAAGGTAATAGTAAATCTATGAAAATCTTTATAGACACATCAAACAAAATTATTTCAGTAAAATCAGATTCTGAGGAAAAGATCTTCCCGCTCTATTCAAAGGAATCTTTTGAGATTATTTCTCATTTATGGCTTAAAGTGGGATGGAACGAGAAATATACTTACACATTTACCTGGCTTGGGCAACCGATAATACAACTACCTGAAGATATGATACGTGCTCAGGAAGTTATATATCAAATAAAACCTGATGTAATAATAGAAACAGGAATAGCACACGGTGGATCTCTGATTTATTATGCCAGCTTATGCAAAATCCTAGGTAAAGGGCGTGTAATTGGCATAGATATTCAAATCCATAAACATAACAGATACGCAATTGAATCTCATCCCTTATCTCCATTGATCACCCTTATAGAAGGGGATTCAATTGCTCCAGAAATTATCAGAAAAGTGCATTCACTGATAAAACCAGAAGAGGTAGTTATGATTTTTCTGGACTCTTGTCATACTAAAAAGCATGTTCTGGCAGAACTTGAAGCTTATCATGACCTTGTCACTCCAGGTTCATATATTGTAGTAGAGGATGGAATCATGAAAGATTTACACGATGTACCACGAGGAAAACCGGAATGGGTGTGGGATAATCCCATTGCTGCGGTTGAAGAATTTTTATCAAAACATCCTGAGTTTACAGTAGAACAACCTCGCTGGCTCTTTAATGAAAGTAATTTATCATTTAACATCACACACTGGTCAGGTGCATGGCTGAGAAGAAAATAAAGATCTGCTCACTCACTTATTATTCCTTCATCCACTTTAATACCTATCTGTTAAAAGATAAAGCTTTTTAGATGATTTTATATTTATCCTCATAATGAATCTTGAGAATACAAAGCTACTGGTTAGCATTGGTATGCCGGTTTATAATGGTGAAAAGTATATTCGTCAGGCTTTAGAATCTCTTCTTGCTCAAGATTACGAAAATTTTGAGCTTATCATATCAGATAACGCATCGGAAGATAAAACTCAAGAGATTTGTCTTGAGTACGCAGCACGCGATAAAAGAATCAGATATTATCGTAATCAAAAAAACATGGGGGCAGCATGGAATTTCAAAAGAGTTTTTGAACTTTCAAAAGGTAAATATTTTATGTGGGCAGCTCATGATGATTTATGGGATAAAGCATATATCAGAAAATGTGTCGAGGCACTTGAACAAAATCCTTCGGCAGTACTCTGCTGTACATCATTAAGATTTATCGACGAAGAAGGGAAAATTATATATGGATTTACTGACGAAGAAGGAAAAATCATATATGTTCCAAATTATGAAGAGCATTATGATAATCCTGATTTATCAAGCCAAAACGTGCGGGAAAGGGTCAAAATTCTTGCTAAACGCCATGGATGGTACGCGATATATGGTCTGATTCGTACAGAGGCACTAAGAAAAACAAGACTCTTTCAAACTGTCTATGGCCCAGATGTAATTTTATTGATTGAACTATGTTTGCTGGGACCTTTTATCAAAATTCAGGAAGTATTATTCTTCTACCGCTCATCTCAGCAAACAGAAAAGGATAGAGCAGCAAAAGTATCCCCTTATTTAAATATAAAACCTTCCAGAATAAATTTAGGTTTAGAAATCGCACATACTATATTGATCTCTAAACTTCCTTCAAGAATCAAGTTTATGGCAGTGTTGGATTTTGCATCCTCTTATCTTCCAAACAGTCCTCATTCCCCTCTCATTCCAATTAGGGAAAAAATTAGATTGCGCACACGCATCCGAAACAGTGTCCAAAAAACGGAGCAAATAGCTCAAAGTATAGCTAAATTTCCCCAGAACATTATAGAATTCATTTCTCAAAAAACAAGCAAAGGTATCAAATGTGCAGTGATTGAATATAATTACTACCACGGTGAAGTCCTACCAACAATAATTTATATTCTTAACTCTCTTGGTATTTATAACATCGACGTTTATGTATCAAAAAAAATAGCAAAGCATAATCCTTTTGTATATAGTCCAGGTTTAAAGTATAATTTACGAGAAATAGATATACTTTTCTTTAAACTACTAGAATCGCTCCGATTCCAAGATTACGATCTTTTAATATTCAACAGCATTGAACCCAAGGAAATTTTACAGAGAATCTTGCACATATCAGTTCCCACTATCGCAATAGTTCATAATGGTAGCCTATTAAAAGATGATAATGATTACATAAATTTCTTCAAAAACACTATTCGAAAACCTATCGTCTTATCACCACACATTTCAAAATTATTCTCATCTACAGTGGAATGGATCTGGTGTTTGGATGTATTTGAAATACCAAAAAAGGTTAAGGAATTAGATAGAAAGTGCTTTTGCGTACAAGGAAATATAGTATTCCAAAGACGCAATTATGAATCATTAATCGATGCGGTTGAAAAACTTATATCGGAAGATATTAAAAACTTCCATATCTTAATAGTTGGTAGAAATGATACAAAAGACGGATTAGCTTTTAAACAAATTATAAAAGATAAAAATCTGGATAAGTTCTTTACCTTTAGTAAGGGTGAAATCACATATAAAGAATACTATGATCTAATAGCTCAAGCTCATTTTATACTTCCACTCATTGATAAAACAAAAAGTGAATTTAAACCTTTCTTCTTCGAAAAAAATAGTTCATCCATACACATAGCATTCTCATTTGGAATTGTTCCTATCATCCATGAACAATTAGCTCAAATATATGAGATAGAAGATTCATCAATAAAATATGCAGATGGTAGATTAGCTGATGCCTTAAAACAAGCTATAAATATCGATAAGCAAACTTTGCAAAACATGCAAAATGCTATTCTTTCAAAAAAAGAGAATTTACTCAATCAATCCATTTTGAACATGAAAAGATTACTTAATGAACTAGGTTTCAAAGTTTAAAATTTAAAAAGTTTAAACATAATAAAAAGCTAAAAAATTCAATTCCTTATATTTCCAAAATCACATTCATAAGACTGACAAAGAGGAATATCACCTATTTGACCTTCAAAACATAAAACCGAACATATCGCTTTATTCTTCCTTAAAAAACTTTCTAATTCAGAAACAGTTCTTTGAGAAATTTTTCTTCTGAGTGGCAAAACATAAAAGCTCTTGCCCTCTGTAGATTTTACCTCCTTTATAACAAAAACAGAAAAAGTAAAAATCTTTTCCCTTGTCCAAAAATGAAGAAAAAGGTGAAAAATAAATCTTTTTAGATGATGTTTATATGATTATTTTTGACTATGAATTTGAGAAATCCCCTTGTTAGTATTGGGATGCCAGTTTATAATGGAGAACGATTTATTCGTCAAGCTCTAGATTCTCTTCTTGCTCAAGATTACGAAAATTTTGAGCTTATCATATCAGATAATGCATCGGAAGATAAAACCCCAGAGATATGTCTTGAGTATGCAGCACGTGATAAACGTATCAGATATTACAGAAATGAAAAAAACATGGGGGCAGCATGGAATTTCAAAAGAGTTTTTGACCT
>JAVZXS010000025.1:0-7038 GCA_038886535.1 Candidatus Micrarchaeia archaeon | reverse complement strand
TTTTTGATGTGGTGGGAAGTGCATGTCAAGATTATCAAGGATTTTCATGGCTAAGCATGCTAAATGTGGGTAAAAAAATGTCTCGTAATCTTTCCCTTCTTGCTAATAATCCTTGGTATTATTTTGAACAGAAAAAGAAGGAACCTGAAATGAGATATACAAAAGTTAATGATGAAGTTTATGTCTCTGGAGAAGGAAATCACAGGACTGCAATATGTAAAGTTTTATTTTATTATGTAGGACATACAGTAATTTATGGTATTACAAACTAATCACAGATTTCATAGAAAAATGTTGACAGATATAGAAATTATGTCATAAAATATAGTTATGAAATTATCACAATGGGCAAAGAAAGTAGGGATAAGTTATAGAAGGGCGTGGCAACTTTTTAAGGAAGGCAAACTACCCAATGCTTATCGTTTATCTACTGGAACTATAATTGTAGAGGAAAAAGAGATAATTCAACCTCAACAGGAAAAAATTGTTGCAATATATTGTAGGGTATCAAGTGCAGAGAATAAGAATAATCTTGAAAAGCAAGCAGAAAGACTTAAAGAGTATGCTATTGCAAAGGGATATAGAATTCAGCACATAGTTAAAGAAGTAGGTTCTGGAGTTAATGATACGAGACCAAGGTTAATCAGTTTACTTAAAAAAAAGGATTACAATATCTTACTTGTAGATCATAAAGATAGGCTTACAAGGTTTGGGTTTAATTATTTACTTTTGTTAGCAGAGGAACATGGAAAGGTTATAGAAGTTGTTAATTCTACTGAGAATGAGAAAGAAGACATCATTCAAGATTTTGTGGCAGTGATTTATAGTTTTGCAGCCAAACTGTATGGTTTAAGAAGAGCAAAAAGAAAGACAGAAAAAATAATTAATGAAATAACATCGACAGATGAATAAACTCAGAAGAACATCAAGAATATTTTTGAATAGTCTCAATGCAGGGAAAACAGAAAGGCTTATTCAGTTTTTGTATCTTTATGCAAATGTGGTTAGATATTTCATTGAAATGCTATGGAGTAATCAAGATTTTTCAGGAAAATTTGGTGAGAAAACTGAAATAGACAGGGCAGTAGCAAGATTTGGAATTACAGCAAGATTATCTCAGTTGGCATATAAACAGGCAAAAGAAATTGTAAAAAGTCAGAGAAAAAAGTCCAAAAGAAAAAGAAAAATGCCAAGATTTAAAAACATAATAGTTAATCTTGACTGTAGATTTTTTACTTTAAGTGAGTTTCAAGGTAAACATTTTGATTGGGCAATTAAATTTAATTCAGGTGTTCCAAGTATTATTGTTCCTTTTAACAATACTAAGCATTCATTGAAGTTTTTAAATTCTGGTTGGGCTTTAAGCAAATCTATACGCATTGGGTTAAAAAAGAAAAGATTATTTATAGACCTTATTTTTGAAAAAGAAAAACCACCATACAGGAAAGAAGGGAAAACAATTGGCATAGATACAGGTTTAAGGGCATTAATTGCTACATCAGAAGGACAGGTTTTGGGGACAGAGTTAAAGGAAAAGATTGAAAAAACAGGTAAGAGAAGAAAAAGATTTCATAAGTTTATTGCGACTGAAATTGATAGAATTGTAAAACAAATAGATTTGTCAGATGTAAAAGTAGTTTGTGTTGAAAATTTGAAAAAAGTTAAACATAACAAGCGAGGGAAGTTCTCTCGTAAGATTAATAGATTCCTGTCTTTTTGGCATTATGCCAGGGTCTTACAAAGGATAAGACAGCGTTGTGAAGAGGAAGGGATTCGGCTGGAATTCAAATCGCCCTATAAGACTTCACAGCGCTGTCCCCTTTGTGGCAACATTGACAGGAAAAACCGAAGGACAGACAGGTTTAGATGCACCAGCTGTGGATTTGAAAAACATGCCGACATAGTTGGTGCAATGAACCTGAAAGTCCTTGGGTTGGCGGAAGCCTATAGTCTCCGTTCGCTACAAACCCAATTTAATGGGGTAGGAATAAATGTCTATTAAATTGGGAACTATAGGAATTATTATGAACATTCTTTGTTGATAGTGAACCACAAGAAAAATAAGCAAATTGAATTGGCTTCTGATGAAATTGACTTAGCATATAATTATTTCTTAAAAGCTAACTTTTTTAATAGAATTTTTGTAGGTAGCAAAATAAAAATAATTATGTAGGAGGAGAAGACACGTATGTTAAATTTGTTTTCACATACTGAGAGATATAAAGAATTGTGACATTTGATACATTAGTGTACCCTATTAATAGGAGAGCGGGAAACAAGAGGAGGCTAAAATGGGAAAAATCGCTAACAAAGAGATGGAATTGAAATTTAAAAGATTAAAAGAAATTAATAGTGTTTATTCAGACGAAAAACGCAGTCAATTTGATTCTGATATTTATAGGATAGTTTCATGGTTTTTGAACAATAAAAAATTAGATGATTTGTATGTCTTTGTGAAAGAGAATAATTTTTCAGAAGAATTCATAGACGAATTGAAGCAAACAGTTCATTTTTGTTGTTATAGGCTTATTGTTGATATAAAGCAAGGCTCAGAAATAAAACAGTTTTTTTGTATTCCTATGGCAATTCCTATAATAATAAATCTTGATAAAGATATATTTAATAGATTTAATTTTTGTTTTCATGATTTTGCGAAAGAGATTATAGGAGAAAACATTATTAAAAATTGGTTTTCCTTAAAAGATAATGTAATATTAATAATGGATAAGTATTTGTATCCAGGCAATACAAGTGAATGGACTTCAGAGTGTCATGTGAGAGATTATGTTGAAGGTTTAGTATATAGTAAATTTTGTAATAAAAAACAGTATACGCCACTAATTGATCCTCCATTTAAAACTATTGATGATACTTACAGATATATCGAGTTTAATAATGTAGTCTCTTTTGTAAGATTTTTATCTCTTGTTTTTGTAGTAGATATTTTTGATAACGAAACAATTAATCAGGTAAGGGATTTGTTTTTTATAAGTAAAGATAAAATTAAAAATGAATGGTTAGATAAATTTCATGAAGCCTTAATGTATTATGTACAGAAAGAATATAATCCAAATTATGTCAATGTATTAGCAGCAAAACCTGTTGAGTTTGATAATGTGCCTTATACAAACTTTTTCATACAAAGGTATCTTGACATATTTCTAAACATAGAGAACGCTAAGAAAATACTTAAAACGCAATATTTAGGAGTTAAATCATACATAACAGTTAAAATTCACAGGAAAGAAGATGATCATCTCGCTGAAATTGAGATTGAAATTTGCAATGAGGCGAATCAAAACCCAATCTATTTCTTTAGTTTTCCTTTGAATTTACAGGTTGAAAATGTTGATTTGTTAGGGGATATATTAGCAGCGATATTAACAGAATTCAATGTTATAAAATTAAAGATAAAAGAAGAAGACAGGATTATCGAAAAAATTGACTGTTAATTTTCATAAAAAAGGAGGGCAAAAATGAAAGAAAAAATTATTCAATTCATCAAAAGAAATCTCGGCATAGTTATATTCCCTCTGTTATTTGTTTTGTTAGTGTCTCCTTTTTATGTATTGCCTGAAAAGCAAAGCAAAACCTACGAATGCTGTGTAGATTATGTAGTCACTCCTATGATGAAGTTTTTCTATTTTACTTCTTTGGATATATTTTTTGGATTTTCCCACAAAGAAGAACTTCAAAAAATGAAACAAGAATGGGATCAAGCTCATGAACTATACAGAGAAAAGTATTGGAAGTCTCAGGGGTATTTATGTCCTATTGAAAAAATTTTTCACTGGTAAAGCAAAAAATTCTTGAAATAGTTAATGACAGATTAATTCCTTTTGTTCAAATTCACTCAGAATCTGAAATTTGCACAAGACCACCGGGAATGCTTATTATAGGTGACGCATCGGGAATTGTTTCAGAAATTAGAAAAAAGCATACTAATTATGAATATCCTGAAGGCGTGAAAGTTCCTGTGATTTATATAAGAATTTCTGAGAAAAATTAAAACAGACTATATTGTTGACCTTGCACTTGAAAACTACAGAGAGACAACTTATCCGCCTGATTATTCTGTTTCTACACCACTTTCACAAAAACTTCGGATATTTCAATATTATCTGAGTGATTGTGAAACAAGATTGATTATTTTTGAAGGACTTGAGAACATTTTGCATCTCAATAAAAATAAGCGTGCAGAGGCATTAAATCTGATAAAAATAATGTTTAAGTCCAACTGTATATCTGCAATATTGATAAGTGCTAAAAAAAGAAATAACTGATATAATACCTAAAGATATGCTTGTGAATTGGGTATTTAAGATGAATATTTGATACATTCATGTACCCTATATATAGGAGAAACATGAATATAGAGATGCCAACAGAAAATATAATATATTTAATTTTAGCAACTGTATTTAATTTGTTTGTGATATTCTATTTAAGAAAGTATGGATTTTCTTTAAATTCATTTCTTATGTTGTCTCCTGTTGTCTTGCTTAATCAGTTTTTATTTGTTTATGCGTATACAAACCCTAAAGGAAGTTTTTTGCTTACTTGGTTTTTAGGAACTGCTATAATAAACTTTTTTTCTGTTTTAATGGGATTGTTAGTTTTTAAGGAGATGCTCACTATTAAGAAAATTATTGCTATATTTTTAATTCTCACTGGAATAGTTTTTTTAAAATTTTAATTTTAAAAGGAGGAAATCCATGACCAAAGAACAAAAATTTTACGAAAAACTTAGAGACATATTTATAGGAGCAAAAGTTGAAGGTCAAGGTGGTTTCATTAATTTAATGAAAATCAAATCAAAGTATTACCAGAAAATAGAATTTTACTTAAAAGCAGACATTGAAGATGCTTTACAGAAATATCCAAACTTCAGAGAAGAACTTTTTGATAAACTCTACACATTTTTTAACCGCTATTTTTCTGAAAATGGTAGTATTTATTTTAACTCTACACCCTTTCATAACAACATTTATGAGAAAGTTTATACGGACAATAGAGATGTAATTTTGTTTTGGAAAACACGCATGCTTTACTATGTTAAAACAGACAGAATTTTCAGAAGCATGCCAGTTGAATTTGATGGCAAAAAGTTTTATTTTGATGCAACAACAGTAGAAAACAAAAAAGCAAATGAAAAAAGAGAACTTATCTATGAACTAAAAGAAGTCAAAGAAGATAAAACAGTTGTATTTAATGTCATTTATTCAGAAAGAGGACGAACAACCAAAACAGAAGACATACTCAAAGAATTAAGAAAAAAAGGAATTACAGACATTAAAGAAGAAGACCTTGAAAGAGCATTCATGGTATTTGAAAAGCAAAGTGAAGTTGATTATTTCATAAACAAAAATGCCAAACAGTTTCTTAAGGAACAGTTTGACCTATGGTTATATCAGTATTTGACAGACATAAATACAGAGTGGACACATGAAAGAATAGAGCAAATACAAATACTGAAAAAGATTGCTTATAAACTCATAGATTTTGTATCTCAGTTTGAAGATGAATTGGTAAAAATTTGGAACAAACCTAAGTTTGTAAGAAATTCTAACTATGTAATCACTCTTGACAGGATTGTAAATAAGGGAGATGGTTTGTCTATCATAGAGAAATTGAAAAATCATAAAGGCTGGAATGAGCAAGTTAAGGAATGGATAGAACTTGGCATACTTGAAAGTGAACCTGAAACATTAATTGAAAATAATCAACTGAAAAGAGAATACCAATATTTACCGATTGATACAAAGTATTTTAAAGATTTAGAAATAGAGATACTTTCCCTTTTTGACAGTCTTGATGAAGAACTTGATGGTTGGCTTATAAAGAGTGAAAACTATCAAGCACTAAATACGATATTGCCTAAATTTAAGGAAAAAGTGCAAACAATTTATATTGACCCACCATTTAACAAGGAGCAGGATGCAGACTACCTTTACAATGTGAAGTATAAAGATTCTACATGGGCAAGTATTCTTGAAAACAGAATAGGAATTGCAAGGAATTTATTGAATGAGAGAGGGAGCATATTTGTAAGATGTGATTACAATGGGAACTGGATTGTAAGACCTTTGATGGATGAGATTTTTGGGAGAGAGAATTTTAGGAATGAGATAATTATAGCAAAATCAAAAGAATTTTTTAAAACTATGACACATATTAAAAAATTTTCTGAAGAAACTGAAAGTTTATTTTTATATTCAAAAACGGATGATATGAAATACAATTTAATATATAGGAAAAAAGAGAAACCATCAAAATATGAAGCATTTTTACCAGTAGAGGATAAAAATTATCAGGATTACAGAGAAATTAATGGTGAAATTTATTATTCACCTAAAGGGAGAAAATGGGGTATTAAACAAGAAGATATTCAAAAATTTTTGGAAACTAAAAGATTAGTTTTTGAAAACGGTCAATGGTATATAATAACATTTGAAGAACCATTGAAGAACCATTGGTTAGATTATCAAGGATATTCAAGGAATTGGAATTTTCAAACCGAAAACTCCGAAATTCTCTTGAAGCGTGTCATAGAATCAACATCCAACGAAGGCGATTTAGTTATGGATTTCTTTCTTGGTTCTGGCACAACTGTAGCAACAGCTCACAAACTTCACAGGAAATGGATAGGTATAGAGATGGGTGAACATTTTTACACAGTAATTCTACCAAGAATGAAGAAGGTATTAGCCTATGATAAATCAGGAATTTCAAAAGAAAAGGATGTAAAAGAAAAATACAACAAAGACAATGCAGGTGGTTTTTTCAAATACTATGAACTTGAGCAATACGAAGACACACTTGCAAACACTGTCTATTATGATTTAGAAAATCCTGAAAGTTTAGGTTTATTTGAACCTAACAAATCTATCTATGAGCAATATGTTTTCATGAGAGACGAAAAGTTATTAAAAGTTATTAATATGTCAGGATTAACTGATAATGATGACGAAGAAATTAGTATTAACATTGATTTTTCTAAACTTTATCCAGACATAGACATAGCAGAAACACTTTCCA
>JAVZXS010000024.1:0-8131 GCA_038886535.1 Candidatus Micrarchaeia archaeon | reverse complement strand
AGAAAGTAAAGTCCCAATTATTGTAGAATACGCTACATATAAAATCTCGTCAAATAAATATACTGTTAGAAACAACATAATGTAAACTATTATATCCACAATATAAAAACTAGCATAAAAATGCTCAAGATTTAATACAGCTTTATTAAGGAATAAAATATTTTGAAATACTAAATAAAAAATGAAAACATTTAGAAACTGCTTTTGTTCTATTGAAATTATATCGAAAATCGAAGTTATTACAAAATAACCACATACAATGATAGAAGAAATTAAAACAAGATCATTCAACATAATACTGTAAAGCTTATCTCTAAGTTGTAAATTCTTTATTTTTAAGTCTACATAATATGGAGCCATAGCTTCCCACACACTCTGAACAAAATACCCGAGATAATTAACTATAACAATAGATAAGAAATATAAATCCGTTTCCGTACTAGCACCATACTTTCTTCCTAAATAAATAGTAAATAAAGCTCCTAAAAGTACATTTAACATTGATAAAGTATTATATTTGCCGTAAGTCAATATTTTCCCTAGCAGATTTCCAGCCATTTTCTCGCGATTTTTTCAGGAGATAGATGTTCAACCGACTTCCTTGCATTAATCTTAAATCTATTTTGTAATTCAACATCGTAATACAACCTATCAATAGCTTCAGACATAGCTCTTTCATTTTCATTTTCCACAAGCAATCCATTAAAACCTTGATTAATAATCTCTCTTGGACCAAATGGACAGTCTGTAGAAATAACAGGTAAACCATAATAAAGAGCTTCGATTAGTACATTAGGGAACCCCTCAAACCTTGATGATAATACAAACATTGAAGCCTGAGCATAATAATCTCCAATATTATATTTCTTACCAACAAGGTGCACCCTACCATGCAAACCAAGTTCAGACACCAATCTATTCAGATAAGATTTCAATGGTCCATCACCGACGATAATTAATCTTGCTTCTTTTGACGCCTTACTTCGAGCAAAGGCTTTAATAAGTAAATCAAAATTTTTTTGATAATGAAGCCTTCCAACAGACAATATGTATGGTTGATAACCTATTAAATCTTCGGATATAACTGATGATCGCTCAAGAAAAATTGGATTATATATAGTAACCGTTTTTTTTATGCCATACCTGATCTGCAAAAGTTCTTCAAGTCTTCTAGAAACTACAACAACTTTCTTTACGTTTTTTAATTTGTAAACATATCTTATAAGGAATCTTTCATAAAAGGTATGCTTCCTCTCTGGATTATTACGTAGCGATACAACTACGGGATATCCAGATAATGCAGATGGTATGTTAGCACTTTCCATAAAAGAAAAAATACGATCAGGTTTTTCTGATTTAAAAATTTTCCTTAAAAGCAAAATCCTTTGAAAAAATCTAAAAATCTTTATAAATTTGCAAGAAGATGGAGGAGAATTTATACAAATTAGTTCGCCTGAATATCTATACTCGACTTTATTATCAAAAAGTATTATTTTTACTATATGTCCCATTCTGGAAAATTCTGTTGAAAGAACTGAAGCAACCCTCTCAGCTCCGCCCAAGGAAAGTGAAGGAACAACAATAAGAATCTTCATGTGTGAAACTATTTCCAAGCCCAAACCAATGTTCTAAAATTTTCCCCATCATCACCAGTAGAACAAACCTTATAGAAAAAACAATTTTTCTCTAAAATTTCCAAAATTTTCGATAAGGATGTTCTCTTTATATCAGAGAACTTGGAATGGACCTCCATGAAAATCTTTGATATTATATCAATGGTTTTTGACTCATCTAAATCTCTTAAAAGATCAAATTCTCCACCTTCAATATCTACCTTCAGAAAATCTATATTTTCTATTTTTTCTCTCTGAATAAAATCTACAAAGCGAATCATTCTAATTCTCACTTTCTCAGAATTATTCGCTTGCTCAAATAAAGAAGAACCTTCAAGATGCCAAGGATTATAGTAAAGTTCTCTTTCCTCTTCTCTATCACCAACTGCATCGTTAAACAAATAGATTCTATCAGTTACTTTATTAATTTCAAAAAGGCTCTTTGCAAAATTATAAGTGATAGGATTTGGCTCAAAACTATATATCTTAGCATATGGAAATTTCTTGTGGTAATTCAAAGATAAAATACCATAACTTGCTCCAAGGTCAAAAATTACTCTTGGTTTAATCAATGAAAAATATTTGAAGCTAACATCATTAACAAAATGATACAGCTGAGCGAATAATTCTGATTTGTTCAAAGCTAAATCAAAAGGTATTTTATATCCAAACAATTTTCTGGTCCCAGATGGAACTGTTAGCGAATATTTTAAACACTGAAAATCAATGTTTCTGACAAAAAAGTAGAGACTTTTTATTCTTAGAATCATTTGACTTAAATCACCTCCATTAAAAATTTGCTCTCATACTGCCTTTTCATAATATTATCGATTAGTTCATAAAATTTATATTTTAAAATTCCTTTGAGCTCCCAGTAGTGAGTAGCTATTTGAAATGGATAATTATTCTTACTACAAAAATCAAGTTGCTTATAAATTCTTTTGAAATCTGATGAAGGTGATAAAGTATATCCAACAAGCTCTTTGTGAAAACCATAATTGACCACCTTGGGATATGTAATATCTTTATATCTAATTTTCCAAAATATTCTATCAATGAAAGAAAAAAGTCCCCTAAGCGTCAATTCTCTATTGTATGTCTTACCAATCAGCCCAGATAAATTTAATTTATTATCAATTATTGCTCTAATACCTTCTTTACTTATCTGGTTCGACGGTGGAACAAAATTTTTTATTTTTATACCAAAGATATCCTCAAGATACTTCTTACCTTCCTTGGTCTTTGCTTTTAAAGTGTGATAATCTTGACAAGCATACTCCCCCAAAAAATAAACTTTCCTACCAGAATCTCTAAAAGGTTTGAGATTTTCAAATGTAGCAGGTAATATATCTTTGCCGTATCTAAAAAAGTATATATGATTATACCCGTGTAACATTATTTCGACAAGTCCTAAATTTATTTTTTCCTTCAAATATTCAACCAAATCTTTATTCTTATCTAAGGGCATGGAATTATTTATGTCCTGATAGAACCTATTAAAATCGCCCAAATAAAACATCTTAACTGCAAATGGAATAACAGCAAACGAAACTTTTATTTTTCTACTAAAAAGATGTTCGTGTACACTATATATCTCGTCTAACGATGTCCAAAAAGATAAGTCGTCATCTCTAATTACAAGAAATCTCATTTCTGCAATTTACATATATGTTGTCTAAATTTTCCACCTAAACCAGCTTCTATATCTTGAACCTCATTCCAAACCACTTCACACCCCTTCATCGCTTCTCCGATTAGCTTTTGAACATATCTAAACTCTTCTTCCTTGAATAAACTACTATTCCTAACCCAGTTCACTATGATTAAGTCCAATTTCTCTTGAATCATCTGATATTTCGCGATACCTTCACATTTCTTCATATAATGCTGAAACATATGAGATGTTATCTTAGATCCATCAGGCAATATAAACATATCATTTACCCTTCCCTGAATAGAAGTAATTACTGAAAATTTTCTTCCACATGGACACTCGTATGAATTATCTACTGTTACTATGTCACCGTTTTTATATCTGATAAAAGGCAAAACACGACTTGAAAGATCAGTGAAAATTAATTCATTATTCTGATCTACCTCCACAATCAACCTATCTTCCTGAATATGTAAATAATGTGTATCACTTCTGGCTTGATACTCACACTCGTGAGCTATTATAGAACTTTCCGTACCACCATAACGATTGAAAACAATAGAACGGAATGCCATTGAAATCAATTTCCTATCATTATCTGTAAGCATCTCGGCACCAGTTACAACAGCCCTTGGTTTAAAGTCTAAAGAAATATTATTTTCCAAAATATAAAGAGAAATATCCCTCAAACTACTTACAAATCCATCAATGATTTCAGGTTTTATTCCATTTAACTCATTTATGAAATATCTTATTCGCTCTGGCGTAAGCCTTGTTTCCAATGGATACTTAGGATCATATATACAAAACCTATACTCTCCAATCAGCCATTCCTTAATCTTATCTCTAAGACTTTTTCTATATTCACCTCTCCAAAATTTTGCCCACTTTACACCATAGTCAAGCCCATACCATCTATAAACTCTTCTCCTAACACCTTCCTTGTGATTAATACTATATATATCCTCCGGGAATCTGAACGGCTCACCAGAAGAACCCGTAGTGCTCTGCCAAACTACATATCTGCTATTCAGCTTCCCTATGTATTCTTGTGAAATTTTTCCACTCTTAATCGCTTCCTGTAACATACTCTTATACACTACCGGAAATTTTTTTAAATCTTCAAGAGATTCAACTTTAGGATCAATACCATAACTATCCCAAAGCTCCCTATAGAAAGGAACATTCTTATAAGCATATCCTATCAACTCCTTTAATCTATTTAACTGATGATCCCTGATCTCCTGCCTTGACATCCACTGGAGCTTCTCGTATATCTTAGCATACCTATACACATTTGGCTTCAGTAATCTAAATAAAATTATATGTATGAGTCTCACGGCATCTGCCCATTCTGATTTACCTTTATGATCTCAAAATTCATATGCCTAGCCCAATCTATGTTTTGTCCAAAATCTACAACTACACCTTTTCCTACCAAAGTTAAAAGTGGGATATCACTAGCGCTGTCACTATATGCATAGGAATTATCCAGATCATATTCATCAAGATTTATAGTTTCCTTAATCTTCCTAACTTTGTTAATACCCATACAATCAACACCCCTTATTCTACCTGTTGCTTTATGATCAACAAATTCTAAATCTGTAGCTATAACATATGTTACTCCAAACATCTTTGCAAATTCCTCCAAATAAACCTTGAATCCTCCCGATACTATAGCTATATCATGTCCAAACTCCTTATGCCATAACATTCTTTGAAAAACTACGTTGTTCACCTTAGGTAAAAGTTCCTTCTCAACATAATCCTTAGATATCTCTTTTATTTTTTCAAAGCTTAAACCCTTCAGTTGCTTAATCTGCCACATTTTATGTCTCTCACCATATAGAATACCAAATCTTCTCCCAATAATTCTTAGGAGCTCATTCGCTAAAGTCCTAAAGCTTATATTGTACCTTAGACACAAAGAGACAAATCTGTTTGCCGTGTGCATCCCAACCAGAGTGTTACAAAAATCAAAAAATGCTATTATTTTCTTGTTAGGTGCATTCATAAATAGAATTCATTACTTGCAAAATAACTTCGTTTTCTTCCTTCTTTCTTGAGGAAATTCTTACGAATTCTCCTTCCAATCCCTTTTTATCACTACAAGTACGAAAATAGATTCCGTATTTAACCAGAAGACTAAAAACAAAATCATCACTCTTAATACCATCAAGTAATTCAACCAAAACAAAATTTGCCATACTTGGATAAACTTTTATTCCCCGAATCTGAGATAGGGCTGCAAAAAATTGTTGAGTCTCACTGATGTATCTTTTCCTGATATTCTCATAGTCTCTTAAAAAATCAGATCTTTCAAAAAGACTGAAAAAATATTCAGCTAACCCATTTATATTCCATAAATAGCCGTTCTTTAGTAATGAAGAAACTTTATGCCTATCCATAACAGCATAGCCTGCCCTTATTCCCGCAATTCCAAAATCTTTTGACATGCTCTTGACGACTATTACATTTGGGAACTCTTTGAAGATATCAATAGCTGATACAGGACTATAATCTTCATCTTCAAATGCAAAATGAACAAAGCTTTCATCAATAATAATATTACTGACATCTTGAAGGTTACTTACAATATACTTCAATTCCTCAAACTTTAAGTATCCTCCATTTGGATTGTTTGGATTGATTATAACTACACCGTCTGGTTTTTCTCTTTTTACAAAATCAAGATATTTTTCAGGCACAATACAATAATCATCTTTTTTATCTAGCTGATAAAAAACTACCTTTGTATCTGCATTTGCAAACTCATAATACGGTGAAAAAGTTGGTATATTAACTACCACTTTTCCGCATACGAACCGATGCATAACTGCTTGTATTATCTCAGTAGCCCCATTTCCTACAAAGATATTTTCTTCATCTACATTAATTAACTTACTTAAATACCCCGCTATAACCCGATTTTGCGATGGATAAGATTCCAGTACGGGTCTAATATCTCCAGTTTCTATCAAATCTCTTTTCAGATATTCAAAGAATAGGTCAGTCGCGTAAGGGTTAGACAAAAAGCAAGCATCAATTTTAACTTTAACTTGGGGCAAATGCTTGATTATGCTAGATATACTAGGACTATGACTCCCAGCTAAATTTTTAAGCTCCCTTAACTTTGAAATGATTTCTTCCTCAGATTTTTTTAACTTTATTATCACCGGATAAATCCTCCTTATTTAGAAAATTAAATTTATTTGGGACATATGAAATAACACTCCGAAATTTTCCTCCCTTGTCTAAATCAAATTTTTCTACAATCTCCCAGGTAAAATCAACACTCGGATAAAGTTTCTCAATTCTACTCTTCAACTCACTCAATTTAAAATCAAATCCATTCTTCAGTTCCAACTGAATATGTATTCTCTTATGTTCATATTGAATAACCTTGAACCTATTTATCCATTCATATTCCCTGAAATATACAAACCATAAATGAGAATAAATCAAAGAACCATCTTCTAGTTCAAAAATATCATTTGTCCTTCCAATAACAGAAGAAAAGTATCTAAAATCATTTGTAAGCATATAAAAGTTTTCATCAACAATAGCCATATCACCTATCTGATAGCGTATAAGAGGTAAAGCTTTTGAATGCAAATCTGTAATAGTTATAATCCCTACCTCCCCAGGCTTAACATCATTACCATTCTCATCTAAGACCTCAATGAAGTATAAATCTTCAGAAATTGTAAGATTACGACTACCCCTCTTATTTACAGCTATACCCGGAGCCTCAGTCCCTCCATACAAATTGTAGACAGGGCAACCAAAAACCTTCTCAAAATAGTCCCATAAGTGACTTGGAAGATACTCCGCAGAAGCCACAACTGATTCCAAACTTCTAAATTTAACATTATAAATCTCAGCTAATGAAGCTATTGAATATAATGCACTAACATAACCCCGAATAACATGTGGATCGAAAGCCTCTAGCTCTTTTAATATATTTTCTAGTTTTTCTTTTGTAACTGCAGTAGATATTGGAGAATTTACATCACCAACACTAATAAATAAGAAAAGACCAGCATCTTTAAGTTTTTGCTCAGCCTTTGATAATTTTTTATCTCTCCATATCTTAACCACTCGCTTGTGAGGAAGAATTCTCATATCTCTATTCAGCCTGTCCAAAACCAATTTTCTCTTATTTACACACTCATTATCAAAGCAAACTTCCAAAGGAGTACCAGTAGAGCCAGTAGTATGACCACAATGCAAGTCGCTCTTATTAAATCCCTTACACAAAATAGTATTTTCCTGAATTGCCTTTTTAAACACCTCCTTTTTCAGTATCGGTAATCTCTTTATATCATCTAAAGTATTCAAAGAACTTATGCTATCCTTGTAGATCTGGCTATAGAATGGAGAATTTTCACGAGCATATCTCAAAATTTCATTTATTCTTTCTAGCTGATAGCTCCTTATATTTCCTCTATGTAAATATCTGTATCCAAAAATTCTTTTGAAAAAATATTTAGCATACTGTTCTAACTTTGTTATATTCTTCGTCATATCATTGCAATAACCTTTCGTAAAGCTTTTCTAATTTCTCTGCACTTTTATCCCAGCTAAATTCCTGTTCAACTCTCCTTCTTCCAGCTTGTCCCATCCTTTCTCTTAATTCCTTATCTGATGCAAGCTTCAATATAGCATTTTTTAAATCTTCAATGTTACCAGGCTGAATCAATATGCCAGTTTCACCATCTATCACCTGATCTTTGATTCCACCAACAGATGTAGCTATTACAGGTAGCCCACATGCCATAGCCTCAAATATGACATTTGGAAAATTATCATAGCTCGAAGTAAGGATAAAAACATCGCTTCTTTGGTATATCTCAATTAA
>JAVZXS010000023.1:0-8284 GCA_038886535.1 Candidatus Micrarchaeia archaeon | reverse complement strand
ATTAGCTTTTCGCAACTAAAGGTTGAACTAATAACTCCACAAAATGGACTTTATACAAACCCTGGCCCAATTAGTTTTATTTTCAATACTACAAATACCACTAGTTTAGAAGAATTGAAAGATAAAATTGATCCAAAAAATTTAACTTGTTATTTAGTATTACAAATTGGAAATAGATATTTAAAGCAAGGCCCACTAAATTTGCCCTTAGGAGAAAAAGGAGAATTTGAATACAAAAGTTTTCCTCCAAATACATATATTTGGTCAGTGCAGTGCAATGGATTTTCTTCCGAATATAGAGTTTTAATAGTCCAAAACCAAAGTTTTGAGGAATTTGTGGAACAACTAAAAACAAATAAAACAAATACTACAGCTAACAAATCAGAGAGAGAGGTAGAAAATAAAGCTCAAACAGAAAATAAAACAAACGACCAAGACTACTCAACCCTAAGACAAAATCAAAATCAGCTGATTTTTTATTTTTTAGTTGGTTTAATTTTTTTAATAGTGTTAATTTACTTTATTGTAAACTCTGGACAAAAGCAAAAAAATCAACAAAATGAAAAAGAAAAAAATTAGATATACCAAAATCTTTTTTAGGCAAATTAATATAAAATTTATATTAAAATTAAATATTGATGAAAAAATTATTCGTCTTAATTTTTTTTATTTTAATTATTGAAAATTTTTTTTCTTATTATGGTGTAGGAGATCCAGTAGTTGTTTATGCATCCGCTAGTGGTACTTGTGGAATAAATTGCCCAAAGATAAGATTTTGGAATAGCACATCTAACACTTGGGGCCAAGAAATTGAGCTTGGGCCAGATTTGGAATTACGGAGTACTGAGGCAGCTATAAGAGAAGCCAGAGTCTATATTTCTCCAAATAATCAAAAAATTTTAGTAGTTACTCAAAATAATAATGGGGAAATAGATCTCTATGGCAGTTGGGACGCTGTTAAATGGTTACAGACCAGAAATCTAACAAAGCTTTGGACAAGTTCGCCTACAGTCCATTATAGAGGCTTTGATTTGGCTTATGAATATAAAACAAATAATGCTATTTTGGCTTTTAGTGTAGTAAATACCTCTACTACTTGCGATGTTGGATATTATATAATACCAGCATCCAGCCTTGAAGTTAATGGTAGTTATGGCTGTATTGATGACACTACCGTATCAACTGATATTACTTCCAGGTTTGTAAGAGCAGAGGCAAAACCAAATTACTCTTCTAGAGAAATAGTAATTGCAACAACAGAAACATCTCAAGATGACGTTAATGCATGGGTTTGGAATGGGAGTGCATGGGGAAATCAAATGGAAGTAGCAAATTCAGCAACTGCTACAGGAGACTATGAAGCGATGGATATTAAATATTCTGCAGATAATGGCAGTATTTTGATGTTTGTGGCAGGAGATGGGACTGCTGGAAATGTAAATTATTCTATTTGGAATGGAAGTAGCTGGAGCACTCCTGGTAGTTTTGATATTGACACCTCGGATGGAAATGATGTAAGATGGTTGAGACTTGCCCCCCAACCACTCACAGCTAACTTTAGCCTAATCTCAATAGATTCTGGGTCTGATTTGGCTTATTGGTATTGGAATGGCTCTGCTTGGAGGAATAATGTTTCAAATGTAGATGCTGCAATAGATATTTCCACCACAAGATGTGGAGATATTGCTTGGGTAAATAACTCTGTTGGCTACTTGATATGGGATACTGATACTACACAAACTACACTTAGTAGAAGAAATATGAGTTCAACTGGAGCACTGTCTGCTGCAAGTACATTTTCAACATATGCTGGGACAGGTGCATGGCTAGATCTCTATCCAAATCCAAATCAGACACATATGATTAAAATTTTAGGGATTAGAATGAATAACGCCTTTTCTTTGGGAAGTTTTTATTTTAATGGTACTCCTCAAACCTTTATTAATTTAGGAGATAGCTCTCTAACTACCAACACCACTGCCTCAACTACTGGCAAAAGATTTGGGGCTGATTTTTTTAAAGTTATAGATACAATAGGGCCAACAATAGGAACTACACAAGTAAATACAACTTCTGTCCCTGCTAATCAAAATATTTGTGTTTATGTAAATGCTACAGATCAAGTGAGCGTACCTGTTAGAATAATCGAAGTTTATGTGATTTATCCAAATGGAACAGGGAGGTGGGAAACTCTCTCAGATCTTGGATGTAATGCTGGATCTTATGATGATGGTTGGTTTGGGACTACAATAAACGTAGGTTCAGTTCCAGGAAATCTAACTATTAATACAACTAGAGCATATGACGCCTTTTGGAATTCAAATTCTACATATCCCAACATAAGAGTAGAGGTTACACTTAATTTAATAGTAGACATTTCAATCTCTGCATCTACTCTTAGTTTTGGTTCCCTTGATCCTGGAACAAACGACAATCCTGCCTCAGAAAATCCAATAACTCTAACAAACACTCCAAACAGCAATACTGCTGTGGATGTGTACTTTAATAATACAAATATGACTAGCGGAGTATATTATATGCCTGCTAATGCTCTATCAATAAACACAGTAAATAATGCTGCAACATCTACAAATTTCAATGGCTCAACTTATATCAATGGAACAGGAGCAAACGAAGGTTATATTGAAAATTTAGCAGTAAATAATAATGTAAATCTTTATTTCTGGCATGATGTGCCAAGTGGGCAGAATGCAGGAACATATACTGCCACTGTGACAATTCATGCAGTAGCAGATGGAATAACTCCATAAGTTCCAAAACATTTAAAAATATAAAATTCTAAGTTAAGGATATGACCAGCATAAAGTACAAATTAAATTTAAGCACTTTTTTTTTATTTTTTTTATTATTTTTTTATCAGTTTTATCAGGCTTTTGCCCAAAGTCCTAGGCCAATGTATGACTTTGGATCGATGCAACAAGGAAAAACTTTTAGTGCTGAGCCTGGGGAAACCATAAATCTAAGCTTGTTTTTTTTCGTAGATAAGGAATATGGAAATAGAATAACTCATGTTAGTTTAGATGTAAGCGAAAAACCAGAAGGATGGGATATACAAATAATCCCCCCTAAACATAAAGAATTGGTAAATGTGAGTGGAATTTTGGTTGAATCTGAAGAAAATATTTATGTGGAACCAAGAGAGGTTCTGCCTCAAAAACCACAAGTAGCTGAAGAAGGAATAAGCTATATTTTATCTCCCTCAGGTAAGGGATATTTGCAAGCAAAAGAAGTTAAGATAGTGGTAAAGGTACCGCCAAATGCAAAACTTGGACAGACATATCCACTAAAAATTTCTGCTGAGGCATTTTGGTTTGGATCTGAAGGAAATATAGCTCTAAGACAGAGCAGAACATTTAGATATGAGATAAAAGTAGTTAGAAAAGAATTTAGTGAAGAGATTGTAAAACAAAAACCGCCAGTGGAGCAAGAGGAAAAACAAACCTCACCACAGTTTGATTACTACCTAATAGCAACAGTAGTTATTATAATACTTCTGGTAGTGTTTGCTGCATATAAAATATTTTTCTCAAAGAGCAGCAAAGAGAAAAAAACAACAACAATACAAAAAACTAAGAAGAAAAATAAGAAAAAATAAAAGGTAGTAAAAGTGGATAAAAAAAATTTAGGTGAAAAATCTTGCAAAAAACCTTTTTATTTATTTTTTTATTTGTTTTTTTTAGTTTTATTCATTTAACTTTTTGCCCACCAGTAGAACAACAAAATTTTGTTTTGAATGCTTTTTTAGAAGTTTTGGAAAAATCAAATATTATAATTAAAAATTTTTCTCTCAGTCAAACTAAAATTTATATTGATAGCCAAGAGCCAGCTGAATTTTATATTCAAATTCAAAATATTGGAAATAAAATAGAAACTATTTCGTCTAAAATCGACATTTATTATTATTACAACCATAGCTATGTAAAAACCATAGAGATAGAAAACAGTAGTTTGATAGGTGGAGAAGAAGAGATAAAAGTAGTTAATTTTGATTATGGGGATTTGCAAGAAGCAAAATATAGTGCTACTTTAACTATAACTTATGGGGGAACAACAAAAAACTCTACCATAGATTTTGAAGCTGTTAGAAGGCAACAGCAGAACATACAAAGAGAGAGGGGAGGTGAAGGAGGTGGAGGCGGAGAAATAAAGGTGAGATATAGCCCAACCGTCCCAAAAATAGAGCAAAAAAGTACTATTTTTACACAAGGTATTGGTCTTTTAAAAAATACTTATTTTAGCCAAGTATACCAAAACGAAAGAGGATACTTTATACTTACAATAGAAAACCAAAACTTAGAAGAAAAAATAATTAAAATAAAATACCCCCAAACTGATGAGTTTATTTTTAGTGGTCCTAAAGAAATTGTAGTTGAACCTAAAAGTAATTTGACTATTTTAGTAGGGTTTGAACCAAAGGAAGCAAAAAAAGAAGGTTATTATGTATTTGATATCGGCTTAGAAGTTGAAAATAGTAGTACAATACAAACATATGCTATAAATTTACTTAAGGCAGAACAAAAACCAATTTTAATAAAAAGAAATATTGTCGTAGATAGGGCAACAAATCAAACAATAGTTTATTTAGAGCTAAAAAATCAACTAAATACAAAGATTTCTTATTTGGAAATATACGAAAGAGTACCAACTAAATTGTTTGAAAAAATCGAACAGGGAGGTTATAGTGGAAAAAATAGTGTTTTTCCATCCACTCTGTGGTTTGGAATAAAAGATATCTATCCGCAAGAATCTCAAATAATAAGTTATAAAATAAATACACTTCTAAGCGATTTGGAGGATTGCACTAAATTTTCTGTGATGCAAGTTTCCATCTATCAGCCTTCTCAAAAAACTTCTATTTATAGTAGTTTGGAAAAAATAATTTTTAGTCAAACAAAAAATTTGATATTTAGAGAGGCTGGTAGCCAAACTCTAACTTTTGAACTTCTTAACAACGATTTAAAACAAAAATTAATAGAAATAACAATTAAACTTCCTACTGGTTGGACAACAAACAACCCAAAATTAAAAATTTTTCTAGAGCCAAGAAAAAAAACTACTCTGGAAGTGCTGATTTTTAGCCCACAAAAATTAGAGGTAGGACAATATATAGGTAATATAGAGATAAGCAGCGAGGATGAAAAAATAGAAAAAGAATTTGTGATAAATGTAGAGAGCGGATTGTCTGGTCAACAAGTTATTCAATACATCTACATTCAAAAGCCCCTTGAGCTCTACTTAGAGGAAATAAAGGAAAAAATAGCTATTATGAAAGACGCAATATTTTTCCTCACTACCATTAGCTTATTTGTTTTAATTTATATAATATTGCACAAAAAACAAAAAGAAACAGAATTTGCTACTATTGCGTACAGTGAGCTTGAAAAATTAAAAGAGAGTATAAAAAGAGAGATAAAACTACCATAAAAATAATACCAAAAAATTTAAATATCTTTGTATACAAAATATAATGCACTAATACTTAGAATATTTTTTCTAAAATGGGATTTGGGCTTCTGCTCAAATCGACTTAGAGCACTCTTTGGAGTTCAAATGGGGACAGAAAAAAGTGGTGCAAAACCAAATCTTAGTCGGCCAAAATACCAGCAGTGACACCAGTTGATCCTGCTGGAGAGTACTGCTATCGGAGTACGACTAAGCCATGCAAGTCAGCTGACCCACTTGGGTTGGCGGCGGACGGCTGAGTAACACGTAGTCAATCTGCCCTAAGGATGGGGATAACCTCGGGAAACTGAGGCTAATACCCAATAGCCCATTTATGCTGGAATGCTTAATGGGTAAAATCCCTGGTGAATTGGAGCCAGTGGGCCTTAGGATGAGACTGCGGCTGATTAGGTAGTTGGTGAGGTAATGGCTCACCAAGCCGATAATCAGTAGGGGCAATGGGAGTTGGAGCCCCCAGAAGGGCACTGAGACAAGGGCCCTAGTCCTACGGGATGCAGCAGGCGCGAAAATTCTGCAATGGGCGAAAGCCTGACAGAGGTACTCCGAGTGGTGGAGGCCTTGTGCTTCCATCTTTTGGCTAATCTAAAAAGTTAGCCGAATAAGATCTGGGTAAAGCTCGTGCCAGCCGCCATGCTGTGCATGCACCAGCATAGCACGGTAAGCGGTAATACGAGTAGAGCGAGTGGTACTCACGAATATTGGGTCTAAAGAGTCCGTAGCGGGCCTATTAAGTCTGTTGTGAAATCTGAGGGCTTAACCTCTCAGGCGTGCAGCAGATACTGATAGGCTTGGGAATGGGGGAGGCCAGAAGTACTTGCGGGGTAGCGGTAAAATGCTATAATCCTGCAAGGACTCCCAGTGGCGAAGGCGTCTGGCCAAAACATATCCGACCGTGAGGGACGAAGGCTAGGAGAACGAATCGGATTAGATACCCGAGTAGCCCTAGCAGTAAATTATGCGGACTGTGGTGTTGCAACAACTTAGGGTTGTTGCAGTGCTGTAGCGTAGGTGTTAAGTCCGCCACCTGGGGAGTACGGCCGCAAGGTTGAAACTTAAAGGAATTGGCGGGGGAGCACCACAAGGCGTGGATGCTGCGGTTCAATTGGATACAACGCCGGGAACATTACTAGGAGAGACGGCACTATGATGGCCAGACTGAAGATCTTGCCTGAGGAGCCGAGAGGTGCTGCATGGCCATCGTCAGCTCGTGGTGCGAACTGTCAGGTTAAGTCCTGCAACGAGCGAGACCCTCATCTGCTGTTGCTAACTCTATCGCCAGATAGGGTGCAAACTGCAGAGACTGCCCGCGTTAAGTGGGAGGAAGGAGAGGGCGACGATAGGTCAGTATGGCCCTAATCTCTCTAGGCTACACGTGGCATACAATGCCCATGACAATGGGTTGCCACCCCGAGAGGGGAAGCTAATCCCCCAAACATGGGCTCAGTTCAGATTGAGGGTTGCAACTCACCCTCATGAAGCTGGAATGCCTAGTAATCGCTTGTCATCATCGAGCGGTGAATACGTCCCCGCTCCTTGCACACACCGCCCGTCAAGTCACCCAAACCGGGTTTTGGTGAGGCTGCCTATAGTTGGGGCAGACAAACCAAAATTTGGTGAGGGGGGCTAAGTCGTAACAAGGTATCCGTAGGGGAACCTGCGGATAGATCACCTCCAAGCTTTGGAGATGTTTGTGCAAGGCCCTTTTCTGTCCTTGGAATAAATCCAAAGAGTGCTCTGCTTTATCTATTTTTGATAAAAAGTCGCGAATCTCCCCTGAACCATGCCCAAAAATCGATGAGTTGCAATTTTTTAAGATAACTTTAAATACTTTTCCGTCGTAAATAATATGTAAAAAATTCACGGTTAAAAAAGACCTATAGTAGGATTGTGACTACATTGTCAACTAACATTTGATAAATCTTAAATCCGTTAAAAAAGACCTATAGTAGGATTGTGACACTATTTCTTCTTGTTCTTTCTTGTCGTAAAGTCTTTTAGTTAAAAAAGACCTATAGTAGGATTGTGACCTTGAGTTCAAATATCAACTTGTACTTCGCTACATGATTGTTAAAAAAGACCTATAGTAGGATTGTGACTTTATAAAAATGTCCAACCTCTATGTAAACTGTATTCGATAAGTTAAAAAAGACCTATAGTAGGATTGTGACCAGTCTTCGAAAGAAGACTGTACCTTTCATATCTCCTTTGTTAAAAAAGACCTATAGTAGGATTGTGACTACAGAAGACTCATGTCTTCTGCATCCATATTGAGGTGTTAAAAAAGACCTATAGTAGGATTGTGACTTTAATTTGCACCACTTGTATTTTTCATAGTCAATCCAGTTAAAAAAGACCTATAGTAGGATTTTTAGCTAGAAAATAGACTAAGGATTTTTCAATAAAAACTCTGGATTAAGAAAAAGTTAATTTATAAAGCAGCTAATTTCCCAGCATCTGTTAGTTTTACACCATCATCTAAAACTAAAAAATCTCTTTTTTTTAGTTCATCGATTATTTTATATAACATTGGAGTTGAGAGGTTTAATTTTTTTGCTAAATCTTTTACTGAAACTTCCTTTCCTTCTAATTTAGATAGTTCTACTAATGTTTGTTTTTCAGAAGTAGAGAGATAAAAAGAGAGTTTTGGTAAATATAAAATAGAATTATCCTCTTCTTTTACATACAAAATCTTTTTTATCCTCTCAATTCTTGCATAACAACCAAATAAAAGACCAAGTGCTTTTGTTTTTCTTGCTGCACTTACATTTGCATAAATTTCCCAATCCTTTGGTTGAGAATC
>JAVZXS010000022.1:0-8290 GCA_038886535.1 Candidatus Micrarchaeia archaeon | reverse complement strand
GTATATACACCGATTGATGGATATGATGTTCAAAAAAGGTTTTTTTATGAATACGATATTGTAAAACGGGTCTGTGTTTACACAGAGTTTGCTAAAAAAGAATTAGAAAAAATTGGTGTTAATTCTTTAATTGTACCACATGGTGTTGATCATAAAATATTTTATAAGTTATTTGAAAACAGATTTTCAGCTAAACAGCTTTTATTCTCAAATGTACCTGATGTAGATGAGGAATCTTTCATAATCTTAAACGCTAATAGAAACCAGCCTAGAAAAAGAATTGATTTGACTTTACTTGGGTTTAAGTATTTTGTTGAGGGAAAACCAAAAAATGTAAAACTTTATTTACATTGTGGCAAAAAAGATGCTGGCTGGTTTATTCCAGATTTAGTCACTACGTTCGAATTAGATGAAAGAGTAATTATGACTGAATCTGGCACAAGTCTTCCTCAAATCCCTCCTCAAGCGTTGAATTTACTTTATAATGCTTGCGATGTTGGAATTAACACCTGCGAGGGAGAGGGTTGGGGCTTAGTAAATGTAGAACACGCTGTTACAGGTGCGCCACAGGTTGTTCCAAACCACACATCTACAAAAGAATTATTTGAAGACACAGGTGTTTTAGTTGATGTATCAGCGTGGGTTTATGGTACAGATATGAGTGTGAAACATGGTATAGTTTCTGCTGAAGATTTAGCAGACAAACTAAATCTACTTTATAATAATCGTGATTATTATAATGAAGTTTCTAAAAAAACTTTTGAAAAATTTACAAATTCTAAATATAGTTGGGATAGTATCGTAAAAGAAATTTTATTGCCATTATTCGAGAGTTTATGATTACTTTTCCAAATAATACCGTTGAAATTATTGACCAAATAAGAAACGCTATTGGAAGACCAGTTACTTTTCAATTTACAGTTTCTGGTGTAGTTTGTCCAACTTGTGGTGTTAATCCTTACACAGATACTGGTGTTGACCCGTTTTGTCCAACTTGCTCTGGTATAGGTTATATTTATCTCTTTGATTATGTGACGATTACGGGTCATGTAACTTGGGGGCATAACGATTTACCAAATTGGGTAACTGGTGGACAATATTTCACAGGAGATTGTGTAGTACAAGTTAAGTACACAGATTATACAAAAGATATTTTAGAAAAAACCGAATATGTTTATGTCGATGGTATGAAAATGAGAATTACCTCTAAAATTCTTAGAGGAGTTCCTGGAATAAACAGGATACTTTTAGACCTAAAGCAGGAGGATTAATATGGAAAACCAGATTGTTTTTATTAAGGGAATTGATGTTACCAGTATGGTTAAAACTGTAAATACATTAACTAAGAAGATGCAAGCTAAGATTCTTGGCAATCTAGAATCTTATTTTGATGACATTACTTTTGTTGATATTAGAAAACACATCTTAGATAGCACAAATGATTTTGCTAGAGATATAGTAAGAACATTAATTGGTGATGTTGAAGTTTAAAGATGGTTGTAGGTGCTGGTGATTTTGAAGATGATTTTTATTTTGTTTATGATTATAAGGCTCTGAAGACAAAGCTTGACGCTGCTATGGGAATAGCTGGTGAAGCGCTTGGCGATGATATTGAGGATGTCTTCAGAGGTTTATTTGGTGTCTTTGTAACTAGAGAAGATATAATCCAGTTTGTAGAAACAAATGTAAGAGATGCATTATCTAAAATTATTAAACAATTTAAGAATCAATTTCTTCCAGATTTCTATGAGTTTTTGTTTAGCTATTCCATAAAAAGATTTAAAGAGTTTGATATTGATGAGTACAGAGATTTGATTCATAGTGCTAGTTTTATTGGTGATGATTATTTTTACATAGACGTTGTTAAGAATTATCAAAAAAATACCTATAAGATAGAAGTAAATGTTAATGAAGATGCGCTCCTTGATTTAACTGATTATAGTCACGCAATCGTATCCGCTAGAAATGCATTAGGAGTTGGTGACGTTCAAGATGGAATTGGTGCAACATATAGTTGGACTAAATATTATCAATGTGCAAGAGAGGGAAGAAGAATTTATGCAAAAAGAAGAAAAAAGGGAGCAAAAGATGGAAAAGAATATGAATTAGTTGATGTTACACAAAAGTACATTGATAAATATTGGGAAACAATCAGGATGAGAAAAAGTTTCTTTCCTCCGTATAAAATTCCATTTTTTGCAATTATGGAGTTTGGTAATGAAAACATATCACTACTATCCGATAAAGGAGGAAAACCATATCCATCACAAGGTGGTTTATTTCTTTTGGATAGAGCGAAAGATTTAATTAACCAAGAAATTGAATCATTTAAGGAAGATTTTTTTTATTATCTTGAGGGTATTTTTCCAGCCATACAAGTAGAAACTCCAAGTTTAGATGTACTTGATCAACGAGCGGACGATTTATTAAATGACTTTATCGAAAAAGGAGTTATTCGGGATGATTCACAACTTGTAATGTTTTATAAAACTCTTAATTACATATCTCAAATAGACTTGGAAGATGAAATTAGAGAATATGCAAGAAGTTTAGGTTATGAGAAATGTAGAGTCGAAATATTTACAACGAAATCTGGAAAATTTTCATTAAGAATTCGCATGCCAGACGGTAGATTTGCAGAGTGGAGAGGTGCAAATGTATATTGAGGAAAATGCTCATTTTTCTTTAATTAGAAAATTAAAGGATAGTTTTGCTGATACTGTGAAAGTTGTCGATAGTTACCCCAGAAATCAAATTGAAGTGCCATTGATTTCTGTGGATATTATTAGACTTGATTTTACCAAATTGCAAATTGGTGATTATAATAATATTAGAAATATAACATGGATTGTAGATGTTTTTGCTAAAAATAAAACACAAAGAGATAGAATGACATTTCAACTAATGTCGACTTTAGAGCAGAAGATACCTATTTATGATTTTACTAATGGTTTCAATAATCAAAACTTGATTGAAATTGGGGCAATAGAGCCAAAAAGACTTCGAGTTGAGTTTGTTGAAATCGAAGTTGAAAATCCAGAGGAGTTATTTTTTAGAGCTATTGGTTCTTTCAATGCTCAAATAAATTTTTAGGAGGTGATTAAATGGCAAAACGTTTAGCCATTCCGTCTGATGAGATTAAGTTAGCTCTTGTCAATAAAAATGGAGCTACTGAAATCTCTCGTTTACAATCAATTACGTTAAACACAGATTTGCCAGTTACAGATGCCTATGAAATCGGTAATAAAAACCAAGTAGGCACTGCGGTTGATATGCCTAATATCTCCTTAGCATTGAATGCTTTTGATGTTGGAATTAGGCTTTTCGCTGTTCTAACTGGTACTGACCCTAATAACTATCCTGGTGGTGGTCGATCAATTACAAACTTTACAGATGTTGACGCTATTCTTTACGTAAAAGATGCTAAGTTAAGTCAATATGTAAAATATGGACATGTTAAAAAAGCAACAGTTCAGGATTTTTCATTCTCTTACAACGTAACTGGAGAATCTACTGAAAGTTATACTCTTGTTGGAGCTGAAAAAAGATGGTTTAAGCGGGATGTTGTAGTTCAAAGATTTACTACAGGCACGACATCATTTACTTTGTCAAACACGCCGAAACAATTGAAAAACGGCAATTTGGCAATTTCTGTTATTCTAGACGGTGAATATCTGACAGAAACTACGTCAACTCCTGGAACAGGGCAATATAGAATTGTTGGAACAACTTTAACAACTGGAGACACAAGAACAGAAAGTGTAGTAGTTGTTTATCAAGTTGATAGCAATACAGGTACTTGGTCTTATGTTTCTGATACGACACAAGCTGCAGTTGTTCGCGGTAGAGATGTGAAAGTTCTCATCGCTGCTGAGGATATTCCACGTGTCCAATCGGTTACGATTAATGGCGCAATGAATATCCAAGACGTTAACGAGCTTGGTAATAGAAACAAAGTTGGTTCTCAGAAACAGATTCCAAGTGTTAATGGAACAATCACAGTTCTCGATACAGATACAGAGTTAATTGACTTGTTACTGAATAATTCAATTAATTCTGGTGATACAGAGTTTGAATTGGCGGGAACTTGTGCTAGCGGTGCTGGTTTGAATCTAAAGATTAAAATTTTAGACCCATGCGATGCTACTGCACCTTATACAGTTTTGAAGACAATTGTTGTGCCAAACATTATGATTGTTGGCGATAGTTATACAGTCAACGTTAACCAAAATGTTCAACAAGCTTTCAACTTTAGGTCTGCCACTGGCGACCTGGTTGTTTACTCAGGTGATTACTAATACTAGTTAATTTTTACAATTTTGCTGGATTTACAGAAGGACTATTAAGTTTTTAATAGTCCTTCTTTTTATCAAGTTCAATAGGAGAAATGGAAATGGGAAGTAGAATAGACAAGAATGATGTTGATATTTCAAGGTTGTTTTATTATAGCGATAAGTTTGAAATCAAAGGAAAGAACAATAAAACATTGCCTGTTTATGTTCGACTGGTAGGAGATGCTGAACTTAATCAAGCTAGAGTGTTTGCACTAAGGGAATCTGCAAAGTTACGTCAAAAACTTAAAAATCCAGATAGTGATGAATATTTGGCGTATATTCCAGACTTTAGTCTGATGAACAAACATACATTAATCCAAACTCTTCTCTCAGCAAAAATGACTGATTTTATGCGGGAGGCTACAAAAAACACTAAATTTAACATCCCGATAGAGCCAAATTCTGACGCAAGTTTGGAGGAGCAAGAAGAATACCAACTTGAAGTTGACAATTTTGATAATGAATATAATCGGAAATTTAACGAAGAGTTGGAGAAAATCATAAAGAGAGAAGAGGATGTTTATAAATCTTGGAGTGAAGAAGAACTGCGCAATGAATGTATTCGTCAAACAATCAATCAAATTTGTGAAATGTATATGATTGATAGATTCAGAACAATGTGTGTTTACTTTGGGACTTATAAAGACCAAAATTTTAAAGAAAAATTATTTAAATCGTTTGACGAATTTGATAATTTGCCTAAAGATATTAAAGAACAATTTTTTATGGCTTACAACAAACTAGAAATATCAGAAACTGAACTAAAAAAATAGCCCGCTCCTTTGCAATGAGTAATGTATGGGCGATTGCAAAGGAGCTTAAAGTAGCCCCCAAGACGTTAGAGGAAATTTCTAAACTCCCACATACAATTTCTTATGTTCTAAGAAAGCAAATGCAAATTGATTCATTAAATGAACTTCCTCAAGAAAAACGTCCACCTGACACAATTGTCTGGTGGGGAACTCCAGAAGAATTAAATAGGTGGTTAAATTCAGTACTTGGTTTTAACAAACAGAACCTCAACAACCAGATTCAGATTTTGGAGAGTGAGATTGAATAACCATGGCTAAGACAGCAATTGAAAGAGTTAGACAAGAACTAGATTTACTTCAGAAGAATCTTGAACGCGTCTCTAGCGGTATTGAGCGCTTTACGCAGCGTTATGAAGCTAGTAAAAACGCTTTAAGTTCATCTGTTAGTCAATTAAGACAAATCTCTCAGCAGTACAAGCAACTTGCGGATAGTATTAAAAAGCTAGAAAGCTTAAGAGGGGTTAGTGAGCAATTTAAGGCTATTCAGAAACTGCAAGATGCTCTTAAGAGTGTTGAGCTTGGAGCTGGTTTTAGGGCTAGACCTGAGAGATTTAGTCTAGTGTTTAATCCACTAAGACAAATAGAAAAATCTATATCCGAGCTTGAAAAGTATTCATTTAGAATTGGAGATGTTCAAAGATTCTTCTCTAAAACAATTTTATCTAGGTTTAATGAGAAAGTTTCTGAAAACTTAAGAAAATATTTAGAAAGTATTTACGGCGACATAAATGAAGAAGTTTCTGGTTTCAAAGTAAAAAGAGAAGTTACTCTAAGAACTTTAGCAAAAGAAAAAGGATTAACACTACCTCCTGGTTTTAGAAGTGGTGAGATTAAGTATTTAAGATTAGAGGCTGAGCAAGCCTTTGATCCCTCAATTCCACCGGAAAAATTTCAAGAAAATCTAGATATTATTATCGATACAATAACAGGCGAAGTTAAATCGTTAAAAGATTTTCTAGAAGAGCTGGATAAGTTTTCTTCTAGAATAAAAGAAACTAGAACTAGAAAAACAACTAGAAAAGAGAAGATAAAACCAGGTGATATTCAAAAAGAAATAGAAAAATCCATTAATAAGTTTTCTGAAATTCCTGCAGAAATTAGAACTGAACTAATAAAAAGAATTCAAGAAGAGTTTAAAGACGCTGAAGAACTTGTAAAAATATCTCTATCTAAAACAAGCGCTGGAACTAGGATAAAAGCATCTGCTGGTCAAAAAAGTGTTTCAATCAACATTGATAAATTATTTAACCAAACAGCTAATAAGCAAAGAAAAACAACTGATGAGGCTGAGAAAGATTTATATTCTCAAATTAGAGAGAGAATTGAAACTCTTACTCACTTATCTGAGAGAATAAGAACTCAGCTAACTAATGTAATTTTTTCATCTATTCAGGACAGTGTTGACTTAATTAAAAATTTTGAGGTTGACTTAAGTAGAGGAATTATTAAACTCAAAGGACAAAAATTAAGTACGGGTGCAACTACTACGGCAAAATTTCAAATACCCGCTGAAACCTTTGATACTGAAACTGATGACACCATTTTAAAACAACGAGTTATTACTTTAGCAGCCCAAGAATTAGAGAAAATTCGAGAAAAGTTTGGTGACGCTGTTGTCGATCAAATTCAATTATTAGCCAGGCAATATATTACAGAACTTGGACAATATGAATATATTGGGTATGATATTGGAACTCCTAAATTAACTAGAGAATTTGGTGAAGTTTTTCCAATCAAATTTACAAGACGTCAACTTGATGTTGAAGAACCTTTAGCTACGGCACAGACAGCCATTGCTTTTCAAGGTGGGCAAGTCGTTGATGTTGTTGCATTAAAGAGAGCTGAATTAGAAGAACAAAGAAGAATTAATGAATTAAAAAATAAAATACAATCAATCCCTGGTCTTTTTGAAATTATCAACGCTGAACTAAAAAGAGTTGGTGCGACATTAAAAGATGTTAGTACGATTGAATTTCTCAAGCTAGACGATGATTTAGTAGAAGTTAGAATCTTAAATCGCGAACTAGAAAAGCTGGGGGACACTCGTAGAATTGTCGGTAGGATGACTGAACGGGGTTTTGTAGAAGACCCTGGATTTAAGATTCAACAATATTTATTAAAGAATAAGATAGCTGCAAATGAGGAAATCGCTAAAGCACAAACACAAAAAGTTTTAGGTATTTTAGAACAATATGGTTTTGATCTCGCTACCACACGAGTTGATATATCTACACAGCTTCCGGCAGGAATTACATATTTTGCAGCTAAAATGGGTGACGCAGAAACTGGGGTTAGAAAACTAACTGTGGCATTAAATAAATATAATGATGTTGTTACCTATTCGAATCGTAGAACTTTAGACTTTTTGGATGCCATCCGTCAGAATACAATTGATGTTTTCAAGTGGTCAGTTGGTGCTACATTAGTCTATGGTAGTTACAGAAAGTTATCTGATGCACTTCAAATCGCAATTGAAAATGAAGCTAAACTAGTTCAAATTGGCGTTGTTCTTGGGGATAGCCAACAAGATTTAAACGAAATATTCAAATCCGCCGCGGATATTGCTGAAGAAACAGGTGAATCATTAACTGGTGTTCTTGAGGCTTATAGCTTTGCTTATCGAGCTGTTGGTGGGGTTAGTGATAGTTTAGAAAAATCCGCTGCTTCTGCTGAACTATTATCTAATGCACTAGTCTTGTCTAAGTTATCTTCATTATCCGCTGCTGAATCGATTGACATTTTGTCTGGTGCTTTACGTCAAATGCAGAAACCTGGTGAGACAACTGCTCAAGCATTTGCTAAAGGTAGAGATTTATTAGATGCTTGGGTAGTTACCTCAAGAAAAGCGAATGTTGACTTAGCTACACTAGCTACTGCTTTTTCAGTTGTTGAGGAGCAAGCTGCAAATGTCGGAATGAGCATGGAGCAAATTAACGCCATGATTGCAGCGTTATCTGAAAAAGTCGGGGGTTATGGTGGAAAAGAAACAGGAAACGCAATTCGGTCTATTATTGGTGGAATGTACACAAATCAAGCAGTTGAAGCTCTTAATCGTTTCGGTATTGCAACAAAGACAGCGTCTGGTGAGTTAAGAAACTTTTTAGATATATCCCTAGATATTTATAGACTTTACGAATCTGGATT
>JAVZXS010000021.1:0-9034 GCA_038886535.1 Candidatus Micrarchaeia archaeon | reverse complement strand
GTATTGGTGAATATTTCACCAACTGAAACGCCTATGTTTTCTACTTTTGGGAAAACAAAAGCGGAAGGGACAACTCATGAAACTTTGATTGATACCTTAGCTAATGCTGGTTCAAACGCTTTTGTTGAGGGCGCTGATTATACCTTTACCAAACCAGCCTCAAGACAAAGAGTTACCAACTGGACGCAAATTTTTGTTACCCCAGTTGAAGTATCTGATACCCAAAGAGTAGTTGCTAAAGCAGCCATTGAAGATGAATTTGCTTATCAAATGGCTAAAAAAATGAAAGAACACGCAAGAGACATTGAATATGCTCTTGTCAATGGTGTAGGCAACTCAGGAGCTTCAGGAACCGCTCGACAATTAAAAGGTGTCTTGGCTTGGATTACAACCAATGTAATCACAGGCACTGGCACAGGTGCAGAAGAATTGACAGAAGCGATGTTTAATGATTGCTTACAGGCGATTTGGAATCAGGGCGGGTCTCCTGATACTGCTTGGGTTAACGGGTATCAGAAGAGAAAAATCTCTGCTTTCACTGACTCAGGAACTAAATATATTGATGCTGATGAGAAAAAAGTGGTTGCTACAGTTGCGGTCTATGACAGCGACTTTGGAAGAATCAAGATTAATCTTGATAGATTCATGGCGGCCGATAAGGTTGTTATTACGCAAACAGATTTATGGAAAGTTGCTGTTTTAAGACCAACGAGAAAAGTAGATGTTGCAAAAGTTGGTTCATCCACACGAGCAGTGATTGAAACCGAGTTGACTCTTGAATCAAGAAATGAAGCGGGGTCTGGAAAAATAGTAGATTTGGCAACTTCCTGATTGTAAGTTAGGCAAGGGGGGAGGGAACTCCCCCCTTGAAAACTTATGGGCAGGATAGATTTACCAGACCCAATTATTACTGAAAAGACTGAGGTTGCTGATAAAAAAGAAACATCAGTAAAAGATTTTATTGAGCCAAAAGAGATCGAAACAGAGGATGAAAAAGAAAAAGGGTTTGAAGAGGCGGAAAAACTTTTATCTTACAAAAATTTTCTTGATATTAAAGATGATAAAGAAGATTTATCTTATTTAAGCAAAACCTTAAAAATCTTAGATGAGTTGGGAATAGTAAGTAAAAGAGCAAAGGTGTTAAAAATAAAAGAAATTCAGTATAAAATTGGCGGGCGACCGTCAATAAAAAGAGTTTGGGAATATTTACGGCTTGAAAATTCTATTAAAAATTTAGTTGAAAAATTAAGATTTGTATGAGTGAAGAAAAAGGAGGAGCACAGGCGGTTATAAGGCGTGAGCACGATTTGTTAAAAGGAGCAAAAAGGGTTATTCCTGTTGATCCTTTTGGCGGTGTCATAACAGATGGAAATTATTCTGTAAGAATTGATGAGCAATCCGATAGTACTTACATCGGAAAAGCGCAGATAGGTTCATCGGAAGATGATTCAGTTTGGCAAATAAAAAAGATTATAACAAGCGGAACCACTACTTCTATTTTATGGGCAAACGGAACTGATGCTTTTGTAAATAAATGGAGCGATAGATTAACAGTTAGTTATAGTTAACAATGGATGAAAAAAAATTTGATGAGGCTATTCAAAAGATAGCAAGGGAAATTAATAGAAAAAGACAGGAGGAGGTATTGACTTTTTTTAATAAGCGTACTTGGTTTTCTGATTATATAAAAAAAGTCAAAATGCTTGGGATTTATGATAAACCTTCAAAATCAAAAGTCTGGCGAAAAATCGCCGAGATGCCACCCGAGGTAGATCATTTTTTTACCAGAATTTATGGCTCTGATTATTTTAAAGACAAAAATTTTTTTACCAAAATTCATACAGAATGGCGGGTAACAGATAAAATATGATAAATTTGCTTGTTTTATCACCAAAAACGTATGACGGGGTCACCTGGTATCGAATAGAACAGTTTTTAAGAAAAGCAAGAGAAAAAAAGAAAATAGAAAGCGTATATTTAGATGTAAAACTTGATATAGAGCAATTAACAAGAGTAATAGAGAGAGCGGATATCTTTCTAAACAGAACAACAGGAGCGGGATTTTTTGAGATTTTTGATATTATTAAAAAATATAAACCTTCTAATAAACCTCTTGTTATTGATATAGATGATAACTACGAGCTTATTAATCCTTTATCTGATATGTATTTTTACTTTGGAACGGAAGATGTGATTTTGCCTGATGGAAGAGAACTTTGGATATCAGGAAAAGGTGGGTTTGATGCTAAAAAAAATAAAGAAAGACTAAAAAAACTACAGGAGATTATAAGGTATGCTGATTTGATAACCACTACTACCTTCAAAATGAAAAACTGGCTTGAAAATTTTAATAAAAATGTTGTTATCATTCCAAACTGTATTGATAAAAAATATTTTCCTTGTCTTGAAAAAAAAGAAGAAAAAATAATTAAAATAGGTTGGGCTGGAGGATCATCTCATTTTGCTGATTTAATGTCAATTTTACCTTCTTTACAAAAAATTATGAAAAAATATCCTCATATTCACTATTATCACATCGGTCAATGGTTTGGAGTAGTTGAAAAATATATTCCAAAAGAAAGATTACATACTTTCGGCTGGATAAACGCTGACGGCCACGGTTATCGAATGGCTTATTTAAATTTAGATATCGGGCTTTGTCCTTTAACTGATGATGAGTTTAATGAATATAAAAGCTGTATTAAATGGTATGAGTATAGTGCAACCAAAACAACCACTTTAGCAAAAGATATGTTGCCGTATAATGAGGAAATTATTGACGGAGAAAATGGATTTTTATACAAAACAAAGGAAGAATTTGAAAAAAAACTGGAATTTTTGATTTTAAATCCTTTAAAAAGACGAATAATTGCACAAAATGCGTATGATTTTGTTTATAAATACCGAAATTTAGATAAAATTGCCGAAGATTTTATATTTTTAATCGAAAATCTTGTTAGAATTAAGAATAAAAACTATGATTTAATGGAAAATTTACAAAAAATTGCTGATTTTAGCAAAAAATATGTATAAAGGTTATAAAATCATCCCGTTTATACCTGCAGGAAGACGAGATAGAATGTCGATTCTTATAAATTATATGATGAAGTTTAGAGATAATCCGATAGATCAAGTATATATCTGGCGAAATACTAAAAACGAGGATGATTTAAGATATATTGACAGTTTAGAAAGTGATTATTTTAAAATTTTTGATATTACAAAAGAAGGGGAAATGTTTGAAGAACCAAAACAATATAATACTGGAAAATATTACCGCTACACTACCGACCCTAACACTATTTATGTTAGGTTTGATGATGATATTGTGTATGTAGATGATGACTACTTCAAAAATATTCTTGATTTTAGGCTTAATAATCCTCAATATTTTTTAGTAATGGGAAATATCTGGAATAACGCTATTATCTCCTATATTCAACAGCGGATGGGAAGAATAGATTGGAGAATTGGCGTTGTTGAAAAAGAACATTGTATGGATAGGGTTGGTTGGGCTTCTCCTCAATTTGCTAACGGACTTCATCGTATTTTAAAAGAAAAAATAGAACAAACAAGAGTATCTGATTTGTTTTTTGATAGATGGGAACTTCATAACGCTCAAAGATTTTCAATCTCTAATTTTTGTTTTTTTGGAAAAGATTTTTTAGAATTTGGCGGAATATTAAAATTTGATAATCCACATGATAAATTAGATGAGGAAATTTGGTTAACGGAATATTATCCTCGAAAAAAAAGATTATTAAATGTTGTTTGTGGAACTGCTTTAGTTTGTCATTTTTCTTTTTTTTATCAAAGAGAGTATTTAATGCAAAAAGGCTGGCTTGAATATTATAGGGAATTATCAGAAAAAAAATTATCAGAATCTTATTATAATTTCGTTGAAAAATAATATGAAAAAAATTTGTATTACAGGAACGGGTGGATTTATTGCTTCTCATTTAATAGAAGTCTGCCATAGTTTAGGTTATAAAGTTATTGGAATCCAGCGTCATATAGGACAGGTAATTGAGGGAAAAGACGATATTAAACCTGATATTTTATATTTAGGTGATATAAGAGATAAAAATCTAGTTGAAAAAGCAGTTTCAATATCAGACGGAGTTATTAACTTAGCAGGGATTTTAGGAACGCAGGAGACTATTAATAATCCATATCCTTCAGTTGAAGTTAATATCATAGGAGCTTTGAATGTTTTAGAAGCGGTTAAACATTACAAAATCCCGATGGTTCAAATAGCAGTAGGCAACTGGTTTGAAAATAATAGTTATTCAATTACAAAAACAACTGCAGAAAGATTTACTTTAATGTATGCAAAAGAACATAAAGTAAAAGCAAATGTAGTAAGGGCGTTTAATGCTTTTGGAGAAAGACAAAAATGGTATCCTGTAAGAAAAATGATGCCGTTTTTTATTATGAGGGCTTTGAGAAATGAGCCGATTGAAATTTATGGAACAGGAGAACAGATTATGGATTTTGTCTATGTTAAAGATGTCGCTCATATTTTAATTAAAGTTTTGTTTAATAATGAATATGGGAAAATCTATGAAGCGGGAACTGGTAAAAAAATAACTGTAAAAGAATGGGCAAAAAAAGTTATTAAATATTCTGGCAGTAAATCAAAAATAGTATATTTACCAATGAGGCCAGGAGAAAGTCCAAAGGCAGAGGTATACGCTAAAAATCCCTATCCTTTTAATTATTCTGATGTGGATGGGAAATTAAAACAGGTTATTGAGTGGTATAAAAAAAATATATGAAACAGGCTATAGTGATAGGTTGTCAGCCAAAAAACAAAAACACTTGGTTAAAAGACTTGCTTTCTTCCTTAAAAGGCTGTAAATATCCTATTGAGATAAACTATACTGATAATTTTGAGTTAGCAACTATAAAATGGGCTAGAGATGGCAAAAAATGGGATGAGTTTTTCTTTTTACCTGAGACAACTATAATAAAAGATTTAAAATTGTTTGATATGATTTTTGAAGAAAATAAAGGAAAAAGCGTTTCTATCTGTAAATATCCTTCTTGGGGCGGGATGTATTTGGTTAAATATAGACAAGAAATTTTAAAAAATGTTTTTATTCCAGAAGTAAAATCTAAAAAAATGGCGGTATATTGGGAAATAGTTTTTAATGCTTATTATGCAGGTTTAGATGAGGGAAATTGCGCTGTTTTGTTTCCTGATATGGTTCATTCTAATAATTTTGTTGAAAAATACGGCAGGTTAAATATGGTAATGGGAAATGAGTATATTGAAAGATATAAGGGGGATTGGGGACAGCGACCTTTAACTTAAAATCCTCTTGACAAATTTTTTTTCATTTGCTATTCTATTATTTAGAAGCTTGACCGCTTTCTTTAATGGTAGACAAGTTTATTGCTTGTCTATCGCTAAAGGAGGCGGTTTTTTTTATGAAAAAACTTAAACCAAAAGGAAAAAAAGGAAGGGCGATGGTTAAAAAGCTTGGAAGAACCTATAAGACTGGTAATTTTGAAAAAATTGCAAGAAAAGTAGCAAGAAAATATGGGTCAAAAGAAGCGGGAAAAAGAGTTGCTGCCGCTATTTTTTGGAAAAAAGTTAGAAAATACGCAAGAGAAGGTTGAAAAAACTTAATAAATTATAAATTCAAAGTCTTTATAATAATGGACATTTTAGATTTTTTAAAAAAACTAAAGAAAAGGGTAAGCGAGTGGCCAAATTATCAAATACTTAATGAAAATAAACCTTACAATATGCCTGTTTATAGAACTAATCCTCCAACTAACTATAATTATAGCTATGATTTATCAAGAGAGGGAGAAGCGATGAATCAATTAAACATCCCGCAACCAGTGATTGATGAAACAATGAGAAATCTCGAAGAACGAATGTATATGATAGAAAGATCGAAAGATATTCCTCGTGGATTATCATTTGAACAGTGGTTAAATTATACTTATCCACGTGGATTAGGAAGAATAGCGCTTCCAGGAATAGTTTATGAAGTTAACGGTCAATATTTAAATCCGTTGCAATATAGATATTTACAATACTTAAGGGGAACCGCTGTCCCCGTAAGAAGCGTCTCAATCCCTTAATGGGTTTTAGTGTTTTGGATTTTAAAAAAGATGGAAAATACAAGCTAAAAATCGTTAAAAGTTCAAGCAAAAAAAGTATGGCAGAGGAAAAAAAGGAAAAAAAACTTGAAGGGAAGGAGCTTGTAATAGAAGCTTTAAAGCAAGCTATAAGAGTTTACAGGCTCATTGAAAAATTTACATTCCAAGAAGGAAATAAAAAGATAGGAAAGATGATAGGATTTACGCAGATAGCGATAAAAGAAGTAGAGAAATTATAAATTTTTATTTTTAAAATATGGCTCATCAAGGTTCGTGGACTATTCCCGGAACTAATATTAGATTACCAGATTTTGGAATTACCGAAAAAATAGCAGATATTTTTGGTCAATCAAGAAACACACAAGGAGGATCTCAATTAAGACAAGGAACTATCTTCAATGTCGGAAATGTTCCTTATACTTATTCCACTACACCTGTTAGAATATCACCAACAACGACATACAAACCAGATACGGGAGGTGGATATTACCAAACATCAACAAAAAAAGCATCAACAAGTGGCAATACTACTACTCTTCCTTCTTCTTCTCCCCCACCCTCTAATCCTCCTCCTCAAAACCTTAATGATGTAATAAGAGGAAAAAACGTCGGAGACATTATAAACATTGGGGGAAGAAATTACCGTGTGGTAGATCCTGGAAAAGGTATCATAGAACCAAACTGGGACAGCACGTGGGCAGATCAGATAAGAGCAGAAGAAGAACGGAGAAGAATAGAAATGGAAAATAGAATTAGAGGACAAATAGAAAGCGGATATAATGAGTTTATTAAAAGATTAGATGAGTTAGCTGGTCTTTATCCTCAGTGGGAACAGGAAGACATAACAAGATTTGAAACCGCAAGACAAACAGGACTTCAAGGTCTTGAAACCGCAAAAGAATCTAGCCTTAAAAAATTAGGGTTAGCAAGAGAACAAGCACTACAGCAAGAACAACAGGCAAAGGGTGATATTATGTCTCAGTTAAGACAGCTTCTTAAAGCCTCTCAAATGAAGGCAGGACTTATGGGGGCTGGTTGGTCTTCTGCTACTCAACAGGTATTACCAGCCGTTTTAGGAAAACAAGCCGCTCAAGCAGGAGCACAGGTGGCAAGAGGAACAATGTCTAATCTTAATCAAATCGCTCAAAAAGAGGTAGATGTTAGAAATACTTTTGATTTAGCTAAAAATGAATTAGAACAAGATTTTAATAACAAAATGGATGAAATAGCACAAAGGTATAGACAGCTTAAATCTTGGATTGAAACAGAGAAAGCAAATGCTTCACTAAAAAAAGCACAGGCTTTAGCAGCACTTGATGAAAATTTAATGAACAATCTTATAAATGAAGCTAATTGGTATAAACAAAACTATCTACAGCAACAGCAAGCATTACAGCAATGGGCGTTGAACAGACTTGCTCAACTTCAGGATTACAAGATACAATTAGGACAGATGGGGAATTTTTCACCTGAACAGCTTACCTACCAAGCACTTCAAGGGCTTGGGGGTTTAACTGGGCGAGAAAGTGGTGGATGGGGAGAAGATATTTTCGGAAGCTTGGTTAATACCGCAAAAAGAAAAAGAGAGTTGCTTGGATTATAAATATTTTTTTTAATTTCAAATGAATGAATATAATAGAAACTCTCAAAAAAAAGTTAAAAGATATTCAGTCATCTTTATCAGACAATCAAGGCTGGATTAGACAAGGAAAATTGACGCTTGAACCGATAAGAGAGTCTATTTCAAATTGGGCAGCTCAACCTCAAAATTTTAGAAAAGTCCAAGCTCTTCAAACTTGGGAGCCGTTATTTAATCCTGTTGAAACAGCAAAACAAAGTTTAGCAAAGCAAAATATTAGCACACCTAAACAATTTATCTCAAAATTAATGGCAACTGCTCCACAAGATTTTGAAGGATATGTTAAAAATGTTTCTCAAAGAGCCTATTCTCCTTTTATAGGAAAAACAGCATCTGATGTAATTGGAACAATGGTTGGCTCATACGGAAAACAAATTTTAAAAGGACCTTCTACTATTTTTCAAAATAAACCTTTATCTGAAAAGGCTGGTGATATTTTATCAACGATAGGAGCAATTGGTATGCCGGGTGAAGTTTTTTCTATGGCTGCTTTTTCTCCTATTTTTAAAGTTGGTGAAAAAATGTTAACTGATAAAAGACTACCAACAAAAAAAGAACTTGTTGGTTCAATTTCTGAAGGAATAGAGTTTGGTTCAAAACTTGCTCCTATTTCTTTTACAACAGGAGAATTATTAAAACCTATTTTTTCAAAACTTAATCCAGCAGGCCAGCAGTCATTAGCTACCTATATAAACCTTGCTAAAAATCCAAACATATCACAAGAGGCAAAAAAGAAATTATGGGGTATGGTTTGGAAAACAGCGGGAAGACAATTAACTGAGGCTTTTTTAAAAGGCTCTATTGGAATGGGGACTTACGGAGCAACACTTCCAGCAAAAAATACAGAAGAAAGAATAAAAAACATTATTGAGCACGGAATACAAGGAGGAATATTTGAAGCAGGAGCAAAAGGTATAGGGCAGGCATTTCAAGTAACAGGTGGATTAAAACCTAAAATAAAGTTAGGCTCACAAAAAGCATTCGCAAGACTTCCTATTGAAGGAGAACAAAAAGATATAAAAAAATTAGTAGCAAGAGCCGTAAAAGAAGGAAAGATAACAACAGAGGAAGGACAGGCAATATTATGGACATTAAAAGAAAAACCCACTATTAAAATCAAGCCAAAAACCTCTCCCCTACTCTCCCCTACTGAAGATTTAGGCGGTGGGGGAGTGGTGGGAAAAGGGCTTAAAGAAGCCAAGAATGACAAATTTATAGAAGAACTTGAAAAAATAAAAAATCAGACTAAAGTGGAGGATATTAAACCAAAAACTAAAC
>JAVZXS010000020.1:0-9354 GCA_038886535.1 Candidatus Micrarchaeia archaeon | reverse complement strand
TAGCTCCTGACGCTGCTAAAATAAAGGATAATGAAGGTAATACACCGCTACACTATGCTTCTGAATATGGGCATACAGAAATAGTTTCATTGCTTCTTAAAGTAGCCCCTGACACTGCTAAGGAAAAGGATAACAAGGGTAGGATACCACTACATCTGGCTTCTATAAAGAGAAATATAGAAATAGTTTCATTGCTTCTTGAAGCAGCCCCTGAAACTGCTAAAGAAAAGGATAACGAAGGTCAGACTCCACTACACTTAGCTTCTTGGTGGGGGTATACAGAAATAGTCTTACTACTTCTTAAAGCAGCTCCTGACGCTGCTAAAATAAAAGATAATAAAGGTGGGACACCATTACACTCAGCTTTTACAATGAAACATACAGAAATAATCTTACTGCTTATTAAAGTAGTTCCTGAAACTGCTAAAGAAAAAAATAATGAAGGTTGGACACCACTGCACGAGGCTTCTTTTATGAAACACACAGAGGTAATCTCACAGCTTCTTACATTAGCACCAGATACAATAAATGTAAAAAATAAGAATAAAAAAGCACCACTATACAAAGCAATAGAAAGTGAGGCAAGAGAAAGCAATAAAAAAGAAACAATTCAAACTCTTTTTACCTCAATATCCATAAAACTAGAAACTGAAATGCAGGAAATTAGCAAAAAATACATAAAGAAAAAGTATTTATTCTAATATAAACATAATGGAGAAATTTATGAGAGATATTGATAAAAAACTTTTTAAAGCTGTTGAGAAGAATAATTTATATAAAGTAATAAAATTAATAAAGTTAGGTGCAAATGCTAATATAGTAGATAAGTGGGGGTATACACCACTACATATTGCTATTGCACATGGTCATACAGAAATAGTTTCTTATCTTCTTGAAGTAGCTCCTGATACTGCTAAAAAAAAGGATAAACAAGGTCATACACCACTACACATTGCTTCTATTAAAGGAAATACAGAAATAGTTTCTCTACTACTTGCTGTGGCACCTGATACTACTAAAGAAAAAGACAACGATGGTTGGACACCACTGCATTATGCTTCTAGGGAAGGACATACAGAAATAGTTTCCATGCTTCTCAAAATAGCCCCTGAAACTGCTAAAGAAAAAAATAACGTTTATTGGACACCATTACACTATGCTTCTCAGGGTTCAAGACATACTGACACAGTTTCTCTACTTCTCAAAGTAGCCCCTGATATTGCTAAAAAAAAAGATGACAGAGGTATAATACCACTACACTTAGCTTCATATTGGGGAAATACAAAAACTATTTTTTTACTTCTTACAGTAGTTCCAGATACAGTAAATGTAAAATATGAGAATGAAAAAACACCACTTTACGAAGCAACAGAAAGATACAAAAAAGAAACAATTCAAATACTCTTTTCTACAATATCAATAAGACTAGAAACTGAAATACTAAGCACTGAAAATCTAGAAATATACAAGAAATATAAAGATAAAAAACAACCAAAAGAAAAATATATATTCTAATATAAACATAATGGAGAAATTTATGAGAGATATTGATAAGGAACTTTTAGAAGCTACTAAGAATGGTGATTTAGGTAAAGTAATAAAATTAATAGAATTAGGGGCAGATGTAAATATAGTAGATAAGGAAGGTTTTACATTATTACACTTAGCTTCTAAAAGGGGATATACAAAAATAGTTTCTTATTTTCTTAAAATAATACCTAAAATGGCTGAAGAAAAGGATGAATATGGTAAAACGCCGCTACATTGGGCTTCTTGGAAAGGTTATACGGAAATAGTTTCTTTACTTCTCAAAGTAGCACCTAAAACTGCTGAAGAAAAGGATGCGAATAATATGACACCATTACACTATGCTTCTGATCGTGGGCATACAAAAGTAGTTCGCCTACTTCTTAAGGTAGCACCTGAAACTGCTAAAGAAAAGGATATATTTGGTAGGACACCACTGCATTGGGCTTCTTGGGCTGGTTATACAAAGTCAGTTTCTTTGTTTCTTAAAATAACACCTGAAACTGCTAAAGAAAAAAATAATTATGAACAAACACCATTACACTTTGCTTCTGTAAAGGGACATACAAAAATAATTTCTTTTTTTCTTACAGTAGTGCCAGATATTGTAAACGTAAAAAATAATAATGAAGAAACAATGCTATACGTAGCAACAAAATTTAAAAATACAAAAACAATTCAAGCATTTTTTACATCAATATCCATAAAACTAGGGACCCAAAAACTAGAACACAAAGAACTAAAAACAAAGAAAAAATATATATTTTAATATAAACATAATGAGGGAGAATTTATGAATAACATTAATGAAGAACTTTTAGAGGCTGTTAAGAATGGGGATTTAGATAAAGTAATAGAACTAATAGATTTAGGGGCAGATCCAAATGTAATAGATGAGTATGGTAGAACACCACTACACTGGGCTTCTGAAAAAGGTCATACAAAGATAGTTTCTTTACTTCTTAAAGTAGCTCCTAAAACCATTAGAGCAAAAGATAAAGATGATATGATCCCATTACATTATGCTTCTAAGAAAGGTCACATAGAAATAGTTTCTCTATTTCTTGAAGTAGACCCTGAAACCGCTAAAGAAAAGAATAAATTTGGTTCAACACCACTACACTATGCTTCAGCAAAAGGACATACAAAAATAGTTTCACTACTTCTTGAAGTAGCCCCTGAAACTGCCAAAGAAAGAAATAATATTGGTATGACACCATTACACCTAGCTTCTGACTATGGTTATGTAAAAATAGTTTCCTTTCTTCTCAAAGTAGCACCTGAAACTGCTATGATAAAGGATGAATACAGTATGACACCATTGCATCATGCTGCTTCTCATGGTCATACAGAAGTAGTTTCATTGCTTCTTAAAGTAGCTCCCGAAGCTGCTAAAGAAAAGGATAACATTGGTGAGACACCATTACATATTGCTCTTGATTGGAGATATACAGAAGTAGCTTTACTAATTCTTAAAGCAGTTCCTGAAACCACTAAAATAAAAAATAACGATGGTATGACACCACTGCATTATGCTTCTAAGAGAGGGTATACAGAAATAGTTTCATTAATTCTTAAAATAGCACCTGAAACTATCAAAGAAAAAGATAAATATGAGTGGCTACCGCTTGACTGGGCTCTTGACAGAGATAATAGAGAAATAGTTTCTTTGTTTCTCAAAGTAGCTCCTGATATTGCTAAAGTAAAGGATGAAGATAGTTGGACACCACTACACTTTGCTTGTTTTCGTAGTCGTATAGATGTAGTTTCTTATTTTCTTGCAGTAGCCCCAGATATTGTAAATGTAAAAAGTTACGATAAAAAAACACCATTATACATGGCAATAGAGAATAGAAAAACAGAAGAAATTAAAAAATTTTTCACTTCAATATCAATGAAACTGGATATTGAAAAACTGGAAACTAAAGAACTGGAAACATACAAAAAACGAACAAAGAAAATATATATATTCTAATTGTTCTTATACAAATAAAACGCAGTATTTTATGAAAGATATTGGTAAGAAACTTTTAGAAACTTATCAATAAGATATTTTAACATAATTTTGCAAAAGTCTTTATTATCATCTATAGACTGTAGATGAATTATACTAAATAAAAAAACTAGTTGAGGATTATAATCATTTATATGAAACAAGGTATTCTAAAGAGTAAATGTAGGATTAAGGACTATAAAGTTCTTTTATTTACATTTTTGATATATTCTATTATTTCTTTTACATTTTTATTTTTGATAAGATTTCTAAAATATTTTAATTCATTTTGTTTTAAGATAAGAATAGGAAATGTTTGAATTAGTTTTTTAGCTTGTATCAAACCTAAGTATTTCCGAGTATAGTTGCTGTTTGAATACTTATAAGTAGTCATAAATTCACTATCAGTCTTTTTTCTAAAATACTCCAACATTAGATTAAAATAATCTTTTAATAGTATTTGTTCTTCTACAGAAAGTTGTGGATATATAAATATTTGAATTGGGTGCGTTCTATGTTTGGACTTTGTTACTAAAATACCATCAACTTTAAAAATATCTTTTATTACGTAGATACCAGCTCTACCGTTTTTAGTTCCTGTATCTAAAGTTCTTATAAACAAGATATTTGATTTTATTTTATTAGATATTTCTTCATTCACATAAACCTTTATTTTTTTATATTTTGAGCCAACTAAATTATTTACATCCAATAATTCTACCTCAAAATTACCTTCTTTTTTATCTATTTCTTCTAATGTTAAATAGTATTCTACATTTAAAGGAGCGGGGGACTTATAAGTATTCACAAACTCTTCAAACTCACCCCCAGCACGATATTTATTCTCAGGTCTTAAAATATAAATTCTCTTCTTAGTTAATTCACCAATCTTGACACCTTCAAAAGTAATAATTTCATCTCTAGATGCTTCTTTTCTTTCAAAAAGACAAATCATTACATTAACCCCTGTAAGTTCAAAAATCTTTTTCTCAAAGATAATTGCTTTCCTAATAGTATAAACATTTAAAAACTCCTTTCTAATCTTATTTGAAATAGAAAACCCAAACAAAAAATTGGTAGGAATTATATAGATCATTTTTTTAATACCAAAACGCAAATCATTCATCAAACATAACTGATACAAATCCTGATAACCTTTGTTATTTATTTCAAAATAATTTAAATATTCCCTTAATTCTTGATTTTTTGCAATATGCCCAATATAAAGATAAGGGGGATTAGTAATATGAAAAATAGGTAAACGCATTTTAAGTAAAAATTTTGGATAATCTTTTATACTATCTCTTTGAAGTATATTTTGTTTTGCTATTTCTGGGGGGATACCATACTTTGTAGCATTTTCTATTGCTTTAAATACTAATTCTTCTTGTATCTCAAAAAGAAATATATGTTTTCTGAAAAAATCAATTCTATCACTTTTGGGGATTTCCTCTAAAATAGGAAGAATTAAGTTTCCTTCACCAGCAAATAAATCAACCCAAATGTAATTATATATATCATTTTTTATCATAGGAAGTATATACTCTTTAAATACTGAAATCGGAGTAATGTATGCACCATATTTCTTTAGTTTTTTAAACTCTTTCTTTTCCAAGCAATTCCCCTTTACTTGTTTTTTGCTGTATATAAAATAATATAGTTCATTACATATAAAATTGAAATTAATGAAAGTTTATAACTTGAATTACTTATAGTTTTTTACTAGAGTAGTTTTTATAGGATTTAGTTTAGAATATTCTATACTTGTTGTTTGCTTTTGTTAGATTTAATTTATCAAAGCCTCATAAAAATGGAAATTTTTTGTAAGAAAGTATGTTAAAAATAATTATTTTTTACTGTATAGTTTGTTATAGATTTTTATAGCCATATAATCTGTCATGCTAGCAATATACCAACAAGCTATTCTTGAACGCCATTCATCAGAAACATCTGCTTCAAAAAAATCCCAATACTCTCTATATTCCTTAGGATATAATCTTTTTGAACTTTTATCATAAAATACATTATAAAGCCCTTTAATTATTTTTTGATATTCCCTCCTTTGTTTTAGAAGTTTTCTATTATTGTATATTAGAATATTTTCTATTGTTCTTAGCAATTTATTTTTTATCAAAACATTTTTTCTATATGCAAGTTTATAACCATATCTACCTAAAGTATTATCTATTTCAACAATATCAATATTTGTTATAAAGGTATGTATTAGTTTTGAAGATATTTTTTTTAGTTTAGATTTCTTTTTTATTTCTGAGGGGGTGTTTTCTATGTGTTGTATTATTTTTTTAATCCAGTTATATATACTTTTAGTTATATTTTGTGGATAGGGGAGGTATTGATAAAGTTCCAGTAGTAAGTCGTCAGTAAGGTATTGTGATTTTAAATATCCACGCAGGATAGCATCTTCAAAATCATGCACAGAATACGCTACCTTGTCAGCCCAATCAACTATCATACATTCTATACTTCTCTTTTCTTCCACATCAATATCTCTAACCCAGTTAGGATCTATCCAATCTACCCGCTTTCTATAAAAATCGTATGTATACAAAAATTTTTTCTTATTCTTATCTCTAGTAGTTTTATATTTTAATAAACCATCAAGTGTTGCTCTTGTAAGATTAAGCCCATAACTATTTTTAATATTCGGTTTTGACCATTTATTTTCAAGAAAAGTGAGAACTATTATGTTATGTGCATTAGCTTCAAAACCATCTATACATACCTCATTAAGTGCTTCTTCTCCTATATGTCCAAATGGTGGATGACCTATGTCATGTGCTAATGCTATTGCCTCCAATAAATCAGGGTCTAAACCTAGTTTTATACCTATACTTTTCGCTATTTGTGCTACTTCCAATGAATGTGTTAATCTTGTTCTGCTTATATCCATCATATCTGCCATATAAACCTGTGTCTTACCTTGTAAAATCCTAAACGCACTGCTATATAATATCCTATCCCTATCTTTCATAAATTCACTTCTTATATCCTCATTATCTATTCTTTCTGCTATTATTCTCGCTTTATCATAATCAGTATATGTCATAATAATTATATAGTTTACATAAACTACTTTATTTTCTATAAAATAGATTAGTTTACAACGTTCCCCTAATAAAATCTTAAAAACCTTCAATTGATATCTTTCGTAGAATACTTCTATTTTATTTATAAAAACTAAAAAATATACAATTTTTTATATTTTCTTGTTTTAGATTGATAAAAGGGGTTTTAGTTTTACATAATTTTTACAGAAAGTTCTTCATAGAAGATAAAAACTTTTTGTTGTAAGGGTTATGTTAAAAAATATATATAACTGAAGAAACAATGGGGAAAGTATGATTTTGGAAATCTGGATGCAATCCAATAGTAATTGGTATTGCTGAAAATAATAAATTATTTCTCATTTTATCTGTTTTGACAGATGCCAATTCCAGTGGTTTTTGTCTTGAAATATTTTTACAGTTTAGAGAAACTCCATAGTTTAAATATGTTTTCAACACATTAGTATACTTTTCTTGTATGTGGCCTGATATAATATGTATAAGAAATTCATTTTCATTATTATTTTTTTTAACATTTACATTAGACCCCAATATTGCTAAAATTTTCATTAGTTTAATATTACCTTTACTTGCAATTTTATAAAATATATCATTGCCATATTTATCTTTTAAATTGATACTAGCACCGCTTTTTATAAGTATTTTTATCATTTCAAAATGCATTAACTTTGTAGCATAAAATAAAGGTGTTCTGCCATCTTTATCTTTTACATTTACATCACTGCCATTATCTATTAATATTTTTAGTATTTCTATATCACAATTTTTTACAGCATAATGTAATGGAGTTTGGTAGTTTATATCTTTTATATTCACATTAGCACCGTTTTTAATAAGTAATTTAACATTTTCTATTCTTCCCCAATCTACTGCTATATGTAATGGTGTTTTACCGTGTTCATTCTGTGCGTTTACACATTTTATATGTTTTAGTATTACTTTTGCTATTTTATTAAATTTATTATTAACAGCATAATGTAATAAAGTTTCCTTGTTTTTATTTATTGCTTCTATATCCGCACCATTGTTAATTATTAATTTAACTATATTAATCTTTCCAGAAAGTATAGCATAAAACAATGGTGTTTCATTTTTATGATTTTTTGCATTGATATTAGCTTTATTGGCAATAAGTAATTTTACAATACTAGAATAACCATAATAAGATGCTAAATGTAAAGGTGTTTCACCTTTATTATTTTTAACATTTACAGAAGCACCAAATTTTATTAATTTTTCAGCTACTTTTGTTAAACCATATCTTGCTATATTATGTAACGGTGTTTCGCCATTTTTATTTTTTATATTTACTTTTGGGGTATTATTTAAAAGGATATTAATTGTCTTTATACTATTTCCACCTCTGGTGGCAAAATGTAAAGGTGTGTTGTTATTAATATCAGTTATGTTTATATCAGCATTATACTTTATAAGTAATTCAACTATTTTAGCGTAGCCATATCTAACAGCTATATGTAATGGTGTTAGTCCTAGATTATTTTTGACGTTGACATCTGCTTTGTTTTCTAGTAATAATTTAACCATTCTAGCATTTTTTCTATAAACTGCAAAGTGGAGAGGTGTAAAATCATTTATATCTTTGCAGTTTACATCAGCATTATATTTTAGAAGTATTCTAGCAGTTTTAACACATTCTTTCTTTACTGAGTGATGTAAGGGAGTTAATCCATCTTTATCTTTTATATTTGGATCGGCGTTATTTTGTAATAATAATTGGGTAATTTTAGGGTATTGGATTGAATAATGCAATGGGGTGCAGTTTTTGAAATCTTGCACATTAATATCCGCACCTGCAGAAATAAGCTTCTTGACAGTATCTAAATCTCCTTTAGATACTGCATAATGCAACGCAGTTTTTCCATATATATCTTTCTCATTTATATCTTTATCATTATTTAAAAGCCTCTCTATCATATCACCCACACCTTCCTCCTTCAGAATATATACCTTATAATTATATTTTCATTACTTTGCCAGCTATCTGGTATTTTAAGTGGTTCCCTACGTAATAACTTTGCATTTATAGTGCTTAAAATTAAAAGTTTCTGTAATTCACGAAATTTTGTAAGAAATGTCTTTTCTAACGGAATAGTGTTTAACTTACTATCCTTTATATTAGGATTTATGCCAGCTTGTAGTAGAAGAATTGCTTCTTTTTCTTTATAAGAAATCAATGTATTTTCTAAAAGTTGAATTTGATTCTCTAACTTAACGTGTATTTGACTACCAAGAGGGATTAACAATTTTAAAAGATGTATATCTTTAAATTTTGAGTTATACATAATATCTTTGTTAACAATATAACATATTGGGGTAGCGTTGTATATGTTTTTGGTATTAACATAAGCTTTCTTTCTTAGAAGATATTGCACTGTTTTCAAACTAGTGTTATTCACAGCTTTATGTAATAATGTATTTCCAATTTCATCTTTTTTATTGATTACATTTCTTTTACTTAGTAATACTGCTAAAGTTTTTATATCATTTAAGGCTACTGATATGTCTATTGGTGTATAACCATAATTATTTTTAATACTTACAGAAGCCTTTTTGTTTATAAGCATTACAGCGATTTTTTTATTCATTTTTTCTGCTGCTATATGCAATGGTGTATATCCATCAGCATCTTTTACATTTACTTTATTAGTTCTTTTAAGTATTTCTTTGGTTAGTGTTTGTAATTCTTTTTCAACGGATATATGGAGAGGGGTTTGTTTGTAATCATTT
>JAVZXS010000019.1:0-9530 GCA_038886535.1 Candidatus Micrarchaeia archaeon | reverse complement strand
ACAGGAATATTTTCTACCATCCTCTTAGGTCTCCTACTACTCTCTATTATTGTAGCATCTATCACCGAAGAAGACTTTTCCTTCACCATATACCCCTTTTCTGAAAGTTGTCTGTTTACCTCTAAGAAAAGGTCTTCAAGTATACCCAATTCCTTCAATCTACTCCTGAATCTGCTTATAGTGCTATAATCAGGAACATTACCTGTGATACTCAAACCCACAAACCTTATCGCTGATAATCTATCCCTCAGAGCAAATTCCGTTTGAGGATCACTCAACTTCTCCCATGTCTGAAATAGAAGTATCTTGAATAAAATCAACGGAGAATAAGCAGGATGACCATGAGCGTTCTTCGTCCAACGATATTTGGATTCAAGAATTGACTCTATTGGTTTCCAGTCTATTATGCTGTTTATTTTTTTTAAGTGAACTATAACACATATAGAGTAATAATCAATAAGAAAATATTTAACAAATAAAATTACTGTGCAAAGGTCTCAAGATGGAGTCAACAAAGGGGTTTTTGCAAAGGACCTGAATGTCCATTTTGCAAGAGAGATGTTTTTCGGCACCTTAGATGAAATTGTTTCCACCTGGGTCTACACTAAAAAGGATTGGTTGCTCACCGAAAAAGCCGAAATCATCTCTAATATGCTTATTAAGGCGTTCTTATAAACAAGTTGACAAATAAATATATATATGTTATTCAAATATAAACAATTATTAAGAGGTTTTGTTTTTTTTGAAAAGGGTAATCATTGAATTTAGAAATTTTGTAATAGCTCTTTTTTCGAACAAAAGATTGCTTTTAGACTTGGCTAAAAATGATTTCAAAACTCGATATACACAAAACTATCTTGGTATATTATGGGCTTTTGTTCAACCTTTGACTACAATAATGATTTTTTGGTTTGTATTTCAGGTTGGTTTTAAAGCAACTCCCGTCAATAATGTACCGTTTATTCTCTGGCTCCTTGCAGGTATGATCCCATGGTTTTTCTTATCCGAATCAATAAATTCAGCTACATATTCAATAATAGACAATAGTTTTTTGGTAAAAAAGATTGTTTTCAGGGTTAGTCTACTACCACTGGTGAAAATAACTTCTGCTTTAGTAGTACATATCTTTTTTATATTAGTTATGTTTTTGATATACATATTTTATAGATTCTATCCTAATATATACTGGATTCAAACATTTTATTTCCTTATATACTCGATTATGCTCGTTCTTGGAATATCTTGGATTACAAGTAGTGTGGTAATATTTTTCAGAGATTTAGGGCAGATTATTTCGATGTGTATCCAATTCGGATTTTGGCTTACTCCTATATTCTGGATGCTTGATATGGTACCAGAGAAATATAGATGGGTCTTTACATTAAACCCCGCTTATTATATAATACAAGGTTATAGAAATTCATTGATATACAAAAAGTGGTTTTGGGAAGATAATATTTTTTTTATAATCTATTACTGGATGCTAGTATTTTTACTGATGATATTTGGTGCTTTTGTCTTTAGAAAACTCAGACCACATTTTGCGGATGTACTATGACGAGTGATATTGCAGTAAAAGTCGAAAATCTTACAAAAATATATAAACTTTATGACAAACCCATTGATCGCTTAAAAGAAGCATTAAATCCTTTTGGTAAAAAATATCATAAAGATTTTTATGCATTAAAAGATGTAAGTTTCGAAGTGAAAAAAGGGGAAACGGTAGGGATAATAGGTAAAAATGGAGCAGGGAAATCTACGCTGCTCAAAATCATTACTGGCGTACTCACCCCCACAAGTGGCAGTATTCAGGTAAATGGTAGGATTGCAAGTCTCTTAGAACTTGGTGCTGGGTTTAATCCTGAATATACAGGGATAGAAAATATTTACCTACAAGGAACACTGATGGGATACACACGAGAAGAGATTGACGCTAAATTAGATGAGATCATTAGTTTCGCAGATATAGGTGAATTTATCCATCAGCCTGTAAAGATGTATAGTAGCGGAATGTTTGCCCGCCTTGCTTTTGCTGTTGCTATTAATGTAGATCCTGATATTTTGATTGTAGATGAGGCGTTGAGTGTGGGGGACATTTTTTTTGTAGAGAAATGTATTTCTAAGGTAAACTATTTACTATCAAGAGGAAACACTACACTTATTTTCGTTTCGCATGATTTAACCATTTTAAGGAGAGTTGTTAGAAGATGTATCTGGATGGAAAATGGTTCCATCTTTAAAGATGGAAATGCTTTAGAACTTATTGATTATTACGCTAGTAATGTAGAAAAGAAAACACATACATTTCAAAAAAATCTTAATTTAATACAAAGAGATTTTCTTTGGAAAGAATATAAGGTCCGTTTTGGAACACAAAAATGTGAAATTACTAAAGTTTATTTAAATGGCGAATTACTATCTTTCAATGGTATTTACACATTGAAAACCGGTGAAGATGTTGTTATCAAAATCTATTTCAAATCGAATGTCGACGAAATAATTCCCATAACTTTGAGCGTTGCATTCTTCAGTATCGATAGAGTACATTGTTTCGGCATATCTCCTAAATTTCAGAAGGTATTTTTTCATTCCAATGATACTTGCGCTGTATGCAAAATATACAATTTACCTCTGTTACGTGGCAAATATTCTTTAAGTGTTGGTATCTGGGATGAAAGGATTATCGTTCCCTTCGATCTTCAAGAAAGATGCTATGATATTGTAATAGTCTCAGATAGCAACTCTGAGGATGGTATGTTTTTGCCAAATTACTTATGGAGCAAATAAAAATGGGAATATTGAAAAAAATAACAACAAAATTATTCAATAAAATTCAAAAAGAGTTAGTGGAAAAAATTGAAAAAAAATTAGAAACAAACAATGAGATTCTTCTTAAAATTTTAGAGAAAATTGAAGAAAATAATATTCTCTTAAATAAAATATCTAACAGCTTAGAAAAAATAAGAAATAATGATCCCAGACACCCTCAATATCTTTTCTATAAAGTTTGTGAGTATGCCCAAAAACAAACCATAGAATATATATATACAAACATGTCAAAAGCTATATGTATAGTCGATCATGAACAGTTCCTGCGTTATTGTTTAAGTCAATGCAAAACTACTGGAGATATCTTTGAATTTGGGGTATATACTGGATACACTATAAACTTCTTTGCAAATTTAGAACCCGAAACAGATATATATGGATTCGACTCATTTGAAGGGTTGCCAGAAGATTGGAATGGGTATCATTATTTTGATTTTAATTTAAATGGAGAAATGCCGAAAGTTAAACCAAATGTTAAACTAATAAAGGGGTGGTTTTCAAAAAGTTTACCAGAGTTTTTAAAAGAATACAGAAAAAATGATATAAAACTCATACATGTAGATTGTGACTTATATTCATCTACAAAAACAATATTTGAAAACTTAGAAAATTATATTAAAAAGGATCTCATTATAATTTTTGACGAATACTTCAACTATCCAAATTTCCAACTGCATGAATTTAAAGCATTTAAAGAGTTTGTAACTAAAAATAATATAAAATATCAGTACATAGCTTACTGCGGAGAAAGAGTTGCTGTAAGAATACTATAGAGATAATTTCAAAAAGAAAGGAGGCACCAACTTGGCATATTACTTACAACAATTTTGCTGGCCAAATGTAAATTTTGTTCCTGAAGTTGAATTATATGGTAGAGTTAATGAGTTTGCAAAAATTTCACTGTTAGGGAAAGGAGTAAGTTTTAAAGAGAATGGTTGGTTTCTTACTGACACTTTTTTTAATTCTATAAGTGTTGGGGTATGGAAAAAGTATGCAGTAATTAAAGACTTATCATTATTATTAGAAGGTAGCGGTAGGTTTATTGTTCAATTTGGACTACATAAGTTAGGATGTGCGCATAAATGGCTTGATGAAATTGAAATTAATTTAGAAGGATCTGTAATTATCCCTCTATCTTTTTGGAGTGATTTGGAAGATGGAATGCTTTATTGTAAAATTATTGCATCATCTGAGGGTATGATTTATAACGGTGCATATATTACAAATACTCCACCTCTCCAAGATGTAAAACTTGGGATAGTCATTACTCATTTTAACAGAAAATCTTATGTTGTTCCTGCGATCAAAAGAATCCAAGAACAACTTATACTTGATCCAAAATACAAGGATAAAATCAATTTGATTGTAATAGATAATTCTCAAAATATAACCCAAGAAGAAAGTTATGGTGCAATAATTATCCCAAATGAAAACTTAGGGGGATCAGGAGGGTTTACCAGAGGATTATTATACTTAAAAGATAATGGATACACTCACTGTCTTTTCATGGATGATGATGCCTCCTGTGAAATAGAGTCTATAAGACGCACCTATGCTTTACTTTCATTCTCAAATATAGATAGTCTTGCTATCGCAGGAAGTTTATTACGGGAGACAGAACCTTACAGGCTTTTTGAGAAAGGTGCTAAGTTTGATGGTTTCTGCCGTCCTTTAAAATCAGGATTAGATATGAGAATGGTAATCGATTTACTACTTGCTGAAAAAGAAGATGTAAAACCTGATTATGGTGGATGGTGGTTTTTTGCATTCAAAACTGATTATCCCCAAAATTTTCCTTTTCCTTTTTTTGTTAGAGGAGATGATAGCCAATTCTCCTTATTAAATAGATTTAAAATTTGTACTATGAATGGAATCAGCTGCTGGGGTGATGATTTTGCGATGAAAAACAGTCCCTTAACGTCTTATTTAGATGCTAGATATCATATACTGCATACAATGATTATATTAAAAAGTCATTTTTCATATACATTATTTATTGTAACAAAGCTTTTTATCAGAAATTTGTTTTCATATAATTATGCCTCTGCCCAATCTGTTACTTTAGCACTTAAGCATGTAATGCAAGGTACTGAGTTTTGGATTAGAAATCTAGATATGTCTGAAATTAGAAATATGATCAGTTCTTTAAAGCCTTCAGAAAAAATGGAAAAAATAGATTTAAGCAATTTTGAGATTGTTAGAGTTGATTATAGTGAAAGCAGATTAAGAAAGTTTATAAGAATCTTAACATTAAACGGTTTTTTATTGCCTTCTTTTCTCATAAAAGATAAAACAGTTTATCAAGATAAATCATTTAAAGCTTGGTTCAGAGCTTTATTTAGATATAAAAGGGTTCTTTACTATTACGAACCGTATCAAGTCGGATACATTGCATATCACAATAAAATCTTATTTTTTAAAGAAATTTTTGCATTCAGTGTTCAATCATTTAAATTTATTCTTAAATATAACAAGTTGAAAAACGAATACCTAAAAGCAATACCATATATGACTAGTGAAAATTTTTGGAGAGAAATTTACAAATTAAATGGGGGAAAAACATGAAAAGAATCGCTGTGGTAGGTTCAGGTTTTAGTGGTGCCGTCATATCTCGAGAATTAGCTGAAGGAGGATATAATGTTATTCTTTTTGAGAGTCGTAATCATATCGGAGGTAATGCTTACACTTATGTAGATGAAGAAACAAATATAATTGTCCATAAGTATGGTCCACATATTTTTCATACCGATGACGAAAAAGTTTGGAATTATATTTGTCGTTTTAGCACAATGATCCCTTATATTAATCGAGTTAAAACTACGGTTAAAGGTGAAGTATATTCTCTTCCAATTAATCTCCATACTATAAATCAATTTTTTAGAAAAGCTTTGAGTCCGAAAGAAGCAAAGATATTCATTGAACAACTATCTGACACTACTATCAAAGAACCTATGAATTTTGAAGAACAGGCTTTAAAAATGATAGGTCGTGACTTATATGAAGCTTTTTTTAAAGGATATACTATAAAACAATGGGGTATAAATCCCATTGATTTACCTGCAACCATACTCAAACGATTGCCGCTAAGATTTAATTATGATGATAATTATTTTTCTAACAAGTATCAAGGCATTCCCAAAGATGGATACACACCGATATTTGAAAAAATTTTGGATCACCCTAATATAACTTTATTGTTGAACAGTAAATTTGAACGCAAAATGACCTCAGAATTTGACCATATTTTCTATAGTGGACCAATAGATGCTTTTTATGATTATGAATTAGGACAATTAGGTTATAGAACCTTAGATTTTATAGCAGAAAGAGCTGAAGGTGATTTTCAAGGGTGTGCAGTTATGAATTATGGAGATATTGAAGTTCCATACACACGTATCACTGAACATAAATATTTTACTCCCTGGAATAATTATGAAAAAACAATCTTTTTTAAAGAATACAGTCGTCAATGTACTTTAGAAGATATTCCATATTATCCTATAAGACTCGCTAAAGAACAAGATCTATTAAAAAAGTATGTAAAAAAGGCGTCGACTGAACGAAAAGTAACCTTTGTTGGTAGACTTGGCACTTATCGCTATCTTGATATGGACATAACAATTAAAGAAGCTTTAGAAGTAGCTGAAAAGTTCAAAAATTATAATGAGCTACCACCTTTTGTCATCAATCCATTAGAGTAAAAATATGAAAATAGCTGCTGTTATTGTTACATTCAATCGCTTACAAAAATTGAAATTAACTTTAAAAAGAACCTTAGAAGAGGATCTTGACTACATCATTGTTGTCAATAATGCTTCTACAGATGGAACAAAAGAATGGTTGAACTCTCTTAATTTACCTCAATTAAGAATAATCAATTTAGAAAAAAATGTAGGTGGCGCTGGAGGATTTCACATTGGTTTCAAAGAAGTTGCTTTTAATACTGATGCTGATTGGTTAGTCTGTTATGACGATGATGCTTATCCTCAAACAGATGCAATCAAAAAATTTAGGTCTTTGCAAATAGATAGTAATACTGCCAGTATTGCAGCATCTGTTTATCTACCAAATGGCGAAATTTCAGAGATGAATCGCCCTAGCTTCAATCCTTTTTGGCACCTAAAATACTTTTTCAAAACAGTTCTTTATGGACGTAAAGGATTTCATGTAAATGACTTAGATTATAAAAAAGTTGATTGTATCGAAATAGATTCCTCCTCCTTTGTGGGATATTTTATACGTACAGATATAATTCAAAATGTAGGTTTACCTCGTAAAGAACTTTTTCTATATGCTGATGATATTATATATACATTAATGGTAAAAAAAGCGGGGTACAAACATCTTTTTTGCCCAGTTATTTCTTTTATACATGATTGTGAAACATTGGTAGAACAAAGATCTATATATTCACCGCTGTGGAAAGCATACTATACATTCCGTAATGCTTTAGAAATGTATCGTTTTACCTCTGGATACTTTTTTTATCCTATCGCTTTAATAAAGATTTTATCATGGTTCAAAAAATCAAAATACTACCCCAACCCTAAGTTATACAGGTATTTAACATGGTTAGCAATAATAGATGGGTTAAAAAGAAATTTCAATAGAACACACGAAGAAATTATCTCTTTATCTACAAATAAAAAATAGATGATAAATACTGTTTTTTATAACTTGTACAATTTAATATATTTTTACAGGGAAAGTCAATTTTTATATGCTAAAAATCAGATGGAGAAATATTAATGAATAATAAAATCAAATTCAATAGATCCTTGAGATTTTTTCTATACATTTTATCAGATGTTACTTGGGTTCTTATTGTTTTTACTTTGGCTACATACTTAAGGTTTTTATTGGGAGAGATTGGATTTTTTCCAGAATTTAAAAGGAATATAAATTATTTTATAAATCTATTTCCACAAACTACTTTAATTTATATTTTAATTAATCTCTATGAGGGTATATATTTTAGTCGCAAACTCTTCTGGGAAGAGGCAAAAGATATAGTAAAGATTGTAACAATGTGGATCATACTCTTATTTGCCTATCTTTCTATTACTAAAGAAATAGAAAATTTCTCCAGAATTCTAATCATATTAATTTGGGTACTATCATTAATCTCATTTCCACTTTTTCATTATTTTACCAAGATGATATTTCTAAAGATGAAGATCTTTCAAGTACCAGTAATAATCATTGGAACTGATGAGCTCTCTTTAAACACAGCGAAAGGATTAATTAGACAAAAATACTTAGGATATAACATAATAGGTTTTTTTTCTTCAAATCTTGATCCACATAATAATCTTTTAAAAATTGATAACTGTACATACCCAATTTTGGGAAGCTTTGAAAACTTAGAAAACTTTTTAAATAAAAATGAAATATGGACGGGGATTATAGCTATTGAATCAATCGAATCCAAGGAGTTAACTCATATCATCAATTTAGTTCAAAAATATGTTCGCAGAGTAATAGTAATACCAAATTTGTTTGGTGTAAGCCTGACTAATACAGAAGTCTTATATCTATTTGAAGAAGGTTTATTTTTGTTGAAGATTACTAATAAATTAAAATCATCTACTAATCGATTTATAAAAAGGATTTTCGACATTACAATAAGTATGATTTTGTTACCTTTACTTTTACCAATCATACTGATCATCGGAGTCTTAATTAAATTAGATAGTCCTGGACCCATATTTTACATACATCACAGGATCGGAAAAAATGGTAAAAAGATACCTGTTTTGAAATTCAGAAGTATGTTTATAAATTCTCAAGAGATACTTGAAAAATTAATTAATGAAAATCCAGAAATCAGAAAAGAATGGGAAGAAAATTTCAAATTAAAGAAAGATCCTCGTATTACCAAAATAGGTAAATTTCTTAGAAGAACAAGCCTTGATGAATTACCTCAGATTTTTAATGTATTAATAGGTCAAATGAGTCTTGTAGGACCAAGACCAGTATTACAAGAAGAACTTGACAGATACTATGGTGAATATGCAGAATATTACTACATGGTCCCCCCTGGTATAACAGGATTATGGCAAGTTAGTGGAAGAAGCAATACAAGTTATGAATTCAGAGTTTGGATAGATACTTGGTATGTATTGAATTGGTCTGTTTGGATGGATATTGTAATATTATTTAAAACTATAAAATCTGTAATAAAAATGGATGGTGCCTGTTAGCAGACACCAATTCTACCCCACCAACTTCAGTCTCAAAAATTCTTTGAATATACATTTATCCATGACTATTGGGACATTGTGTTCATTTGCAATCTTTTCTGCCTCTTCGGAGTAAACCTCCTCCTGCAACCAGATAAACTTGGCCCCTATCTTGATGGCCTCCCTTACAATTTCAGGTGCAGCCTCACTCTTTCTAAAAACATCAACAATATCAGGCTGTACTGGCACTTCAGACAAAGTTTTGTAAGCCTTTACCCCCAATACTTCACTTTCATTAGGGTTTACCGGATAGCAATTATACCCTTTACCCATTAAGAATTTCATAATCCCATTACTAGCCCGTTCAGGATTATTTGACGCCCCAACAATCACAATATCTTTTGCATTCAGCAAAACATCTTTTAAATATTCATCACTATATTTCATATATACCTCCATCCTTTTTCCAATACCTCTTCACAACCTCACCCCTTCATCACCTCACCCCTTCCCACTTCT
>JAVZXS010000018.1:0-10548 GCA_038886535.1 Candidatus Micrarchaeia archaeon | reverse complement strand
AAAAATATCTTTATTTTTCCAAGACAGACCAGCCCAGATGGCTGAACGCCGTTTTCCACCCGCCATAACACCTCTACCAATTTCGTTGATAATACTCATTAATGGTAGAGAACCTGAAGCAGTACCACCAGAACTTATAAGTGGAGAACCTGCTGGTCTGATTAAACTATAATCAATTCCAATCCCACCTCCTGTCATTAACATCATACTTGCTTTTTTCATTAACTCAGCCCAACCTTCACGGGTATCTTCTGCTCTTAACAAAAAACAGTTACAAACTTGGTGTGTTTTTCTCCCAGCTTGTGCTAAAAACCTACCACCTGGTATGAATTTTTTTCGAGCAATAATTTCATAAATTGCATCTTTAATTCCTTGTTTTACATTAAAAACGGCAAGAACATTATCCGAAACTCTTTGAGCAATTTCTTCCCAAGATTCTTTTGTTCCGTCTCCCTTATCCCACGCGTAACGTAAATTAATAATATCTTGGGCTAAAGACATAGTGCTACCTCCTAAGTGTGATTTTTAAAGATTGATTTATCTTTTGCTTCTTCTATTGCTTCAATAAAAAGATAAACTTGCTCACGAGAGTCAAATTTACCGAATTCTTTTAATATCTCAAGCTCATCATCATTAATTTTTTTAGCAACAAACCAACCAGAGTTTTTCTTTTCAGGGTCAGAAATAAAAACTGGACAGTACATAACTAGCCTCCATTTTTCAACTTATTTATAAAGAATCAATAAATTTTTCAAGTGGCGCAAAATTTCCATACTTATCAGCAAAACGAACTTTATCATCATATTGACTCTTATCAATGCCCAATTTTAAAAAACAATTCTTCACCTCTGCTAGCCAAAAACTTCTTCCACTTCTTGAAGACTTTCTTCGTGCATTATTAAATGCAATTCTTAAAGCTTTGTAATAATCTTCACATTCTAAAGCATATTCATACTCTTCAATGTGATTCATGTTGAAATTCCTTTCTATGGTTCAATTAATTCTTTTTTGTTAACCAACTTCTCACTAAACCAATAAGTATCATGCTCAAATTTAATATCACCGCCATAAAACGGACTAGTAATCCACCCATCAAATGGACAACCTTTTAAGGCTCTTACCCAGACATTATAAGGTGAAACTTCTCTTACAATTTCTACATCAACAATTCCATAAGGTGTTCTAACTTTATAAAACGCTGACATAGTCCTTTAACCACTCCTTCATTAGTTGATATTCATCATCTGTACATTCTTCTATGCGATAATTATAAATAAACCACTCTAAACGAGACAAATAACCGCCTGAAGATAATTTAACTCTAATAAAGCGGTTTTCTTTTTTAACTTCTGCATCAACGCTACGGCGTATGTTTTTGTTAAAAATTGTGTCTAAAGTGGTTTTGTAAGACAGTTTCATAGATTACTTTTGATACCTCCACTTTCTCCGCGTTCAGATTTAGAGTCAAAGAAATCAATAGATAATACCCATTCTAAATCTGGTCTCAGGATGGGTAAAATGATTAATTGAGCAATTGCGTCTCCGTGATTAATTTTAACTTCATACTTTGTTGGATTAAAAATTTTAACTAAAAGTTCTCCAGTGTATCCTTCATCTACAACGCCAGCTCCAACTAAAAAATTAGACCTGCTTTTATTTGTAATCCATCCCATGCAATTTTCTGGAATATCAACAGAAACACCGGTACTAATAACTTTAACATCGAAAGGTTCAATAATATAATCTCCATTAGCGCACAAATCAATACCAGCGTCTTTCTCGTGTTTTCTGTAAGGCAAGATAATTTTATTTTCAGTCCTCTTCGCTATCTTCATCTTCATTACTCCTTTCTACACTTTGATTTTCAAGAGTTAAACAACTTTGATTATACCATATTCTTTCCTTATAGCGATTTTCAGCATTTTGGGTCTTATTTTTTGAATTTCCATAAGCACGCACTCCAGTCCAAGCAATCTTTTTCCAACCAAGTTCCTCTAAATTGTTATGTTCTCCCTCATAACCACAAAGAACAATTCTGTACTCAGGATTATCTCCATTCTTTACACACCATTGATTTACTGCTTTAGATACATCTTCATCATTTCTATATAAATCATCATCTCTTCCACTTTTAGAATATGGAGGGTCTAAGAAAATTCCCTTGATTCCACTGCAAGATAAAGCACCTTTTGTAACTAGACGAGACCAATCACCACAAATAACTCGAACACGTCTTAATCTTTCCGACAATTTGTTCATATACTCATAAATATCCTCAACATTACTAACTCCCGTCCCATGATTAGAAATATGAGGACGTACTCTGTGAACAGCAAATTTAGTTATTCCCATATTAGTTTTTGAAATATAAGGGCTTTTTTTAGAAACACCAACAGAAAGAACACCTTTATCTGACTTTCCAATTTGGGGTACTTTTTTATAAACACTATTGTTGCTTTTGATCTTTACAAGTCTTCCATCTTCCTCCGTCCAACAACCATTGCCAGAACACCAACCACTACCTATCCACTGAGAAATCCCCCACACCCACCAGCCAGCAATTTTGGCATCAAAATATTCTGGGTCAGCCTGCAATCTAGATTCAAGTTCTGGAATACCGTATTTAACTAGCCAGATATGCCTTGCAGTTAAATCAGCTTCATTAACTGGATAATCAGCGTAATAAGCAACTTCATCAGGAGCTTTTTGAACAGCCCGCCAAAAATTTGCGATCAACATGTCCTTATCATTAACTGTTTCTAAATAATTTTTATGGTCTTCTGGTCTCAAGAACAAAACAGCCCCAGAGCCAAAAAATGGCTCTAAATAGTGATTAACATCTCCTAACAAAGCCCAAACTATATGAGCAACCCTTGATTTACCACCAAACCATGGAAACGGCGCTTTATACTTAGGCATTACTTACTCCTCAAAACTGCAAATAAAAAGTATAGTAATAACGATAAAAATAAAAAAGCTCCAAAGAGAACAAAATCAAAATCGACAACGAGAAAATCTATCAATAAATCTTCCATACAATCCTCATTCAAATTTGATAGGCTTTTTTCGATTTCTTATAGACTAAATCAAGTAGTTCGTCTTTAGTATGACCATCTCTAAAAAAATCTACAGGGTCATACTTCTCTTTAAACTCTTGGAATAAATAAATATAACATCGTTCTTCGCCGAGTGTTCTCGCCGTTCTCTTAGCTTCTTGATAACCTGCTGAGTCATTGTCGAATAAAATATTAATTCTTTTTATGTTAACAAATTTTCTAAAATACTTATTTTGAATTCCACCACCAGAGGAGGCAATCGCTGGAATCCCATTTTGAATTAAGATTAGAGCATCCATTGCTCCCTCTGTAATAAAGATTTCATTTACAAATTTCAAAATGTCAACATTAAAAATCAACTGTCCTATCCCCCTGTAATAATTACAAAACATTTTTGGGTTATCCCTTCTCAATTGAAAATTTCTAAACTGCCCGTCCTCAAAAATAGGAACAGTTGACCATCCATTGTAATAACCTAGTAAAAAAGCATTAATAGTATCATCAGTCAAACCGCGCTTATAAAAATAGTCTCTCTTATCTAAACCGTTAATGAAAAACGTGTAAACAAGTTTATCATAAACTTTTACAGTCTCTCGATTAGCTTTTACAATAGGTAAGTTTAAATAAGTGTTTTTTAAGTACTCTTTAGCTTCCTCAGGCGACCATTTTCGGACTTTTGTTAAATACACATAAGCATTGCCAATTAGCCCCTGAGAATTCCAGTAAAAAATGTTTTTTTCTTTGTCAACAACGATTGAATCGTGTTCTTTAGCTTTAAACCAGTTTTGTGTTTCTGATTTAACTCCAAAATCTTCTCTAATGAGATTCGCCAGCAGACTCATCGTTACCTACCTTAGTCAAACCAAGACAACTACGAATTAAATCACCTTCATCTCCAACGACTTCAACAGCTTGCCATAGGTTATTATAATAGATTCTTCCGCATAAAAAGCAAACCAAATAATTATTTGGTTCATCATTTATCTCAACTCTAATAATTTTTAAACAAGAGCGACAAAAACTACATTTCATCTGCAAACTCCAGAACTAGTTGTCTATACTCAGCATCAGAAAACCAGTCAAAAAGCTCAGAAATGTCTTCGTACTTTTCATCTGAAATGTTTGCAGTCGCTAAAAATTCAGACAAACGCTCTAAAGCATCATCTAAAGTATCACTCATTTTATCTGGATGGACAAGATATGTGGTTAAATCGTTTTCTATTTCATCTCTAGTAGAGAAAATATCCCATACTGCTGATAGTTTAAGCATCGAAACTCCTTTCTAACAAATAATTTTTGTACCATTCTGGAAATCCACGAGTAATTTCTCGCTTAATGTCTTTAATAAAAATGCTATAGAGGCTGTCTTTTATAAAATCTTTTTCCTCTTCTAAAGTATCATTGATGATCTCCGACATTAGTTTTCCAATATCCCTTGGTGAGAACTCTAACTCACCGTTTTCAGCAAGATGTTGAACCGCTTTTAACCAACGAGCTTCTGTAGCTAAACTTTTTCCTAAAGCAATTACTGGGTTTTCTCCAGCTTTCCAAACCTCTTTTGCTGTCTCCTTAAAACGTTCAGAGACAAACTTTCCAATCATGATTTTTTTCTCATCAGTAAAGAGATTATAATTCTTTATGACAATTCCCTCGATTTTCTCACCACCAAGAACAGATTCAGTCTCCAGTAATGATTTAATCTCATCAACAGAATTAATTTCGCCTTCATAAAGTTTAGGCACACATTCTAAACCTATCTGCTCGAACTCAAACTTTTTAATATCATAGTTAGCAAATTCTTGCAAGCCAACCTCAATGTCAAAACCAATTAAATGATTAGAAGGAACTCGACTATATTTTAACACATTATGATTAGGACGTTGTAAATATTCAGCCCTGTAAATCCAACCAGGTATTAATTTATCTTTTATCGATTTAACAATGTCAACTGCTTTATTAAAAAGGGCATCAGGATTATCCAAATTAAGCTGTACATTTTTACTGCGACAAAAAAGCTCACCGTTTTCGTTTATCATGAAACTAAATTGTGAGCCGTCAATTTTTTCTTCTACAAGAACTGGAGTAGAAAAAATATTTTTTATAGCTTTATGTCCTAAACTGTAAACTTTAGGATAAGCTGGTATCACTTTATTTCCTTTCTATCCATAAATGGGTTCAAGGGAAAAAAGCCATTGCCAATATTCCTCGTCATTGTTTAATGGACATTCATCAAAATTTTCATCCAAAAACGGGACAAAATCTAGCTCTTTGTCAAAAATCTCGTCTTCAAAGTGTTTTGCAATCATGTCCATAAACATATCTTCTGGGTCTTGATAATAATACTCATCAAGTCGAAAGCTGTAGTCGTACACCTTTCATCTCCTTTCTATTGTGTAAATAATTATAATTTGTATTTTTAGTTTTTGCAAAATTTGAATTGTTAAGATTCGTTAACAGTCAATTTGTATTCATTGATAATCTCTTGAAAAATTTTGTAATCAACAAGTTTATTAAAGATCAAAAATTTTACAATCGCTGTAAATATAAAAATTGGGATAATCAATTTCCCATCTTTAGAAAAATAAATTCCCAAAGATGGGAAATTTTGAACCACAATGTTATTTTTTATCTTATAAAATAATACCTGCTTTTTCATCTCCATCAAAAGTTGTATTAAGAATTTCATCTAAAGCTTTTTTATAAGCAATCCCAGGGTCTCTGTTAGAAGCTATTGATTCAAATTCGAGATTTTCCCATTGAACTAAATCTTTCGTTACAGAGAATGTAACATGAATTTTTACATCCCATAAGTTTGTTTTATCATTGTGTCTCATATCGACAGTTGTCACAGTTTTAATTCCTTTTGCATCACCATTTAAATCACTATTCATTTATAAAATCTCCTTTCTAGATACTAGTTTTTATCCACTTTCGGCTAAAGGATAGCCTATCGTGTAGTTTCTCTAAGATTATAACATCAAATCGGTTATGTGTCAAGACCTTTTTTAGGGCTTTTTCATCCCCTAAGGTAGCCAAAGCCCAAACATCTAGGTCTAAATGCGTCTTTCCCTTGATACCTAGAAGACTACAAGCTCTGTCTAGACTATTCCTAGACAAAGACAGCTTCGACTTGACTGTGTAATACAAGTCCCAAGTGTAGATGCTTCCATAAGCTGGAAACTCAAGACCCCACTTTAAGGCTCTAGTTCTAATGAACGGGATGTCAAAGTTAGTGCCGTAGTAAGTAACGATTATCTTATAATCCGACAGCTTCTCAACCAAACTAGAGACCACCTTCTTATCAAACTCGTAATTGAAAATATCTTCTTTTTGGATACAATCAGAAAATACCTTACCTCCTTTCTCTTTTATGCACCAAGTCAGTATATAACCATTGTCAGCAGATAGCGTGCTTGTCTCTATATCTAAATACCCAATTTTATAGCCTGGGTACGTGTACCATGGTTGTCCTGTTTCTTTGATGTAATCTTTTTCAAGAATATTATTATTTGCAAAACAACCTGGATGTTCATCAATCGTATGACGATGCCTACACCGTGTCATTTGTCCTCCTTGAAAAATAATTCGACAGCTTCGCTGTGTCATAATTTGACAGTCTATATTTCTTTCTTAATTTACGAACATACCCCTCATCCAAAAAGTAACCTCCTAAATAAAAGGCGATTTTTTCGCAAATTTTCTTAAACCGATTTGATAAAGTCAATCTTGAAATATTAAATTCTCTTTCCAACTTGCGGAAAGACTTATTTGTCCGCACGCACGCGATTACTAATAAATCAAAATCTGTAATATACCCCTTTCTATAAAGCTCTTCTAATTTCTTTTCAACAGTAATTAAATCATCATATAAATCTTCAATATCTGGGTTTTGACTTTCAAATAACGCTTTTATTTCATCAGCAGATGTTAACAAGAGTTGTACATATTTACTCATAACTTCAATCTCTCATTCGCTGATTGTGTTCTCCAAATATCAACAATCATCTTATACATATCATATTTATTTTCATAGTATTTTAACTTTGTTTCTAAAGAGGCTAATTTTGCCCGTAATTCAATTAGCTCGTCATTTTTTCCTGTAACAGCAAAGGTTGATTGAATAAAATTCATTGACGGAGCTTTTCCATCACTTGTGTTTACAAGTTCAAGTATTGTCTTAGCCTCAAGAACCTTTATTTCTAACTTTAACCTTGCAATTTCTTTAGAAATTCTATAAATTTCATCAATAACTTTTTCAATCTCTTGAATATCAGGTAAATCTACAAGTTGCGTACCCATATTAAACTCCTTTTACACGATTGTCTTTTCAACCTCGTCAGCCCAGGATTTTAGTTTATTAAATCGTTTACAAATCCTAAAAATAAACTTTATATCCTCAAGAGTCAAATAAGCCGAACTTATTAAAACTTCCTGAGTAAAAAATTCAAAATTTCCACTGGTCTTTTTGTAAATAGCATATGGATTAATATCTAAATCCTCTTCCCAACCTAAAAAATTTAAAAAGTCAATAATAACATCTTGAACATAATCTTCTGGAACTCTATTACGCCGTGAGATAGAAGCATTACTGTAACCTGTTACACAATCAATTAAAATAGGATAACAGGCTATATAATCAATATACAGCGTTGGTATATTGAAAGTATTCTTATAAAAGCTCTTTATCACGTCCCAATATGTTAATTCTTTCATATAGACCATCAAGTTCCAACTTGAGATTAACTAGATAAGTCATCAAATCAATAAAAGTTTCTAAATCCATCGCAATAACATATCTTACAACATCTTTTTCTCGCACACCTGAAAATTTTAATGCAACTAATGGTATAGAATACGAAGATTGGGCTTCTTTTTTAATTTTATCAAACCATTCACGTTTTAGTGTAATTTGAACTGACCCACCATAACCTACTTTACACTCAATTCTAAATTTCTTAGGTAAATCGTCTAGCATTAAAACAACATCCCCAGTCAATTGAGGCTCTTCTAAATAAGTTCCAATAGCCCCAGAAGTTGCGATTCTTTTCGCTTTACTTTGAGGAATTTGTTCTAAGAGTTTAACTAATTCTCTTTCCCAATCTGTGCCTTTTCTTTTTCGGCTATTTACCATTAAAGTTCCTCCTCAATTTTGTTAGTTTCACCAGTAAACTTAGAAAACAAAACCCCCAACTCACCTTCACGATGTTTACGAATAATATTCTCTAATTTACCTTTATCTTTAGTATCTGGATTGTAGACCTCATCTCTGTATAAGACAATCACAACATCAGCATCTTGCTCAAATCCTCCGCTTTCTCTTAAATCATGAAGCAAAGGACGTTTGTCATTTCTGTTTTCTACATTTCTTGTTAATTGGGAATACCCAATAATAGATATTCCTAACTTATTTGCGATAACTTTTAAAGCACGCGATATTTTCGTATATTCACGGACAGCATTGTCTATGTCAGCAATTCCAATTAGTTGCACATAGTCAATGTGAACAATCTGAATTCCATTTTTATTATACTGGCGATTAATAGTGCTTAAGATATACTGAATATCAGAATCAAAATGAGTATCAATATACAACGGTAGTTTACTAAGTTTTTCTTTCTCTTCATAAAGAATGTCAAGCTCTTTCTTTGTTAAAATTCCCAACTTTAGTTTAATAATCGGAATTCCAGTCCTAATCGCTAATAAGCGATAAACTAAAGAGCTAACCGCCATCTCTAACGAAAAAAATAAAACTGGAATGCCGTCATTGATTTGTTTATTAATTGCATTTAAGCACCAAGCCGTCTTCCCCATACCAGGGCGCCCAGCTACATACCACAAGTCACCTGGAAATAACCCTCCAGTAATAGCGTCAATGTGAACAAAACCGCTTGTCTTTAAATTTTTATTCGACATGCGGTAATTAATCGAATCAAAAGCTCTATCAGAAGCATCGGATAAAGATAAAACTCTGTCACTACTAGATAGTGTGCTTATGTTACTAATTTCCTCAATTGTTCTGTCTAAAATATAATTAACACTTGAGGATGGAAAATCAACATTTTGAAAGTTACTAACATAGTTTAGAAATCTTCTCTTTTTGTAGTTGTTGATTAAATTGTCAACAATTAAATCTAAATTGTCAACTTCAATACTCAAATCTCTTAAATAAACCAAATAAGATTCCCCACCACAAATATCTAAAAGACCTTTCGCTTTTAATGTGCTAACCAAAACTGAAAAATCTGGATTTTTAATCTCCTGAGCTATTGAAACAATATTTTTATAAAGCTTCTCATTAACTACAGATGAGAACACTTGTTCTGGAAATAGGTAATTCAGAACAAGGTTGGGTTGCTTTACAAATGCCGATAAAACCAAAGATTCATCATTGATTTCTTCCATAAAGTCTCCTATAAATTTTTCTAGCTTTTGGAGTTAAATCCTCAATGGATTGAAAAGACTTAAACTTTTCCATGAACAATCTTCTACAAATTGCTGATAAATAACTCTTCAAGCTAGATGGAGATGAGGAGTCTATATCAGAGGTCGCTAATGTTAAAATACCGCTAAATACAATTTCTTTCCCATATAACTTTATTAGCCTACCGATAAACCCATAAAAGTCGTCTGTAATTTCTATCTCTAATACTTCTCTCAGAAAGCTGACTAAAACCGCCACTGAGTTCGGACTAGTTGATAAAAGTTCAAAATACTTATCCGATATAGACTCCTCTTTCACTTTAACTAATCCTCACCAAACAAATCTTTAATCGCATCGACAACGTTCTTAGCTTCCTCAGCTACTTTATCGCCCATCTCAACAGGCAATGAACCAACAATATCAGTTGTGTTCTCCGAATTTCTAGCTTTTAAAATATCCCGATAGTTAACTCCACCTAAAATCGCAACTAATTCGTCCTTAGAAAAAGCAATTGCGATTTTTTCTGGTGGATAAAGAGATTCTTTTGGAACTTCAGGTGGGGGTGATATTTTATCACTTGGCGATGGAGATAACTGTGTTCTGTCAGAAACAATCGCAGAAATTACTTTGATGTCATAATGAGTAAGAGGCACAACATCTCCATTATCGTCCAAAATGGAAGCTGCAATGACTTTCAATTGTTCAATAAATGTCTTACTTAGAGAAACTAATTTAACTGTATCTACAACAGAAAATGGTTGCTTTGGAATGACAGAACCACAAGCAGGACAAGCCATATTGTCTTTATACATAAAGTTATAAACTTGTTCGCCACAAGAACTGCAAAAAACTGATGGCGTCCTATCTAGCACGTTAGAGACATAACGAGTCTGTCTAGGTGTAAATTCCTTCTGATGAGTAGCCTCTTTATCAAATTGTTGAAACAACATCGAATTCCTAGCACAAATCGGACAATCTTTTCCAATACATAAGACGGAAACTTTTTGGCTTTGGAGATAATGAACATTAATTGGTGTAAACTTTTCTAAAATTCTAATCACGTAAATACCA
>JAVZXS010000017.1:0-11253 GCA_038886535.1 Candidatus Micrarchaeia archaeon | reverse complement strand
TCTTGTTTCTTTCTTCCTTACTCTGGCTTATACTGTCAATATCTGAGTTATCAGTAACAATATATGTCCTTCTTCCCTGTTTTATCGCTCTCAGTCCACCCATTCTGATAAGCATATATACATCATGCTTATTTTTTACCATTGGTAGCCTGCCACTTCGGACAAATTCATCAACTGTCACTAAACCCATATTATTACCCCCTACAGTTTCTTTTTATATTAATAAAATCTTCATAACTCACAGGTTCGAAACATTCCTTTCCTCTATCGTTCTCCACTTCGAGCTCAGTAAATGAATAAACTCTCTGCACTGACCTCGCATTACCATTATATTTATGTCTGTTTTTATAATATTCTTCAGCAGAAATTATGTTATCAGTTCCATTTACAGAAACAATAAATTCAACATCTCCCATATCTGCAAGTTTATAAAGTCTTTTTTGTAGATACCAATAAGCAAATGTCTGAAATTTCATAGTGGGATTACGTGACAGATACTCATAGACTTCCTCGTCATCTTCCTCAAGGAAATTTTCGGAGAAACCTACTGAATATTTTCTAAACTTATTATATTTTATTACCCCAATCTGTAAAGCTAAAAACGCTTCTGACCAGTAATCTTCTTCATCACAAACTCTGTTATACTGCTTTATCTGATTTATAACCTTTTGAATTATATTTCTCATGTCTTTGTCCTCATACCATCTCATAGCCTCTTCTGAATATTTTTCAAGATATTCTTCTAATAATATTGAATTATCCATTTACCCCTCCATTTATTAGTATTTCTAAAATTATAAACAAATAAATTTGTTTGTGTCAATGCCTCCTTTTTATTGTTACAAGAAATTTATATTTACTTTTTTGAGATTTTTTATTTATACTTTTCTTGTATGGAATTCAAAAAATTATTAAAAGAAATAAGGCTTAAAAAGGGTATTAAAGCACGGGAACTTGCAAAAAAAGCAGGCGTTACAGATGTATATATTTATGCCATTGAAAACCCAAATGATATGAGACTACCATCTGATAATATGATTCGAAGAATTGCCCACGCTCTGGCTGAAAATGAAGTTGAAGAGGCTCAAATTTCAAAACAACTGCTTTCAGCAAAGGCTCTCTCAAAAATTGCTGAAGAAGCCAGGAATAGTATAGAAAAGGAAAAAATTGAAAAAATCATCCCTACTGAAAGCATGCCTATTGAATTTGTTGAAAAACTTAAAAAGGATTTAGAAAACAAAAACATAGACGAAATATCACAAAATTCAGGGATAAATAAAGAAATTATAAACAACATTCTCCAATATAGAGGAATTATCTCAAGAAAAGATGTTGTTGCCCTTGCTATGGCTCTAAATCAATCAGTATATGACTATCTTCTGGCTGCTAATTACGTACCAGATAACGTAAAAAATCTCCTAAAATATGATAAAATTTCCTCTCTCCTCAGAAGTCTTGAAGATTTATCCAGTGAAGATATAAATTCTCTTGTCGATGGTATAATTAGTATTATAGAAGCTTATAAAAGGAAAACTCATGACAGAGGAAAGCATAAGAGCTCTCGCAAGAGGTTTCCTAAAGAAAAATAATCTTTACAGTTTCCCAGTAAATCTATATAAAGCTGCAGAGGCTGTAGGAGCTATTATTATTTTTGAAAAATTACCTCCTAAAATTTCAGGGCTCGTCATAGAAGTTAACAATCCTGAATATCCATATATAATAGGAGTAAATATTAGTAAACCTTTCAACCACAAAAGATTCACTATTGCACATGAAATAGGTCATATTGTATTAAATCACTTAAAAAAACAACAGATTATGTGTGAAATTGGCAACCTCTATGAATTAAAAAATGGTAAGTTGGAAAAAGAAGCTAATATTTTTGCCTCTGAACTTCTGGTGCCAACAGATAAGTTAAAACAAATAACAAATATGAATTGCTCCACCAACAGTCTTTCAAAATTTTTTCAAGTTTCTCAAGATGTTATAAAGTTTAGAGTAGAAAAATATTTAACAAAACTCTCGCAAGAAGTCTCCATCTTCTATAAAATGGAGTAGTTCACATAACATTATTTAAGTTTAGCAATGTTTCAATTTTCCCTTTTATACTTCTTAACTGATTCACTATTTCCTCTCTTAAGTATCTCTTTTCTGATAATAAACTGTCTAACAAAATTTCCATTTTGTTTAAAATATTATTAATTTTTTCAAAATTATTCAACTTTACTTTAACTGCACTGTCTCCTGCAACCCTAACCACAAAACCCTCAAACTGCTTTTTTGCCAGAGGTGGCATGCTCTCCAAAACCTCTTCCTTTTTCTCTACTTTTTCCTCTATTTCCTGAACTGTATTTTCCCACTCTGTTATCTGTCTTTCCCAGTATGCCTCTGCCTCAAGCACTTTTTCAGGTTCAGGTATAGGCGTGCAATTACGGACCAGAAATCTCCAGCTAAGCTGTATCCCTCTTAGCTGCAGTTCCTTTTCAAGTTTCCAAACTCGCTGAAGATTACCCTTAAACGTCCTGTATACCCTTGCACATCCCCATAAAAAAGCTGGATGAATCTGATAACCCTTCGCTCTGGTTAAATCCTCTGCAAGTTTTACTACCGCAGCGTCTCCATAACTGGCATTATCCTGAACCTCTGCTACAAGCTCACCAAGTTGAAAGTTGGCAATTATCTGGTCTTTTTTGGCTTTCTCTGAACGATTAAGCAATAACAAAGCCCTATTAAATATATCTTGATAAGTTATTTTGCTTTCTGTTATTGCCTGCACGTCTATCTATCCCCCTTTTTTATCATTAATTTTTCTCTCTGAAAAACTATGTCATGACATAGTTTTTAATCCTTGATACTGTTTGGGTATCTTCACATATAAAAATTGTCTTTACTTTTGCCCGGGTATCTGCAACTTCTATTAAATCATCTGAGAAAAATTCTTCATTTTTACCCATTCCATAAGGTATGTAACATATAACATAATCATGTTCAGAACCTGTCCCTTTATGTATGGTCATAGCATAAGCAAGGGCAATTTCTTCTTCAAGACAGTTAATCAATCTGTCACCAAAACGAACTACATAGTATTGACCATCTCTACCAACTACAGTTCCAGTCTGCCCATTGCTCGCTACAAGCATTCCATCTATTCTTAAGTTCTTTAAAAACATAACCCTGTTACCAACTTTAAACGGTTCAGAAGAGCCATTACCCCTGAAACAATATTGAATCCTATTGTTTAGGTCATAAGCAACCCTCTTTAAGGGTGTAAGTATTTGCCAGTCATAGCCCTTTTTCTCAAAATATGATGCCAGATTCATAACCTTAAGTATCGCTGTTTTTCTATCAACTGCTTTAATAATTTCCCTTTTCGTATTTACAGTTCTGTAAACTGTCTCAAGTTTTTTTACTGAACCTTCTGGCATTACTTCTATCATCTCCTTAAAAATTCCAGCACCTTGCACCGGAGAGGTCTGCTCTGGATCACCAACAAAAATTATATGACCCTTTATCTTTGTTAATGCATGATATAGTAACTGCCACGTAAGCATACTTGATTCATCTATCACAACAATATCTGTTTCAATCTCTTTAATCTGAAATTTTGGATAATTAAGAAGATCATGTATCGTCGTAGCTGATTCATCAAGATTTTTGGCTGTTTTGCCTATTGTAGCTGTAAATTTTATGTTTAAAGAAGAATTTTTCAACTGCTTAATTAATGTGGTTTTTCCTGTCCCTGCTTGCCCCGTAAGAATACTATATTTCCACTGTAAAATTGCCCTCAACTGCTGCGGTAACCCATCAAATACATTCAAAGAAGGAAGGTTCTTATTTGCAAGAATATCAAGGCATCTCTGTCTCATATAATAAACTGAACTGAGATATGCCTTGTCCCCTGAAAGAACTATCATTTTCCTTGAATTATTTTCAATTTCCTGCCTTAAATCTTCAAGGGTGATTTCATTTTTTAACCCTTTTAAAACCCTCTTATGTAGCTCTTCAATAGTTAAAAATTCCTTGCCACTTTTATATGCCTCAACAAGAATAAAATGAGCATAAGGATAAATTTTATATCTCTCTTCCACCATTAAAACATTAGCAATTAGATTCGTTGACTGAAAATCAAGATGTTTGTTGAAATAAAAACTGTAAGGATAATGACAGTATTCAATGATTTTTTTTGCCTTCCACTTCGCAAGTTTCTTGATTAATGCTATTTTGCCAATAACAAATAAGTAAACAAGCAGATTTAAAACTGCTTGAATCTTTAAAAGATTCATTGCTTTAAAATTTATTTTTTCAAGTAACCTCATTACTTTATTTATTACTTCTTCAATATTGAAGGGCTCAGGGATGGAATAATTCCTGACATAAATAAAAGGCTTACATCCCCTTTGTCGTCTGATTTCTCCCTCAAATTCTCCCTTTGAACCAATCAAAAAGGAAGAAATTATATCAGGAACATAAACCCAGGTTCTGCTCCTGAGCTGAAACCAAGTCCCCCTTCGTGTTGTTATCTGATGAATTATTATGCCCGAAACTTTCTGCACTCATATATATTCCTTCCGAAGGATTATAATCCCAAAAATGGGATTTTAATCCATGTAACAGATTATAATCCCAAAAATGGGATTTTAATCCATGTAACAGATTATAATCCCAAAAATGGGATTTTAATCCGTGTAACAGATTATAATCCCAAAAATGGGATTTTAATCCGTGTAACAGATTATAATCCCAAAAATGGGATTTTAATCCATAAAGGAAACCTGGGGATAACCATCAAAATTTTTATTTCTAACGGTCAGCCTTTAAAACGAAATATTTGAAATTCAAGGGAAATTTTTAATTTTTGTTCAATTTTTACATTAAAAATCGTTTTTGTAACTATTTGAATTTTAAGGAAAATTTTTAAATTTTTCATGTAAGGTATATATAAATAAATTATTAATTTTTTAAGATAGCTTTATATAGTATTGTAACATGGTACTTTATTGTAAGATTGTTACTAGTACCAGGAAAAATTTTCAATAACTACTTCGTAGTTATTGAAAATCAACCAGGATTAGTTTATTCCCCTTATAAAGGGGAATATTTTTATCTCTCTCTTATTGAAGGATTTGTTATAGTATCTACGTTTGTTTAATAAGCCTACAATTAAGAAACAGGTTTCAATATGCTTTGCATATTGAAATGGCAAGCTAAGTTTTACCTCTCCAGAGTAAAAAGCCCCCTGTAGTTTTACTTATGCCTTAAAAATCCTCTCTTTAGGAGGAGAGAAGTTCTCTCAGTAAAAAAAAAGACAAACTCAAATAGCTTCTGATTCCTTTTCGCTGATTGTTCTCTCGATTTTACGAGATACTTTTCTTTAGAGAAAGCCCTCTGCAGGAAGTAATAAATATATATGCTACTTGACATTGAAAAGGCTGCAAAGTTAATGGGATTTAAAAATGGGAGACAATTTAAAAAGGTTGTGAAAAAACACAACATACCTCACATACGTCTTAATGAGTGGAATTATGTTTTTAATCTGGAGGATTTAAAAAAATGGATAGAGAAAAACAGGAAAAATTAGAAAAACTGCTCCTTACTAAAGAGGAAGCAATGGAAGTGCTTAATTTAAAAAGTAGAACCATGCTCAATTACTACATGGGCAGGGGACTTCCATATCTGAAAATCGGAAGATTTCTGAGATTTCCCTTCAATGATTTAAAACACTGGAAGGAGAAGACCCTTGAAAAGACTGCTGCTTAATGAGGTTGAAGTTTGCAATTTGCTAAATATAAAGCCAAGAACCATATCTTCTGCCAGAATTCCCAAAGTTAAGCTTGGCAGGATGGTGCTTTATGATGTGGATGATATTCTCAGATGGGTTGAATCTTCCAGAAAATCTGGAGCCACTGTTTCCTCTTTAATTGAAACGTTTTCTGAGGATGAATCAATAAAGGGAATAAGCAATCTCGCTCTGGTACTGGGGCTACCATACCGTTTTGTTTTTACTCAGGTAAAAAAAGGAAAAATCCCTGTAACTTCAGTAAATGGAGATTATATTTTCAATGTGAAAGATTTAAAAAACTGGATAAGGCAAGCAAAAGAAAAATGGAAGTAGCAACTGTTAAAACAGGACAGGAAACATGGGCAGTTATAATTTCAGATTCAAAGGAGTTTCTGGAGGAAAAGATTCTTGAATGTATAGTTCTGCCAAGGAAGATGTGGCCTGACAATCAGATCAGGATAACAGGACTGGATGAGAGAAAAATCAGACAGCTTAAAAGAAAAGGAGGCATACGGTGAAATGGATAAACCACAAGATTTCAACGTTTTCTCTGGTTTTTCTTTTGACTCATGATATCGTCTCCTCCTTGATGGCTGCTGGAGGCAGTATCCTCCCTGATGCTATAGAAGGACATGATTACCACTCCGAGAGATGGAGAAAAAATCATAGAAGATTTAGCCATTGGTTGTTAGGCTATGTATTTATTGCTTTTCTATTATGGACTGTTGTCCGCTTGAAAACAAAAATAGATATACTCTCTATTTCATTTGCTAAATTTATATCAAGTTTTACCATTTTTAATTCAGAAACTTTAATTTTTGCTCTTTTATTTGTCTGTTTTTATACTTCAATTGGTTGCATTCTACATGTTCTACAGGATGCTTTAAGCTCCTCAGTTCCGTTGATACATCCAACAAGGAGAACTTTTTCTATTGGAATCATGAGAGTCGGTAGCCCTGCTGAATATCTTGTGAGTATTGGCTTACTTGCAGGTGTAATTCTGTGGAAGTGAAAAAATATGCGTGACATAGTTTTCAATAGGTGTTAAAAATAAAAAAGGGGCTTTCGCCCCTCTTACTGCCAGACCTGGCAGAGGAAAACCTTCTGGTTGTTTTCTTCCGCAGTCTGGCAAATTTTATATTTCTTATTGGAAACACGAAAAGTGTCTCCAACAAGAAATATCTGTTCAATAATTTCTTTCTTTAAACCAGTTAGGCTGGCTAAGAAAGAAGAATCAATCTTTTCATAAATTTGCACATTTTTTGTAAACATAATTTTACCTCCCAAAGGTGATTATTCCCGCAATGCAGGCAAACTAAAATTGCTGAAAAAAGAAAATAAAAAATAAAAATTTGAAAATAAAAAATAAGAGCCTGCATTGCAAGAAAAAGAAGGGAGGAAATAATTTCAGGCTTTCAGACCTGATACCTGATATTCGAAATCTACTGAACTAAAGTTATTTATATATTACCCCCTGCAAAAATTTTGAGTAATATTCCCATAACATGTTTCAATATAGTATCCTATTGCTGGCAGGAACCAGAGGCAAAATGCCATGGTGGCAGTTAACGTTTGGCTGTTTTCCTGTTTTTATCTTTTCATCAAACTGGATCGCTTCTCGAAGAACACGATTCTGGAGAGAAAGTAAGGTGAAAACTGTTGACCATTTCTATGTTAGGGATAAAGCAGGAAATGTATGGTTTTGTTTGTTACAAGAAGCAGAATCTTTAGGTTCTATCAGTGTACAAATACTTGGTTATCCTCTTGACAAACTCACCCAGGAAAAAATCAGAGAAATGTTTTCTTCAGTATGCTGCTATGCAAGAGTTGATACCGAATACAGACGATTTGAGAAAATTCTCTTTATTCACGATATTCTGATTCATCCAGAATACAGAAGATTAAATATGGGAAGTTTTCTTTTCTGGGGGGCTATTAATTATTACAGGGAAAAGCACTTGACAATAAAAAAGATCATAGGAAGACTTGGAACCAGAGATGAATACGGCGAGGAAGACCTGAATCCAAGAGATTTTTTCTGGAAGAGCTTGGGATTTAAATTTAAAAGGAAACAAATCAAAACTATTGAGGCTGAACCCGATAATTTGAACATTACAGAGATAAAAGCATACAAAATGTCTTTAAATGAATACCTGAGAGAGATTGACTTTGAAATTCAGCAGGAAATCATAACCCAACAAAAACAGCACATCTCTGGGCTTATAGAAAGCCTTAAATTTGAAAGAAATAAACCCTGCTGGTTAAGACTCATTGAAACCCCAATAAAATGCCTGAAAAATTTATTTCGCTCATTAAAAAAATTATTTCCTTTGTAATAAATATGTCTATCTCTCCTGTTATTAACCTGGTTAAGACTTATTGAGGTCCCTGCAAAATGTATGAAAAATTCACTTATTCTGTAATCTGATAAACAAAATTCCGAGTAGTAGAACTGAAAACGATATAAGAACGATTGATATAAGTCCCAGAATTGGAGGAACTCTTGTTTCATCAATAAACGAAGAAATTAATCCCGTGACAGTAATAATTAATGATGTGAATGTTACCAGATTAAAAATTTTTCTCCTTGATTGAATGAATTTCCTATCTTTCTCTTTAAGTTTTTCTATATTTGTTGAGTTTAGCCATGTGGCTCCTGCTCCAAGTAGTGCAAGGTTTAAAGTTAGAAGATACAAAAAATCTGTTTCATATCTCCAGAATTACTCCATGAAAAAATAAGTAAAACTGTTATCCAGATTATAAACCATAAATATTGTATCATGTTAGTCCTCAAATTTTTATTAAATATTACAATAACTAAAAACCAAATTATCTCAAATACAAAAAAGTAATAAATAAACATATGCTTAACTCTCCAGTAATCAAAATCAACTACCTTGTTCTTTTTCAGGTTGTGAAAAAATTGCCTGATCATGACAGTCTTCTATGTAACATAGTGGGTACTCAAATTTTTGCACAGTTGCCAAAAAAATATGCTGCCCATGACTATAAAGTCGGCGATACAGGCTGGGCTGCTGTTTTTGAAATAAAGGGAGCAAGAATTACTCTTAGTCAAAAGTCTCCTGCTTATATAAGAAAATTAATTGAATATCTTTTACATGAACCTCTCATTAATTACGAATTAAGCATTAAAAAAATTGGAATTCATCAGAATTTTTTTAAAATTCTTATTAAAACCAGCAAAAATTTCACAAATAAAGATTTAAACGATATCTTCAAACCCTACGTATCAAGCAGTGAAATAAAAAGACATTTTCCAGAAGGCAGGTTTCTTTTTGTTAAATATCATGAAAATGTTGAAGATTTAATTAAAAGTCTCCTTTACTATGAAGATAAAATTCAAAGGGTAGTTTATTTTAAATCTCTCTCACAGGCTACTGTTTACTCTGAAAATGGTTCAGTAGGTCTTCTTGTCGGCGAAAAAGGAAAAAATATCAAAACCGCTAAAAAGATCCTCGAAAGTCTTGTAGGTAATATTGATATTGAAATTAAATCACTAAATTAAAAAATCAAATTTAAAAGGAGGTTCAGCTTATGACTGAAACAGTGGCTCAAGAAGCCAAAAGTAAATCTCAATTAATACTTGAAAAAAAGAAAAGACAAATTCAAGATCAAAGAAGTATTGTTGTCTTAATCTCAGAGTCGGGACTACCAAGAGAATTAGTTTTCAGCATCTTTGAGCTCGACAAAAAGGTTAATTCAATCATGAGAAATGTAGGGTTCACTATTTCTCTTGAAGAAGCCAAGAAAAAAATTGAAGATGTAAGAAAAATGATTGTTTCCCTTTGGAACAGACTTAAAGAAGCAGTTCCAGAGTATTTCCTTTTCTCCCCTGAAAGATGGAATGAACTTAATGAGCCTTATGAACAAAAACAAATTTTGATTAATAGAAGAAATACTATTGTCTTTATCCCTCGTTCAAACGAAGGTGCCCAAATTATGATGGCTTTTAAAATTCTCAGCAAAAAAAGAATTGACTTCCCCAGAGAAGGAAATCTTGCAGGGGTTGAAAAAATTGCAAGAATTTATCTTGAGTTTGGAAAACAGATAAAAGAATTAAATGAACTACTTAGTATCAGACAGAGTGATGGAGATACCAATGGGTAAAGTCATTATTGATCGTAAAGACGATAAATTCATAGTCTCAATTATTCCATATCTTGAAAATACTTTTGTGATTGATAACATTGAAATCACAGAGGAGGCTGAAAATGCCCTTTTTAACGGAAAAGGAAGCCAATCTCCTGTTCAAAAATTTACAGAAGAATGGAGAAAGAAAATTTTCAGAGAATAAGTTTCTCAGAAAATACCATAAGAAAGAGGAGTCTGCACTGGTAAAAGCATGTATGCAATATCTCTCTTTAAAAGGATATCTACCAGTTAGAAATAATTCGGGGCTAATTGTTGTAGGAAATGAAAAAAGAAGAGCAATCAAAATGGGGGCTGCGGGTTCTCCGGATATTATAGCATGTGTGCCAGGCGGTAGATTTCTTGCAATAGAGTGTAAAAGCGGGAAGGGAAAACTGTCCCGAGCTCAACAGGAATTTCTAAAAAAAGTAGAAAGTCTTGGTGGACTAGCTATTGTAATAAAAAACATTGATGAACTAATTAACTTTTTACAGGAGAAGCATAATGACAAAGTATTTGGAAACATTACAGGAACAACAGGTAAATAAGGAACTTGAGGGCATTAAAAGATTAATTAAAGCGATTATTATCCTTTCTTACAAAGATTTAAAAAGTTATCTAAAAAACCCTTATAAATACAGAGAAATTTTTTCCCGCAAAAGAGAGTCTTCAAGGCAGATAATAGAATTCTGGGAAAACGATGCCTTTAATCTCCTTTCCTTTCTGGTAGGTTCTTACAAGGCTAAAGTATTTTTAAAAAAAATTGAAGCAGATATTTTACATCTTAAAAGAATTCTGCATGGAGAATAAAAGAATAATGGTAAAAATATCTGCAATTACGGTTATAGCATTTATCCTCATATTTTCTACCTCTAACATTAGCAATAGTCAGTTTCTTTCATCTTACAATCTGAATCAATGCTTTATTGATGCTGGAAAGGTATACAATATCCACCCTAACCTGCTCTGGGCAATAGCAAAGGTGGAGTCAAACTTTAACTATACGGCTATAAACAAAAATAACAATGGAACCTACGACATAGGAATAATGCAGATAAACACCTCATGGCTGCCAGCGCTTAAGAAACATGGACTGTATGACGAAAGACAAATCTGGAATCCCTGTTACAACATACACGTGGGGGCGTGGATTCTGGCCCAGTGTATCCACCAGCACGGTTACAGTTGGGAGGCAGTAGGCTGCTACAACGCTGTTTCAAAGCCAAAAAGGGCTAGGTACAGCAGGAAGGTCTGGAAGGTTCTGGAACCATATGTTAGCGGGAATTAGATTCAGAAAGTTTTGGAGGAAGGTATTTCATAAAATA
>JAVZXS010000016.1:0-11267 GCA_038886535.1 Candidatus Micrarchaeia archaeon | reverse complement strand
GTGGTGTTCCATTTGTATCTCTATGCCTTGTTGGAAATAATCATTCTGTAATCTTTGGAGAATCTACTACTGCATTTGAGCAACAAAGAATCATTGATTCATTAGGATTCATGTAAACTTTTATGGTGATAGTTTGGAACAAAATGTTTCAGAAAAAATTGATTATAATACTTTTTTAAAAATTGATCTAAGAACTGCAACAGTATTAGAAGCTGAAAAAATAGAAGGCTCAGACAAATTATTGAAACTAAAAATAGACTTAGGATACGAACAAAGACAGCTCGTTGCAGGAATAGCACAAATGTATAAGCCGGAAGAGATAATAGGAAAACAAATAATTATTGTGGCAAATTTAGAACCTAGAAAGATTAGGGGTGTTGAATCTAATGGAATGCTTTTAGCTGTTGAAAATTCAGAAGGAAAGATAATACTTATAACCACAAGTGAGAAAACTGAAAATGGATTGAAAGTTCATTAACATATTTATTGAATATATTTATCGAATATAGCAAAAAAGGTGAATGACATGAAGTTCAGAATAATCGGAAAGATGAAAATAAAAAATAAAGAACAAAAATTTAGTAAGATAATCGAAGCTGAAAACGAGAAATTTGCAACTCATAAATTGTATTCAATTATGGGAAATGCCCATGGCTTAAGAAGAAAAGATATTACAATAGAAAAAGTAGAAAAGATGTGAACTAGTGATTTTATGGTAAGTTTAGAAGAACAATTTGAACAGCTCGCTGCTGAAGCTTCATATCATCAGCATTATGCCCGTGAAATAGAAAATCAAATGAGGGCAATAGCGCAAGTAGAAGCAGAAATAAATAAGACAATAGAAGCGCTCAGAGCCCTTAGAGAGAATAATCTTACATTGTTTAACATAGGTTCAGGTATATTTATTAAAGGAGAGCTTAAAGATACAAATAAATTACTTATGAATGTAGGTGCAAATGTATTTACAGAAACAAGTGTTGAAGATGCTATCAAATTCCTAGAAGGGAAGAAAAAAGAATTAGATGAAGCAAAGAATGATCTGATAAAGAGTATGGAAGCAATATCAAATAGACTTAAAGAGATAGACATAGAAGCAAGAAGAATAATGGCAGAAAAAAAGGAAAGTGAATAAACTCTATTTATAATTAATTATCGATATTTTTAAAGTCAGTGATTTTATGTTTGGAATTTTAAAAAAGAAAATCACTGGTTTAGTTAATACTATTACAAAATCTATTTCTGGTGAAAAAGAAGAGAAAAAATCAGAAGAAATAAAAGAAGAAATAAGCGAATCAAAGAAAACTGAAGAAGTAGCTACTCTTGAAACCACTCAAAAGACGATTGAAATTAAGCAGGAAAAACCTGCTCCTATTCCAGAACAAGGTGTTGAAATAGAAAACAAAAATATATCAAAAGAAGATGTAATTACAATACATACTGAAAAACAGATAAAAAAAGAAGAAGGCGAAAAGAAGGTGGAAAAACTCCAGAAAGAAAGCATTGGTCTGGAGAAAGGAGAAATTAAAGAAGAAATGAAAAAAGAAAAACCTCTCCAGTCAGAGCTAAAAGAAGCGGAAATAAAGGTTAAGACTAGTTTTCTAACGAAAGTAAAATCAATAATAACTCCAGAAGTTACAATAAAAGAGAGTGATGTGAAAACAGCGCTTGAGGATTTTGAAATGCAGCTTTTGACAGCGGACGTAGCCCTTCCTGTTGCGGAAGAAATAATAAGCGACCTGAAGAAGAAACTTGTTGGAAAAAGTGTTAAATCAAGCAGTATCGAATCATATATACTAGATTCTATTTACGAATCAATAGAAAAAGTAATAGAACAAGAAAGAATTGATCTCATAAATGAGGTAAAAAAGTATAAAGAAACAACTGGAAGGCCATATAAAATACTATTCATAGGGCCAAATGGAGCGGGAAAAACTACAACTATAGCGAAAGTGGCACATTACTTTAAGAAAAACGGTCTAAAATGTGTTATCGCTGCTTCAGATACATTCAGGGCAGCAGCAATAGAGCAGACCATTGAGCATGCAAAGAGGCTTGAAATCCCATATATAAAGCATGACTATGGCTCTGACCCTGCTGCAGTTGCATTTGATGCAGTTAAGTATGCTGAGGCAAAGGGCCTGGATATTGTTTTAATAGATAGCGCAGGGAGACAAGAAACTAATAGAAATTTAATTGAGCAACTTAAAAAAATAGAAAGAGTGGTTTCTCCTAATATGAAAGTTTTTGTAGGGGAAGGAATAGCGGGAAATGCATTGCTTATTCAGGTTTCAGAGTTTAATGAAGCAATAAAAATTGATGGAGTTATACTTACAAAATTAGATGTTGATGCAAAAGGTGGAACTATAATATCTGTAAAGAAAGCAACCGGAGTTCCGATATTATTTATAGGTGTAGGACAAGAATACGAAGATTTAATCCCATTTGATAAGGACTACATACTTAAAAGAATAATGTCAGAAAATAACTAAAAATAATAAAATAAATTACTAATGTTTTTGTTAAAAAATCTATTTTATTCGAATTGATAGCCGCATTGCCATAATCCACCTGGACAGCAGAATCCCTGTCCGTTTACAATCTGACAACTGTTTCCACAGCAGCATTCTGTTGAGCTGCTGCATGTTTCTCCTACTCCTTTGCACTGACCTTCAGGAAGACGCAGATCTGCACATTTTATCTCTTCAGCGCATCCATTTGAACATATTATGTCTGAAGGACACTGAGTAAATGACCCTTTATAATTGCAACTCACTAAATTAGAGCCTTCTCCTCCATTTCCACCTACCCCTCCACTTATACCACACGTACCTGAAGCCTGGCATTCGACATTCTTACAATCATCGTCTGATGAGCATTGGCTTGAACCTGGAATCCCCCCGCAAACACCAAGTTCTAAATCACAGATTCTGCATTGAGTTGATGAACTGCACTTTTTATCTTTGCAACTTCCAGTCTCTGGATCACACTCCTGCCCTGCTGGACATATCTTTCCTTCGCATTGATCTATACAGTTTCCATTTATACAAATCTGGCCTGCTGGACACTGAACATTGTAACATTGGTCAGTTTCACAATTTCCGTTAATGCATATTTGGCCTGCAGGACAGAACACATTCTTACATGGATCTGAGCACAACCTAGTTAAAGGATCGCAAATTTGGCCTTCATCGCAAATAACCCCTTCACATAGATCGATTTGAAGTTTGCAATTTCCATTGATACAAACTTGGTCTGGTGGGCATTGAACATCTGCACAGGGATCCCCATAGCAAAAACCATTTTCATAAACGCAACATTCTTTCTTGCTGTCCCAATATGTATCCTTTGGACAGCAGCCTGTTGCATCACATCCCTTTACACCAGGAGTTGGACAACCGGTTCTTGTATTGTCAATCAAGCAACTTAGAATGCATGTCCCTAATGAATCTACACAGCATTTTTGAGAATCATCCCATCCCAATGAGCCTAATGGACAGCAATTGTTTGAATCACATGCATCTAGTCCCTTTATAGGACATGTCACTCTTTTTAGATCAACATTGCATATTTCTGCGCACTTCCCTGCGTTTGGACCTGAAGTGAACAGACAACATCCTCTTGATTCGCTCCAAACTGTATTAGGAGGGCATTGTGGAGTTGCAGTGCATGCACATGTATCGATATTGCAACACCCACTAGGGCAATTTAGTGTTTGAGGACAATAGGTGCTGCATGGAACTGAACCGGCTGGACATGGACAGCTACCATCTGGCAAACAACAATTGCCAGGACAGTTATTACACTGAACCAATCCATCAGGACAAGAAGGAAGAGGGCAGATAACATGAAAATAACAGAGTAAGGCTAAGAGAAGAAAAAGAACTAACGCGCCTAATAATTCAAAGCTGTAGTCCTTTTTTCTCTCTTCTGCCATTTAACCACTAAAATAAAAAAGGATTACAAATTTAGAGATCTCTTGAAAGATCAATCTCTATTATTACTTCTTCTACTTCTGCCTTCTGTTTCTCAAGAAGCTTCTTTATTCTTTCAATCCTCTTTTGCTGGTACTCTATCATTTTATATTTCTTTATTGCTTTATTGAAGTGCTCAGTTGAAAGCGTAAAAACTTCTTCCTTATCCATTTCTTTTGCAATATCTTTTAGGATTTCACCGAGAAATTCATTCGCTGCTATTTTTACTTCTGCTTTTATTTGATGTGGTTTTGTCATATTTTCTTTTAATATTCTTACAACTCTTGCAGTTGGGAAAGGAAGCCTCTCATCTTCTTCTGGAGCAATTTCTGCCTCTCCTTCAACTGGCTCTTTAATCTCCTCTTTCATTTCTTCTTCTGCCATTAGTATCACCGAATATATTTTATCAGAGAAATTTATAAAGCTTAATATACGATGATTATAATGTTCACTGACTTTCAGATAAGGTGTGTGATTGTATGGCTTATCTGCTGGAAAATTTTGTTATTGAAGAAGATCCTAAAATAATTAAAGTATTAACGGAAAGAGGGTATGGAACTCTTGACAAAGAACAAAGACTTATTCTTTCTCCATATGAAGCATTGTATTTGTTAGAAAACAAAAGAATATTGGTAGAATCTAAGAATAAAAAAATTGAATTTAAAGAATTAATGAAAGAATTTATAAAGAAAGAAAAGGATATTGATATTAAATATATTGTCTATTCAGATCTTAGAGAAAAAGGATATATACTAAAATCTGGATATAGATTTGGAACACCTTTAAGGGTTTATGAGAAAGGCATAAGACCTGGCGAAGGAAAGAGTAGTTTCTTGATAGAAGTGATTTCCGAGAGAGAAAAGATTACTATATTGGAGATATATAGATTACTAAGAGTTGCTCAAATTGCTAAAAAGAATCTTATTATTGCAATTGTAAGAGAAAATAGAAAGGTTGACTACATAAAATTAAATTCTATTAAACTATAAAATATATAAAATCGATTAGTTAGTACATATAACCAATTGGTGAAATTAAAAAGATTTTTAATACTTAATTATGTATATACCACAGATAGTTTACCTTATAAGGTGAGAATATGCCAAAAGGAAATCCTAAGAAACTAGAGGAAGAAGAGGAAGAAGAACTAGATGAAGAGGAAGAATTTGAAGATGAGGATGAAGAGGAAGAAGAGGAAGAAGAACTAGATGAAGAGGAAGAATTTGAAGACGATTGGATAGACGAAGAAGAAGAATACGAAGACGAAGACTACTAACCTTTTTAATTTTTAATCTTATTTTTTATTTTTGTATATGGATTCAGATTTTAATCTAGTTTAATTTTTTCTATCTTTCGCTCTATCTTTGGCGGTTCTTTTCTTGATATTATTTTTAATATAATTGCTATCGCAATTATTACTATTCCAAAGTACACCAATAATGTTAAATCTATAGTTGCTTCATTTGATGGAATCGAAATTAGCTCGTTTCTTGCATATTGGGTTAACATTATTGAATTTAGATACATTCCTGCAGAATGCAATTCTTTCGCATAAGATAGAATTGGCTGTAAATCTACAACTTTTTTCTTTTCATTCGCAGAACCTTTATTTAGCTTTTCTTCGAAGATTAAACCTGCATCTTTTATTATTTCATTTGATGCACTCTTATATTGATCTACTAGCTTCTCATAATATTCAATATCTTTTTGTATTTTATCTGTCTTTGAATCTAATTCCTCAAATTCAGCGATATTAATTATTCTCTCATCTAATTTATATCCATTAAGTTTTGAATATAATATATTAAGCTCATTTACCAACGAATCAGTAATGTTTATTTTATTTAATATCTCTATTGATTCTGGAATGGATTTTATAGGTGAATTCTTATCTATAGAAAATGCATTAACAATAATTTTATTATTATTTTTCCATTTATTCAGAACTTCTTTAGAAATTTTTAATTTAGCTTCAAGTTGTGCATTTATTTGAATTGAACTGTTTTCAATATCTGAATTTATTTCATTAATTAAATTAAATGCATTATTAAGATTTATTAATGCAGTATAATAATCCTGGACTGCTGTTGCAGGTTCTACTAATGAAATAGAAGATTTTATCTTATTAAGTCTTTCTACCTGCGAAGAGATGTCTGTAAATTTACCTATGCTTACAACTTTCCTTTCTGCTTGAATTAAAGAATCTAAAAGTTTCTTTTCTTTTGCATATATTGAGTTATCAATTTTTGTAGATGAAACTAATTTTTCGAGCTTAGAGATTAAAGATTTTGCATTAGCAATGTCTCCTTTCGCTAGATAATTTCTTGCCAATTGTGAGTCGGCCTCAAATTCTGCAATTTGCCTTGCAACTTCTACATTTATATCAGATAATGAAAGATTTATTGCTATCGAATAAATCTCATTTGATTTGTTTTTAAGTTGCAAAATTTTATTGTTTAATTTATCGAGTCTTTCTGTAAGTGATAAATTCTCTGAACGTTGTGTTCTAATTTGTGATATTTCTTTCTTTGCCTTATCAAGTGAATTTATTGCTTCGTCATATTTTCCTCTACTTGCACGATAAGTTGCATCTCTAATGTAAGAAGAAACATCAATAGATTCGGATGTAGATATATTCTCTATCTCGCTTTTTAATTTTGAATAGTAAGAAACAATATCTGTAGTCACATATGAAACGGTATAATTCTGATATTCTGATGAAAGTATTGGGATGAACCATTTTGCATAATATTTATCACCACTTCTATAAAATTGGAAATTCTTTGTTATTTGACCTTTAGAATCATAAACGCGTATGCTATCAGATTGAATTTCGTCTGCAGAACCCATTATTTCTAATACATAATCAACGTCATTCAAATCTTCATAATTACTCTTTATTTGTAAAGTATATGAAATTTTATTATCAGAACTTGTAAATCCTGATGCAGAATATGTAATCGGATTATTCTTAGTACAGGTTGCATAAATTGATTGTTTACCGGTTTTTACATTTGAAAGTAAAATTGATAGATTAGAATAAGATCTTATAGTTTGCATTCTATTATTCATAAAAACAGAACATTCATCAGCCCAATAATTATCGGTTAAAATTAATGAATCAATATCATAAATAGAATCAATTTCATATGTAATTTTTTCTGTCAATCTTTCATTTGTAAGAACTAATCTCTCAGTTTTCTTTGAAACTAGAGTAGATGGCTTAATATAGGATTTTATTTTTAAAAGATAGTTTGTAGTTTTATTTATAGTTGGGAAGTAAATAGAAACATAATCTTTATTCTTTATTGCATATATACCTGGAATTTCTGATTCAATAATACTATTTACTTCATATGGAATACCTCTCACCTGAACAACTACTTGAGAATTAGTACTTAAGGATAGATCATTCTTTATCTCTAAATATGTTGTTATATTTGTATAGGAATCGACTTGTGGTGTTGTATCAAATAATGTCTTTGCGCTGTATTTGTTTGATAGATATGTTGAGAGTAACGATGCTGCATTTTTATTAAGCTCTTCTAAAACAGCAGAATAATTGTTTTTGATTGATTTATAGTTTCCAAGGCATCTATTTGGATTAAAACTTCCATCTATAAAGTATATTCTATCTATTTGATCTATAGTGGTTCTGTATTGGTTTGTGTTCATGTAAGGTGAAATAGAATTAATTATTGAATAAATTCTTGCCCTAAGGGATGGAAGATCTGAATACATTAATTCTGCTTTTGAATATATAGCTTCTTTTGCCTGAATAAGAGCGTTTAGCGAATCTTCTAGGAATGAAACGTTATTAACATTCATTCCTAAAAGTAAAGTCTTAGAATTTAATAATTGGAGTTCAGCTGTAATATCTATTTCATCCATTTGCGCTTTCTTTATTGTTGCATTTAATTCATCTAATGCCTCTTTAAATGATTTCTTTTTTAATTCTATAATATCAGATGACTTTATAGAAGCAAATGAGATTACTTCATCAAGCATTAATGCTGCATTGTATAGCTGAACTATTCTCTCTCCTTTAGTTGTATTTGATGGATTGTAATTATTATATATTGAAGCTGCTGCGTGATATTTATTATTCAATAACTCATAAGCGGAAGCTGATGCTATATCATAAACAGGATATTTAGTTAGATTGTTATGTGCATATTCAAGTTTGTATCTTACTTTTTCATTCAATGAAATTAGAACGTTATCAGATTCTACCTCTATTTTGTATGAGTTATTGATTGCAAATTTCGATAGTTCTGTTGCTTTCCTAAACTTTTCGATGCCCTTTGAATAATAGAATATTACTTGATCATCTGTATCCTTATTTGCTGCATCCAAAAGATTCTTCACGCTTATAGATGAACCCGAACCATACAAAAGTTCTTTCATTTGCATTAAAGAATCTGAAGGTACGATCAACCCTTCTTGCATTGTTGTTTCTTGGGATGAATTCAATGCATATGCCACTATTGGTTGATTAACAAGCCAATATTTCTCATTCATTAAAATATTGTATCTTGTCTGTGCGTCAATGAATTTCTGTGTTGCTTCAGACTTTGCTACATCATAATCCGACCTCAAAGTTGCCCTTGCTTCCTGAATCTCTCTATATAGATCTATCAAATAATTAAACGCTATAATGTATTGAGGAGATGACATCACTGCAATTTCACAGTTCGAAAGTTTATTTACTCGTTCTGAGCTTACTTTCTTACTAATATTTCTAACATATATAAAGTAGGAGGAGAAATCTCGAGAATTCAAATCAGATTGTGTTGGTTCGATTTGGTTTTGGTTAGATTTATAGATGAATGACTTTATCCTCTCATTATAGAATTTATAGGCTGAAGTGGAGTAATTCGAATATCCTGCGCCTTCATAGTAAAGAGAATCTGCTTGTTTTATAACTAAATCAAATAAACTATTTAATGCCTCTGCTGCGTTTTGATATGCTGAAGTTTGGTATTCCAGATAACGATCAAAACTTATTACAAAATCAACTAAGATATCTATTAAATCAGAAACAATTGGAACTTCGATGCCTTCACAAGAATAAGTTACTCTTAAAGAATAATCATAAAAATTAATCGGATTAGTTTTGAAATACTTGTAAAATAGATAATCAAAAACTAACGAAATTCCATTCAATGATAATACATGTTTTAATTGACTGGATAAAATTAAATTTTCATACGTACAATTCTTCTTCACTAAAGAACTGAAGAGTTTATTCTTCATTGCTATTATAGAATCATCAGCAGACTTTAATTTCGCTAGAATTGATCTCATTTCGTTTTTTTCTTCCGAATTAAGTGGAATTATACTCCGCGAAAGATCTAATTGTTTATCTATACAAAAATCAGCAACAAAATCATTGCAATGTCCAAATCCACCATATCTATTAGGTATTAAACTACAATCAACAAATGGGAAAACAGAATAAACTCCTTCCACGCTCCTTAAAGACTCGTTTATCGGGACAGCCTCTCTTTGACTTTGTGAAATAATCGGATAACCTGCAAATATTAATGGAATGAGCGAGATAATTAGGATGAATGATAAAGGAAAAAATGAAAATCTATTCGAATGATTCATAAAGTTAATATAATTGCTAGATATTTAAAATTAACGTTATCCTAAAGAAAAAAAATGTAGAGAGTGGAATGTGGGGAGTGGGATTTGAACCCACGTAGCCACTACGGCACAGGATTTCCTACTTCCATAAAGGAATAAGCCTGTACCAGGGTCTTAAGTCCTGCGCATTTGACCAGGCTCTGCCATCCCCACACAGGACAACATAATATATATTTGAAATAATATAAAAATTTGCTTTTCTCTGTTTTAAGTTTATTTTTATTGACTAATTGATTTATAAAATAAAAAAGATAATATTTTAAATATATATCAGCAAATAAGAATTAGAGGCGAGTGAGATTAAAAATCTAGATAGATTTTTAAATCTCACATATAAATACTAATAAAAGGTGGACACATGGTAAAGCTTCTATTAGCACGCCAATTGGCAGGCAGAAAATTGATAACAAACGACGGTGAAGAGATAGGCAGACTTGTTGACATATTGATCAACGAGAAGAATGGCAAGCTCGAGACGCTTGTAGTCGAACCTAACCCAGACAACCCAACAATGAGAAGAATGAAGAAAGAAGAAGGTTTGATATACATTCCATACACGGCAATCTTGGCAGCGTCCGACTACGTCATCGTTGACAAGAAGAGCTTTGCATAATTTTCTTTTTTAATTCTCTTTTATTTGTTACTTAATTTATTACTTGGGTAGTTTTTGAAGTATTTATTCTTATTTTTATCTACATAAAATCAGTTATTGAAGGTTGTGATGAAAATATTTCCTCATCATTGACATCTACTTCGACAACCTTATTTCCCTTCCATACTTTATAAGATGCTTTCTTTCCAGGTGGAACTGGAATTCCATATTGGCCTGCTCCCCCCGGTATGTATTTGAATCTATTGTCTCTGAAAGAAGAAATTAATTCTGAAACATTTTTATCTATCCTTTCTAAATCCTTTATGTCTGCTTTAATCAAGATGTCTATTTCAGTTCCAAAGCTTTCAATATACTTATGCCATATTTCCTGTACTTTTTGAGAATACGGACTTCTTACATTATGGGCTATGGCAATTATTTCTGACAGAGGGATGATATGGATACATTTCGGTCTATGCTCTGGGTGAATAGTTTCTCTCCCATTTGCTAATTCCTCTATCCTCTCTGCCACTCCTTTTTTTATTGGCTTATGACATACTGGACATCTCCATTTGAAAGACTCTGCATCTTTAAGAGAATAGAACACCAGACAATTCATGCATCTTGTCCTATGATATTTTCCTTCTCTTGGATCGAATTTTACATTAAGAACCGGTCTCCTTCCTTTTTTTCTCATTATAGCAAGCTTCAATTCTTCAAATGATATATCCTGCATCTCAAATGAAGTGAATTCTCTTCCCATCTTATTAGGCCATGGGCTATGTGCATCGCTGTTACTTAAGAATGTTATATCTTTTATTTCCTCTATCCTATCTGCCATATCTGTATCTGCAGATAAACCCAATTCAAGGAAATAGATTTTGTCTGAATACTTGCCATAGCAATCTTTGAATGAATTGAATTCCTTATAAAGAGAAGTCCATGGCGTAAATGCATGAGAAGGCCCTATCAAGGCCTCCGCTTCTAGAGCTATTTCTGCGATCTCTTCTCCATTCAAATGAACCTTTGGTCTTCCTTCTGTATCTAAGTCT
>JAVZXS010000015.1:0-11501 GCA_038886535.1 Candidatus Micrarchaeia archaeon | reverse complement strand
TATCACCTACTTTGTTCCTGTTGAACCAAAACCACCACTACCTCTTGCAGTCTCCTGCAGTACCTCAACTTCAATAATCTCTGCTTTCACTACAGGACAAATCACTAACTGAGCGATACGCATACCTCTTTCAACAACAAAGTCTTCTTGTCCAAGATTAATCAAAATTACCCCTATTTCACCTCGGTAATCAGCATCAATTGTGCCTGGTGTGTTTAGCACAGTTATCCCATGTTTTAGCGCAAGTCCACTACGAGGTCTTACTTGTGCTTCATAACCAACAGGTAGTTCAATAGATATGCCTGTTGGTATCAACGCTCTCTGAAAGGGTTTCAGTTTAACAGGTTCTGTAACTGCTGCAGTCAAATCCATGCCTGATGAAAATTCTGTTGCATACTGAGGAATTGGTAAATCCTCTGCATGAGGCAATTTTTTTATTAGAACTGTTGCATTTTCCATATTCCCTCCTTATTTACATAATTTTAATAAATGTGATTTTACACTTTAATTTGTTTTCTTTGCAGTACTTTTCCATTTCCTGTTTCGTATTTTCTTTTTTAGTCATGCCTGAAATTATAATTACGTCTTTTTCTGTTTTAAATTTAAACCACTTTGTGTCTGCTATTTTTTTCAAATCTTCAATAGCAGCAGATATGTTGGTTGTGGTTTTTTCTTTATTTTCTTTAGTTTGCACAACTACAGGTGTATCTTTTTTTTTTATTTTTTCTTTTGGCATTTTTTCTGTTTGCGTTTCTTCCTGTAGATAAACTGATTTATTTGTTTTATGTGCTTTTTTAATTTCAGGTATTGGTTTAAACAACTCAATAGGTGGTTTGAGTTCTATTGCATATATATTTTCTGTAAAACAAAAAGTAAAAGCAAACACAAATACAAAAAATTCTTTTGTTATAATTTCTCCTAAGTTGTTAATTAGGTTTTTAAAACTAAATCCAAGCATAAATAATATTTTTCTTTTTTATATTCCTCCTATATATAGGGTACTTTAATGTATCAAATCTTTGTTAATTCTTTTTCAAGAAAAGAAGAAGACAAAGAGAGTGTTCTACAAGGACAAGAAGGAAAAACTAATTTTTCATTTTGATTTATCTTTATAAAGTTACCATCCGAATGAACACATCGGCTGTCGCATGCACTTGAATTAAATATTTCATAATAACCAAGACAACCACCAAAGCAATAAAAACAAGATTTTCTTTTAAATTCAATTTTGTTTAAAGTAAGTTTTTTAAAGTATTCTTTATCTTTAATATTTTTAATAATGTTGTAAGTAGAAGGTTTTGTAGATAGCATAGGACAATAATATACAGAACCATCAGATAAAACTAAAAGCCTTCTTTTAAAATAAAGGAGTTCACAAACTGAATTTTCTTTATAAAAGGTATAAGGAACTTCTACCTTATATTCAGGATTATTAGGGTACAAACTTTTTACTTTACTAACGAAAGAAAACCAATCTTTCCACAAAATAAAGTATTTATTTATATGCAGAAAATAATTATTAGACTGGTTTCTGTTTATTGCAAAATGTTGTCCTGTAGGACTAGTATGCATCCAACATATTGAAAAGTTACTAATTCCATAATTATTTAAGATGTCAGGTACTTTGTGAGCAATGTCAATATTTAATTTACTTACTAAAGTACCAATTCTAATTTTTATGTTACTGTTCTGTAATTCTTTGAGAAATTGCATTGTATTATTAAATATGTTTCTTCCTCTTAATTTATTATGAGTATCTTTATCTCCATCAACAGAGACAAAAAAAGCATCAGTAACTTTTGTTAATTTTTTCAACAGATTTTCTTTATATATACTTCCAGAGGTAATAATATGAATTTTAAATCCTGAACTTTTTATAAATTGAACTATACCATACAGTTTATTTCCTAAAAGCAAAGGTTCTCCTCCTAATAGATGAACTTCTTTTATTCCTGCATATTGTGCATTTTCAATTATTTCAGGAATATAGTTTATAACTGATTCTTCGATTTTTACTTTATTATTAGCCCCAAAACAACATGTAGGGCATTTTAAATTACACTTATTAGTTAAATGAATATCTAAATGCGTTTTTTTTCTTTTCAAAGTATTAAACAACCAATCAACAGCATCTTCGCTATCTTCAAAAATTAACAACTTCTCTCTTAATCTTGGTGAAAGATATTCTATTGATTTATTAACTGTATCCCAGAAACTAATCCAATATTTGTTGTCTTTAGCAATATGACTATTCTTTTCTTTAATGTTTCTCATTGTTCTTCTTTTGCAAATTTCTAAATCTGGTTTTAAAACAACTGTTATATCTGCCCATACATCTTCTATCATTGAATAAAATCTATCAGGAGTAAATAGTTTATTTTTAAAAATAAACCATGCAAATAAAGTAAAAAGAGACCTATCTAGCAAAATAAAATCATATTTGCCATCTTTTATTAAACTTTTACAATTATTTAAAAACTCTTTTGCATCATTAATGTAAGATAAAATCTTGTCAGGATAATTAATTATTTCTCTGCACGAGCCTACATGATTTCTCGGAACTGTTGCCCACACTGAAAAACCACAAGATTCAAGTTTTTTCTTTAACTCAGAAATAGCCCAACTTTTCCCTGAACCATCAATTCCATCAAAACTTATTAACATATTTCCTCCTTTATCTCAAATGGTAAGAAATTATTTTAAGAGTATTCCTCCAACTTTCAAAAAGAATACTTGTAGTTTTTGTGCTTCTTTTTTTAATTTGTTCAATAATTATTTTTTTATCATCAATAAAAAAATCAGGATTGATTTTTAATACTGTATTAATCTTTTCTTCAGCACTACCACAGCAATAAAGAGAACAAAAAGGAATTGAATTTTTGTTTAGCCATTTTTTTGTAATATCAAATAAAATAATTGGTCTCGCTGTAATTACAGAGAAAATAATTTTTTTTGCATTTTCTTTTAAAAATTTTTGAAGTAAATATATATCATCTATGGATTTTAAATTCAAAAAAAATTTTTCAATATTATTTATAGAGTTTAAAACAATCTCTGCGTCTTCTACATTTTGAGCAATAACTCCATCTAAATCAGAGAAAATAGTTGTTTTTTCCATCATTTTTGTGAAATTTTATTTTTCTTTTTGCAAATAAGAATAAATTAAGTTGATTTCTTCGTCAGTATTTAAGTCAACTGGTATATTTACCTGTTCTGGCGGTGCTACAAGAATAAGGGGTTTTTCCACTATATAACTAATTAACATACCTTCTATCCATGTAGGCACTTTTTGGATTACTATACTTTTGTCTTTATTAACTACATTGTCAAGCGGGTTTTCTTGTAAAGAAAGAAAGTCAGGTTCATAATTTAATCCACCCAGAAATGGAATTGTTTTTTCAACTACAACTATTGTATAGTTAAATTTTGCATCATTTTGAAAATCATCTGCTTTTATTATTTGTCCATTATCCCATATATAATCTAAAAATTTCTGTCCTAATAAACCAAATTTTTTATCTAAAACTCCTATACAAACAACATTATATCCTTTGTTTGTCAAATATTTTTTAAGAAATTTCATAGTCATCCCAGTAGAGATACTTCTGTCAAAAATAATTAAATTTTCATCTTTAGGCGGATAAGGTGGATATATCCATTGAGGTTCTTTATTATAAGCAAACCATCTCCATCTGCTAAAGTCTAATACATGTATTTTTTTAGATATTTTTCTCCACCAACTCAAATAAGGAGGGCTTATTCCGCCTCTTGAAACCAAAACAACTGTATAGTCCTGCAGATTTAAGTCGTTACTATTGTTGTACATAAATATCCTCCATGAACAAGATTGTATTTTTTGAATTTTATTTTTTCTTTTATTTTTTTAATAAAATCTAGAGGAATTTGTGCTACTTTATAACATAAGTCATCAGCTCTGTTTTTATCGCCCCTATGCAAATAGGCTCTACTAATACATCCTCCTTGACATAAGTGTAAAAATTGGCAATCTTTGCATTCAAAAAGATTTCTACTACAAATTTCATTTACTCTTTCATCGATATTTTGCAAAAAATCTAAATTTTCATATATGTTTCCAATTACCCAGTTTTTACTTTTTAAAAAAGTATAAGGAGTTACATCTCCATTGTCCTGAATTCTTAACGAATTTAATCCAGCAGGACATTTATTTACATTAATTCCCATTGGAGCCCCAAATACACTGTCTATGTTAACAATATAAGAATTTTCTACTAGTGTGTTTAACAAATTCCAAGCATGTCTTGGATTAAGATATAAACCATCTGACGCATAACCAGTTTTTCTAAGCCAACTAATTCTTAAAAAAGCATTAAAGTTATTTGCCAACTCTAAAAGTCTTTTTATGTCATCTGGTTGAGTAATATTAGTAACACAAGTTACTATTGTAAATGGAATTTTATCTATTGACTTTAGTTTTTGTAACGCCTTAATAGGAATATCCCAAGCACTGCTGTGTTGCCTAAAATTAATTTGTTTTTCTTTAGTTGGAAAATCTAAAGAGACATCTATGTCATGAAAATATAAAAGTTTTTCTTCAGGTAATCGTAACACTGAAGAACCATTGGTTGTTAATGCAATAGAAACTTCAGAAAATTCAGAATGAATGAATTCTAATAATTCAATTGTATGGCTGTTATAGATAAATTCGCCCGAACCAAAATTTATAGAATCTGCTATGGGACATAATTGTCGTGCAGTTGACAATAACAAATCTAACTGATATTTATACTTTCGTTTTTTTGAACTATTGTAACAATGGATGCATTTAAAATTACAGTTCCCAAAACCCCATCCAATGTGAAATTTTTTAGTTTTTTTCATATTTTTGCCCCTTTTTTATTTCAAATGTTTTTTCATCTACCTCTTCTATATGTGGTAGTCTTCTGGTTTATTGAGATAAATTGATATATTTTCTATCTTTAAATTCCTCTTTTTTACCGTTATTCCAATAATTTACTGGTCTAAGGTATCCAACAACACGAGAATAAATTTCACACTCTGCTCCACATTTTGGACAAACAGAATGCTCTCCTTCAATATATCCGTGCTTCTCACACACACTAAAAGTTGGTGTTATGCTAATGTAGGGAAGTCTATACTTAGTAAATACACTCATAATAAAGTTACCAAGTTTTTCAGGGTCAGGGCTTTCACCTAAAAATATGTGTTGCACTGTGCCACCTGTGTATTTGCTCTGCAGTTCATCCTGATGGTCAAGTATGTAATGAATTGATTCAGTAAACCCAACAGGTAACCATGTGGAGTTTGTATAGTAAGGTTCTTCATTTCCTTGAGTAATTATATCAGGGAAATGCTGTTTATCTATCTTTGCAAATCTGTATGAAGTTCCCTCTGCTGGTGTTGCTTCAAGATTATAGAGATTACCTGTTTCCTCTTGATACTGAATGAGTTTCTCTCTCATAAAATCAAGCACTTTGAGTGCAAACTCTTTACCACCCTTTGTCCATATTCCTGGTTCACCAAGCCATTTTGCATTTGCAATGGATTCATTCATGCCAATAATACCAATTGTAGAGAAGTGATTGCTCCAATACTTACCTGTTTTTTCCTTAACACTTCTTAAATAGAATTTTGCATAAGGATATAGTCCTGTTTCTGTAAATCTTTCAATAACTTTTCTCTTTATTTCAAGAGAATTTTTTGCAAGGTTCATCAGTGCTTCAAGTCTTTCAAAATAGTCTTTCTCTGAAGTGCTTAAATAGCCAATGCGCGGTAAATTAATAGTCACCACTCCTATAGAGCCAGTTTGGGCGTTTGCACCAAATAAACCACCACCTTTTCTTTGAAGTTCTTTCTTGTCAAGCATTAACCTGCAGCACATTGAATAGGTATCCTCTGGTTTCATATCTGAATTAATAAAGTTTGCAAAGTAAAATGTTCCATACTTTGCAGTCAACTCAAGCATCTGCTTTACAACAGGTCTATGCCAATCAAATTCCTTAGTTATATTTACGGTAGGAATGGGGAAAGAAAACACTCTACCAGAGGCATCTCCTTCCATCATGCATTCAAACAATGCTTGATTGAACATATCCATATATTCTTGAAACTCCCCATAAGTCCTATCTTGTGGTATGCCACCAATAATTACCGCTTGGTCTTTCAGATGTGGTGGAACTGTTATATCAAGTGTTATGTTGGTGAAAGGAACTTGTCCTGCAGTCCTTGTAGGAACATTTATGTTGAATAAGAATTCCTGCATGCATTGTTTTACTTGTTTGTAAGTGAGATTATCATAAGCAATGAAAGGTGCAAGAAGGGTGTCAAAGTTAGAAAATGCAGATGCTCCTGCAGTTTCATTCTGAAGTGTATAGAGGAAGTTCACTGCTTGCATAAGTGCAACCCTAAAGTGCTTTGGTGGATTGGATTCTACCCTACCCTTTAGCCCTCTAAATCCTGTTCTTAACAGGTCTTGCAAATCCCACCCGACACAATAGGCTGAAAGTAAATTTAGGTCGTGAATATGCATAGCACCATTTTTGTATGCTTCTCTTATCTCAGGTGGATAGATTTTATTTAACCAGTAGGATTTGCTTATTTCTGATGATATGTAGTTGTTAAGCCCTTGAAGGGAGAAGTGAACATTAGCATTTTCATTAACACGCCAGTCTGCTTTACTAAGATATGCATCTACCAATTCTATACCACTTTGTGTAGCAATTTCTCTCATCTTTGCATGTTGGTCTCTGTAGATTATGTATGCTTTAGCAGTTTTCTTATACTGACTGCGAAGTAAAATTTCCTCTACTATGTCCTGAACTTCCTCTACATGCGGAATGTAAGTGCCATCACCATTTAAATCCTCAAGCACTGCAAGAACCCTACCTGCAAGTCTCTTGGCTACCTTTTCGTCAAACTCACCTGTTGCCTTACCTGCCTTGGCAATGGCATTTACTATTTTTTGTGCATCAAAAGGCACAATTCTACCATCACGTTTTTCAATTTGGGAAAACATGGATGTAACCTCCATGAGAAAGTTTTAAGAATTATTTTTTCTACTTAAAAGGATTTAAATGTAACAAAGAAAATCAAATGAAATTTTTATTTCTTAAATGTATTGATTTTTTTTGTCTTCCCATAAGTTTTTACTTTTGACTTATAGGTTTTCCCTGCTTTTTGATATTTGTTTGTATATGATTTTGTGAATTTTCCACCACCATAATCTTTCCTTTGCCATACTGTATTTGCTCTTTTAGTTGTTTCAATAAAATTAACTACATACTGCTTAATTGAGTTTAAAAACACTTCTACATCCTTACTTTCTCCTTTTGCAATTTTTTCAAGTTCCTGCTCCCACACTGCTGTATATTCAGGAGAAGCAACCTTTTCATTCTTAAGCATCTCTATAAGAAACATTCCCTTTTCTGTAGGAACAAACTGTTTCCCTTGCTTGTAAACATATTTTCTATCCTGCAGAACCTTTAATATTTGTGCTCTTGTTGCAGGTGTTCCTATGCCTGCATTTTCTTTAAGTATTTTCTTAAGTTCAGGGTTTTGCACTACTTTGTGAGCATTAGCCATTATGTTAAGCAAACTAGCGTCATTGTATCTTGGCGGTGGTTGAGTTTGCTTCTGAACTGCTTCTGCTTTTTTTGTGTTTACCGCATCCTTTTCAAGAATGGTTGCAGGAAGTATAATATCCTGAGTAAGCCCACCATATATCTCACGCCATCCAGCATCAACTAACTGTTTACCTTTTGTTTCAAATAAATAGCCTGCTACTTCTGTTATAACTGTTGTGTTTTTGTATTTGCAGTCAGGATAAAAAGCAGAGATAAATCTTTTGCAAATGAGTTCGTATATTTTCTTTTCGTCTTCAGTAAGTGCACCTTTAGGTGCCTGCTGAGGTATAAGTGCGTGGTGGTCTGTAAGTTTACTTAAATCAAATACTCTTTTATTACCTGCATTAATATTACACTTGTTTATATCAAAACTTATTACATTTGCTTTTGATAACAAAGTTACAATTTTCTTAACCTCTGCTACATAGCCTGGGTCAAGATGCTGAGACTCTGTTCTTGGATATGATATTAAGTGTTTTTCATAAAGAGATTGTGCTATGTTGAGAGTTTTATCCGCAGAATAGCCGAACTTTTTGTTTGCTTCCTGTTGTAGCGTAGTAAGTGAGAAAAGAAGTGGTGGTTTTTCTGAGGATATTTTGCTTTGTATACTCTTTATTACGCCTTTTTTACCTGAAACTTCACCTGCTATTTTTTCTGCTTCCTCTTTCTTAAGTATTGCATACTTGGAATTTATGCTTTCCTCTTGCTTTTCATCTCCTTCCTGCTCAACTTCATCAACTTCTATTTCATCTTTTTTTATTTTGAAGTAAATACCTTTGTAAGAATCTTTACCTTTTTCAAACTCTGCAACTACGTTGTAGAATGTTTGTGGTTTGAATTCTTTAATCTCTTTTTCTCTGTTTACTATAAGCGATAAAACTGCAGTTTGAACCCTTCCTACACTAAATAGTTCTCCGTTGTTTTTTATAGTTACTGCTCTTGTAGCATTTATTCCTACAAGCCAGTCTGCCCACTGTCTTGCCAGTGCGGACTGATAAAGTCGGTCAAACTCTTTCGCAGGTTTTAGATTTTTTATTTCTCTTTGCACTACTTCTGGGGTAAGTGCTTTTGAAGTCCAAAAACGATAAGTTGGTTTTTTATTACCTGAAAGCAATAAGATTAACCTTGCAATTAATTCTCCTTCTCTTCCACAGTCTGTTGCTATTACTATACTTGATACATCTTGTCTGTGTATTAAATCTTTAATAACTTTAAACTGTTTTGCTCCTTCTTTAATAATTTTGTATTCAAATTTTTCAGGAAAAACTGGTAAGGTATCAATACTCCACTTTTTCAATTCAGGATTGTATTCTTCAGGAGTTTTAAGTTCACACAAATGTCCATGTGCCCATGTAATTATATAGTTACTGTTTTCAAGAAAACCATCTTTTTGAGTAAAGTTGTTTCCAAGTCCTTTTGCAAAGTCCATCCCTACTGAGGGTTTCTCACATAAAATTAGTTGTTTAGGCATACAGTCTCCTTTTCTTTTTATAGGTTTTAATATCAAAAACAGAAAAACAGTTTTTGCAGTGGTATCTTTCTGCTCCACCTGTTATTCTTTTTACAAGAATTCCACCACATTGAACGCAGTGTTTTGATTCAGGAAGTTTCCCTTTTAGTGCATTCTTAATAAACATGGCTAGTTCTTGGGTGTCTGCATTAACATCAGGTTCCTCAACATCAAAATAACGTGCTACAACGCAGGCTATTGTGAAAAGTTTGTCTGCCAAAAATACCTCCTTATTAGTTTTTTGCTTCCCTATATATAGGGTACCTAAATGTATCAAAAAGCAGTTGCGAATTATTGAAACTTTCTCTTGAAATAATCATAGGCTTCGTTTATCTCTTTCATCTTTTCTTCTGCTTGCTTTTTTTGATTTTCATCTGTGAACCTGTCGGGATGATAGTTTTTAACTAACTCTCTATATTTTGCTTTAATTTGTTCCCATGTTGCCCCTTCGTTAAGCCCAAACACTTCGTAGTATTTTGTTATTAAGTTATTTTCGTATTCATATTCCTCTTCTTCATCGTATTGTTCTGTATTTTCTTTTCTTTCATAAGAGTAAGATGAATGGCTTTCCCTAAATTTATCACTATATAACCTATGGATACGTGAAAATGTTAAGTTGATTATGTTTTGATTAGCAAAATTAGAAATGATTAACAAGATAACGACTAATACAAAGGCATTGAAATTATCGTATAACTTAACTCTATTAAGCCTTTTAACCTCATTATTAGTATAAATGATGTCATAAAAATATGTAGGACTAACAAACATATCATTATTACAATAATTAAGAGAAAACAAAATTGATTCTGTAGAATAGTGAATTATGTTAATTTTAGTATTTAAATAACTTTTAGATGGGTCAAAACTAACACTTATAATGTGATATGCATCTTTATTGAATTTTTGATTTCTCACATGGATACATTCTCTATCAACTAAAGGTTTAAGAATATGCCCTGGAACTGAAAAATACTTTTTCTTAACCGAAGGATAAAAGAGTTGGTCTTTTTCTACAGGATAAAAAAATTCTCCCCTCAATATGCCATAAGCATAAACAGAAGTCAATTTTGGATATTTTGACAGTAACCCTGCAGGAGAAAAAATAAAGCCTAATAAATTAATTAATAAAAAAAAGAAGATAATCAAATTTAATAAAAAAGCCACTGCAATATAAGGATAAAAAAGAATTTTGTATCTTTTCTTTAAAAAATAAGTGAATAGTTTAATAGTGGATATAGATTTGAAATTCTTAATAGTGAAAAAAAATAAAATGATTATTCCACAGATTAATAAATAAGTGAAAGCAGTAAAAATTTCTCTATTCCCCCATAAACTATCTTTGATAATTAAGAGTTTTTAGATATATTTTTTTTACAAATCAAAAACCTTTTTTCTTACATACTCAGACATATCAAGCCCTTGAGAGTATGCAAGTTTCTTTAGCCTTTCCTTTTCCTCATCAGTAAGTCTCACAAGAATATAACTTGTTCTTTTCATTTCTGTAGGTTTCTTTGTTTTCTTTATCTTTTCCATGTATTCTCTCCTCTACTTTTAGTGAATTCTTCTACATATAATATATGTTTACATTTGACAACTATATTGTCTTTCTTCAATAAGGATGAGGAATTAATTCTTTGAAAATATTGACAGTTACATGATAAAGGATTAAGAGAAATAACATAATCTTTAATCTTAAAGTAGCCATTTTCGAAAATAACAATTTCTCTTCTTAACTTTTCAATTCTTTGTCTGTTTTTGTTTTCTATATATTCAATAAATGCTTCAGTAGAAAGTTTATCTGCTTCTTTATTATTTTTTCTTGCTACCCACTGTATTTTCCAATCAGAAAATTGTGATAGAAGTTTTTTAGCTGTCTCGTATAGAGAATAAATGTTTTTACTTCTTACTCCGTAAACTCCATTAATTTGATTTACAACAAGCATGCTATCGCCATAGATTTTTACCTGCTCTATCCCCATTTCTTTAGCCTTCTTCAACGCCTCAATTAAACCTGTATACTCTGCAATGTTATTTGTTCCCTGCTCTGCAGCAACTCCTTTGCCACGAAAAACAGTATCTCCACTTGTATTTTTGACCACAAATCCATAAGTAGCAATTCCTCCGGGATTATGTGGAAGACAAGCACCATCAAAATAAATGACTGCCCTTTTAATTTCCATTTATTCTCCTTTCTTTTTCAATGGAAATGCCATTTTTAATACAGTGACATCCTCTCACAAATAAATTCGTGAGCGTCCTGTTTCATCGTAGTGACTTGTCATCTGCCCTTCTGTTCCTCTATATATCTCTGTATAGCCTCTAATAGACTCTATACCTCAATTCATCTACGGATTAAAATCCGTAGT
>JAVZXS010000014.1:11919-12208 GCA_038886535.1 Candidatus Micrarchaeia archaeon | reverse complement strand
TCCAACGACTGGATATGGCTTCATCTTGAAAATTCAACCGTCAACTGGTATGGAGGAAGAATGTCACCTTTAACCGGCGGACAGATTTTAAGTGGAAATTGGTATCATGTGGCGGTCACTTGGGGAAACGGTGGAAGAAGTATTTACCTCAATGGCGTTCAAATAGCCAGTGATTCTCAAACTCCTAGTTACACACCTAGTCAATTTATCTATATAGGAAAAACTTTTGCTAATTATGGCTTTTACAATGGCTATGTTGATGAAGTAAAATTATATAATTCCGCCTTCT
>JAVZXS010000014.1:0-11909 GCA_038886535.1 Candidatus Micrarchaeia archaeon | reverse complement strand
CTCTTTGGCTTAATCCTAATACCAACGTCGCTAGTAAAACTTTAATAACAGCCAGCAAATTAACAACCGATTCTTCTTCACGACCAGTTTACGGTAATTGCACTGGAACAGTTATTCCTTTAAATCACTGGACACACATTGTTGTTATTTCAGACGGGGCCAATGTTTGTAAGATTTATCAAAATGGCAAACAAACCGCTAGCTCAACTACCGGAGTCAGTTTTGGAACTTCAGTTAATATTGGCGCTGCCAGTTACATTGGCCTTATCGACGAAGTCAAAATCTACAATTACGCTCTCTCTGAAGATGAAATAAAACAAGAATATAACCGAGGTTCTGCAATAGTGTTGGGAAGCTTATCAGATACCTCGGCACTCTCCGGCGGTTCTGTTGCCTCAAATTCCGCCTCAGCGGAATACTGCGTTCCTGGTTCTAGCGATTACTGCGCTCCACCGGTGGCGGAGTGGAAATTTGATGAAAAACAAGGACAGTATGCTTATGATATTAGCGGAAATGGAAACTCAGGCACCCTGATGAATGGCCCAAGTTGGACTCAGGGAAAAATAGGCTCCGCTTTAAGTTTTGATGGAGTGGATGATTATGTTCAAATGAATACAATCACCTCAAATAGTATTACTTACTCATTCTGGTTTAAAAATCCAATGCCAACGATAGATTATCCTCAGTTTTTTACCAACGGCACTGGTGGTTATCCCGGACCAATATCAGCTTACGCTCACGTTTTAGGACCAGCTTATGGAGCTAATAAAGGAAAAGTAGTTTTGTTTTTCTTTAATACTTCAGGAACAAGATATGATTTGTATTCAAACAATATTCTTCCTTACAACACCTGGCATCATTTAGAAGGAGTCTATGATGCTAATAATAATAAAGCAAAACTATATATTGACGGCATTTTAAACGTCGAATTAGATACTAGTGGTAATTTAAAAACGCCTTCTGGTTATTTTAGAATGGGGAGTATGAATTTATCTCCATATGAATGGTTTAAGGGTTTGATTGATAATTTTAAAATCTACAACTACGCCCGAACGCCCGCTCAGATTGCTTGGGATTATAATCGAGGCGCACCAATTGCTCATTGGAAATTTGATGAATGCCAAGGAACAACCGCTTATGATTCATCAGGAAATAACAATAATGGTACCATTACCATTGGCGCTTCGGGAAGCCAAACTTCCGCAGGAACTTGTACCTCCTCTGGTGCTTGGTACAATGGTGTTAATGGAAAATTTAACGCCAGTTTAAATTTTGATGGAACAGACGACTATGTTGCTACCGGCAATATTGCTCTAATTACCGCTGACTCTCAAAATTATTCTAATGTTTCTTGGGCCGCTTGGGTAAAAGCGACAAATAATCAAACCGGCAAAACCTTAATTCACAAAGGTGGAGAATTCCGGCTTTATACCGACTCCAACGGCTATCCAACCTGTCAAGTTGGTGATACCGGCAATACCGCGGTATATTCCTCTACCCTTCCTAATAATACCTGGTCTCATCTTATCTGTACTTATGACGGCAGTAATATCAAACTTTATCTTAACGGCTCACAAGTTGCCAGCAATTCCCGCACCGGTAGTATTACCAGCAGTAACTCAACTAATGTAAATATCGGCCAAAGATCAAATGCCAGCGAAAGATATGCGGGGCAAATTGATGATGTTCGGATTTACAATTATGCTTTAACGCCCGTTCAAATTAAAAATTTATACAATGAAAGTTCAGCCATAAGATTTGGACAATAAAAACCTTAATTAGTTCAAAGTTCAAAGTTAAAAGTTAAAAGTTACAATTTAAAGTTTAAAGTTATTAAAGTTATGAAAAAATTAACCAATGAAAAGTTCAAAAAACAACTAATAAGAAGAGTTTTTAATTTAGCTCGAAGAATTATTGTTTTAGTTGATAAATTTCCCAATAAGCGCTCTGCCTGGGTAATAACTGACCAGCTTTTAAGAGCAGGTACTTTAATTGGAAGCAATGTTATTGAAGCTCAATCCGCCAGTTCTAAAAAAGATTTTATTAATTTTCTAAATCATGCTTTAAAAAGCGCCAATGAAAGTAAATTTTGGTTAGCTCTAAGTAAAGAGCTGGATAATAATTTAATTTTTGAAATTAATGAAATATTAAAAGAAACCGATGAATTAGCCAAAATTTTAGGAGCAAGTATTACTAGTTTAAAAGGAAAAAATAAACTATGAAAACTTTGAATTTTGAACTGAAATTTTCAACTTTGAATTTTAAACTTTTAACTTATTTAGGCCTAAGACAAGTTTTAATAAAAGAATTTTACAAAGAAAATAACCTGTTAAATCTGAAAATTAGTCTATACCAGAAATATGGATTATATTAATCCCAAAAAAATCCGCCAATACATTGATAACCTTATTCAAAAAGGAGAAGGTTTTGATTTAATAGAAAAAAAACTGAAAACTATTTTAAAATTCTTATCTTGGGCTTTTCAAAAAGGTTACATTAAAGAAGAAAATTTTAAGCAAGCAAAGGAAGAGGTTGATAATTTTTTAAACTCTCAACAAGAAGAAATTACCTATAAACAAGCAGTAGTGCCTCAAATTGAAGACTTTGAAAAAGCAATTTATGCGGGCGAGAAAAAAACCGAAGGAATTTTTGGAGAAATCTCTTTGCGCTTTCATCTTCAAACTTACAAAATTAAATCTTTTCTTTTAGGTATTTTAAAGAGACTTTCTCCTTTTTCTTTCAAAAAAATTATTCCTTCTAAAAAATATTCGAATTTCGAATTTCGAATTTCGAATTTAACTTTGTATCATTATCTTGGCTTTTTAGCTTTAATTTTATTTATTTCATTACTTGGTGCAGGTATTTATAATCGCTTTTTTATCAAACATGAACGAACGTTGGCTTATCCCACAAGTTTAACTCGGGCGGGCAGACTTTTATCTTTTCAAGGCCGACTAACCGATTCTTTAGGCAATCCTATATCAACCGCAACAAACGTAACTTTTAAACTTTATAATGTTCCAAGCGGAGGTAGTGCTCTTTATACTGCTGGCGCCTGTTCAATCACGCCTGATCAAGATGGTGTTTTTTCGGTTTTAATTGGCGGATCAGGCTACTCTCCAACGCCTCCTCAACAGGTTTGCGGATCAGAAATTCCTGCCAGTATTTTTACTGAAAATGCTAATGTTTATTTAGGAGTTACTGTTGGTGCTGATGAAGAAATGACTCCCCGCCAGCAGATTGCCAATGTCGGCTATGCTATTAATGCGGAAACCTTGCAAGGCTTTCCTCCTGGAACAAGTATTAATAATATTCCTTTTATCAATAATGACGGTGATTTGCTAATTGCGGTAGCTACTCCGGGTATCCGCTCCACCTATACTTCAGCAGATTTCACTATCTCAAGCGCCAAAACTGCCATTATTCAATCTGCTGGTACTGGCGAGGTAATTTTGCAGGCAACCGGCTCAGGCGCTCTTAAATTACGAACAGGTGGAAATACAGACGCAAATAATCGATTAACAATTTCCAATAGCGGAACTGTGGCTATTCCTTCTCTTTCAACTGGTATAGTCCAAACTAATGCTTCCGGTGAGCTTTCTTCAGTATTAGGCACGTCAGGATATATTCCAAAATGGACCACTACCGGATTATCAACTACTTCCAATATTTATGAAAATCTTGCGGGGAATATTGGTATTGGAACTACTACTCCTACTGCTAAACTTGATATTTCAGGCTCTGCTTCATTATCGGGAATTTTGGCCTTCAGAGGAACTACTGATCCAAAAATTGATATTTTAAATGGAGAAAACTTTGGAATTAGAACATCAGTTGGAGGAGATAATGGATTAACAGAAAGACTAACACTATTAAATGATGGACGAATAGGAATAAATACAATATCTCCTCATTCTTCTGCTTTACTTGAATTAAGTTCAACTAATAAAGGATTTTTAGCTCCAAGAATGAACCAAACACAAAGAGATGCTATTTCTTCTCCTGCTACCGGACTTTTAATTTTTAATATCACTACCAATAAATTTAATGTTTATGACGGGACCAATTGGAGCGAAATTGGTGGAAATACTTTATGGTCTTCTCTTCTTGATCCCACTGCCAATTTAACCTTAAATCACTCAACCTACACTACTACCTTTAATTCATCAGTAACCACTGGAACATTTTTTACTATTAATGCTAATTCTTTAACTTCAGGAAAAGGTTTGTATTTATCATCAACATCAACGGGACTAAATACAGGTTCTCTTCTCTCAATTGACTGGTCTCCTTCATCAGCTACCTCAGCTAGTGGTGATTTAGTAAAAATTAATATTGGTTCAAATGGAGATGTGGGAAATATTTTAAATATTACCGATAACAACTCAACTATTTTTAGAGTTTCGGAAACTCAAATTGAATCCGCTGTTCCTCACGTTTTCACCTCATCAGGCGATGTCTCAATGGCTTATGATTTAATCTTTACCAATCAAACATCATCAAATATTAAAACCTATGGTCCATTCACAATTGATGTTGGAGAAAGTTTTGAAAGCAATGATTTAACTTTAAAGACTTACAATAAAGGAGCGGTTGTTGTTGATTCTGAATCTTTACTTGCTTTAAATTCTGCCACTGTTTCCTCTCAATTGGCAGTTGGCACTCAAACTCCTTCTTCAATTGGTGGATTTTATTTAACCAATAGTCAAACCTTTGGCAAGGCTTTGGCAATTTTAAATCAAACTGAAAATCAAGATATTCTAACTGCTTCCTCATCAGGTACTCCTAAATTAACCATTACCAATTCTGGAAATTTACAATTTCATCAAGCATCAACTATTACCACAACCACTGGTACCTTAACCTTAGCTCCTACCTCATCTAACTTACAATTCTTTTCTTCTTCCAATTATATTACTCCTTCAGGAAATTTAGTTATTGCAGGAAATTTAACTGTTCCAGGAACCACTACCTTAAATAATCAAACCTATACCTGGCCATCTTCAACTGTTAACAATGGATTTTTACAATATACATCAGGAGGACAACTTGTTTGGACAACTATCAGTGCTACCTCTTTAAAATGGAATGCTTTAACTGACCCTGATGATAATTTAACCTTAAATCACTCAACTTACACTACTACCTTTAATTCATCAGTAACCACTGGAACATTTTTTACTATTAATGCTAATTCTTTAACTTCAGGAAAAGGTTTGTATTTGTCATCAACATCAACTGAGTTAACAGGGAATTTAGCAGAATTTGTTTTATCAGGCTCAAATGCAGGAAACACTGGTAATGTAGTTAGAATTGCTCAAACAGGAACATCATCTTCCGCAGTTCCTTTAATGGTGACTAATTTAGGAACAGGATTATCCTTTAGAGTTAATGATGAAACTGGAGATAATGATTCAACTCCTTTTGTTATTGATTCAAGTGGGAATGTAGGAATTGGAACAACTTCTCCCTTGACAAAACTTGATATCAACGATTCCCTCGATCCAATTTTAAGAATAGCGGCAGCCGGTTCAAATAGTAATGTTTACATTAACTTAAATAGCCGATTAGGAGGAAGCGATAGATTAGCTCAAATTTATTCTGATTGGGAGGGCGGATTAAATTTTAAATCTTTTAGCGGAGTTTCCACTAAATTTTTAGACGGCTCTGATGTCAATTTAGTTATTGAAGGATCTGGTAATGTCGGCATTGGAACTACTTCACCTTTGGAAAAATTAGATATCTCAGGCAATGCCACTATCTCTGGTAATTTAACTTTCTCAGGAGAAAGAACAATTGCTTCTCGAGCTTTTAATCAGTTAACTATTGGAGACTCTCAAACTGGTGATATTCTTTTCTCACCTGGAACAGGAAAACAGGTAAGATTCTTTTCTTCCTCAAACTACATTAACTCTTCAGGAAATTTAGTTATTGCAGGAAATTTAACAGTACCGGGAACCACTACTTTAAATAATCAAACATATACTTGGCCATCTTCAACTGTTAACAATGGATTTTTACAATATACATCAGGAGGACAACTTGTTTGGACAACTAATATCAGTGCTACCTCTTTAAAATGGAATGCCTTAACTGACCCTGATGATAATTTAACCTTAAATCACTCAACCTACACTACTACCTTTAATTCATCAGTAACCACTGGAACATTTTTTACTATTAATGCCAATTCTTTAACTTCTGGAAAAGCTTTCACTATGAATGTTGATGCCTTAACTTCCGGCAATGCTTTAAGTATTATTTCCCAATCCACTTCATTAACCTCAACCGGTAGTCTGCTTCAAATTTTTCATGATCCTGCTTCTTCAGGTGGATCAGGTAATCTTTTATCTTTAGAAACTAATTCTAACTCTTCCGCTATACCTCTTATTATTAACAATTTAGGTTCGGGATTCTCTTTTAGAGTAAATGATGAAACTAATGATAGTAGTCCTTTCATTATTGATAGTGATGGTAATGTTGGAATTGGACTCACTAATATTAGTGCTAATTTTAAATTACATGTTATTGGCGACATTAGGGCATCAAATTTTAAAGATAACGAAAACACTGATTATTATCTTGATCCCGCCAATACCGGAACTAGCTTAAAAACTCGCGCAGAAATCGATATTGGCACCAATATTAAAATTGGTTCTATGCTCGCCTCAGGAGTAAATCCTGAAATCGATGCCGGTTCCAGAAGTATAATTTTAAAAAGTAGTAATGACGTCGCAGTCTGTGTTGGTGATACAGACTGTACCGGTAAACTCGACGCGGGAACTGTCGATCCTCCTTATACTATCAATGGTAAAAAATACGCCACCTACCTTTCCTCAATGACCGGAGTAAAAGAAGAAACCACTGGCTCAATCTCTTTAACCACTTTTAATCCCCAATTAAATGCCTACCAATATGTTATTGATTTTAACAACCAAGAAGAAGGAAGCGATCTTTGGCTGTTTTCTAAAACCACTAATTTAAGAAAAAATATGGATAAAATGACGGTTCTTTTAACTCCTAACAAAAATACCCGCGTCTGGTATAAAATCGATAAAGAAAAATTTGCTTTATATCTTTATGCCACTACACCCACAACAATTTCTTATCGCTTAACCGCTCCCCGTTTTGATTATGAAAAATGGAGTAATCGTAACGACGGCGGTTCAACCGGATTTATCATTAACGATCCTGATCAGCCTTCTCTTTTAACACTGGATAATTTTGGCAATCTTTCTCCTTCAGAGATTAAAATTGTTTCTCAAAAATATAATCCTTCCTCTCAAACTACCAACTTTAATCTTCTTTTTGAAAATCTTAATCAACTCAATTATTCCTTAACCAATATCAGCCAAGAATTAGTTGAAAATTTATCTACAATAAAACAGCTTTTTAGCGAAAAAATCACTGCGGGGTTAATCTCTGCGGAAAATATTATTGTTAAAAACCTTTTGGTTTCCAAAAATATTATCGCCGAAAACCTAAACCTAACCACCCAAAACCTAACCATTGCGGGAAAAACAATTTCTCAATATATTGATGAAAAAATTCAAAATTTCCTAAATGCTAACTCCTATCTACTAACTACTAATGAAAAAATCATCTCTCCTATTGTTGAAACAGAAGAAATTCAATTTAAAAATCAAAATGCAAAAATCAAAATGCAAAATGATAATGGAGAATTGGAAATTGTTGATAATCAAAATCAGCCAATAGCCCAATTTCAGACCGCCACAAAAACCACTTTCCTAACCGGGGCGGTTGAAATTAAAAGCGATGAAAGCAAGGGAAAATTGGCGCAGATAATTTTAAAGGGCTTGGAAGGAAAACAAGCGGTGGTAATTGACGCTCAAGGCAATGCGAGTTTTTCCGGAAGTCTAACCGCTCAATCTCTTCAAACGCAAACCGCCACTATTGAAGGCACTTTAATTTCTCAAGAAGTTCAAAGCTCCAATTTAAAAACTAAAAGTTTAGAAAGCCAACAGGCAACCATTGAAGGCAAATTAGTCGCTAAAGAAATTGAATCAGAAAATATTAACTCGTTAACCCGTGAACTCGCTAACACTCAAACTGATATCAACGAAATCCAAAAACTTTTAGCGGAAATCAAAAACCAACCCATTCCCGATATAACCAACCAAACCAATCTCTCCAATACTGCCAATCTCACTAATCTAAATAATCCAACCAATTTTGAAAATCTCACTGTCACCGGTTCAACCAATCTTTACAACGCCACTGTCTCCAACTCGTTGGTTGTAGGTAATCTCTTGCTAGAAAACGACAAAATTCTTGCTTTATCTTGGGAATTAAAACTCTCCGCTTTAGCCAGAATTAACCTTTTCGATGGCGCGGTTACCATTGCCAAAGATGGAACAATCACTACTAAAGGAACTATCATCGCCCAAGGCGGTATCCAAACTTCAAGGATTATCCTTGACAAGGATAATCCTTTACAAATCACAAATAACTCAGGAAAAACTTTAGCCTCTATTGACGCTTCCGGCTCGGCTTTCTTCCGCTCTCTTTCCCTTGAGAAATTTACTCCCGCCACCCCTTCCGCTTTAATTGTTTCTCCTATGGAAAACTTCAATAAAAGAGGAATTTTTGCTCCTGCCATTGAAACCGCCAGTGCTTCAGCGGGAATTGGCATCTTGCCGGAAAATCAACAAGAAGTTGTTATTTACAATAATAACGTCCGTGAAAATTCATTAATTTATCTTACTCCCAATTCTTCAATTGCTAATTATCAACTTTCGGTAATTGAAAAAAATTCTTGCAAAGCTCTAAATTCTAATTGCCAGCCTTATTTTAAAGTTGTAGTACCAACAAAAAATCATCCGGAAATCAAATTCGATTGGTTAATTATTAATTAAAAAGTTAGCGAGTTAGCGGGTTAGCGAGTTTACGAGTTAAATTATTAAAAAAATTAAAAAATTAAAGAATTAGCGAGTTAACGAGTTAGCGAGTTAATGAATTTTTTTAATTTTATTTGGATTTTATCACTTATAGAGGATTTCGCTATAAGGAGAGAATTTGGTTATCTTAGTTATTTAAGGATTGATTAAAGATTTATAGATTTAAGATATGGTTTTAGGATTTAGGATTTAGGATTTAGGATTTAAGATTTAAGATTTGAGATTTGAGATTTAAGATTTAAGATTTTATTAAGGGTTAGGTGTTTTCCCTCTTGACAACTGTTTTAAAATTGTTTATCTTAAAATTAACCAATCAATATTTACATACTTCTTTAAAAAAATGAAAAAAAAGCGGAAAAAAAAAGTTAAAAATCGTCTTCCTTTTTCTTTTTTAGCAATTTTGTTATTCTCTTTAATTTTAATTTCTGTTTACGCTATTAATTTATCCAAATCTTCAAAAATAAAAATTGATATTTCAAAACTACCTAAATCTGCCTTGGCAATTACTGGTCAATTAAAAATCGAAAGTCATGGAGGAACTCAAGAAATTCAAACTTTTCGAAAAGTGGCTATTGGCGCCAATAACCCCGGTAATGCGAATTTATATATTAACGGCAGTGTCGGCATTGGAATCACTAATCCTCAGCAAAAATTAGAGATAAAAGCAAACGATGGGGATAGTATATCTATTTTGGGCACGACAGGAAATGACAGTGCAAATTTACGATTAATTACAAGTACGAATCATTGGAATATTGATAATTTTTCCGGAAGATTACGTTTTTTTACAGAGACAGGATATGGTACAGGTGGAATAGAAAGAGTAACTATTGATTCCTCAGGCAACGTCGGCATCGGGACGACGGCGCCGGGACAAAAATTAACTATCATAGGCAGTCCTGCTATTGGAGTTGAAAACGCATCTACACTACAAGCTAAAAACTCATCAGGTACTTATGAAACTTTTATGTGGCCGCGCTCGTCAGATAATGTTATGTATATCAATTATGGTTCTGGTGGTTTTAATATTCGTAATAATTCCTCTACTTCAACTATGTTTATGACAAATGATAACAAAGTCGGCATCGGGACGACGGCGCCAGCATATAATTTAGATGTTAGTGGTTATGGAAGATTTACAGAAACTTTAGGTATTTCAACCACTCCCTCAACTACTGCAATAATCAATGCTTCAAAAACTTTTACCGGAAACGGATACCGAGTTGGTGCTTCTATCAGTAATACAGTTAATGATGAAACATTAAGTGGAAATCAAACTTATCGAGGAATTAATGCCTATGTTGCCTCAAATGTCAATAGTGTGGGGTCATATAGCCAGTATATTCAAGGTCTCTTTGGAGAAGCAAGATATAATGGTACTGCTACTAGTTTAAACTCAAGTTATGCTATAGGTGTATATGGTATTGGTCGAAATTATAATACCGGCATTCTGCCATCTGCTTATGGAATATTTGGTTTAGCGAATAATTACGCCAGTGGCGGCACTGTTACCAATGCATATGGTGGTTGGTTTGGCACAAGCATAAATGCGGGTACTATTACTAATGGTTATGGTGTTTATATCGGAGATATTGTTGGTACTAATACTTTTGGTTTATACCAAAGCAACTCAGGAGATAAAAACTACTTTGCTGGCAACGTCGGCATCGGGACGACAGCGCCATCTTATGCTGAAAATCCTCCTAAATTTTGGATCCAAACAAATACTCATACTTTAAGTTATCTTACTACTACTACTGCAAACTATACGGCAGGTCAATATTTTTATAATACAGAAACAGGATATCTATGGGCTATTTCACATAGAGGAACGATAGATGGTGGTGATAATAATGCTTTAAGTTTTTACAAATACCATTCTTCTCAGGGATGGAGAGAAGTGGTAAAATTTATTCCAAGCACTACAAGTCCATATTACGCATATTACCGTTTTAAAGTAAATACAGGTGGTACTGTTGATATAGGAACCCCTAATAGCTTAACAGGAATAGTTCTTAGAACCGGTACAAATTTAAGGAGAGATATTAGGGTTGATGATGATAAATTTTGGATCGCAATATCTGCTACTACCGACATACCAACAACGCAAGTATCAATTAATGAAAGCGGTCAAGGAAGAATAAGGTCTGGTTGGAGTACTGGCGAACCTGATTTAGCAGAATACTATAATAATAATCCTAACGAAAAATTTGAGTTTGGTGATTTGGTTTCGATAAAAAAAAGTGCTAAAAAAGAACAAATTACAAAATCAAAAAAGAAAAATGATAAATATCTGTTAGGGTTTGTATCTACAAGTCCTGGGTTAATTATTGGTGCTAAAAAAAATACCAAGGATGAAGATAATTTTTTGAAAGACAATACTTTATTAAGAGACAATCAGTCCTTAATAGCTTTAGCTGGAAAAGTCCCCGCAAAAGTTACTTCAATTAAAGGAAATATAAATATTGGTGATAGAATAACTTCCTCATATTTGAGTGGTTTCGGCATGAAAGCCACCCAAGCCGGTCCGGTTGTTGGCAAAGCTCTAGAATCAACTGACCACTGGAATGAGAAAAATTGTCCTTTGGTTTCTTCAATCTCTTCAATTAAATGGCCAGAAGATGATGGTACTAATCCTAAAAAACCCTGTTTCCGTGTCCCCGTCTCTTCTTTGGAAAACAAAGAAGAAATCAAAAAAGAATATAAGCTTAATGAAAGTGATTATATTTATGTCGGCAAAATCATGGTTTTTGTCAATGTCTCCTGGTACGACCCAGATGTTTATCTTACCTCCACCGGTGATTTTTCAATTCAAGGCAATGAAGAAAAAGGTTTTCAGGTAAAAAATGAAAAAACCGGTGATATTATTGAAAGAATCGGCGCTTTTGCGGAAGTTATCATTGGCAAAATCAAAGCGGGTTTAATTTCCGCTAAAAAAATCGTCACCGAGACCCTTTTTATCGGCGAAACCGATGTTGGCAAAAAACTAAA
>JAVZXS010000013.1:0-12900 GCA_038886535.1 Candidatus Micrarchaeia archaeon | reverse complement strand
ATATCACTGAGGGGAAGGACAGCTGAATGGAAGTCAGCGATTGAGAGGGCGATAATGGGTGAATTTAAGGAAGGAGTAAGGGGTAGTGGGTTAAAACTTGTCAGTGACAATGGGAGTCAGCCAACGAGTCGGGGATTTATGAGCGAGATGGGACTGCTTGGGGTGGAACAGATATTCACATCCTATGATAATCCTAAGGGGAACGCAGATACAGAGAGGGTTATGAGGACGATAAAGGAAGAGTTGATATGGATAAATGAATTTAGTAGCATAGAGGAAGCGAGGGAAAGGATAGGGAAATGGATAGAGGAGGAATATAACAAAAGATATGTTCACAGCAGTTTAGGATACTTATCACCAGAGGAGTATGAGTTAAAATACTACAGGGAGCAGTTGAGTAATGTTGTATAAAGCTCTACAAATTGGAAGCCAAAAAAGTGTCCACAAAAATGGGGCGCACTACAACTCTTTAATGCTAAGTTTTTTAAACAGACATAATTCTCTTGACAAGTCTCATTTTACTCCCTTGATACCTTCTAAAACTATTGCCATTTTCTCTTCAGCTGTCCATTTTCTCTGTTTCATTATACTGACCCCCTTTAAATTGACTCCCTTCTGCTAATGCAGAAAGTTTAACCTCTACCAAGTGACCGTGTCCACTATTTGAGGGGCGCAGTATAGAGCACTTCAAGGGTGTCTCTTTTTTATTCTTATCAGGGAATTAAGGAATAATCTAATCTTTCTTTTTTTATTTTGCAAATTTTTTCTGCTAAAATTGAAATATGGAATTTATTTACAAAGCTTTTGACAAAACAGGCAAAGAAATTCAGGGTGTTATATCTGCGACAACCTCAGATGAAGCAAAACAAAAAATAAAAGAACACGGGCTTATAGTTGTAGAGGTAAAAGAGCAAAGATACTCTAAATTTATAAAAAGCAAAATAAAAGATATAGATAGTTATAGAATTTTCAATCAACTAAGTGTTTTACTAAAAGCTGGTCTTAACTTGGACATAGCTCTTAGTATGTGTATTGAATCTATAGAAAATAAAAATACACAAAGGGTGCTTGAGCAAATCTTAAAAAGCATTAAATCAGGAAAAGATGTTTATTTAGCTTTCCAAGAAACGGGAGAGTTTTCTCCTCTTGTCACCTCAATGATTAAGATTGGTGAAAAGACAGGAAATCTAAAAAATGCATTTGTAAACATAGCAAACTATACTTTGTTTAACATAAGGTTTAAAACAGAAATAAAGAATGCCATGATGTATCCTCTTTTTTTGATTACAGCAAGTTTTTTGACACTCTTGGGGATTTTTAAAATAATAATCCCAAGATTTTTTTCAGTTTTCACTGAAAGAGTTGAAGACCTCCCCTTTATAGCAAAGGTCCTTTACAGTATAAGCAACTTTATTAATATAAAAAATGTATTTATAAGCTTAGCATTGCTTTCTCTGTTAATGACTTTTTTTAAGATGAGAAATATTAGGCCTATTTATTCAAGATTTTTAGAATACTTGTCAGATATCCCATTTCTTAGAAGATTTTTAATTGACCTTGATCTTTCAAGATTTTGTTACTCAATAGCCAGTATGCTTAAAAGTGGGGTGGAATTTATAGATGCTTTGAAATACTCAGCAGATATAATAAAAAGTGAAAAAATAAGAAATGCAATAAAAAAGACTATCCCCTTAATAAAGGAGGGGAAAAGCATATCAAGAGCATTTAATGAAATTGAATTTTTACCTCCAATTTTTAAGGGAACTATAAAGATTGCTGAGGAAAGTGGAAAAATGGCAGACATGTTTTTTGATCTTTATCAATACTTTGATGATAGATTTAAAAACAGTGTAAAAAGAGCTCTGAATATTTTAGAGCCAATGATAATAACATTTATGGGAATCATAATTGGTATCATTGTTCTTTCTCTGATCCTTACAATAATGAGTGTAAGTAATATAAAGTTGTGATGAATAAGGGTTTTACTCTGATAGAGGTTCTTATAGCTTTAGTTATTCTATCTTTGATTTTTGCAGTTGTCCTTCCTGTATCATACTCTCTTTATACTTACTATAAAGAAAGTCACGAAATAGAAAAAATTGTAGTATTGTTAAGTAACGCAAGAAGAGAATCATTTCTATATAATAAGGAAAATGTTATTCATGAAAAAGATGGAGTTCTTTATATAAATGGTAAAGCAATAGAAGAATTTGGTTTCCGATTTAGGATTGATACTCCTGTAGTATTTTTTAAAAATGGCACATCTTCTGGTGGTGAAATTAATATTTTTACTGAAAAAAATATTTATAAAATAGAGATAAACTCACCTTTTGGTGAAATTCGCTATGAAAAATCATAAAGGATTCATACTAATTGAAATTTTAATCTCTGGAATAATCCTTGCCTCATGTATTGCAGCATCAATGTATCTTTTCAATATAGGCTATCAACATTTAGGTAAAGCAGACAATGTTTATCTTATTCATTCAAAAATTCCTGTAGCTATAAATTTAATAAGAGCTTCTGAAAAAAAGGATGGGAGTGAGGACTTAGGTGATGGAGTAAGTTTAAGGTGGAAGTCTGAATTAGTTGCAAAATCTATTGCTTCTGGACAAAAGGATCAAAAGGAAATTAAGTTTTATATTTATTTATACAAGGTTTACTTTACTGTAGGTAATCAGATTGAGCAAAAAAATTATGAGATTTATTTGCTAAAGCATGAGAAAATAAGATGAAAAACAGAGGATATACATTAATTGAAGTTTTAATATCTCTCTTAATATTCGGACTTATTGTTGGACTTGTTTCTTATGCCGTTTCTCAGGGATTAAATCATTATAAAGGAGTGATTCAAAAAACATCAAATTTCTGGGAAAAATCAAAGATTCTATGGCTTCATAAGAGTTTTGCATCAACAATTGACTACTATGTCAAAGAAGAAGAATGGTTTCCCTTTTTTGAAGGGAATTCAGATTATATTACCTACATTACAGAATCTCCAATTGCAGAGAGTATTCCAGTAGTTGCTATTATAGTAAACGAAAGAAAAGATAATGGAAAAAGAAGATTAGTTTATTATGAGCTGCCTGTTTATACATTAAATTATAAAGGAATAAGAGAAATCCTTAGTTCAGAGAAATATAAAGAAAGTAGAAAAATTGTCTTAATTGATAATTTAGATTCGGTGAGTTTTGAGTATTTTGGAGGAGATATAAACAAAGAGTTACCAGACTGGTATAGCAATTTTTCAGGAAAAAGACAGAAAACATTACCAACGTTTTTGAAAATATCTTTTAAACTGAATGAAGAAAAAAGAAATTTTATTTTTACAATTAGAAATAACTCTAATATAAAAGATATCTATAATGAAATTTACTAAAAATCAAGGGCTGGCCATATGCCAGCCCTTAAATACATTTTCCTATGGCATAGTATCACTACAAGTATTTACATTGGTCCATGTATAAGTTGTACCAGATTTGGTAATCTTTCCAACATACCAATATGAACGGGTTCCACATCCTGATGGTGGATTATTATAAACTGCTTTTTGATTTCCTCCTGCAAAAATCTGTACAGATGCTTGTGAGCCAGTCCAACTTGCATTCCACCAATCATCATCACCCCCATTATAAACAAAAACATGATAGACTCCGTCTTGTGCATTAGGACCAATCACTATGGTCTCTAAAGGCTCTGTAGCATAAGAATCTCTAGGATTAAAAACATAAGGATCAGTAGTCAAAGCGCCAGGATTCCAATATGGGTCAATGTATTGACCAGATGGAGTTTTAACATACAAGTCTAATTCCCATCCTAAACAACTACCTGTACAATAATCATAATAATCGGCTGTAGATGGTTGCCAAGTTTTCCAGTCAAGGGTTATAGTAGCATGGTTTGCCCTTATTTTTGGATAAGCATCTGTAAAAGGACCGGTTATCTTACCTGTAGCTAAATTGAATTTTCTTAAATTAGCTGTCACATAGCCAGTTTTTGTTGCTTTTAATGTAAGATTTGTGGTTGCGTCTCCTGATACATTGATTTCATAAAATCCGTCTCTACTTATGGTATCACTTCCAAGTTGTGTAGTTCCAGAAAACACTTTAGCATTAGCGAGAGGGGTTACAGGAGGTTTTCCTGTAAATGGGTCTAAAACTCTGCCCAAAACTCTTCTTCCTTCAGCTTTCTGTGTAAGAGCTCTTTGGATGTCAATTCTTTTAGTTGTATATCCAGGAAAACCGCAGGTTATTGGTTGAGAATTGTTCAAAATCCTTGTAATTAATTGAGCTCTTGTTAAAGAGGGCAGTTCACCCCATATTAAAGCAACAGCACCCGCAACTACAGGGGAAGCCATAGAAGTTCCTGACCATGCTTGAAAACGTGCATCAGGTACTGTAGAAGGTATTTTATATCCAGGTGCTGCAATATTATACAATGTTGTATTTGATGGGGGAGAGAAATTAGAAAAATAGGCTCTACAGTCATTTTGTTCAGTTGCCATGACTCTAAAGGCTGTATCTGGATGGGCAGCAGGATAATTTGCTTCTGTTGAATTTGAATTTCCTGCTGATGCAACTAAAATTTTACCAGCATTTTTAATAGCTATTATCTCTGATTCTTCTAATGAACTCAAATAGGAACCACCTAAGCTCATGTTAAGTACCTTAGTAGCAGGTGTAGTATTTGCAGTTCTTGCATATTGCATACCACAAACTATATCAAAATCTGTGCAATATCCTTCTGAGGAACATACTTTTACAGCAAGAATTTTGCAATTTGGACAGACACCCTCACCATACATGCCATTACCTGCTTTAGCTGCAATTATACCGGCTACATGTGTTCCATGCCCATGGTCATCATATGGATCCATTGTTCCATCTACACAATTCTTACCTAAAATTACTTTGCCTTCAAGGTCTGGATGAGTATAGTCAACTCCTGTATCAAGAACAGCTACAGTTGGTGGAGAAGCAGCTGTTGTATTAGCAACGGTCTTTCTTATTAAGGTAAGATGGTATTGATAAGATGTAGCGGCATCTGATGATACTGCTTGAAGTTTAATATCAGATGATGATTTAGGAGAAGCTTTTTCTCTTAGATTTAGCTCAGGCACTGGAGGAATTCTCTTAATCCCATTTCTTTCCACAAATCGTACCCTTGGATCTTTAATTAATGCATTAGCAGCTTTAACTAATGCTTCATCTGAAGAAAATTTAAATAGAGCTGCTCCTGAGATTTCCTTAATTTTTCTGCTACCGAAAATATTAGTCATAACCTCAATTTCCTTTGAATCCTTGTCGTTATAGTAAGAAACAATCAATTCTCCAGGCACATAGTCTTTTCCAGCTTGAAGCTTGCCCATTTCATTTGCTCTGAAACCGAATCCTAACTTCTTGTCATCGGAACCTAAGTTATCAGCATTTGCTAATAAAGGTAAAAGTAAAAAAGATAGGATTAAAACAAAATAAAAGCATGTAAAACTCTTTTTAATCTTCATAAAAATTTCTCCTTATCGATTTTCTAAATACTTATATCCCGCCATATAATTTATCCCCTCCAGATAGGCGGATTAAGTATAAAAATATTATGTTTCACCTCCTTTCCTAAGATGATATTATAATTTAAAATATTTATTATTTAATTGTAAATGATTTATCACTTACATCAGAACCTATAACATTTCCATAGCTATCTTTAAGTATTACCTTGACTTTACATTTTGAACTTGGAGCACTTGGTATAGTCCATAAGTACTGTTCAGTGTTTGAACTTAAATTAACAATATTTTTCCAACTTGCACCTCCGTCGGTGGAGTATTGTAGTGAGACAATAGATACTGGACTTTTTGTAGCATTAGTTTGCCAAATTATGTTATGAATTTTACCAGCATTTAAGATTTCTCCACCATTGGGTGAGATAAGTTTTAAAACTTGAATAGTGAAAGGCTTGTTGGAAGCATCTGTTCCTATCTTTGTATTTGTCGAGTCATAGGCTATTACTCTAATATAAGATTTATTCTTATTTCCATTTAAGTTGTATTTAACAGGGTCAACTAACCAGTTAAAGTAATTATTGGTAATATTATTTTTCATACTTATCCAAGACTTTTTGTCATCAGTAGATAGTTGTAAGGAAAAGTGATGAGAATTATATGGTGAATACCAATAAATCATTTCATTGCTTCCAGAGTCTATAATTTCACCACCATTCGGATAAATTAAAACTAACTTATTCTGAAATTCATATACCCCCATAACTACTTTGTTAATTCCATCACTATTTCCATCTACAATTCTCTGGAAATTATCTAAATCCTTAGTTATAGTGACGGGTAAAGAAGAGTTATCTCCAGAATCAATACAAGGGGAATTCTTTTTTAATCGTAAGTTATATGAGTCGATATCTAAAAATTCAGGGTCACTATCAATATTGTTGCCTCCATCTACTCCACATTCTGCATTCCAAGAAGCTCCGCTACCTCCGCATCCTTTTATATCGCTATATGAAATAGTTGGAGAAAAATTACCATTGTATATCTCTGAATAATTGGGATAATATATTGAAGAATTTTCCCAAATTATAGCATTTTTAAGTATAGGGTTTGAATCGGAATTATAAATACCCCCACCAAAATTAGTAACATAATTTTTACTTAAAGTAATGTTAACAAAAGAGGGATAACTTTTGTAAACATTATAAACACCACCTCCATAGTAAGCAAAGTTTCCAGAAATTAGAACATTTGTTAAAGCAATGGCGGTTCTGTAGTTGTAAATTCCTCCACCATAGAATGCATTGTTTTCAATAAACTTTGTATTTACTATTTTGCTATCAAGAGTATAAGTATTATATAGTCCACCTCCATTATTAGCAATGTTATCATTAAATATAGAATTTTGTATCTCTAAAGTACCCCAAGAATTGTAAATACCTCCTCCATAATTAGCTCTATTATGCATAAATCTTGCATTTCTTATAAACATTAAAATATCATCGCTACTGTAAATTCCACCTCCGTAATAGGAAATATTTTCAGTAAATATAACGTTTTGAAGCTCAATTTCACTCCAATAATTATAAATTCCAGCTCAATATTGAGCATAATTGCCACTAAAGGTAACATTTATAATTTTAGGTTTGCCTCTATAGTTATATAAGCCACCCCCGTTATAATAAACATAGTTGCCAATAATTATTAAATTTCTCAGGATTGGGGAACCATTAGAGTTGTCAATACCTCCCCCGTAAGTACCAGAACCTGCGGTTATTACAAAGCCATCTAAAATTGTAGAGCTACTTATGTTACTCGATATTGATATTATCTTTTGAGAATTTAACCCCCTGATATCATTAAAAGTTTCTGCAATATAATTACCATCCTCATTAACATCATTTTTGTCTATATCTCCACTTAAAATAGTTAAATTATTTTTCCAGTCACGTTGATTGAGTTGGGTTTCAGTGCCTAAGAACCCACCATAAATCGCGACTCCATCTTTCAAGTTGAATGAATCACTATAGCTTTCTCCCGGATAATAAACTCCTCTTTGTACCCAGATTTGATCACCTGAAGTTGAATTTAGAAGTGCAGTTTGAAGTTTGCATGCATTAGCCCAAGTTGAACAGTCCCCACTTCCATCAGATTTAACGTATAAAACTGCTGCAAAGGTATTACTGATAAACAAAATAGATAAAATTATCGATAAGAAAATTTTTTTTATCATTCTGACCCTCTTCGTCATTCAAAAAAGGATTTTTATCTATACTTTTAATATTATTTCGTCCAGAGAGGTGTTCGAATAATCAGATTTTCCTGGAGTAATTGTCATTTTTTAACCCTCTTTTACGAGAGACTCTGGATTTTATCCAGAGTCTCTCATAAATTTAATTATCGCGATTTTACTGCTGAATCGTAAATGCCTTATCACTCACATCACTTGTTATGACTGCCCCTGCACTGTCTAATAGTCTCACCCTCACTCTGCAGTTTGTACTCGGTGTGTTTGGCACTGTCCAATTAAACTGCCCAGGATTTGAGCCTACAAAGGTCTTTATATTTGTCCAGCTCTGTCCTCCATTGGTGCTATATTGTAAGATTACTTTTGCTAATGTTTTTGTAAGTGCGTAGGTTTCCCAAGTTATAGTATGGGTACTTCCTACTTTCAAGGTCTCTCCTCCATTAGGACTTGTTAGCTTTAATACCTCAATCGCAAAGGCTTTGTCTGAATCATCTGTACCTATTACTTGATTAGAACTATTGAATGCTCTTACCCTTACAAAACTCTGAGGCTTTCTTCCATCCTGTGCTGGTATTGTCCAGCCATAAGTACAGGTATATTTGGTTCCATCTGAGGAGCATCTGTTTGAGGCAAGCACTGTGGCTATGTTTGTCCAGGTTGTTTTGTTGTCTGTAGAATAACTAAGAGTAAATTTGTAGCTATCAAGTGGTGCTTCCCATTTGATAGCATACTTAAAACCTGCCTTCCATTTCTGCCCGCCATTGGGTTGAAGAACACTTAAAGTTGGGGAAACATATGAAAGCTTCGTTACAAAGGCATCATAGCCACCTCTATTACTTACCTGGAAGGCATTCTGTGTGGGAAAGTCGGTTGAATCTGTACTTCCAGTTACATAGGCATTGCCTGAGGCATCTACGGCTATACCATAGACATCATCATCACTACTTCCCCCAAGGTAGGTGGAGTAGATAAGACTGCCTTGAGGACTAAACTTCGTTACAAAGGCATCCTTGTCTCCTCCTCCAAAATTTCCCTGGAAGGCATTCTTTGTGGGAAAGTCGGTTGATAATGTACTTCCAGTTACATAGGCATTGCCTGAGGCATCTACGGCTATACCATAGACATCATCATCACTACTTCCCCCAAGGTAGGTGGAGTAGGAAAGGACAAGAGGGTCTATGATGAGGGGATGGGCCTTGTCATAGTCTTTTACCTTAAAGCTATAGAGATAAACAAGTTCCTCCTTACTTACCTCAAACTCTCCCTCAAGCTCTCTCCTCTCACCTCCTATCTCCTGATACACATTGGGCTTCCTCTGTATTATCCTTGAATCTGAGCTTAACACTATCTCTAAAGAACCATCCTCTGCCTTCCTCACTTCCTTTGCCCCTTCCACCTTAAAAACAATAGAACTATAGTCCCTCCCAGGCTCAACTACCAGATCATACTCAAGCTCCCTTTCATTCCCATAAAAAACAAGGTCTATCCCTTCGTATAATCCCTTGTATCTCACTTTGCTATAGGTGGGTATGCCTGTCTTCCACTTACTCGGGTCACTCCCTATGAAATAGTTCACCTTTCCAGGGGTCTCCTCCTCCCCTAACACCTCAACACTCTCTCTCATCCCAACAGGCACAAGTTTAATTGCCTCCACTATTACTTTACCCTCTTTAGCTCTCTCTTCTTCTCTCTCAGCTCTTCCTAAATCCAACTTATCCTTACCTTTTTCCTGATTTTCCTCTTTGGAGGCAAGGACTACATAAATCCCATCCTTGGTAAAGTAAGTGCTCTTCCCCTGTCCCTTTACATAGAAAAAGACCTCTTCCTGAAGCTGTCCTTGATTTTTGATGAAGTATAGAGGAAGGCTTAGTAGGCTCTGCTTAAGGATTTCCTTTTTCTCTGATGGGAGTGGAACTCCTTCAACCTGCTTACAGAAGCCTCTTTGGATTTGGGCAAAGAAAAACAAAGATAAAGCGGTAAAGAAGATTATAACTCCTTTAAACTTCATAAAATACCTCCAATATTCTATGCCCAGATTATGGACATCTCTGGATATTTCTATTCCGCCTTTTCTATCTTATCCTTTCCAGAGGGGCGGTATTTAGGATAAGATTTTGTTCTCTCACCCCCTTTTCTGGCTATATAACTGGAGGGTTCAAGATGATTCCTGAGCCCTTCTGTTTAAATTATACACTTTTACTGCTGAATCGTAAATACCTTATCACTTGCATCTCTGGCTATCTCTGCTCCTGCACTATCTTTAAGTATCACTCTTACTTTGCAGTTTGTGCTTGGTGTGTTTGGCACTGTCCAATTAAACTGCCCAGGATTTGAGCCTACAAAGGTCTTTATATTTGTCCAGCTCTGTCCTCCATTGGTGCTATATTGTAAGATTACTTTTGCTAATGTTTTTGTGAGTGCGTAGGTTTCCCAAGTTATAGTATGGGTACTTCCTACTTTCAAGGTCTCTCCTCCATTTGGACTTGTTAGCCTTAATACCTCAATCACAAAGGCTTTGTCTGAATCATCTGTACCTATAACTTGGTTGGAACTATCAAAGGCTCTAACCCGTACAAAACTCTGAGGCTTTCTTCCATCCTGTGCTGGAATAGTCCAGACATAGGTGCATGAATATTTTGTTCCATCTGAGGTGCATCTATTTGAGGCGAGCACTGTAGCAATATTTGTCCATGTTGCTTTGTTGTCAGTAGAGAATCTTAAGTTGAATTTGTAACTATCAAGAGGTGCTTGCCATTTAATAGCATACTTAAAACCTGCTTTCCATTTCTGCCCACCATTGGGTTGAAGAAGCCTTAGACTTTGGTCGAATTCATAACATCCCAAATCTACTCCTCCTCCTACTGGTCTTAAAATCTTCTCTAAGTCATCACCAGGCACTTTTCCCAAGCCAAAAGTTGTTCCCACAGGAGCTCCTATATCTATAGCTGGGCTACCAGCTTGTAGATGTGCATCTAAATTATCTATGTCTGATTGAGATGCAAACAAAGGATCTAAAAAAATATTGTGTGATCCTATAGAAAGTCCGTTCTCAGACACCTGGGTTTTATGAATGAGATTATAGTCTATAGAGTTCGGTCTGGTTCTGCCCTCGGGATCACCATCTCCTACTAAATCAGGCCAATCTCCAGGGTAAGTTACATTAGGAAATCCTAAAAAAATGTTATTAGCCAAATAAAGAACTTCAGAACCTGTGCAAGGTTGAGCTTCATCTGGAAAATCGTGGGTACCGCAATAGACTTCTGTTTGTGCCCAACCCTCACTGACTATAGTAGAATTTATGATAGCACTTTGGTCATTAGGTTTCATATTCACTGAAATAGCAGCTCCACCCGCACGACAGGCATCTCCAGAGGCTACACCTCCCATTTCCTGAGCAAAGGGTTTACCTGTAAAATAGTTGCAATTACTTATTGCTAAAGTATTCGTAATTACTGCAGGACCTCCAACCTTTAACTGGTTACCAGCATTTCCGTAAGCTTTAACTCGGTTTATTTTAATAAAAGACTCACTACTTACCACTGCATAAAGCAAATCTAAACCATCTGAAGTATTATATCGGATAACAGAATCCTCAAATATCCAGTTCCCTCCTGTTGCTGAAGTCCCCAACCCATCACCATATCCTCCTCTGGATTGTGCCCAGCAATGATTGGGTTGCCCTGAAGGATAAGTCTCTACACAACCGTTCCACTCAATGGTAACTTTGCGAAAAATCAAATTTCCTTGATTTGAAGAAGGTTCTCCCCAAAGATCACCATTCCACCCTGACCAACCATTTCCAGCAATACGAACTCTTTCTAAGGTTATATTTTGCACACGACCTGCCTGAATACCTTCTGAACCAAAACCATGAATATTTAAATCCCGGAGAGTTATGTTACTTGCATCTTTAATGAGAATCCCTCTGTATCCCCAAGGTCCAAATGGAGGTTGATTATATTTACATCTTACAGTAGAATTAGCATGGGCGTAAGCACAAGTAGCATGATCAGTAACCTCAAGACAGGCTAAGGTTACTCCAGAGGAACCTGATAAATCAAATATTTGCCAAGCTCGTTCTGTTGCCCATAATTCTGGATGATTAGAACATCCACTGTTCCATCCCTCACCCAGAATTTTAACATTATTAGGCAAGGAGGGCAATACACAATCATAGGCACCTGCAGCAGAACACCAGGTAGTATTAGGTGCTCCATATCCCATCATATAAGAACCTGAACCAATAATAAGTGTATCTCCAGGGGAAAGACGCCATTGAGGTTGACCTCCTTCAATTCTTAGAGCCCAAAAAGGATGAGACCAAGCACAAGGTTGATTTGTTCCGCTTCCTGGATAAGGGGCATTAACCAGACCTGTACATTGCTGAGCATTTCCACCATCAGTCCTCACATAGTAAGTAGCAGCTGATGTGTTAGTTGCTGATAAAAAAAATATAGTAATAATAATTAAAAAAATTGCGAATCTCATAATAAAACTCCGAATAAATTATTACTATTCCCTTCCAGAATGGGTTTTTAGGATAAGATTTATACTGTCTCACCCCCCTTTTTCTTGATTATGTAAAAAAGGGCTCAAGATGATTCCTGAGCCCTTCTGTTTAAATTATACATCTTTACTGTTGAATCGTAAAGACCTTATCACTTATATCACTAGCTATCACTGCCCCTGCACTGTCTAATAGTCTCACCCTCACTCTGCAGTTTGTACTCGGTGTGTTTGGCACTGTCCAGTTAAACTGTCCAGGATTTGAGCCTACAAAGGTCTTTATATTTGTCCAGCTCTGTCCTCCATTGGTGCTATACTGTAACTGAACTCTTGCCACTGTCTTTGTGAGCGCATAGGTTTCCCAAGTTATGGTATGGGTATTTCCTACTTTCAAGGTCTCTCCTCCATTTGGACTTGTTAGCTTCAATACCTCTATCACAAAGGCTTTGTCTGATACGTCCTCTCCAATTTTGTTATTCGCACTATCAAAAGCCTCAAGTCTTACAAAACTCTGAGCCTTTCTTCCATCCTGGGCTGGTACTGTCCAAAGATATTCCCTCACATTACCTACCTCTGCGATGTAGTTCCATGAGGTCTTGTTATCTGTTGAATAATAAAGCCTAAATTTTACAGCTTTACTCGGTGCCTG
>JAVZXS010000012.1:0-14386 GCA_038886535.1 Candidatus Micrarchaeia archaeon | reverse complement strand
TTTTATTGTTAACTAGTTTTGACAATTCTTATTTCTTATCAATGTATTTTACTTTTTTTTAAACTTACTATTATTTTACTTATTGTTTTTAGAATTTTTGTTTATTATTGTTGTATTTTTATTGTTAACTAGTTTTGACAATTCTTATTTCTTATCAATGTATTTTACTTTTTTTTAAACTTACTATTATTTTACTTATTGTTTTTAGAATTTTTGTTTATTATTGTTGTATTTTTATTGTTAACTAGTTTTGACAATTCTTATTTCTTATCAATGTATTTTACTTTTTTTTAAACTTACTATTATTTTACTTATTGTTTTTAGAATTTTTGTTTATTGTTGTTATATTTTTATTGTTAACTAGTTTTAATAATTCTTGTTTCTTATCAATGTATTTTACTTTTTTTAATTTATTATTGTTTTATTTTTGTTTGTTGTTGTTATGTTTTTATTGTTAACTAGTTTTAATAATTCTTGTTTCTTATCAATGTATTTTACTTTTTTTAATTTATTATTGTTTTATTTTTGTTTGTTGTTGTTATGTTTTTATTGTTAACTAGTTTTGACAATTTTTGTTTCTTATCAATGTATTTTACTTTTTTTAATTTATTATTGTTTTTATTTTTGTTTGTTGTTGTTGTATTTTTATTGTCAACTAGTTTTGACAATTCTTGTTTCTTATCAATGTATTTACTTTTTTAATTTACTGTTGCTTTATTTATTGTTTTTAGAATTTTTGTTTATTATTGTTATGTTTTTGTTGTTAACTAATTTTGATAATTCTTGTTTCTTATCAATGTATTTTACTTTTTTTAATTTATTATTGTTTTATTTTTGTTTATTGTTGTTATGTTTTTATGATTGGTGTTTGATGTTTTAAGTTATAGTATTAGTTAGAATAGAGGTATAGTATGTTGTTATATATTGATTTTTTCTATAATTTTAGATTTTACAAATAGGTCAAATTGGTCCATTAGGAATTGTTTACAATTTTTATGTATAAAGTAATCTCTTGTATCTTTTAAGTTTCTATTTACAAACTTTGAAATATGTTCTAGAAGTAAAGGTTTATTGCCTTTTTGTTTTTTAAGCAATTCTGAAAGTTGTTTATCGTCAATGTTATCTAAGATAGTTTTGTATATGATTTCATTTATTTTATCTTGTTTTATTTTGGGTTTTTTATTTTCTAAGTTATATTTTTTTTCTTCTTCTTCAGTCAGTTTTCTATAACTAAAGTTAATTATAAGTGTTTTATCGTTTTTTATTATTGAGTTTTTAGGTGTTTCAAGGTTGGTTAGGATAAATACATTGTTTTTCTTTATTATGTTGATATCGCCGGTATTTTCAAAATCAACGATATTAAAGTAAATATTATAGTCTTTTACTTTAAAACTATAATCTTTGAGATACAGATATGTTTTTACATAATATTGTTCTTGGTTAAGCCAAAAAAGTTTTACATCTTCTTTATTATAGCTTGGTATATAGTAATTATAGTTTTTTGATGGTGAATAGTATAATGGTATTAGTTCGCCTTCTTTAAAATATCTACTTAGAAATTCGTAAATCATTTCAAAAACTTCGTTTTTATCTTTATCATCTAGTTTATACTCACTAAACACTTCTTCAACTTTTTCTTTTAATTGATTTTCAATGAATTCTTTAATTTTTTGTTTTTTGTAATTTAGAAAGTTGTAAATTCCTTTATTTAGATTGTCAGATATTGTTGGTAGTAATATATCTTTAAGTTTTTGTTGTAATTCTTCAAAATTCATAAAGTTCCTCCTTACTTTATAATAATATAGTATAAAAATGAATAAAAAGCAAGATGTTTGTTGTAGTTTCTAATACTGGTATGGTAAGCAGTATACATAGGTATGTAAAGGGGGGTGGTGTGAGAGAGATGGGGTGTGGTAGGGGGGCTGAGAGAGAGTTTGATAATAGGTAATTATGTTTTTTTTTGTTGTTAGTTGTTGTTTTTTGTAAAATGTAGAAACTATATTGTAAACTCATTATTTACCAAAAAACGATTTTTTCGTAGATTAATGTATAATATAATTAGCAAAAGGATTGTTAGGTAGATGGGGGAAGGTAATTTTTTGAAAGTTATTAGTTTATTTATTGAGAGAGAGAGAATTTATTTGTTGAGAGAGAGTTGTTTTATTTTATGGGTGTGAGGGGGGAGGTTTATTGTAGGGGGCTTGGGGGGGGCAAAATGTTTGTAAATTATTTATTTATTCGTTGAGAGAGAGAAATCTGTTTTACAGGCAAGAGGGTTAAAATATATATTTTGGGCGGTGGAAAGATATTCCTTTTATTTTATTCTTTATTTGTGTCGGTATTAATAAATTTATACAAGAAAATATAATTCTTACTAATGGTTCCGTGTATACGTATCCACTAACTCTGTAAAGTGGAGTAGCATTTTCTTTATTTTTAACGTTTACATTAGGTTTCCTTTCAAGAAGTATTCGGACTATATCAATGGCTCCTATATCACAAGCTTCATAAAGAGGCGTATTCCCTTGCTTGTTTATAACATCTACATTAACATTATTTTTAATAAGAAACTTAACAACTTTATTCTTTCCCCACTGACATGCTGTATGAAGAGGAGTATCACCATCTATGTTTCTAGCGTTTATATTTGCTTTATTCTTAAAGAGTAGCTGAATTTTTTCAATATATCCTTTCCAGCAAGCATAGTGTAGAGGAGTATTGCCATTATCATCTCTTCCATTTACATTAGCACCCAATTTTATAAGTTCTTCCGTTTTTTCAATACTATACCACATTACTGCACTAATGAGCTCTTCATCTAGCTTTTTATTCCCCATAAACACACCTCTTTGTTTATATTTCTATATATTTTTTTTAGAAGATGATTTTTATTTATGCCTGTATTACATTTCGTTTAAAGTAGGTTTTTTATTTTAATAACTGAGAGAGCGTTGACTAAAATTGTTTTTAGTTATAAGTTAGTATAGTTTTTGTATGTTTAAGTTGGGGTTATGTTATTTCTATTATTTATTATGTATTAGGTGTAGGAGAAGGTAATCTTTGAAAGAGGTGGGGGGATGGTTATGGTATTATGATTTGATTAATGGGGGCGGGGGGAGAAATAATTTTTTATACAGTGGCCCCCAATATCATAAATACAAAAATATTGCTAAAAAAATACTACTATACTAAACAATACTAAAAAATAAAGAACAATTTTAATAATTTCTATCTCAATATCCATAAAATTAAAAATTAAAATGACTAAAAAACATACAAAAAAGTATTTATTCTAATATAAACATAATGGAGGAATTTATGAGATATATTGATGAGGAACTTTTAGAAGCTGTTAAGAGTGGGAATTTAGATAAAGTAATAGAACTAATAAATTTGGGGGCAGATGCGAATGTAGTAGATAAGGATGGTAGAACACCACTACACTGGGCTTCTTTTTGGGGACATACAGAAATAGTTTCTTATCTTCTTAGAGTAGCCCCTGACAATGCTAAAGTAAAGGATAACTACGGTTGGATACCACTACACTATACTTTTTTCAATAGTTGTACAAAAACAATCTCTTTGTTTCTTACAGTAGCACCAAATATTGTAAATATAAAAAATAATATAGGAGAAAAACCACTATACAAAACAATAGTTGATAATAAACCAAAAACAATTCAAACTCTTTTTACCTCAATATCAATAAAATTAGAAACTGAAATGCAGGAAATTAGCAAAAAATACATAAAGAAAAAGTATTTATTCTAATATAAACATAATGGAGGAATTTATGAGAAATATTGATAAGAGACTTTTAGAAGCTGTTAAGAATGGGGATTTAGATAAAGTAATAGAACTAATAAATTTGGGGGCAGATGCGAATGTAATAGATGATAAGTATGGCATGACGCCACTACACTGGGCTTCTGAAAAAGGCCATACAGAGATAGTTTCTTATCTTTTTAAGGTAGCCCCTAACACTGCTAAAGTAAAGGATAAAGATGGTATGACGCCACTACATTGTGCTTCTTGGATGGGACATACAGAGGTAGTCTCACTACTTCTTGAAGTAGTTCCTGACACTGCTAAAGAAAAGGATAACGATGGTAAGACACCACTACACTGGGCTTCTTGGAAAGGTTATACAGAAATAGTTTCTTATCTTCTCAAAGTAGCCCCTGAAACTGCTCAAATAAAAAATAACTTTGGCTGGACACCACTACACAGTGCTTGTTTGGAGGGGCATACAAAAATAGTTTCACAGCTTCTTAAAGTGGCCCCTAAAACTGCTAAAGAAAAAAATAACGATGGTCAGACCCCACTACATTTGGCTTCTTGGGGGGGGTACACTAAGATAGTTCCACTGCTTCTTAAGGTAGCCCCTGAAACTGCTAAAGAAAAGAACGATGATGGTATGACACCACTACATTATGCTTCTAGTTATGGATATATAGGAATAGTCTCACAGCTTCTTAAAGTAGCTCCTGATACTGCTAAAGAAAGGGATATCTATGGTCAGACACCACTACTCTATGCTTTTTGGAATGGATATACAGAAGTAGTTTCTTTACTTCTTGAAGTAGCACCAGATATTGTAAATGTAAAAAATAATGATAAAAAAGCACCACTATATGAAGCAAGAGAAAGTAATAAAAAAGAAACAATTCAAACACTTTTTACTTCAATATCAATAAAATTAGAAACTGAAATACAGGAAATTAGCAAAAAATACATAAAGAAAAAATATATATTCTAACATAAACATAATGGTGGGATTTATGAGAGATATTGATTGGAAACTTTTAATGGCTGTTGAAGATGGGAATTTAGATGAAGTAATAGAACTAATAAATTTGGGGGCAGATGTGAATGTAGTAAATTATAAAGGTATGACACCACTACACTTAGCTTCTGAAAAAGGTCATACAGAGATAGTTTCTTATCTTTTTAAGATAGCCCCTAACACTGCTAAAGTAAAGGATAAAGATGGTATGACGCCACTACATTATGCTTCTAGAGAGGGACATACAAAAGTAGTTTCTTATCTTCTTGAAGTAGCCCCTGAAACTGCTAGAGAAAAGGATATCCATGGTTGGACACCACTACACTGGGCTTCTCGGTTGGGATATACAGAAATAGTCTCACTACTTCTTGAAGTAGTTCCTGACACTGCTAAAGTAAAGGATTATAGTGGTTGGATACCACTACACTGGGCTTCTTCGGAAGGACACATAGAGATAGTTTCCATGCTTCTTAAAGTAGCATCTGATACTGCTAAAGAAAAGGATAGAGGTGGTCGGGCACCACTACACTGGGTTTCTTTTGCAGGGCATACAGAGGTAATTTTACTGCTTTTCAAAGTAGCCCCCGAAACCGCTAAAGTAAAAGATAACGAGGGTATAACATCACTATACTTGGCTTCTTATAATAGTCATGCAAAAACAATCTCTTTCCTTCTTACAGTAGCACCAGATACAGTAAATGTAAAAAGTAAGTATAAAAAAACACCACTATACAAAGCAATAGAAAGTGAGGCAAGAGAAAGTAATAAAAAAGAAACAATTCAAACTCTTTTTACCTCAATATCCATAAAACTAGAAACTGAAATACTAAGCACTGAAAATCTAGAGATACACAAGAAATATAAAGATAAAAAACAATCAAAGGAAAAATATATATTTTAGTATAAACATAATGGAGGAATTTATGAGATATATTGATGAGGAACTTTTAGAAGCTACTATATACGGTGATTTAGATAAAGTAATAGAACTAATAAATTCAGGAGCGGATGCGAATGTAGTAGATAAGGAGGGTAAAACACCGTTACACTGGGCTTCTAGGTTGGGATATACAGAAATAGTTTCTTATCTTCTTAGAGTAGCCCCTGACACTGCTAAAGTAAAGGATAACTATGGTTGGACACCGCTACACGAAGCTTCTGAAAAAGGACATACAGAAATAGTTTCCATGCTTCTTAAAGTAGCTCCTGAAACTGTTAAAGAAAAGAATAACAGGGGTTGGACACCACTACATCATGCTTCTTGGGAGGGACATACAGAGATAGTCTCACAACTTCTTAAAGTAGCTCCTGAAACTGCTAAAGAAAAGGATAATGAGGGTATGACACCACTGCATCGTGCTTCTTTGAACGGATATACAGAAATTGTCTCCAATCTTCTTAGAGTAGCTCCTGACACTGCTAAAGTAAAGGATAACAAGGGTAGGACACCACTATACTTGGCTTCTTTGCGGGAACATACAAAAATAGTCTTACAGCTTCTTAAAGTAGCCACTAATACTGCTAAAGAAAAAAATAATAATGGTGAGACCCCATTACACTGGGCTTCTTACAGTAATCATACAAAAACAATCTCTTTGTTTCTTACAGTAACACCAGATATTGTAAATGTAAAAAATAATAGAGGAGAAAAGCCACTACGTGAAGCAACATTTTATAATAACCCAGAAACAATTCAAACACTTTTTACCTCAATATCAATAAAACTAGAAACTAAAATGAAGGAAATTAGCAAAAAATACATAAAGAAAAAGTATTTATTCTAACATAAATATAATGGAGTAATTTATGAGAGATATTGATGCGAAACTTTTAGAAGCTGCTGTATATGGTGATTTAGATAAAGTAATAGAACTAATAAATTTAGGGGCTGATCCAAATGTAGTAGATGAGTATGGTAGAATTCCACTACACTGGGCTTCTAAAAATGGGCATACAAAAATAGTTTCTTATTTTCTTAAAGTAAACCCTAATACTGCTAAAGTAAAGGATAACGATGGTATGACACCACTACATTTTGCTTCTTGGAAGGGACATACAGAGATAGTTTCCATGCTTCTTGAAGTAGCCCCTGAAACAGTTAAAGAAAAGGATAACGAGGGTAAGACACCACTACACTGGGCTTCTGCAGAAGGTCATACAAAAATAGTTTTACAACTTCTTGAAGTAGCCCCTGAAACTGCTAAAGAAAAGGATGACAAAGGTATGACACCATTGCACTGGGCTTCTTTGATGGGACATACAGAAATAGTCTCACAACTTCTTAAAGTAGCTTCTAACACTGCTAAAGAAAAGGATAACGATGGTCATACACCACTACACATTGCTTCTAGAGAAGGATATACAAAAATAGTTTTCATGCTTCTTAAAGTAGCCCCTGAAACTGCTAAAGAAAAGGATAATAGGGGTTGGACACCACTACACTTGGCTTCTTGGAATGGACGTAGAAAAGTAGTTTCACTACTTCTTGAAGTAGCCCCTGACATTGCTAAAGAAAAAGATAACAAAGGTATGACACCACTACACTGGGCTTCTTGGGGGGGGTACACTGAGATAGTTTCACTGCTTCTCAAAATAACCCCTGAAATTACTCAAATAAAAGATAACTATGGTATGACACCACTACATTATGCTTCTTCGGGAGAACACATAAATATAGTTTTACTGCTTCTTAAAGTAGCCCCTAAAACTGCTCAAATAAAAGATAACGATGGTATGATACCACTACACTTGGCTTCTTGGGGGGGAAATACAAAGGTAATTTCTTTACTTCTTACAGTAGCACCAGATACAGTAAATGTAAAAGATAATTATAATAAAACACCACTATACAAAGCAATAGAAAGTGATGCAACAGAAAGAAATAGAAAAAAAAGAATTCAAACACTTTTTACCTCAATATCCATAAAACTAGAAACTGAAATGCGGAAAATTAACAAAAAACAACCAGAGAAAAAATATATATTCTAACATAAACATAATGGAGGGATTTATGAGAGATATTGATGAGGAACTTTTAAAAGCTGCAGAGAACGGTAATTTAGATAAAGTAATAAAACTAATAAATTTGGGGGCAGATGCGAATGTAGTAGATGAAGATGGTATGACCCCACTACATTTGGCTACTGTTTATGGCTATACAAAAATAGTTTCTTATCTTCTTAAAGTAGCATCTGACACTGCTAAAAGAAAGGATAAGAATGGTCGGACACCACTACACTTGGCTTCTTGGAGGGGACATACTGAGGTAGTCTCACTGCTTCTTGAAGTAGCCCCTGAAACTTCTAAAGAAAAGGATAATGAGGGTTGGATACCACTACACTTGGCTTCTTGGGGGGGATATACAGAGATAGTCTCGCTGCTTATTAAAGTAGCCCCTGAAACTGCTAAAGAAAAGGATAGAGATGGTCATACCCCATTACACTGGGCTTCTTCGGCTGGAAAAATAGAGATAGTTTCATTGCTTCTTAAAGTAGCCCCTGAAACTGCTAAAGAAAAGGATAATAGGGGTTGGACACCACTACACTATGCTTCTTCGGGGGGGTATACAGATATAGTTTCACTGCTTCTTAAAGTAGCCTCTGACACTGCTAAAGTAAAGTCTTACTATGGTCTAACGCCACTACACTTGGCTTCTGGGAGGGGACATACAGAGATAGTCTTACTGCTTCTCAAAGTAGCCCCTGAAACTGCTAAAGAAAAGGATAATGATGGTTATACCCCATTACACTGGGCTTCTTCGGATGGAAAAATAGAGATAGTTTCATTGCTTCTTAAAGTAGTCCCTGAAACTGCTAAAGAAAAAGATAAAGATGGTAATACCCCATTACACTTGGCTTCTTGGAAGGGACACACTGATATAGTTTCACTGCTTCTCAAAGTAGCATCTGACACTGCTAAAGTAAAGAATAAAAATGGTAAGACATCACTATACTGGGCTTCTTACAGTAATCATACAAAAACAATCTCTTTGTTTCTTACAGTAGCACCAGATATTGTAAATGTAAAAAATAATAGAGGAGAAAAGCCACTACACAAAGCAATAGTTAATAAAGAACCAAAAACAATACAAACTCTTTTTACCTCAATATCAATAAAACTAGAAGCTCCAAAAACAAAAACTAAGGAAAAACGCATTGTAAAAAAGTATATATTCTAATATAAACATAATAGAGGAATTTATGAGAAACATTGATAAGAAACTTTTTGAAGCTTCTAAAAAGGGGCATTTAAATAAAGTAATAGAACTAATAAATTTAGGGGCAGACCCAAATGTAATAGATGAGTTTGGTAGAACACCACTACATTGGGCTTCTAAAAAGGGACATACAAGAATAGTTTCTTATCTTCTTGAAGTAGAACCTAATACTGCTAAAGTAAAGGATAATGATGGTTGGACACTACTACATCATGCTTCTTGGGAAGGATATACAGAGATAGTTTCACTGCTTCTTGAAGTAGCTCCTGAAACTGCTAAAGAAAAGAGCAAATCTGGTTCAACATCACTACACTATGCTTCTTCCGAAGGGCATACAGAAATAGTTTCACTGCTTCTTGAAGTAGCACCAGAAACTGCTAAAGAAAAGAATAACGATGGTATGACACCACTACACTGGGCTTCTTGGGATGGACATACAAAGGTAGTTTCACAACTTCTTAAAGTAGCCCCTGAAACTGCTAAAGAAAAGAATAACGATGGTTGGACAGCACTGCACGAAGCTTCTTGGAGGGGGCATGCAAAGATAGTTTCACTGCTCCTTAAAGTAGCTCCTGACACTGCTAAAGTAAAGACTTACTATGGTATGACACCACTACACTGGGCTTCTATAGGGGGACATACAGAAATGGTTCTTATGCTTCTTACAGTAGCACCAGATACAGTAAATGTAAAAAACAAAAATAAAAAAACAGCATTATATAAAGTAAGAAAAAATAATAGAAAAGAAAAAAATCAAATGCTTTTTACCTCAATATCAATAAAACTAAATACTAAAATACAGGAAATTAGCAAAAAATACATAAAGAAAAAGCATTTATTCTAATATAAACATAATGGAGGAATTTATGAGAGATATTGATGAAGAACTTTTAAAGGCTACTGAAAACGGGGATTTAGATAAAGTAATAGAACTAATAAATTTAGGTGCAGATGTAAATGTAGTAGATAATAAGGGATTAACACTATTACATTTAGTTTCTAAAAATGGTTATACAAAAATAGTTTCTTATCTTTTGGAATTACTTCCTGAAACAGTAAAAAAAATGGCTAAAAAAAAGGATGTAGATGATAGAACACCACTACACTGGGCTTCTATACATGGTCATACTGAGATAGTTTCCTTACTTCTTGAAATAGCACCTGAAACTGCTAAAGAAAAGGATAAATATGGTAAAACGCCATTAAACTTGGCTTCTTGGAATGGTCATATAGCAATAGTTTTTTTATTTCTTAAAGTAGCACCTGAGACCGCTAAAGAAAAAGATAAAGATGGTTTGAGGCCGTTGCATTGTGCTACTGCAAATGGTCATACAAAAATAATTTCTTTACTTCTTAAAGTAGCTCCTGAAATTGTTAAAGGAAAAGATAAAAATGGTTGGGTGCCACTACACTGGGCTTCTTGGCGTGGTGGCATAAATATAATTCCTTTTTTTCTTACGATAGCACCAGACACAGTAAATATAAAAAATAATTATAAAGAAACACCACTATACATAGTAACAGATTTTAAAAATATAAAAAAAATTCAAACACTTTTTACCTCAATATCCATAAAATTAGCAACCAAAAAAACAAAAATTAAGGAAAAACGCATTATAAAAAAATATATATTTTAATATAAACGTAATGGAGGGATTATGAGAGATATTGATAAGGAACTTTTACGAGCTGCTGAGGAGGGGGATTTAGATAAAGTAATAGAACTAATAGATTTAGGGGCAAATGCGAATGTAGTAGATGAGAAGGGTAGAACACCGCTACATTATGCTTCTGAAAATGGGTATACAAAAATAGTTTCACGGCTTCTTAAAGTAGTTCCTAATACTGCTAAAGTAGAGGATGACGAGGGTCAGACACCGCTACACTTAGCTTCTGAAAATGGGCATACAAAAATAGTTTCACTGCTTCTTGAAATAGCCCCCGAAACTGCCAAAAAAAAAGATGTTTATGGCATGATACCACTACATTATGCTTTTAATCCTTTTATGAGTAGGTATGAAAAAATAGTTTTTCTACTCATCAAAGCAGTTCCTGAAACTGTTAAAATAAAAGATTATACTGGTTGGACAGCAATACACTATGCTTCTAAATATGGTACTATAGCGATAGTTTCCTTATTACTTAAAATAACACCTGAAACTGCTAAAAAAGAAAATAGTTCTAATAATACACCACTACATCTTGCTTCTGGACTGGGATATGCAGAAACAATTCCTTTTTTTCTTACAGTAGCACCAGACACAGTAAATGCAAAAAATAAGTATAAAGAAACACCATTATACAATGCAACAGAAAAAGATTGGAAATTGCAAAAAAGAATTCAAACTCTTTTTAGCTCAGTATCAATAAAACTAGAAACTGAAATGCAGGAAATTAACAAAAAATACATAAGGAAAAAATATATATTCTAATATAAACATAACAGAGGATTTATGAAAAATATTGATCACGAACTTTTACAAGTAGCTAAAGAAGGAAATTTAGATAAAGTGATAGAACTAATAAATTTAGGAGCCAATGGGAATGTAGTAGATAAGGAGGGCAGAACTCCATTACACTTAGCTTCTGAATATGGGCATATAAAAGTAGTTTCTTACCTTCTCAAAGTAGTTCCTGAAACTATTAAAGTAAAGGACAAATATGGTTGGACACCACTATACTTGGCTTCTTTACATAATCGCAAAGAGATAGTTTCTTTACTACTTAAAGTAGCTACTGAAACTGTCAAAGAAAAAGATAAATATGGTTGGGTGCCACTACATGCAGTTTCATATTTTGGGCGTACAAAAATAGTTTTCTTGCTTCTTACAGTAGCACCAGATATTGTAAATGTAAAAAACAACGACAAAAAAACACCACTACACAAAGCAGCAGAAGATAATAAATCAAAAACAATTCAAACATTTTTTGCCTCAATATCAATAAAATTAAAAACTAAAAAACTAAAAATTAGAGAAAAATACATTGAGAAAAAATATATATTCTAATATAAACATAATGGAGTAATTTATGAAAAGAATTGATAAGAGACTTTTAAAAGTTACTAAGAATGGTGATTTAGATGAAGTAATAGAACTAATAAATTTAGGAGCAAATCCAAATGTAGTAGATGACTATGGTATGACTCCACTACACTGGGCTTCCAAAAAGGGGTATACAGAGATAGTTTCTTATCTTCTTAAAGTAGCCCCTAACACAGTTAAAAAAAAGGATGACGATGGTATGACACCACTACATTATGCTTCTCGGAAGGGGCATACGAAGGTAGTTTTACTGCTTCTTAAAATGGCCCCTAACATTGCTAAAGAAAAGAATGAATATAATTGGACACCACTACACGAAGCTGCTTGGAATAGACATACAAAGGTAATTTCACTGCTTCTTAAAGTAGCTCCTGATACTGCTCAAATAAAGAGCAATACGGATGAGATGCCACTGCACTATGCTTGTTCGTGGGGTAGCACAAAAACAATTCCTTTTTTTCTTATAGTAGCACCAGATACAGTAAATGTAAAAAATGATAATAAAGAAACAGCATTATATAAAGTAAAAGAAGATAATAAGAAAAAAAGAATTCAGACACTTTTTACCTCAATATCAATAAAACTAGAAACTGAAATGTTTAAAATTAACAAAAAATACATAAAGAAAAAGTATTTATTCTAATATAAACATAATGGAGAAATTTATGAGAGATATTGATGAGAAACTTTTAGAAGTTGTTAAGAATGGAGATTTAGATAAAGTAATAGAACTAATAAATTTAGGGGCGGACCCAAATGTAATAGATAAGGAAGGTATGACCCCACTACACTGGGCTTCTAGAGGGGGATATACAGAAATAGTTTCACTACTTCTTAGAGTAGCTCCTGATACTGCTAAAAAAAAGGATAACGATGGTGAAACCCCATTACACTATGCTTCTCGGAACGGGCATCCAGAGGTAGTCTCACTGCTTCTCAAAGTAGCTTCTAACACTGCTAAAGAAAAGGATAATAATGGTCGGACACCCCTACACTTGGCTTCTGCGTGGGGACATCCAGAGGTAGTATTATTGCTTCTTCAAGTAGCTTCCGACACTGCTAAAGAAAAAGATAAAGATGGTCGGACACCATTACACTGGGCTTCTTCGGAAGGACATACAGAGGTAGTCTCACTGCTTCTCAAAGTAGCTTCTAACACTGCTAAAGAAAAGGATAATAATGATTGGACACCACTACATTATGCTTCTTCGGGGGGACATACAGAGATAGTTTCACTGCTTCTTAAAGTAGCTCCTGACACTGCTAAAGAAAAGGCTAACTATGGTCGGATACCACTACACTTGGCTTCTGAAAATGGGCATACAGAGATAGTTTCACTGCTTCTTCAAGTAGCTCCTGATACTGCTAAAATAAAAGATAGATATGGTTGGACACCATTACACTTGGCTTCTATAAAAGGACATACAGAGATAGTTTCACAGTTTCTCAAAGTAGCCCCTGACACCGCCAAAGAAAAGGATAACGATGGTAAAACACCACTACACTTAGCTTCTGAAAATAGGCATATAAAAATAGTTTTACTGCTTCTTGAAGTAGCTCCTGAAACTGCTAAAGTAAAGGATAATAATGGTTGGATACCAATACACTGGGCTTCTTGGAATGGACATACAAAGATCGTTTCTCATCTTCTTAAAGTAGCCCCTGACACTATTGAAGAAAAGGATAACCATGGTAAAACACCACTACACTTAGCTTCTGAAAAAGGACATACAAAAACAGTTTTACTGCTTCTTAAAGTAGCTCCTAATACTGCTAAAGAAAAGGATGCAGGTGATAAGATACCATTACATTGGGCTTCTTGGAATGGGTACATAAATGTAGTCTCACTGCTTCTTAAAGTAGCACCTGACACTGCTAAAGTAAAGGATTTTATGAGTATAACACCACTGCATCTAGCTTCTTTCAATAGTCGCACAAAAACAATCTCTTTGCTTCTTACAGTAGCACCAGATATTATAAATGTAAAAAATAATAGAGGGAAAAAGCCACTACACGAAGCAAAAGTTGATAATAAACCAAAAACAATTCAAACTTTTTTTACCTCAATATCAATAAGACTAGAAACTAAAATGCTAAGCCCTGAAAATCTAGAGATATACAAGAAATATAAAGATAAAAAACAATCAAAGGAAAAATATATATTTTAGTATAAACATAATGGAGGGATTTATGAGAAATATTGATAAGAGACTTTTAGAAGTTGTTAAAAATGGAGATTTAGATAAAGTAATAGAACTAATAAATTTAGGGGCAGATCCAAATGTAGTAGATGAGTATGGTATGACACTACTACATTGGGCTTCTAATAAAGGATATACA
>JAVZXS010000011.1:0-15542 GCA_038886535.1 Candidatus Micrarchaeia archaeon | reverse complement strand
CACGGAAAGAAAAAAACAAAAGGAGTATAATGCTTGGCTATTTTAACCGTATCATCTTCCGATCCCGTATCGACCACAACTATTTCATCTGCTACAGGTTCAACCTGACGTAAAATCTCTTCTAGCTGATGGGCTTCGTTCTTTACAATCATGCAAACCGAAAGGCTCTTTTCGACCATGACGATATCTCTTTTAGTCTTTGTTTCATAAGAAAAATTGTTTCGGGAATCTCATTAGAGCAATCGCTATAAATAGAAAGCTTTGAAAAATCTAAGAAAAGGCCGGAGAAGCTCTTTAGAGTGGAAGTTTCTGCGAAAGTGTTAGATTGGAGTGAATCTAATGCGCTGTCAAGAATTGCCTCTGCTTTTATGATCCATCGTTTTACATCTTCTTCCGGTATCCTGTAAATAAGAAGTGGGTCTGAAGGGAGCCCTAAAACCCCTTCCCACACCATCCTAAGCATTATTTTACGTAGCCACTTTTGAAATACTTCATCTGAAAAATCACGCGGGGAAATAGCGGGTTCGTATAGAAGCGTTCCGTTGGAAAGAAATCTAGATCTTAGGATCATTACATCTTCGCCTGTTTTTAAATTCTTAGGGCGATTTTCAAGAATACCTGAAGCCACTTCGAATACCTTTTCGGGCAAAATGCTGTAGCGGCACGGTAGACCACAATCAAAACCTAAGTGCTCATCAATGCACGGGTAACATGACATAAGGGGGTGAATTACATAATGTCCTTCTCCGTAGGGAGCGGTTTCCCCCGGATAGGCTGTGGAAGTGTATATTCCTACGGTGGGAGTTCCTACGGAAGCGGCAATATGGATGGGACCCGTATCGTTACTTACAAGGAGACTGCACTTTCCTATGAGGGCAATAAGATCCTGAAGTCTCGTTTTCCCGATGAGATTTATAACCTGACCGTGTTTTAGCCTTTCCGGGTTTACGTGATATATGAAATTATTAAAAAGATGTTCCTCGGCTGAGGATCCCGTTAAGATTATTCGGGCGTTGTAATGTTTTATTAAGAATTCCGAAAGAGCCGCAAAATGTTCAACAGGCCAGGTTCTGTGAAGTTTATTTGCTCCTATGTGAAGAGCTACAACGGGTTTTTCTTTTGATATACCAAACTTTAAAAATATCCTTTCGATTCTTTCCAGGTTTTTGCTGTTTATTCCCAGATAGTTGGAAACAGGACAGGGATGAACCTTTCCCATTCCCATGTGAATATCCACAAGATTGAAAGAATTCTCTTCCCTATTGTTTACACAGGAAAATAGGTATCTTCCCCATTTGTCTTTTAGTTTTAAATAGGGCGAAGAACTGTCTTCTGCTACTGCCCCGGTTCTTTCGGTGGCTTTGATCCGGCCAGAAATGATTGCCGAAGAAAGATCGTGAGTAAGATTTATTACCAGGTCATAATGTTCCTTTAGAAAGGGATGTTCAAGAACGGCGTAAAGAGAGCTTGCGTCCATGTTCTTTATTTTCAGAGCTTCCTGCGGCGTGATTTTTATGTATCGATTGATCATGGGAGTAGCCGTAAGAATTTCTGCAAAACGGTCAACGCATAAAAAGGTTATGTAAACCTTGGGGATTTCTTCTCTAAGTCTCTTAATAAGAGGAAGAGTCTGTATAATGTCACCCATACGGGTCAACTGGATTATAAGCACTTTGAAGGCTACAATCATTATTGAGCGTCTCCGAAAATATTAAATCTCTTTAAAAGAAAAATTGCTTCTCGTTTTTTTCCGGACTGAACGAGAAGGCCCGCATGTAATTTTACTATTTCGACTTCATCCGGCGAAAGATCTTTCCTTTTTGGAATGGATCTCATAAAGGCAAAACTTCTTCTAATAGCATCTATTATACTTCCTTTTCTGATATGGATGAGAACTTCTAGCCTGGTTCTCTTTATATCGTGCAAGGTGTCATTTTTAATAAAAAATGCCGTCTTGTTCTGAGAGATAAGCACGTCCAGAAAGGGGAGTAAAACATCTTTCCAGTCTTTTCTGGAGGCCAGGGTTAAAAGGAATGTATCGATTGCTTCTAGTTCCTGAGAAGAAGCATCGGTTAGAGAAAGGGCATTCTGGAAGAGAGGTATAATACTATGAACTGGCAATTCAGAATGCTCATATCTTAAGATTTGACCGAGACAGTAAAAGGCGGCGTTAATATGTCCATCCTGTAAAGCTAAGGATGCGAGTTCCAATAAACCGCTAGTGTCACTACCGCCAAGTGAATTGATGGCTTTTTCGTGCTGGCCTGTTTTCAAATAGCAAGACGCAAGAAGCTTTTTTAGCATCGAAAGCGAGACGGAAAATTCCATACTTAATACGGAAGGATTTAAAAAGGGATCTCCTTCTCGGAGAACGAAATCGAGGGCTTCTTCAAGCAGTGGAATTGCTTCGCTCCATTGCTTCTGGTTTATGTAAGATAAGGCTTTTAAAAGCCGGGCACTTTTTTGAGCCGAAACGAGTTCAAGGGATTTATCGGCCGTTTCAATAGCTTCGGTATATTTTCCCTGATCCAGCAGAAGTTTTGCCTTAAGATTCAGAATAAAACAGATGAGGGCTAGTTTGTTTTTCCGGCTTTCTTCAGAAGAGCTAATGATTTCGTATGCTTTTTCAATTATATGATAGGCAAACTTCCATTTTCCCAGTTGATATGCTGCCAGGGCAAGGTGGTAAAGAATGTATGGATCTTTCGGGTTTTTCTTGATGTGCTTTAGAGCAAGTTTGAAATTTCTCTCTATCTTTAATCGCCATGAGTCTCCTCGGGAGATATAACCGAAATGGTCTATGATAAAAGGGGCACGCTGGATAAGGGCTCCCCTCTTAATTAAAAAGGGTTCAACGCTTTCATGAATCGTTCCTGTAAACTCTATGTCCGGAAATCGCCTAAAAAATCTTGTTGCCCAGTCGAAAGATCCTGAAACAATTTCTCCTTCTAGGTGAAAGCTTCGAATCCCAACGTAATATGCATCGGCTCCACCATGAAGGGAAAGCTCTCTTAGAATATTTCTTTTTCCAAGAGTGTTCAAACGTTCATCGGCGTCTATATAAAGTATCCAGCTTCCTTCGGCTTTATCGAGAGAAAAATTTCTTGCCGCAGAGAAATCATCGTTCCATCTAAAGTGAAATATCCGAACCTTGGGTATAAATTTTGAAGCTATTTCAAGTGTTCTATCGCTAGAGCCCGTATCAACCACAATGATTTCGTCAACTTCGTCTAAAACGCTACGAAGGCAGCCTTCAATATGGGGTTCCTCGTTTTTTACTATCATGCAACAGGAAATTTTTATATCCCCCATTAAGCGTTTCTCTCCAAAATTTCCAGTAGAGTTTTCATCCTATGAAGGTATGTGTGTTCTCTAAGCACTCTTCTATAACCTTTCTGAGCTACATCCATCCTCCATTCCGGATCTTCAAGCGCCTTTCGTATTGCCCGTTTCATTTCGTAAATTGTTCTACACACAATGATTTCTTCGCCTTCTTCGAATAGTTCGCCTAAAAGAGTTCTGTAGTCAACGATCTGAAAGGCCCTACATGCCGCAATTTCAAAGGTTCGAGGATTTACGAAATCTCCGCTTCCCATCTCATCCGGGTTAAGAGAAGAATGGAGATTGAGATTTACAGGAGAGGCATTAAAAATTTTAACATATTCTTTAACGTCAATTCTTGCCCCGTTTCTTTGCAGAAACTTATGAAGACCGGAATTCCTCGAAAGATTCCAGTCGGAACCCCATATTTTAAAATCCTCCAGCTCGAGTTTTTCAAAAAGAGCAACTCGATTTGGATAACCCGCTCCTACAAAAGAAACAGATGATCCATATTCTCTTCTTTCCTTTTCTGATAGGTTAAGAGGACGATGAACTGATGGCTCAGCTGCTAGAGGAAGGTAAAAGGATCGGGGGCAAAGTTTTCTTACTATGTCCGTAAAGGGTGATTTCTGTATAACAAAGAAAAAATCATACAGACCGGCTATATCCTTCCAGTAGGTAAATCTCCGAAAGTCTTCCACAAACCAGAACACACTCACTATATTATGTCTCTTGCAAAAACGAAGAACCGGTCTAAAGATAGGAGCTTGCGCAATGCCGAAGAGAACATCCGGTTGCATTATTTCGAGGGTTTCAATGATTATCTTTGTGGTCTTCTCTTTTAATAAGATGGTAGCCTTTTCGTCGTTTGTTGTCCTGATGTAATGGAGCATAGGTAAATACGACGAAAAATCTATTGCAGTTACTCTATGTCCCAATTGATGCAAGGCTTCTAAAGTGTATTCCATTACAGGCAGGCTACCGCCGTATATGGGTTTAATTCCTACGATATGCATAAGTTTCCTTAAACAATGCAAAACGCCATACGCTGGTTCTTCTTAAGGTCTTCATTAGATTTATACAACAGTCGGTCCACCATAGAAAGTGCTTATGAATTGCGCAACTTAAGGGGTTGGGGTCACCTTGGTTATGTTGTTTTCGGTAGCTACAGGTCTTAACCTGGATGTATCGTTTTTCGCTTGACACGGTTTATACGATAGTTTTTATTTCTATTTGATTTTCAAATTTTTTATTTAATGGCTTTTTTCTGCTTAACAAAGGTAATATATGAGGAAATATTTGTGGTTTTTTGGAACTTTATTCTTGCTGTTATCTTGTTCTTCAGGTGTGTTAAACGTCCAGAAGAAGCCGGCTACTTCGGGACCGGTTATTGTTGTGTTACCTTTTGAAAATTATACAGAAACTCCTCTTGCTGGATTGCGGGTATCATCTATAGCGGAGGGTGTGGTTTCTTCTATGGGATATAACCTCAAAAAGGATCTTGTATATATCGAGGATAAGGAATATACTCAAAAAGAAATTCAGGAATTCATGAAAAAACTTGCAGACAAGGGTGCTCGATACGTCGTAACAGGTTCGGTTAACGAGTTCAGATATAAAGCGGGTATAGATGGCGAGCCGGTAGCTAGTATAACCCTTAGGATCTACGATTTGAAAACCGGTGACTTAATCTATACAGCTACGGGTTCTATGAGTGGGTGGCATTATCAGTCTGTTTCTATTCTGACTCAAAAAATACTAGCTTCACTCTTAAAACAGGTTAATGCTTTCTCTAATTAAGGTACTTAGAACTAGATTAAAACAGGCACAACCCGATAAAGAACTTCCCAAATATGAACAAACCAATATTAAATTGGTGATTGTTGAGATCTTTATACTTATTGGTGTAGTATATGTTTTCGGTTTCGCCATAGATAGATCTGATCCTTTACTTCTTGAGAACAAGTATGGCCTAGCCTTCCATATATTTCCTGTGGCGGTGTTAAGCCTTTTTTACGGTTTTTTTGCAGGTGTTTTATACTTGGTTATTTTTGCAATGACCTTATACATCGTATATTCCAAATTTACAGGAACTCTTTTGCTATTGCTTCTTCTTTACCTTTTAGTCCTTTCTGAGTTTAATTTTTACTGGAGTAGAGTAATAGAAAAATATGAAAAAAAAGCAGACTATCTTAGTGATAGGTTAAGAGACGTCGGTAGAGCCCTCTACATAACTAAATTATCCCACGATAGACTTGAGAAATATAATATAAGCAAACCTATAAGTATTAGAGGTTTTCTTACGGACGTAAGAAAACAAATATTAAAAACGCATGACCTACAGAGAGCTCTAAAAGAAATCTTCATGGTGGTTGTAAACATCTATTCGATAGAAAAGGCCGGCCTTTACGAAGTAACCAAAGGTAAAGCCAAAGAAATAATTGAAGTAGGCGGCATGGAAACCCTCGATATGCAGGATAGACTAGTAAATTGTGCATTCGAAAGGGGAGAAGTTTCTTATGTTGCTGTTTCTTCAATAAATGACTACTCCACTAAGTACCTCTGTGTAATTCCTCTTTATCTAGGTTCGGAAATTAAATACGTATTTGTTATAGAAAAAATGCCATTCTTAAACCTGAATTCCGATAATATTTTGTCTATAGGGCTTCTTTTTTATTACATATTACAAGATTATGCAGACTTAGAAGCTATAGGAGACTTAAATAATAGATTTCCAACCTTGGATTTTGACTTCATTAAGGAACTGAATAAGTGTTCAATGTTAAAGAAAAAATATGGGATAGAATCGTCTCTGGTGCTTTTAGATTTTGGGAGATGGGATGAAAGTATATATTACTTTATTTTGGAAAATATTAGAGGACTCGACATAATTTATAGATACGGGGACCAAAAGTTACTAATATTGCTATCTTTTACAGACCCCCAGGGTGCATATCAGTTTGTAAAACGAGTGAACAATTTGTTAAAGGAGCTTAAAGGAGTAGACTTTGTTCAACTGAGGGTTTTTTATCAAATCCATAAGGTAGAAGATATAAATCGTATATGTGCTGAAATAGAAAATTTTGGTCTTATAAGAATATCTTGAAATATCCAGAAAGAGGGTAAGGCCAGTAAAGGCAACAAAAATATCGGAGGGAAAACTCAGTGTAAGTAAAATAATCTATATTCTACGTATGCTTCCCAATAAGATCCTCCCGTTATTTGAAAGTTGGACAGTCGTTTAAGTCCTATTGAAAGCCGATCTTTTCCCATAAGTTTTCCAGAAATACCTAATGAGAAGCCATAACAAAAATTAGAAACGGTATTATAATAAAAGTCTAATGTAAAAAAGGGAGAAAGAGTTCTGCTTATCATTTCCTTCACGCCTGTTCCGAAGTTAAAACCCGTTCCAATTGTGAAGCTATCTTCCGGAAGAATTTTGAAGTCTTCGAAACTGGTTAACTTTCCTAATACCCCTTTGCTTCCCTCTTTTTCACTATAAACACCAAAAGAAGTATAAAGTCTCAAGGTGTAGTCTGGATAGGCAAACCTAAGTTTGTAAAAGATTTCTGAATACGTACTAAAACCGGAACCGATAGTTTTGACATCCTGAGACTTGAAAATATCGTACTCAAGCGTTGAACCTAAGCCCATCCTTGGGCCTAAGCTCTCATATAGGCCAAGCGAAAGGCCATCCTTAAGACCGCCGATGTAAGTAAAAAGTGTTTCTTGTGCTTGCCTGTTATAATATAAAGATAGACTAGCATTATCAATTTTGTAAACTCTCTTTGAAAGATCAAGCTCTAGACCAAAAAAACTTCTAAGACTGTCGCCTAAAATCACTCCCCCTTGATAATAGCCTTCGTCCGTGTATTTTCTGAGGCTAAATTTATGATAATGGTAATTGGAAGGAAAATTTCTGTAGTTCGGATTTTTCAAAAAAGTCAGTAATCCTTCTTCACCACCGTAAATTACATGCCATTCCTCCCCATAAGAGAACCTTAACGATGGATTTAGCGTAAAATATCCTGTCTTATCTAGAATCTTGTATCCAGCGTTAATTTGAGCATAATCTCCGTAGTCATGAAAAAGTTGTCTGAACTGTTCATAAAGCAAAGTATCTTCCGGGTTTTTCTCCATACTCTTATAGGCATGTTCTATAGCCTTCCGTGGATACCCTAATCTCCTGTAAGACTCAGTGACATCTCTATAAGGGAGTATTTCCTCCTTATCCTCAAGCAATTTCCTAATATATTCTCTGTCATTATTTCTAAGAGCAAGGCTAAGTTCCATCCATGGTTTGAGTTCGATTTTTTCAAACTTTTCCATACGTTCAATTTTTTCGTAGTGTCCCTCTGCAAGCAGGTGAGTTAGGTAAATATCAAGCCAGAGCTCTTCTTGAAGCAATCTATTGCCTATTTTCATACCTTTTGATAACTCGCTAGAAGGTAACATCCCGATACCGCTTATTAAGAAAAGCCTTAATTTCTCCTTGTCCTCGAACAGTTCCACATCGTTATAGAGTTCTCTCAAAACCTTGAATCTTACGCTTCTTGCCTCCTCCGTTCTTCCAAGCATATCAATAGCCTGCGCATATACTAGAAGATCATCCCTGTCCTTTTCCCGAAGAGTGCTTATTAACACAGTAGCTCTTTGCGAGTCCTGCATCATGAGATATAAGAGAGTAAATTCTCTCGGGAGAATCTTTTCATAATTACCGTAGTCTTTTTTTAGAATACCAGCTAATACCTTGTCGGAAAAACCAACGGCCATGTGTAATGCAACGGATAGGGTCTTTACTGAAAATTTTATCCTTAGAGCCTCTAATAGCGCCTTTCTTGCCTCCTCTGCCTTTTTCATTTTATACAGGGTTCTAGAATATACACCCAAAAGATATGGACTAGATAAGAGATCGTTCCTATCTATGAGCGTGAAGAGTTGCTCGGCTTTATTAAAATCCTTAAGAGCTATCAGTCCTTCAACCCATAAAGTAAATAAATACTCGCTGTTAGACTTTCGGTAACCCTTGCTTACGTAATCTACAGCTTTTTTATAATCTTTCATAGAAAAATGATAAGCATATATTCTTACATAATCATCCTCCTCAGCTTCGCCCATGCTGTCGAGTAATTCTGCAGATCTTGCAGCGGTTTCCAGGTCTTTTAATATCCATGCGAGATAAGAAAGTTTTTTGCAGTAAAGTTTTGGAGGAATTTCTTTTGAGAGATCGAATTTATCAAAGTATTTTTTCAATATAAGATAACTTTCCAAAACCTTATTATTTAGGAAAAGTATATCTGAATAAAACATCGTTTCTTCAAGATTTAATCGTTTGCTTTTTTCTAATCTATTCATATATTCGGCAGCCTCACCGTACCTACCATCCATAAAGTAAGCTCGGGCTAAATAATAAAGATAATCGGCCTTTTTCTCTTTTCTATAAAGGTTCTCCATAAGATTTATGAAATCGTTTATTTTTCCAGCCTCTGAATATATGTACAACAAATCCTCTTTTTTTAATTCCTTATTAAGCCATGGGTAATTTGATATGAGATTTATAGCAATGTCAAAGCGTTTTGCTGAGATAGCAAGGCTGAAGGCCTCTTTAATGCTATCCTTAGATTTTTGGAGTTCCGCAAGTTTCAACTGTGCTAAGCAGGCTTCCTCTGTTTTGCCAAGCCACAAAGCTATCTTTTTATACCATTCCCACCAAAATGACTCTTTTGGATATAATTTTACACCTTTTCTAGCTATGTCTAAAGCGTTATCAAGATCGTTAGCCTGAAGGAAGGTTGACATAAGAGTAGTCAAAAGCTCTCTATTAAGATCTTGTTCTTTTTGATATGGATCTGAGCATAAAGGAGCGGGGAATAGCACAAGAAAAAAAATGAAAAGGGAAAGTAGCCGATTCATTTTAGATTAGCCTCCTTTATACTAACGGCTATAGTTCGAGCAAATTGAGTGTCTCCCGTAGCAAGAGATGCTTTTAGCATAAAGACCGCAAGAACTTTATCTTTTACGAATTCCGCATGGTATCTCAAGAGAAACTCTTTAAGATCCTGATGCTGCCCCTGGGTCAAATATATTCCCACTATTTTTTCAAAAAGATGTTTTCTCTCACTCATATTTTTCGTGTTTTTAAAAATTTCTATATATTCCTTCAAGCTTTTTTCGGAGACTGCACTTACCGAAATCTCTTCAGATGTCGTTAACTGAGAAAGAACATTCTTATAGGTTTTTTCATCTATGTTTACTCTGAGGATTTCAAGAAGTTCTTCATTGTCTTTATGATTTTTTATCATGTAAACTATATCGTTAATATATGAAGTTTTCTTTTCAGGATTTCTATTGCACAGCTCAGATGCGTAGATAATGCCGGATCTGAAATCCCCTCTAGCTATTGCATAGTTGTAAGCTTCTTCAAGCCACTTAGGATCTCCCTCCATTCTGTACAGTTTATCTGAGGACAACATAACAGCTGTGGTCAGATTCATGCTAATCGCTTCTTTGTATATTTCCACCACAATATCTTTTCTATTAGTGGCTTCAATGGCTTTAATAAGATAATCTTCCATCAATCTATGGTTATTTTCTTTTTCGGAGAAGTGTTTGAATTTTTCTACCCTGAAAAGAACAAGATAGGCTTCGTCTTTATGAGAAGAGTTTATAAGGTCGAAGCCTATTTCTTGTGCTTCAGTCAATCTACCGGCCTGTATAAGCGTGTTTGCAAGAAATAGCCTAAGGACAGGATCATTTTTTATTCTGGATATGTTTTTCATATAAGTTATATATAATTCCAAATTTGTCTTTTCTTCTGTAAAGAGATATTCTTCTAGCTTATCTTTGGGAAAGAGAATAATAGAGATACACAGAAATAGAAAAATTGAAGCTAGCAGTTCCTTTATACTAAAAAATTTACCACGAACAACAGGTTTCCACTCTCTCATACTTACAAGCCAGGTTCACTTTAACGTATTCTTTTTCTTTAACGGCTTAAATTATATGTAGATACACCTAAAGTTCTGAGATACCTGTCTGAAACATATGGTATGAAGCCAAGTTTGTATATCTTCCTTGCAGTTTCTAACTGAAGTTTTCTATTGTTCGGTGGCACATAATCCACAACTATAACCTTAAGACCGAGGTTCTTTGCATGATTAAGTTTACCGAGAAGCCATTCAGTCTCCTCTCTATTCATTTTTCTGTAGTCTATTTCTTCCCCGAGCTTAAGGCCGTAGAAAAGACTCTCGGCAACAAGGCCGTTTACTTCACTGCTGACTCTTTCTACAATCTCAAAACCACGATTTATAAGAATGATCTTATCGGGATATTTTGACCTAAGGGTCTTTATAAGTCTTACAAGATTATCTTCTGCCGGTTTTCTATTCTCCGGACTTTCTAGGAAGTTTTGATAACTGTCCAACGTATCAAGAAAGAATCCATCGAATTGATCTAGTTTTGAGAATACTTTTTTTAGAAGAAATTCCACATAATCATCCTGCCTTATATCCACTATCTTGGATTTCCAGGTTATGTTATCTCCTAAAATCCACTCTTTTTTCAAATCTTTGAAGTATTCTCTGTATGGTTCTACCTCGCCGATGCTTACATAAGCTATCAACTTTGGTTTTATGGCTCTATAACGTAACCCATCTATATGAAGGCTATCCGGATTGACTATCAGCCAATCAAACACATACAAAGCCTTTTTGGGTAAGGGATCACCGTAAATAAGGAACCCTACGGAAATGTCCCTTGCCCACGAAAAACTAACAATACTAAATGTGCATAAAAGTCCAATAATGAATTTCATGAAGAATTCTCCTCAAGCATATTATTCCCAGTAATGAAGTTAGTATAACGGATAGGTTAAAACCATACCCATAAAAGTAAGGCCCTAAGTAAATACTTATGAAACTGAAAACCAGGTTCGTAAACGCAAAAAAGCCTGTTACTACAAGAGCGTCCTTTAATCGGTTGATGTAGAAAATGAGAGCTAGAACACTTAACAGAGACACTTGCATAGAAGTTCCTATGAGAAGTATATCAAAAAGAGGTATATAAACCTTTGAGAGCTTGAAGAGTTGAAAAATTAACTTTTGGGTGATAAGAATAAATATTACAAATATAGCCTGTATTCTTAAAACATCTACTATTACATTCCTTGCAGAATTTATAAGCTCATCACCATACAGGTATATTTTTTCCAGAACCGCACCTGATCTGATAGCGTTATAATATCTTTCGTAGTAATACGAAAACTCCCACTCTACTTTAAGAAACATACCGGAAATGCCTGGAGCCATAGAAAGGTAAGCTAGAAATATAGGTATGTCATAGACTACTGAGTATTTTAGAGGTCCTAGAGCTGGGGTATTGGTATAGGGATTGAACCAGAAAACCAGTTTATCTGCCCACAACCCGAGATTATAAAAAAAACCGGTAAAAATAAGGCTCCTGTACTTTTTCTCTTTTATAAAGTCAAAACTAATTATACTGTGAGAATAGTAGTTGACTACGAGATAGGATATGAGAAAAGTAAATAACAAAATATTAGAAAGAGTGAAGGCAAACATCAAACCCGTTAGGCCTTTACTGAATAAAATATAGGAAAGAGGAATAAAAATTCCGTAACTAAAAACAAAGGAAAACAGTATATATTTGTAATTCTTAAATCCTGTAAGGATAGTATTAACCGTCCATATGCCCATAAAAACAGTAAAGCAAAAGGCAAAGGAAAGAGCATAGTAATAGCTGGCATAAGGTGCGATAAAAAACATGGCGAAAGGAAGAGAAATTATGAATCCGACAGACATATTTATGGATATAGCACCGAATATATTTGGCACGATAGCTTCATACTTTTTTTCGAAGGCCCTATCTGCTAAAAATCTTATCAGATAAAGGTTTGTAAATCCATTTAGAATAAGGCTAAAAGCTATTATGTAAGTAACAGACACCTGAAACTGAACAAGTTCTTTAGAGTCTTTAATAGCACCATCAACAGCAAGAAAATTTACTAAAATTAAGGAAAGAATTGTTATAAAATAAGGCCCAGAACTAAGCGCAAAGGAGTAACCAAAGGCTGTAAAAATAGAAAGTAAGCTCTTCTTCTTAAACATCTTTTTTAGTTCAAGAGAGATTCCTGCCATATAAAAACCTTTTATAGATTTTTCTGTAATTTTCCAGAAACATTTCCATTGAGTAAAATTTTTTTACTCTTTCGAGGGCGGTCTTTTGATAGCCTTTCCAGAGCTCTTGATCGGTAAGGAGTTTTGCGTAAGATTCTGCAAGAGCATCCACATCTGCTATAGGTGTTACTTCACCAGCTTTACCCAAGGCTATATCTTCTTCGTTAAGCCCGCCGTATATTAGTTGCCTGCAGGATCCCACATCGGTGCTGACGCAGGGTACGCCCGCGGCAAATCCTTCTAGCACCACAAGGGGCATGCCTTCGCTTATGGAGGTCAGAGTCAGTACCCCAATACTTGGAAGAATATCACTAACTTTTCGAAAGCCTAGAAAAATTACATTTTTTTCTAGCCCTAAGGCTCTTACTAATTCGAGGCATTCTTCGTAGTAGTTGGGTTCTTCATCCGTGGGACCCACTATCCATCCTTGAGCATCGGGAACTTTTTCAATGAGTATTTTCATAGCCTTGATGAAGGTTTTTATATCCTTTATGGACACAACTCTGCCTATCAAACCGATTACCTTCGGTACAAACTCCGGACGCTTATTTAGAGCTTCTTCATAGACTTTTATTTCTACACCGTTAGGTAAAACCTGGCATTTTTCAGGTTCTGCTCCGTAGCTTATCTGGATTTTCCTTGCATCTTCAAATAAGGAGATAATTAGATCCGCCTTTGAATAGATCGCTTTGCCTATATGAAAGAAAAAATTTATCCAGATAGTTCTATTATGGGATAATTCACCAAGTCTTTTGTTAATAAAAGATCTCGTATCAGCCAACCAGTCTGCATTGAAAAGATCTATTTTTCTCTCCCTAGTGTATATACCGTGTTCCGTAAGTATAAAGGGCTTTTTTCTACTTGTTTTCAACATGGAGGCTAAAAGACCACCGTAGCCAGTAGAGGGGCTGTGAACAAGCCCAAAATCACATACATTAGAAGCTATTTTACTAACTACCCAAAGAGGTGCATGAAGATTTCTTATATTCCAGAAATAATCTACAAAAGGTTCTTCGGGTGCATAGCGGGTGTACATGCTAACGATATGTTCCCAGGATTGTTTATGATATAGAAAATCTTCATATTTGATTGTGTTAATGAAAAAATTAGGGTTTAATACCTCGTCTACTATTCTCTCAGAACCCCTTTTAAAATCCCAGTGAATTTTTTCAATTATGTCAAAAGCTTTCTTTTTCTTACTTATATACCTAGGACTCGGCCTTTTTCGATCCTCGAAAAGGTAGGCTACACCCAAATAAACTAGATTTTCAGGCAACTCATACCTTATATCTCCGTAATCCTCCTTTCTTCCCCCAAGGAAGATAAGACCGAATTTAAATTCCGGTAACCCTCCTATCAACTCATGTATCCAGCTGGCCACTCCTCCTCTTACATAGGGATATGTGCCCTCAGCTATTAGAAGAATTTCCACCTTATGGTGTTTATCCACTAGAACCTTCATCCGCCACCCCCCAAAATTCCGCCAGGAATTTAAGATGGGGATTTATTGAGTATTTTATGTAAGTAGTATTTTCCATAAGTAGTTTTTTTACACGATTGAAATCTCTCTTCTCGAAATAGACTTCCATCAAATAGGGAGCATACCTTAGAGGTGGCACCTCCTTAAATTTGTTGTCTCTTTTGATACAGTCTATTGCGGTTAAAAAGCATTCTTCTGCCATGTCATAGTTTTTCTTTGCGAGATTTATTTTGCCGAGAAGAATGTAAAATTCCGGTAGCTTAACCGAACTTAAAGCCTGTAAGATACACTTTTCTGCCTTTTGAAGAACATAATTTTTTAATTCATCGCTAACAAGCCTAAAATAAACCAGATCATAGTAGCATTTAGCAAGGTCAAACAATGCCATAGCTCTTGTGTTCTGTTCCAAATGTTTTTTTTCCAGAGTCTCGCTAAGTTCCCTTATCTTTTCCTGAATCGACCTTTCCAGCTTGGAAAGGGCAGAAGAGGCAGACAATCTTAGATCGTCGTGACTGCTACTTATAGCCTTAGAAGCTGTACCTATAACTTTAGGATCCTTTGATTCCAGAAGTATTAGCGATAACTTATCCACTAAAGCAGAGCTAGATTTTTCCGGATTGTTTATAAAAAAAAGAGGAGCTTCACCAAAAATAGGCCCCTTTGAAATGACTCTTTCTGTAAAGATTTCCTTCATGGAAAGGGTATTTATTTCTTTTTTTTCTACCTCCTTTTGTTTTCTTAGTAAGTATATGCTAAGAATAAACACAAAGGCGTACCCAAGTGCATAGAGCAGAAATCCCGTCAGCGTAAGAACGCCGATTGCCTTAAACTTTTCTTTTCTGTATCTTGCAGGTAACAGATTTAAAAGAAAAAGAGAGACTAACAAGCAGGCTACGAAATGAAGAAGAAGAATTAATGCTATTTGATAAACTGTCACCAAGTAAATGAGATTTATCAGTGACAGAAGCTCTGCTAATAAAGAATAATATAATGCTTTACTCAGCATAATTGAACCCAGCTTCTTATGAACTTGGTTACAAATTTCTATTATATCATGAGTCAACATCATTTTTGAAGAAATTATATCGAAATGCAAGCGTCCTCTTGACAGTGTAGGATGTTTTCCTGTAATAAAAAGGCACTTGTAGGAAGAACAAGATGAATCGGGGCGTGGCGCAGCCTGGTTAGCGCACTAGCATGGGGAGCTAGGGGTCGGCGGTTCAAATCCGCCCGTCCCGACCATTCATAAAGAGTGATTTTGGGAGTTTAAAAGATAGATTATGAGGTCAGACGTAACTCATCGAGTATGCAAGATGTTTGACGTAAAGGGCTCTTGGTATGGCTTCTTTTTCTTTTTTAGAAAGCCACCCGAGGGCCCTTAGTGCCTAGATAAGCACAAGCCCCGGGTGGAAGCAATCCCCCGGGGTGGGAAGCTAATAACCATAAACCCCGAGATAATCTCTCGGGGTTTTTTATTTGGGAGGTTATAGATTATGATTCTTGTGCTGAGCAAACAAATATCTAGCGAAGAAATTAATGAACTAAAGCGC
>JAVZXS010000010.1:0-19732 GCA_038886535.1 Candidatus Micrarchaeia archaeon | reverse complement strand
TGCAAGGTCTGGTTTTCACCAGATTTTCATTACAACTCACAGCCCTGCCCTATTAAGACTTTTCGAAACCGATGACATATTATACACAGAACAAGAAAATGGAGATGTAAGGGTTCAAAAATGGTCTGAAAATATTTTAGACAAAGTTATTAAAAATCTTGGATTGATTCCGAATATTGGCAAAGTAATTATATGTGTGGAGGGTAAAAATGACGAGCAGTTTTTATTGAATATAAACGAAAATATACCTGAATTAAAAAATATTGTAAATTTAAAAGAAAAAATTGATTCTGGTATTTTAGCAATAATACCAATGGGTGGGAGTAACTTAAAAGATTGGATTAATAGATATGCTATGAAAAATACCAATGCTGTTGAATTTCATCTTTATGATAGAGATGCAGATATGAAATATCGAGAGAGCGTTGAAAAGGTCAATAAGAGGAAAGATGGTTCAAAGGGGGTTTTAACACAAAAGAGAGAAATAGAAAATTACATCCCCCAAACGTTAATTGAACAGGGATTAAAAATAACTTTAGATAATATAAAGGATTGGAATAACGATGATATAACAAAAAAAATATTAGAAAAACTACCGAACAGAAAAGAAGAGGATGTTAAATCTCAATTATGTTATTCTATCTCGAAAAAAATTACAAAACAAGATTTAGAATCTTTGAATGCATGGGATGAAGTTTGCGGATGGTTCAAAATCATTAAAGAATTAATTAATAAAGTAATAGAAAATTAATGGAGTAATTTATGATCTTCTCCGAAAAATACACCGTCCAGAAACCCATTATCAGCTACGTTTGCGAGCAAGAAGTAAAATATGGCTCAACTAAATACCCTGGTTGGAACTATATCAAACCAGAAGAAATAGAAAACTATAGAAGCAGCAATACTCAAATTATCTTAGAAAAAATATTTATCCCAAAAATCAAGCAACTCAACACTTTTTTGTCCGACGAAGAAGCACAGGAAATAAGGAAACAACTTGAAAATGTTAGTTCCAACATAGAAGGTAATTTTAAAATCTGGCAATTTCTTAAAGGTCTCGAAAGTATTTATATTCAAAAAGAAAAACGCAACCGCGATATCTGTCTGATTGATACCAACGATATTGATAACAACGATTTCCATGTCACCGAAGAGTTTAAATTCACCAATGGTGTGAAGACTATTCGTCAGGATGTGGTGTTTTTCATCAATGGTATCCCTGTAGTCTTCATCGAAGCGAAGGCACCCCACAAAATTCAAGGGATGGACATTGCTTTAGAACAGGTAAAACGCTACCACTCCGAATGCCCCCAACTTTTAGCCACACAGCAGGCTTTTGTTCTCACCCATCTTATCCAATTTCTCTACGGAGCGACCTGGAATGTGAGCCAGAAAAATCTCTATAACTGGAAAGAAGAAACAAAAGGCGACTTTGAAGTATTAGTCAAGTCCTTTTTTGATAAAAAAAGATTAGTGAAGCTTATCACCGATTATGTGCTTTTTACCAGAAAAGATGATCAACTACAGAAAGTAATCCTTCGCCCCCATCAAATGCGAGCGGTAGAAAAGATCATTCAGAGAGCTGAAGACAAACAAAAAAAACGAGGCCTTATCTGGCATACACAGGGTTCTGGCAAAACATACACCATGATTGTTACGGCCAAAAAACTCATGGAAAATCCTCTCTTTGAAAACCCCACTGTTATCCTATTAGTGGATAGAAACGAGCTTGAAAGCCAGCTTTTTGGAAATATCCAATCTGTTGGCATAGAGCATGCAGAAGTAGCCCAGAGTAAAGAACACCTCAAAAGGCTTTTAAGACAGGACAAGCGTGGGCTTATTGTCTCAATGATTCACAAATTCGAGGGGATGGAGGCAAACATCAATACCCGTGAGAATATCTTTGTGCTTATTGATGAAGCCCACCGGACAACTTCTGGCGATCTTGGCAATTACCTCATGGGGGCACTCCCCAATGCTACCTATATAGGCTTTACCGGAACACCTATTGATAAAACCAATTACGGCAAAGGGACATTTTTCATTTTTGGTAAAGATGATCCTCCCAATGGATACCTTGACAAATACAGCATTGCAGAGTCTATAGAAGAAGGAACTACCGTGCCACTTCATTATGCTTTAGCTCCTAATGAATTGACTATAGACAAAGAGACCTTAGAAAAGGAATTCTTCAGCCTTAAAGAAGCTGAAGGTATAAGTGATGTAGAAGAGTTAAACAAAATCCTAGATAAATCAGTGAATCTAAAAAATGTCATCAAAAGTAGAAACAGAATAGAAAAAATAGCAAAGTATATAGCAGAGCACTACAAAAACTATGTTGAACCTCTTGGCTACAAAGCCTTTGTTGTGGCTGTAGATCGTGAAGCCTGTGCGATTTATAAAGAGGAACTTGACAAATATCTCCCCCCTGAGTATTCAAAAGTAGTGTATAGTTCATCACAGAACGATCCTGAAGCAATGAGCCAGTACTATCTTTCCGAAGAGGAAGAAAAACGAATCAGGAAAGACTTTATTGACCCTGACAAAATGCCAAAAATACTCATCGTGACCAATAAACTTTTAACTGGCTTTGATGCTCCCATTCTTTATTGTATGTATCTTGATAAACCCATGAGAGACCATGTCCTTTTACAAACCATAGCCCGCGTGAACCGACCTTATGAAGACAAAGTGGGCAGAAAAAAGCCAGCAGGATTTATTGTAGATTTTATTGGAATATTTAGTAATCTTCAAAAAGCCTTGGCTTTTGACTCTACTGATATAGAAGGAATAGTAGAAGATATTGAAAAATTGAAAACACGTTTTCAAGACCTGATAGATTTGAATAGTGAAGAATTTAAAGATTTGAAAGAATTTTTTACTATTCTCAATAGCAAGACTACGCCAGATAAGAAAATAGAATGGATATTAGAATATTTCTTTGATGAGGAAAAAAGAAAGTTATTCTATCAATACTATAGAGAATTGGCAAATATTTATAATATTATTTCACCAGATGAATTTTTAAGACAATATCTATCTAGATTTAATGAACTCACCAGGATATACAAAATTATAAGAGAGGCTTATGATGCTTCTATAAAGGTAGATAAAGAACTAACAGATAAAATCATTGCCCTATTGCAAGAGAATGTACACCAAAGTAATATAAAAAACGCCCTTGATATTTATGAAATCAATGACACCACCCTTAAAAAGATTGAACAATCTCAGATATCGGATCAAGAAAAGGTTTTTAATTTAGCCAAGAGTATTATCACACTCACAGAGCAACAAAGTTCTATGACTCCACTTCTTATTTCGATTGGAGAAAGAGTTGAAGAATTGATGCAACTCTACAAAGAAAGACAAAAAACCACCGAAGAAACGTTAGAGGAACTCAAACACATCATCGAAGAAATCAATCAGGCAAAGAAAGAACAAGCAGAAAAAGGTATGGATGGAGAATCTTTTTTTCTCTATTGGCTATTGGGCAAAGAGAAAATAACCGATGCTGAGGAAAAAGCCAGAGAAATGAAAACCATTTTACAAAAATACCCTTACTGGCAAACAAGCCAACAACACGAAAGAGAAGTAAAAAAAGAATTCATAGGAGTACTTTTGAAATCTTTCCATGATCCAGCTAGAACAATCGAGTTTATCAATAGAATAGTAACCTATCTCAAAGGAAAGAGATGATGACTGCACAGGAATTCAAAACATATGTCTATCAAGTGGCCCAGGAAATAGGAGTTTCCCAACACATCTCTTCTATTCATCTTCGTAAGATGAAAACCAAAATAGCCAGCTGCTCCACCAAAGGCCGCATAACCTTCGATACATCCTTACTTGAATATACCGACCAACAAAAGATTAAAGAAATAATAATACACGAACTCCTACATCTTCGCTATAAAAATCACGGCAAGATGTTCAAAATGATGCTAAATTATTACATCAACAAACTCTAATTTCACAAATTTTCATTCCTACCGTGGCAGTGCTTGTACTTTTTGCCTGAGCCACACCAACAGGGGTCATTACGGCCTATTTTTTTTACGCCTACTCTCTGAGTTGTAGTATTTTCCTGAGTATTTGTGTTAGCTTGTAGTTGAGCCTTTTGTATATTTAACCTCTTGAAATCAAATCCACCAGATTGCTTAACTCTGCCTTTTCTTTCTGTCTTACTTGCTTGCTCTGGAATGTAAATATGAGCACGGAACAAACTACTAACAATCTGTGCATATATTCTGTCCAAAAGATTTTGAAACAAGTTAAAGGCTTCTATTTTGTATACAACAAGAGGGTCTTTTTGCTCAAAAGCAGCACTATTAACAGCCTGTTTGAGGTCATCAAGCTCACGGAGGTGTTCTTTCCAAGCTTCGTCAATAGTTACGAGCATGAATATTTTCTTAATGTCCTTAATAATTTCTTGAGCTTGAGTTTCGTAAGCAGCTTTTAAGTCGGACATTATTCTAAATATCCTAAAACTATCGGATATTAGTACCGAAACGCTCTGAACAGTATGGGCTTGCTCTTCGAAAGTCTGCCGCACAAAAGGTAACAATGGTTGGCGTATAGCCTCCATTCTTAAGTTAAAAGTTTCTATAGCTTGGTCATAAACTTTTTGGATTAAATCTTGTTTTTTGATATTCTTAAATTCATCTTCAGAAATATCAGGCTCAAAAGCCAAATTTTTGAGAATCTCCAACCTAAAATCGTGATAATCGTCCTGGTAGTTATTAGCATTAATGATTTTAGAAATAAAATCAAAAATCATGAGCGAAAGCTCAATGTCAATTTTTTGTCCGAAGACAAGATTTTTTCTTAAAGTATAAATAACCTTACGCTGCACGTTCATTACGTCGTCAAATTCCAAAAGACGCTTACGAATACCATAGTTATTTTCTTCAACTTTCTTTTGTGCTCTTTCGATAGATTTAGTAATAAGCGGATGCTGGATGACCTCACCTTCCTTGAAATTCATCATATCCATTACACGAGCAATGCTTTCAGAACCAAAGATACGCATTAGGTCGTCTTCGAGTGAGACATAGAACTGCGACGAACCAGGGTCTCCTTGACGGCCAGCACGACCACGCAACTGGTTATCGATACGTCGAGCTTCGTGGCGTTCACTACCAATAATAGCAAGACCACCGGCCTCTCTTACAGAAGGATGCAGTTTTATATCTGTCCCACGACCTGCCATGTTTGTAGCAATAGTCACAGCCCCTGGTTGCCCTGCTTGGGCTACTATTTCAGCTTCTTTTTGGAAATATTTTGCATTCAGAACATTATGATTAATATTTCTCAACTTCAACATTTTGCTCAATAACTCCGATACCTCAACCGATGTAGTTCCCACAAGCACAGCCCTTCCTTCTTTACGCAATCTAACAATTTCTTCTATAATTGCATTGTATTTTTCACGTTTTGTGCGATAAATTTTATCGTCGTAGTCGATACGGATAACTGGTTTGTTAGTAGGAATTTGGACAACGTCAAGCTTATAAATATCCCAAAACTCTTGAGCTTCAGTGGCAGCAGTACCTGTCATACCTGCTAATTTGCGGTACATTCTGAAGTAGTTCTGAAGTGTAATTGTAGCATAAGTCTGAGTAGTCTCCTCAACCTTTACATTTTCTTTAGCTTCAATAGCCTGGTGAAGCCCTTCGCTGTAACGGCGTCCTTCCAAAATACGGCCTGTATGTTCGTCTACAATCTTAACTTTACCGTCCATTATCACATAATCTCTATCCTTTTCAAACATAGCATAAGCACGAATAAGCTGGGTAACAACGTGTATGCGTTCGGATTTTAATTTGTGTTCATCCAAAAGAGCTTCTTTACGTTGCTCTTTTTCTTTCTTAGAAAGAGTAATATCATTTTCAATCTCAGCCAATTTTGTACCTACGTCAGGGATAACAAAGAAATCAGGGTCTTCGCTATGGCGAGCCAAAAATTCATGTCCTTTATCAGTTAAATCAACTGAATTGAGTTTTTCATCTATAACAAAGTAAAGTTCATCAGTTATCTCAGGCATTCGACGGGCATTGTCCTGTAGGTAAATATTTTCAGTTTTTTGCAAAAGCGATTTCATGCCTTGTTCACTCAAAAACCTCACAAGAGCATCCATTTTGGGTAGGCCTTTGTAAGCTCTAAGTAGTTTTACTCCTGCTTCGTCGAGTTTATCTTTTTTAACTAAATCTTTTACTTCAACCAAAAGCTGATTAACAAGACGCTTTTGAGCTTCATAGAGCTCAGCAACCTTAGGCTTAAACTCGGTATAGAGTAATTCGTCGTCGGTTTTACCAACAGGACCAGAAATAATCAAAGGTGTACGAGCTTCGTCAATCAAAACAGAGTCCACTTCATCGACTATAGCGTAGATATGCTCACGCTGTACCATTTCTTCAGGTCTGTGCACCATATTGTCGCGCAAATAGTCGAAGCCGTATTCGTTGTTAGTTCCGTAAGTTATATCACACATATAAGCCTGACGGCGCTGTGGTGAGTGTGGCTCATATTTATCGATGCAGTCGACAGTAAGGCCATGGAACATGTAAATAGGTCCCATCCACTCGCAGTCGCGCTTTGCTAAATAATCATTGACAGTAACCAAATGACAACCACGGCCTGACAAGCCATTAAGAAATAAAGGCAGAGTAGCCACAAGGGTTTTACCTTCTCCAGTAGCCATTTCTGCAATTTTGCCCTGATGCAAAACAATACCGCCCATTAGCTGGACATCGAAATGTACCATGTCCCAAGTAATCATAGTACCGGCAGCCATCCAACTATTTTTCCAAATGGCTTTATCACCTTCAATTCTAACAAAATCGTAGCGCACGGCAAACTCACGGTCATAGTCTGTAGCCTGAACAACTATTTCGGTATTTTCCTTAAAACGGCGTGCAGTTTCTTTAACTATTGCAAAAGCTTCTGGAAGTATTTCATCAAGCTTTTTATCTATTTTTGAATGAATGGTTTGTTGAAGTTGTTCAATTTGTTTGTAAATTTTGGTTTTTTCTTCAATAGTTATGTTAAAATCTTCGGCTTTGGCTTTTAGTTCAGCAAGTTGCTTTTGGTCTTCTTCAACAGTAGCCTTAATGTCAGCCCTTAACCCCCAGCTTTTTTCTCGCAGCTGTTCGTTTGTAAGGCTTGATAAAGTAGCATATATTTGGTTTATCTGTTGGACAATAGGCATCAGAGCTTTAATATCTTTTTCAGACTTTGTGCCAAAAATTTTTTTCAAAATATTCATTAAAACCGACATGAGAATAATTTTTTGATTTTGCAAATTTAGCGAAAAGTTTCGTGCTAAAACCAAAAAAATTTAAAAAAATATAAAATAGTACTTTAATTATGGGTAGAAATCTTTATTGACACAAAAAAGTATTTTGACTTACATTAGAAAGTCAATGATATTTTTGTTCAAAATAATCAAAAGCATCGATGATGTCGAGATAAACGCCATCAAAACCAGTAGCCAAAATTTTATCTAAATAAGCATTTGAATTACCAAAAATTATTTGCTTCCATTCTTTATACCAATAACGTACTTTAAAATTGCCAGGCCAACTTGGGTTTTCGTCTTCAAGCCATTGAGGTTTATTTTTTTCCCATTCTTTGTGCCAATAATATCTGTACGACTCCGCTTCTCCAATACTCATATAACAAATAACCAAACGTCTTGCCCCATTTTTCTTTTGTTTGAGTTGTAGAATTTCATTTGAATAAAATTGTTGCTCGTTAAAAAACAAATCTATTATAATTAAATCGTAATTAGTTTTTTTGAGAGAGTCTATTAATTGCTGTTTAGAGTTGAATTTTTCAAAATTTATTAAATACAAAAAATTTCTTACTTCAGCCAGAGAGTTTATGTTATTGGTATTTTCATTTATTGGATTAGTGGGATAATCTGGTATTTTTCTTAAATTTCTGTCATCAGCTGCAAAGCTAATGAAACCAAAACTTTGGTTTTTTTGATAGGAATCATCTATTTTCGATTGAGTAAAGCAATAATCGATTACCATTGGAACAACAAGGTTTCTTTTACAAATATTTAACAAACCTATCCATTCTTGAGTAATTTGTATAGGAGTAGGACTGTCATCGCCATTGTAGCCATAGAACAAATCTTCGCGTGCAGTGCCATCGATATTGGCTAAATAATTGTTATAGACTTCGCCAAGGGAATCACCAGTGTTTGTTATTAATTCCTGTCCGTTTTGGGGAATAATTAAGAAATTGTCCCTTTTCGATTTGGCATAATTAGAAATTTCAATGACAAAATTTCTCATTTCATTGCGAAAATCGATAGATGATAAATCCTCTTTTCTGCAAGAAAAAAAGTTTAAAAGTATAATAATCAATAAAATTACTTTGCCAAACATATTAATTTTATTTTCCTATGCAAAAATTCTTGAAAATATTGCCAAGAATCTCGTCATTTGTAATTTCGCCCGTAATTTCGCCCATTTGTTCGAGCATGTAACGAATATCAAAGGTCAATAATTCAGGCGAAATATTCGACTCAATAGCTTCTCTAACTTTAAGAGCCGAGTCCAAACAGTTTTTCAAAGCTTCGTAGTGCCGAATGTTTGTTATCACAATTTGCTCCTGCGAATAAACATTCTGTTCAGTTGCCTCCACAAGTGCTTTATGAAGTTTGTCTAAGTTAATTTTTTGCTTTGCAGAAATTTCAACAATTGGGTAGCCCCTGAATATTGATAAATCAATATCAGTAGACTTTTTATCTATCTTATTCACAACTATGATAACCTTTTTACCTTTGAGATGTTCACTAATATGTTCAAAATAATGAGATTCAGACAAAGCTAAGACGTCAACAACATAAAGAACAATTTCTGAGCGCTTAATCATTTCAATAGATCTTTCGATGCCAAGCACCTCGATTGTGTCTGTTGTATGGCGTAGGCCAGCTGTATCGATAAATCTAAATAGTATGCCGTTTATTGTTATTGTATCCTCAATATAATCACGTGTTGTACCTGGTATCTCAGAAACAATAGCTTTATCTTCGTTTAAAAGAGTGTTTAAAAGAGTTGATTTACCGACATTTGGTTCCCCCACAATAGCAACATTTATACCATTTTTTATTGCATTACCGTAACGGAATGAATTAACAAGTTTTGAGAGTTTCTCAATTATAATGTCTATCAGCTCCAGTAGTTGCTTTCTGTCGGCAAATTCTACATCTTCTTCACTAAAATCAAGTTCAAGCTCAATAAGAGAGACAAAGTTAATAAGTTGCTGACGTAGTTGTTTTAGTTCATTAGAAAAACCACCACGAAGCTGCTGCATAGCAACACGTCGGGCAGCATCTGATTCGCTTGCAATAAGGTCGGCAATGGCTTCGGCCTGCGAAAGATCTATTTTTCCATTAAGAAATGCACGTAAGGTAAACTCACCAGGTGTAGCTGACCTGCAACCGTTCTTTAAAGCTATGTGTACTACTCTATTTAAAATTACAGGTGAGCCATGGCAAGATATTTCTACTAAATCCTGACCAGTGTAGGAGTGAGGAGCTTTGAATTTTGTCACCAGTACTTCGTCAACAATTTCATTTTCGTCAATAATATAGCCGAGATTAACAGTTTTATGTTTTTGGTTCTGCACGCTTATGCCATTTTTAGGCTGAAAGAATTTGTCAACTATCTGGAAAATATCGTTTCCACTAAGTCGAATAATTCCAATGGCACTTACGCCATAAGGTGTTGCCTGTGCTACTATTGGCTCGTCAAATTTCATAAAAAACTTTTCAACAAAAATATTTAATTTTGCCCAAAATCTTAAATGTTCAATAAATTTACAGTTTTGCCGCAGCTTATTGAAGTAGGTGTAAATAGTATTTTTTTTAGTCATTACGTTTCAAAACTTCAGCCTGCAGCCAATCCCATTCTAAACAATATCATAAACGCCATTGTAGAAACTTATTATAATAGCTTAAATGACGAGCAAAAAATTTTTTTTAGAAAAATAGAAAAACTTCGTAAATCTTACTACCACAATACCACAACAATACAAATAACAAACTACAGCCTTTCGGCAGAAGGTAAAATAATTACAAAAAAACTAAAAGATGTTATCAAGAGCAGTAAAAGAGAGTTTTGGTGCAGACTTTTGTTTAATATTATTGAAAAAAACAATATAAGCCATGGACTCGAATTTGGCACTAACTTAGGAATTTCAGCGGCATACCAGGCATTAGCTCTTAAGGGCAATAGCCAATTAATTACAGTTGAAGGAGATCCAACGCTCTCACAACTTGCTCGTAATAATTTGGAAGCTTTAAACATATTCAATGTATCTGTAATAAACCAAAGATTTACTGATGCAATTGAGTACCTAAAAAACCAAAACAAATATTTTGACTATTTTTTCAATGACGGACACCACGATTATGAAGCAGTTATTAGCTATTTCCAAAGACTTACAGAACTACTGAGCGACCAAAGCATAATAGTTTTGGACGATATACGATGGTCAAAGCCTATGTACAGAGCATGGCAATGGCTCAAAAATCACCAACACATTGAAGCATCTATTGATTTAGGCATTATGGGAATTTGCATTTATAGCAAAAATCCTAATCCCAAAACTCATATAAAACTACATTTAGCAAAATGGTAATAACATTTTTAGGTACAGGTTCATCTCTGGGTCTACCAATAATTGGTTGTAATTGTAAAGTGTGTAAAAGTAAAGATAAAAAAGACAAACGCTTGAGAGCATCTGTACTTATTGAAATTGATGACAAAAATATACTTATAGATGCAGGACCTGATTTCAGACAACAAATGCTTTTGTACAACCCCCAGGCCAAATTAGACGCTATTTTGATAACCCACGACCACCGCGACCATATTGCAGGTCTTGACGATGTCAGACCTTTTAATTTTCTTTCGAAAAAAAGCATACCAGTTTATACCACTGAAAGCGATGCTAAGTCAATACAGGAGCTTTACTTCTATAGCTTTGGCAACGACGATAACTACGGCACCCCAAAACTAAACCTCCAGATAATTGACCCACACAGAGACTTTTTTTTCGAAAATATCAGAATCACACCAATCAAAATATTTCACAACAAGCCAATTCTTGGCTACCGTATAAAAAATTTTGCATATCTTACTGACATGAAAGCCATAGAAACCGCCGAGCTTGAAAAACTTCAGGGCCTGGATGTCTTAGTTGTGAGTGCTCTCCGTATTCAAGAACATTCTTATCATTTTTCTTTAAAAGAAGCTATAGACTTTATACAATTAGTCAAACCACAAAAAGCCTATTTGACACACATGGGGCATGGTATAGGCAAACATAAACATACCAGCAAACTTTTACCAAAAAACATTTTTTTAGCTTACGACGGTTTAAAAATTTTTTTGTATTAATTTTTTTTTGTATTTTAGAAAAAAATGGAAAATACTTTCACCGTTACATCTGAAGAACTCAGCGTTTTACAAGAAAAAATGACCCAAATTCGTCAAATTCTTCAACCATACATGGAACAGAGAGATTTTCGAATGTCAAATCCGCAGCTGTTTGTGTTTCTTATGTATGCCCCCCTGGCCTTAGCAATTTCTTCCGATGGTGTTGTTGACCAAAATGAATTGGCTATTTTAGAAAAAGTTTGTAAATACATCGACGTTAAACAAATTATTTCAATAGATCTTTTTGATTTATTGACAAAAATTGGCGAACCTCAAGAAGTAATGACAAACGAAGAATTTAACATGCGCATAGACTCTGAGCTACTTTATTTGGCCAGAAACTTCTCAAAATACGAAAAAATTATTATCGATGCCGCAAAAAAATTCCTTAGTATTTCCAAAGACCCGACATCAGGAACATCTTTGCACAGCTACTACAACAAATGGTTTGACTTTATCACCTCTCAAAGTGTTAGCAAAACAAAAGCAAAAGAACGACAGAAAATTGAACAGTACAAGAAAAAATTATTTAACTAAAAAAATCCGTGTTTATTGAAAAAACTAGGCTAAATAATAAAAAAGGCTGCTAACATGGCAGCCTTTATTTTTTTCTATAGAGAATAAAATAAGCCCATGGCTCCAAGACAATGTCCTTTTTGGGGCGCAGGTAATATTTTTCGTCTGTACCAAAAACATTGTATTCGCCAACAATAGCTGGCTCGTCGATGTAAGCTATTTGTTTTTTATCAGAAAAGTTGAAGAAGCAAACAACTGTATTAGTATCATTTTTGCGATAGAATGCAAAATATTCAGGTCTTGATGGCAAAATATTCATAGGCGCACCGAAGCCTGTTGTCCATAGGGCTGAATTTTCTTTACGGAATTGTATGAGCTTTTTGTAAAGTTCTTCGGTTGGCGTACTTTTCCAATCAATAGTATCTTTGTAGAAAAATCGAAGTCGTTTGTCGTTTTCAGCTTCTTGTCCGGAATAAATCAATGGCATACCATTTACCATAAATGTTAAAACAGCAAAAAGTTTATGTTTGTCAGAATAGAGTTCCTTGTCGGTGCCGTTCCAGGAATTTTCGTCGTGGTTGGAAGTAAAGCGCATAGGTATTGCCCGTGTAGGGAATTTCTTTTGTTCTAAGTGTAAAACAGCAATTAAGTCCTTAGCTTTACGTTTGTTTTTAGCAATATCAACCATATGGTGATAAAACTCCCAGCTATAAAACATATCAAAAGCCTTATTCATTAGCTCAGGCTCTTCAGCCTCGGCAAGCATAAAGAGAGGTTTGATTTTTTCCAACTGAACTCTAGCAGCCTCCCAAAAATCTGTTGGCACCATCATAGCCACATCACAACGGAAACCATCAATATCACACTCTTTGACCCAAAAAGCCATGGCGTCAATCATAGCTTGTCGCATTTGCTGGTTATCGTAGTTTAAGTCGGCAACGTCAGTCCAATCTGGAACAGGACTAATAATTTCGCCTTTTTCATTTTTGGTGTAAAAATCAGGATGCTGAGTAATCCAAACATGGTCAAAAGCAGTGTGATTAGCAACCCAGTCGAGAATGACCAACATGCCCATTTCATGAGCTTTTTTTACTATACGCTTGAAATCGTCGAGAGTACCAAACTCAGGATTAACAGCTGTATAGTCGGCTATAGAATAATAGCTACCGAGCTCTCCTTTTCTGTTTTTTTTGCCAATTGGCTGAATAGGCATAAACCACAAAATGTCAACTCCCAATTGCTGGAGTCGAGGCAAATGCTTTTCAAAAGCTGCAAATGTTCCTTCTGGTGTATATTGCCTAATGTTTACCTCATAAATAACAGAATGTTTTATTCTTTCCGGAAAATTATGTACAGTCAACATATTTTTTGTAGAATCTTTTTGATTAGAGTTTAGTTTTGATGTTTTTTGGCAACCTGCAATTATTACAGTTAGCAGTGCCAGAAAAATTAGTTTTTTCATATTATTGTTGTTTTAATTTGTCAATACTTCAAAACTGTAAGGTGCTACTTCGACAGTAACATACTTGTTCAATGCTGATGTCTTAGAACCAAAGTTAGCTTTTAATGGTTCTTTAGCCACATAAGGCAGCATTACTTTAATATATTTAGCACTATTATTCAAAACAACAAAGGCAACCTTGTCGAAATACTGACGTTTGTAGACGATATAACTATCAGCTACCTCAACAAAACTCATTTGGCCATAGATAAGAGCCATATTGTTAGCACGCAAATTCATAATTTTACGGGCAGTTTGCAGTAGAGATACTTGATGGTTGTTGAGGTTTGAGAAAATCATCATTCGTCTGTTGTCGGGGTCATTGCCACCGGGCATACCAATTTCATCGCCGTAGTAAATAACAGGCACTCCAACCATAGTACCAATAAATGCGAAAAGTAATTTAGCTTTGGTATAGCCAATAGTATCTCCAACATCGATGTTGCGTGTCCAGCCAGCAACTTTGGGGTTTTCGTCGAGTTTTAGAGAGCCACCAGCATATGAAATAAAACGTCCCCTGTCCTGGTTTCCTGTTATGTAGCCCATAATGTTGTGCCAGCCATAGTAATAAAATGATTTTAGCAATTCTCTTTCCAAATCTCTGAATGACTTGTTAGCAACCAACACTCTAACAATGGCATCGTATACGTTAAAGTCGAATTGAGCATCGAGAAGTCCTGAGCCCAAATAGCTACCAATTAGTTCATTTGAGCCATATGTTTCGCCTATCTGGTATGTTTTTACATTTTGAGAATATTCGTAATATCTTTTGATTTTATAGGTCAATAATCTCCAGAAGGACAAAGGTACATGTTTAGCAGCATCATGGCGGAAACCGTCAATGTTATAAGTAATCATCCACCATAAAGCCGAATCTGTTATAATATTAGCAACTTCGGGATTAGAGTTGTCCAAAGTAGGCAAAAACACATCGAACCAGGTAGTCAGACGGTAGTCATCCCAACGTTCTGTATTGAGAGAGCCATCGGGTAAATAAAGAGGAGTGACTTTGTCTTTGTTTTGCTGATAGAATGGTGATTTTTCATGCACATGGTGAGCAACAAAGTCCAAAAGTAAGTATTTATTCCTTGAGTGAAGTTTATCAACTAACTCCTTGAATTGAGCTTCGGTGCCAAAACGTTCATCAATTTTTGTGAAATACAAAGGCCAATAACCATGGTAAGCCGAGAATTTTGTTTTAGGCTTAGGCCAAAAACCATAAGCACCATCAACGTTTTTAACTATTGGAGATATCCACAAAGTGTTGACAGCCAAAGAGTCGAAGTAGCCTTTTTCCAAAATCTGGGTTATACCAGCAATATCGCCGCCATGGTAGTCGGCTTTGGGGTGTACGAGTGTGGGGTTGTTAATGGGTTTGTTGTTGGTCTTGTCACCGTCAAAAAATCTATCTACAAACACGTTATAAATTATAGCCTTACGCCAGTCGTACATCCATAAATCTGAAACACTTTTTATAATCTCTCCTTTTTTCAGCGGTACTATAACGTCGTTACTTTCGGCATCTTTGTTAAATGCAAATACTCTTATATAAGAATAATCAAGGCTTTTAGCCTGTTTAGGTACCTTGATAACAATTTCGGCTTTTTTCTTAATAAAATAACACTTAGGTAATAGATAGTTCTGCCACAATACAAGGACTTTATCTATATTACCCTGAGTTTTTATTCTAATTTCGTTATTTTTAAATGAATAGGTTTGCAAAAAAGGTTTATTTTCAGGCACTTCACCAATCTTAAGCACAGAGTTGAAGCCACCAATGTTATTGGAAACACTATCAGGGTTATTTGGGTCAAGGCATTCAAAACCATCGAGAATAAGCTTATACTCGTACACTCCTGGCTGAGCTATGATTTGAGTTTTCCAGACGTTGTTTTCCCAAACAAAAACATTAGCATTAGAATTCCAGGAGTTGAACTGTCCTTTGATTTTAACGCTTTTATAAGATTTGCCTTTGGGGTCAAAAACATATTCGTAGCGAATTTTTGGGCTTTTTCTGAGCACTATATCATAAAAATCCTCACCTATCCAGCATCTCAAAGTAGTTAGTCTGTCTACTTTGTCGGGTTCTTTGACGTAAATAATCACCTTATTACTATCTCCATGTTTGATAGCCATTCCCTGAGGCACATCAATTTTTTGGACTTCCGAGCCTGAAAGAAAATAGTCGTCAAGATAAATAATTGTGCTATCTATTTCCAAGTTAACAATACTGGCAAGACCATAAATTTTTGATTTAACAGGGAAATGAATGTTTTTTTGTTTTTGGCAAGAAAAAAGGAATATATAACCTATTGTGATTAAAAGAAAGATTTTGCGCATAAGCTTTTTTTAATGCACAAATATAAAAGTAATTTCTCAAAAGGCATGAATAAAAACAAAAAAAGTCTACCGGTTTGGTAGACTTGTGGACTAAATTAGTTGTTTTTTTCGCCGATGTTTCCGTATTTCCTGCGGAATTTGTCTACGCGACCTGTAGCGTGTACTGTTTTCTTTTGTCCTGTAAAGAATCCGTGTGATGCACTCGAAATTTCAAGCTTTACTAATGGATATTCTACACCGTCGATAGTTACTGTTTCTTTTGACTTTGCTGTTGAGCGTGTGATAAATGTAAAACCATTTGTTATGTCTCTAAATGCTACAAGTCTGTAATCCTTTGGATGAATATCTTTTTTCATTTTTGAATGTTTTGCTAAGATAAATTTGTCTGCAAAGATAATTTTTTTTGAAATAAAAACAAAATTTTTAAATTTTTTCCAGCTGGACGGTAAAATGTCTCATTATAGGCGCTTCGTAAACTATTTTGTAGCCGCTTTTTATCTCTTTACGTTTTTCATAAACGTTTATAATTGTTTGTGCTACGTAGTTGATATGATTATTTGTGTATACACGTCGTGGTATAGCCAAACGCACAAACTCGTTGGCAGGATAACGGTTCTGGCGAGTAATAGGGTCTCTGTCGGCAAGCAGTGTGCCAACTTCAACTCCTCTTACACCTCCCTCCTTGTAAATTTCCACTGCAAGGGTTTGAGCACGAAACTGTTCGCGTGGTATGTGTTCGTAAATTCTATTAGCATCAACAAATATAGCGTGGCCACCAAATGGTTTTTGCACTGGCACACCTGCTTCAACAAGCTTTTGGCCAAGTAATTCAACTTGTTTTACTCGAGAATTCAAATAGTCGTAATCCAAAACCTCTCTAAGTCCCTGGGCAAGAGCAGCCATATCTCTTCCGGCCATACCACCGTAAGTAAGGTAGCCCTCAAACATTATATTGAAAACCGAAGCCTTCTGATACAACTCAAAATCCTTCATTGCAATAAAACCACCAATGTTAACCAGACCGTCCTTCTTGCTACTCATTGTCATTACATCGCAATAGCTATACATTTCGGCTACTATTTCAGGTATAGACTTGTGGACATAGTCTGGTTCTCTTTCTTTGATGAAGTAAGCATTTTCGGCAAAACGTGCTGAGTCGAAAATAACAAGCTTGTTATATTTTTTGGCCATGTAATAAACATCCCTCAAGTTTTTCATTGAAACAGGCTGGCCTCCAGCTGTGTTGCAAGTAAGGGTCATTATCACGCAAGGTATTTTATCTTTTTGCTCCTTGAGAATATTTTCAAGCTTTTCGAGATCAACATTACCTTTAAAGGAGAATTCGTCGTCGATGTCGTAAGCGCGTGCTATGGTGCAGTCGTAAGCTTTTGCTTTACGGAACTCAATATGTCCCTTAGTGGTATCGAAATGAGCGTTGCCTGGAACAATGTCACCTTCCTTTATGAGTACCGAAAATAAAACATTTTCGGCAGCACGCCCTTGATGAGTTGGCAATACGTAGGGCATTCCAAAAATTTCATTAATAGCATTCTTTAGTTTAAAAAAAGATACAGCACCTGCATAGCTTTCGTCGCCAGTCATTATTTCAGCCCATTGCTGGTCGCTCATTGCTCCTGTACCTGAGTCGGTGAGTAAATCTATTATTACTTGATTGCTTTTAAGCTGAAATAGGTTGTAATGAGCTTGTTTTATCCACTCCTCGCGCTCTTGGCGGGTGCTTATGTGAATTTTTTCAACAACCTTTATTTTGTAAGGTTCAAAAAAAACATTATCCATTTTTTTGCCAAAAGTAAAAAAATTGTTAGGTGTAAAAAATGACATTTATATAAAAAAAATCGGGGCAGCAGGACTTGAACCTGCGACCCCTAGCACCCCATGCTAGTGCGCTAGCCAACTGCGCCATGCCCCGTTATGCTTTGCAAAAATAATAAATTTTTGAAAAAATTCAAAAAATTTTAAAAAAAGCTGCCCTATGGCAGCCTTAATTTATTTAACTTCTTTGTATACAAACCACCAGTCGTAGCCTTCATATTTTTTAAGTCTTTCTTCGGCTTCGGCTTCGCTCTTGGCAGGTGGAACAATAACTTTATCGCCAATAAGCTCATTATTTGGCCAGTTGGCTGGCATAGCTACTTTTTCTTTTTCATGTACCTGGAAGGCTCTCACAACTCTTAGTATTTCATCAATGTTTCTTCCTATTTCCTGAGGATAGTAAAGGATGAGACGAATTATTCCCTCAGGGTCTATGATAAACACTGCTCTTGTTGTTTCACTGCCCTTTTTGGGGTGAATCATTCCCAATGTCATTGCCATTTGTCCCAGTGAGTCGGCTATGATGGGGAAAGGTATTTTTACTCCAATTTTTTCTTTTATCCATTCTGTCCATTTGATGTGGCTAAATACTTGGTCTATTGACAAACCTACAAGCTTAGCATTGAGTTTCTCGAATTCTTCGTTTCTCTTTGCAAATGCTACAAATTCTGTTGTACACACTGGTGTAAAGTCGGCTGGATGGCTAAACAATACTACCCATTTGCCTCGGTAGTCGTCGGGAAAGGTTACTGGTCCGTGTGTTGTTTGTACTTTCATTGATGGCATTGCCTCCCCTATTAAAGGCATTCTTACGTTTTCCATATTTATTATTTTTTTGGTTTAACTTTTATTTCAAAATTAAAATCTACTATTTCATAGTTTTTTAGCCTTAATCGCTCTAAAAGTCTTTGCAAAGCCTTATAAAATCTCTCATTCTCAAAATCTATTATTCTTAAATTCTCTATATCATAAAAATGTACATGTGGCTTTACTGCAAAATCGTAGCGATATAGTCCATCATCTGTGTTTATTTTTCTTATTATACCGTGTTTTACAAATGTCTCTAAATTTATATATACTGTTGCTACTGATATTCCACTGAACTTTTCTTTTATATCATTATAAATCTCCTCAACTGTCGGATGGTCTCTCCTTTGTGCCAGGTTCATTAGTATCTCTAACCTCTGCGGCGTCTTCTTTATCCCTTTCTGTTGTAGTATTTCCAAAATTTCTTTTTGCATAAATAAATTTCTATGCAAATATATAAGTTTTTTTAAATAAAAAAAATTTTTATCTAAAAATTTTTTTAAATTACCTACCTCCATTTAGATGATATTGTTATTCTGATTTTTATAGAACTTACTTACTTTTTAGCTATATTTACACCAAAATATTTTGCTCTTAATCTGAAATTAAGCTGCTAAAATCTTAGGTTATTATTTATAACTTAACAACACATTAATATTATTATATATTATTAATATTATTTATGAATAAAAAATTATTGCTTACACAAAATGACTTCAAAAAAATGCTACAATTAAATTCAACAAGTTATAAAATCGAATATAAACACAGCTCTCCACGATGTGCAAAAACAACTTAACAGCCACAAACAAACAAGCAAAAAAAAAATAGCCCATACGAACACACTGACATGATGTACCTTCTTGTTAGTCCAACGCACAAAAATGTCTATTTGAGGTTTAATACCTCCTATTTTGAGTAATAACCTTAAAGATTATTTGTCTTATACCTTCAAACTGTCCTTTGCTTTTACTATAATTCTAAAACTAATACAGTATAACTGACACATGTTTCTCTTAATCTGAAAATACAAGTGGTATATTATTAATGACTCTCAACTAAACTATACAAATAATTCCCTCCTATCGGGGGGACGACTCCTTGCAACTCCATGACTGCTCCCTCCTATCGGGGGGACGACTCCTTGCAACTCCATGACTGCTCCCTCCTATCGGGGGGACGACTTCTTGCAACTCCATGAGTGCTCCCTCCTATCGGGGGGACGACTCCTTGCAACTCCATGAGTGCTCCCTCCTATCGGGGGGACGACTTCTTG
>JAVZXS010000009.1:0-20223 GCA_038886535.1 Candidatus Micrarchaeia archaeon | reverse complement strand
GAATATGAGCCCCTTCCTTTTGTTTGGAAGGGCAAAAAATATTAAAGAGGAGGTTTAATATGAAAAGACAAGAATTTTATGAAAAATTTTCACATCCTTCACAAAATCCTGATGTGAAAGATTGGAAAGAGGTCAATGTGTATCGGGAGTTTATTTTTGTTCGGTTTATCTATAATCAAATGTTAAACTCCAACAGAAATCTTCCAGCGGATTATTTGATTAAAATGCAGGAGATTTGGAGCAATAGTGTAAGCAGTAATCTTGAAAGTGTTGCTAAAGAGGAAGTGGAAATAATTAAAGAAGCACTTGAAAATTCAAGATTAGCAAAGGAGATGGTAAAAAGAAATGTGGAAGTTAAAGCAAAGGTTCACATTATAACACAATATTTGCAAAATGGAGAAGCACACGGCTGGAAGGTATATGTGGAGTTTATATTTCCTGTTGAGGCATTAGCGTTGTATTTTGGAAGCGGATATAAGCAAAAGGTTTATATATTTGTTGATGATGGGGTATATGAGCAAAAATTTGCTCCCTTTCGTATTAAAGATGAGGCATCTCCAGTTGGTTGGGTCAAGGGAATGACAGTTGAGGGAGATGAAGTAATAGTATGTTATTAACTTAAAGGGCGCAATATGATTTTAAAATACGATAAAACACAAAACATCTTTTTCTGTATCTCAAAATTTCAAGAAAAAGAAATTCCAAAAAAAGCCGGCTTTCGCTGGAATGCTGGCTTGAGGAGATGGGAAACTAAATTCAAGGACAAGGCAAAAGAACTTATTGCCTATGCCGATGAGGAAGCCCTGGAAATGTTAAGGGATAATAACATAAAAATTGATATACCCGAAAAACTTCAATTATATTCATTTCAAAAGGCAGGGGTTGAATGGATGGTAAAAAAGGAAGGCAATTGCTTAATTGCGGATGAAATGGGTTTAGGAAAAACAATTCAAGCGATTGCCTATATGAATATATTGAATGCTTATCCTGTTTTAATTGTATGCCCGGCTTCCGTAAAAGAGAACTGGAAAAATGAATTGCAAAAATGGTTGGTGCAAAAGAAAAAAATTGAGATAGTAAAAGGAAAAAATGGAAGTTTTCCCGCTGAAGCAGACATATATATAATCAATTATGATATCATAGCAAATTATGTTGCTTTTTTTAACTTAATTAATTTAGAATTAATAATTTTAGACGAAATTCATTATATTAAAAATTATAAAGCCCAAAGAACCAAAGCCACAAAAAAAATAAGGGCAAAAAGGAAAATTGGGCTCTCTGGAACTCCGCTTCTTAATAGACCTATAGAATTATTCCCTTTTCTTAATTATATCAGACCCGACATCTGGAAGGACTTCTTCTGGTATGCTAAAAGATATTGCAATGCCTATAAGGATAGGTTTGGCTGGAATTTCAACGGGGCAAGCAATTTGCAAGAATTGGAGGAAAAACTAAAAACACATATAATGATAAGAAGGGAAAAAAGAGAGGTCTTGCAGGAACTTCCGGAAAAAATTCGCTCATTATACCAGCTTGATTTTGAAAAAGATAATGAATTTATTTCGCTTGAAAATCAAATTAAAGAGATATATAATTATATAGAAATGAAAAATCAGGAATTGAAAGAATTAAAAGAAAAATACAATCAAGCGCAAGGAATAGAAAAAGAAATCATAAAATCAAAAATAAATGAATATAAAAAAGACATCAAATCACATTGGGACTGCAATTTTGCATTAATTGAAGAATACCGGCAAAGAGCAGTCCAGAAAAAATACCCCTTCATAATTGAATTTATCAAAGATTTGCTCGAAATCAATGGAAAAATTGTTTTATTTTGCCACCATAAAAATATATTTTATAAATTATTGGAAGAATTTAAGGGCATTTCTGTTGGTATTTCTGGAGACACCCCGCCTGAAAAGAGGCAAGAAATTATAAATCAATTTCAGCATAACAATGAAATAAAAATCTTTGTAGGAACAATAAGAGCCTGTGGGGAAGGGATAACCTTAACAGCAAGCTCAAAGGTAGTATTTTTCGAGTATGACTGGACACCTGCAAGAATGAGACAGGCAGAGGACAGATTGCACAGAATAGGGCAGAAAAATTGTGTGAATTCTTATTGGTTTTGCCTGAAGGATAGCATAGATGAAAAATTTGTCACTATGCTTATTGAAAAAATAGATATAATCACTCAAACTTTAGGCGATAAAGAACCGGATGAATTATTTGTAATAAATTAAATAAGGAGGAAATATGGAAATAAATCTTTATCCAAGCGAGGTTGAAAGCTTTTTGCGATGCGGGCATAGATATTATTTGACCCGCATCCAGGGAATAAAACAAAAAACTACGCTTGCTTTACTTGTAGGAAGGGCATTTCATAAAACAATTGAGAATGATATTTCATATTTTTTGAAAGAAAAAAAACATCTTGAAATTGATGCTATGTTAAAAACAGCAGAAGCAAGTTTAAAAATTGAGATGGAGCAGGAAATTGGAAATATTGAGCTTGAAAAAGATAAATCATTAGAACAGCAATATCAGGAAGCATTAAATAATCTATTTGGATATATTAATCAATATGCGAATATCCTAACTTTGCAAATATATGAAGCAATTAAAACAGAAGAAAATTTTGAATTAAGCATTGAAGATATAAAGATAATTGGAAGATTTGATATTATTACGAATAAGGGCTTTGTAGAATTCAAAACAAAGTCAAGAAATTTGCCTAAATTCTACGACCCCTTCACTTCGCTTCAAAATAATTTATATCTAATGGCTCAAAAGCATCTTTTTAATAAAAAAGAAGCATTATATATATTTGTTAGTCCTAAAAGTAATGCATTTTTTAAGACAGAATATAACAAAAGCATAGAGGATAAAACAATTAAAATCTTGAAGCAAATAAAAAAAGCAATTGAAAATGAAATTTTTTTGCCCGCAAGCCAGGATGAAAGTATTTGGTTTTGTGATTACTGCGGGGTAAAAGATTATTGTGAATTCATATTAAGGAAAAAATAAATTAAAAGGAGGATATATGTCAAATTATTATGTTTTTAAAGAAGGTAAATGGTTCAAAAATGGAGAGGAAATCTCTCCAGAGAGAGTAAAGGATGAAATTCCTGCATATATAAGGCAGGAAAAAGAAAAAAGAAAGGAGGAAACCTATGAAAGAGATACTGAAATCATTAGCTAAATTTCATTCTAAAATCACCTGTATCCCCAAGACAGAAGACAATCCTTATCACCACTCAAAATATTCTGGACTTGACACAGTTTATAATCATATCAAAAAGGAATTGCTGGCAAATGGTTTATGGTTTTATCACAAATCTGCGATAATTGAGAATGAGGAAGGCAAACAGGGAATTGAAATCAGGACTGTATTATATCATATTGATAATGGAGAAGAATTAGATAATGCACCGGTAAGATTATTCCCAAAGGACCAGGATAATCCACAGGCCTGGGGCTCCTGCATAACTTATGCAAAAAGATATTCTTTGCAATTGGCTCTGGGGCTTCCATCAGAAGAGGAAGATGATGATGCAAACAAAGCAACTGGACTTGATTTAAAAGAAAGGGTGGAATATAAAATTGAAAAAGAAGATGAAAAATATAAAACAATTCCCTACTGGATGGAAGTGCACATTTCAAAAATCAATTCTATTGAGGAACTTGAAAAATATTATAAAGAAAATGAAAAAAAGGCAAAACAATATGGAAATCTTGAAGGACTAATTGAAGCTTGCAAAAAAAGAAAAGAAGAAATATTGAAATATAAGGAGGCAATTATTGAAAATGCAAAGGATAAAGAAAAGAAAAAGAAAAAAATAGATATTCCAGAAAGGACTATTTCAAAGCCTACCAGAGAAGAATTGATAAATCAATTGAAATATTATTCCATAAAAGCCTACGGAAATGAAATCAATATTCTTGATTTATTTATTGATGAAGAAGGGATTGTGCCAAAGAGCATTGATGTAATTAGCGATGATAAATTGATTAAAACAATAGAAAGATTAAAAGCAATATGCGATGAGTAAGATAGCGATTATATCAGATGTATTAAAACCTATGCCCTGTGTCCCCTCTTTAATTTTCAAGAGGGGGCACAAATTTTTCTATATATATAACCTTCTTGATGAACCAAAGAAGCCCTGGAAAATGGAAAATTTAAAAGAAATAGAACCACAAAAGGATGATTATATTTTATTTGATAGCAAAGCGTATGTATATAATGAGAATTATTTATGGAATTTATTTAGAAATGAAAATCAATTTGAAAACCTGATTGCAGGCTCACCTGACCCTGTTTTAACTTCGCTGGTGGCTGGAACTATCATAGGGAATATGATTGAGGATGGTAAAATTTGGCTTATGATATTGGGCAAAGCGAGTTCGGGAAAAACCTATACAGTAAATCTTTTCAAAACTCTTGAACAGCATAAGATATTGTATTATGTTGGCAAATTTACTTCTGCATCTTTGTTTTCTGTTAGAAATTATGAAAAAAGTATGATTAATCAGGTGGCAAAAGGCGGGACTATAATCTGTAAAGATTTTTCTTCTTTTCTGGCAAGGGGAATGGCGAATTATTATAAAATAATGAATATGTTGAGAGAAATTTATGATGGATATTATGAAGATAGAACTGTTGAAGGCGTATATAGATGGGTTGGGAAGATTGGAATGATAGTTTGTGCTACTTTGATTATACAAAAGAGAAGGTTATATATGTATGAAATGGGAGATAGGTTTGTTTATTATAAAATCAATCCCCAATTTCAACCTATCCTATGCACGGCAGATTTGGGACAATATATTCTTGAAAATTGCTATGATAGATTGCTAAAAAAAGATGGGAGTTTAATTTCTCTTTGTGATATTGAAAATAAACATAAAAAGGAGATAGAATTAATTGCAGAAATGATTGAAATTTCAAGGACTGCTAATCCATTAAAGCATAGAAAATTCAGAGAATATGTTATTGAACCCAACTTGCATTTCAGGTTAGTCCACCAGCTCAATACACTTGCTGCGGGGCTTGCTATTGCTTATAATTATTCCTGTGTCAATGAAAAAATTATTAAAATTCTTCTTGAACTTGTATATAGGGGCTCATTGGAAAGATATGCAAAAATAATTAATTGCATATTCAAGGAGAAGATAACTAATGGTAGAGTTATCAAACAGCACTATAATTTATCAAAGGTAATATTTCAGTATGCTTTACAGGACTTGCAGGAATTTGGCTTATTAACTATAAACAATGATACAATTGAGCCCGCAGAAAAATTTAAAATCATTTTTGAAAATTATTAAGAGGAGGTAAATATGAAAATACACACACAAATCAAAAAAAAATCATTAAGAAGAACCTATACAATAGAATTGCCAGAGCTATTTGATGAACTGGATTTTGATAAACTTGCACTTGAAATGCCACCGCATATTCCTATAAGGGAAAGAATTAGAGTGATATTTAATGAAATATATAGATATCACCAGAAGAAAAATGAGCTGGATTTACAGGTTTTTAAGGGTAAAAAATCAGAAATCCAGATGGAAATCTTTAAAAGCGACAAGCATATCCTTCTTGCGAAAGGTCAGGAATGGTATTGCCCTTGCGTTATAGGGGCAGATTGCATTATGAAAGAATAATAATGTTTTTAAGATAATTTCAAAGGAAAAACATAATTCAAGATTATTTATTTATAATTATTGGTCTTTCAATAGTATAAGGGGGCGTGTCAAAAAGGACACTTTTGGTCGGAAAAGGGACACTTTTGGTCGGAAATTAAAATTAAGAAGTCAATTACTAACTGCTTTATTTTTGGATAAGGTTTTTAATAAAAAAAATCATAAAAAAAACCACTTGCAGGCGGGCAAGTGGCTTTTAAAGCTAACCTCATTTAAAGGTTAATCCTTATGCATTTTCATAATAACATAAAAATAAAATACTTGTCAAGCGGAGATTTTAATTATCATAAAATCAAGGAAAAAATCGCCTTCATATTTGCCCTATAATCAATTTTCTTTAATGGGGTAGGGTGATTAGATAGGCAAAAATGAAAAATTGATTATCGCTTAATTTTACGCATAGCAAGGGCAAATCGTGCTTTTTTAGCCATTTTCCCGCCTTTTTTTAGCAGAGATTGAAGATATTCAAGAGAAATTTTGCCTCCCTTATAGGCCCCTGCTTTTTTTGCCGCTCGTGTTAGCGACCCAACTGTTCCTTTTCTTTTCATTTTAGATACTGCTTTTTGTATCCATTTTTCTTTTGCCATAATATCCTCCTATAAATCAAATTTTGTGCTTAATCTTTCTTTAAAAAGATGCAATTCTTCTCTTAAATCAATAAGTTCTTTATTCATTGTTTCAAGCTTTGCTATCAATTTTTCATAAGTAAGATTAAGTGTGTTCCTATCAGTGTAAATATAGTGGGCATTCTGGTCCTCTTTGTGATTTTTGATAGCATTTTCTATAATTTTGCATATATTCCTGTTTGTCATCATCCAGAAAAAGGTCATAAGTGCAATAAGTGTTCCCATTAGTGCAATAATTTCTTTCATTTTCCCTCCTCTTTAAATAGATTATTTATTTTTTCTCTAATCGGGCTTTTTCTGTCTAAAAGCATCTGGTAAAATTCCCTTTTTTCCGCAGGAGTATATGATTTTGACCTTGCCATTTCCTCATATACATATTGTAATGTTTGTTCTATATTTTGAATTCCCAGTCCTTTTAATATTGTTAAATATTGCAAATAAGGTTCATCTCTTCTGACAAGTGGTTTTTTACCTTTTGCCTGTATTCCTTCTTCATAAGTTTCTCTGGCTCTAACCATATTATATATCGCAATTGGCATTATTCTTGTAAATGCTTTCCCATATTGCTTCTGCATAATAGCGTAATTTAATGCCCTTGAGGTCCTATCAAGATAATCCCCAGAAACTCCCAATACACTCTTTAAAAAATTATAAGCAAAATTTCTATCCATAGCAGGTAAATATCTTCCTATGCTCAATGAATAGGAAATATTTATGCCAGCTAAAATTGGGGCTCCGTAAAGCAATAATTCAGTTATTGTATTATCTTTCAATAATTTTCTCATTTCATAATCAATATTGACACCCGCCCATTGTAAAGCATTGATAAGTTGAGCCGAGAAAGGTAATCCAATTATCCCGCCTAATATTCCAGTAGTTATTGCCTGTGTAGTCAATGCCTTCCATTGCTTTTCCTGTAGATATTCTTTCATCAATCTAAAATAGTGTCCTTCAAACATACGCAAGGCAAAAATCGGTGAAAGCAATCCCCTCGCTAATTCAGGTCTGTTCGCCCTTGCATAATTAAAATTAGTTTCTCGTGAAACTTCCACTGCTTGAGAATAATTTTTATCTATATTATATCCTGAAAAGAAGGCAATTAATCTTTGTATCCTATCAGCATATTGAAAAGGATACATAGAAATGCTTATTGCTTTATTCCACGCTGATTGCCCTCTCATCATCTCTCTTAACATATCCGTTTCTGCCACTCCCATTTCCATTTCTCTTTCCCAAAAATATTTTGCATTTTCGTATTTTTGTTTATCCATTTTCTCCGGACGCAAGAAAAAGTCCATTGTGTCTTTGTATCCTTGAATTAATAATTTAGTTGCCTTGACTGCATTATTCGTTTTGCCAACAAGATAAGGATAAGTTAAAAGAAAAGGCTGTGTAAATTGTATCATTGCTGATTTAATGTTTCCAGCAAGATAATATGCCCCCAGATAACCAGTAAATCTTGCCATCCAGTTTGTCTTTGGAAACATAACATCATTATAATATTTTTCAGCAGTGATAAGCATATTTGATTTTGGCATTGTTTCTTTTAATTTTTTCAATGCCTCAACCATTTTGCCTTTATGATTTCTTTTTGCTATAAAATTTGACCATTGCAATACATAAGAGGCAGTATTCCTTTTCAAATCAAGATTTTCATCGGGTAAAAATTTTGCTGAAAGTAACCTTCCCCAATACCCAGGGATTTCCTCCCCTTCAAATAATTCCTTTACAATTTGTGGATCATATGCATTTAATTCTGACATCTTATCAACGGGAATTAAATAATCCAACCTCGCCGAGCTCTTATACTTTTCAATTTCTATGTTTTCGTATCCCATTCTTTTATATTGCTTCATTGCTTCTATTGCTTCTTTTTCACTCTCAAAAAATAATGCAAGAGGCTTTGCTCCAGATTGTCTTATCAATAATGTATATTTTGCTTTTGGATGTTCCTTGTTGAAATAAAATGGGTCATAATGGTCAATTAAATATTCTAATAGCCTTTCTTTTTCCGCTATCATTTTTTCATCATTGCCCTGCCATCTTTCCTCAATTGCCTTCATTATGCTGTCCATTGTGTCCTTATACATTCTATCATTCAAGGCTTTAAAATCATTAAGAAGGTTTATATCCGCCTCATTTAGATCCCATAAATCTTTAATATTCTTGTTATTTATGTTTTTGATATTTTCATTCCATTCTTCTCTTAATCTTCTCAATTTATTTGCTATATCAAATAATCCATTATTTTTCAACCAATTTTCTTTTGCATTTATAATTGAATAGATAGTTCTTCTGGGATTATTGTTATTTTCTATTAAGTTCTGTATTTTTATATATTCTTCTTTTGTAAAACCCTTTTGGCTCATATAATCGTAATCTTTCAATTTTCCCAATATTATTGCATATTTGGCATCATATAAAAGATTTTTTACATTCTCATTTTTATCAATTTCATTTAATATTTCATTTAATTTATAATTATCCCTTAATTCAAAAATCAATCTTGTTCTATCCTGCAAAATATTTATCATTCCATCATAGATTTTTCTGAAATAAGGATTTTTCCTCGCAAGCGTTTCGGGGAAGGATATATATCTTTGTATTGCTCTTATATCTTGATAAATATTTCCAAATGTTTTAAGATAATTTTCTGGAGTTATGCCGTATTCGTCAATAAAATCCTGTCTTAATTTCCTGAATTGTTCTATATCTTTTTGGGCATTTAATTTGTTTATCCTATCAACCACTTCCAATATAAGATTTATCTTGGCTCCCGCTTCCCTTTTCCATTTTTTTACCGCATTTCTATCCTTTAATTTTTCTGCAATATTAGTATTTATTTTTTTTAATTTGTCGGCTGTCCCAATTATCAAATCCCCTAATCCAAAATCAGTTATAAAGCCTGATGTTTTTATTTTATTCTCTGCATTTGCAATTGTGTCCGCCACTTCCGCTTCTTCTGCTTTGGTATCTCCTGCTTCAAACAATTCTCCAACAGTTCCTTTCATTTTTCTTTTTCTTGTCCTTTTAACCGTTGGGTCTTTTTGCATTATATCTTTAATCTTATTTGCTATTGCCTTCCTTATTTGCACTTTAGTCATCCTTTTTCCATATTGGTCCACATAAGGCATATATACTTCTTTTGTTACACTTCCAATTACTATATCACCATATCTATCCGCAAAATCCTCTGGTAATGAGGCAGATTTTTGCATATATTCTTCAAATTCTCCTTCTACTTCTTCGCTTAATCTTTTAAATAATTTTTCCTTCGCTTCCATTTCTGGAGTTTTTTCCACTTCCCTCATTTCCACGCCCTTTTCTTTTAATTGCTGAATGCTCCTGTCCTCTAATTCTCCAAATCTTTTTTCTGCAATCATTTCATTTTTTATATTTGTAACAAAATTATATATTGTTTGAGGGCTTGGCTTTTCTCCATAGGTCTGGATATATTCCCATAATTTCATATCAATGGAAGCATCTAAATCTTTTTTGAATTCCTGTTTGTCTTTTATATAATCCATATAAGGCTTAAAAATTTTAAAGAATGCTTTCCCTTTAATATCTTTAAATTTTTCCTGACCTATAATAATATTATTAGTTCCCTTTTCATTTATTTCTTTTTCTAATTCCTCTATTCTTTTTCTTGCTTTTGCCTGCTCTTCTTCCGTCATTTCGGATATTTTTTTCTTTTTTTCTTCAACGGGCTTCTCTGCTTCCGCTTCTTTTGTTTCTGTTTCTGCTTTTTTAACTTCTAATGCTTTTTCAATTTCTGGGTGATTTTTTCTTATTTCTTTAATTAAATCCTCTGGTATTACTATATCTTCTGACTTTAACCCTTTTTGTTTTTGCTTATAAACATCAATAAAAAACTCTAATAACTTCCTTACATTTTGAATATAAGACATATTCTTTCCAAATATATCCTCACAGATTTCCCTTGCCTTTAGAGCCATCTCGTATTTATGAGATATTTCTTCAAATTTTTTTTGATATTCCTTAAGTTTTTTCTTTTCCTCTTCTATTTTTGGGATTAATTTCTTCCTTTCTTTTCTCATTTCTTCTATTTCCTCTTTAGTAAGCACCGTTTTCCAATATGGTTCATTCATTTTTTCCAATTTCATTTGCATTTGTCTTATATCCGCTTTTGTCATATTTAGATTTGCCATCGCAATATTATATTTCCTTTTTACGCCTGCAAAATCTGTTAATGCTTCGTGATATTCACTAAAAAAATAGCCTTCACTTTCAAATCTTTTACTATCCTCGGCTATCGCAATTATATTCTTCCTAATTTTATCAAGCAACTCTATTTTTGCTCCCTCTGATTTTTCTTCTGCCTTCATTTCAATTTTTTCTTCGGTTTTCTGGGTTATTGGTTCTTCCTCTATTTTTGTCTCTGCTTTAATTTCGGGGATTGGCTCTTTTTTCGGTTTTTCTTCTGTCTTTACTTCTTCCGTTGGTATTTCCTTTGAAACCTCTTCCACCTTTTTTTCTTCTATTGCCTCTAATGGCTTTGCCTCCTCTTTTTTAATCTCCTCTGGCTTAATTTCTATGGGCTTTACTTCTTCTGGCTTAATTTCCGTAGGTTTAATTTCCGTAGGTTTTATTTCTTCTGGTTCAATTTCTAATATACTTCTGCCTTTGCTTATATCTGATATATCCTTAAAATAATTTCCAAGTTTTTCTATATCCAGTTTATTTGATGCTTCTAATATATCTTTTGCATTATTTATTGCATTATTCAAAGCATTTATCTTATTTTTTAATTCTGCCTTTTTTGCTTCATTTTTTGCTATCTCCAAATCATCTTTTAAATCCCTGATTATTGCATTTAATTTGCCTTTGAATTCCTCCTCTGTGATATTTCTTCTTAAATATTTCGCCCAATATTTATTATCTTCAAAATAATCTATATTTTTTATTGTCTCTTTGTGAATTCTGTTTTTCTCCAATTCTATTTGTTTTGCCTTATTTTTTTCCTCTTTAAGTATTTCCAGTTGCCTTTTCCATTGTTGCATTATTTCTATTGGCTCCGTTTCTACATTTACTTCCCCTTCTTTGATTTTATGCAGGTTATTTGCTGTTTCTTGTGCTATTTGTCTTGCCTCTTCAACCTTTTCTGGGTCTTGACTTAATTCCTCCATTCTCTTTACATTTTCTTCCACATATTTATCCACTGGTTTACCATCTACTTTTGCATCTTTATATTCCTCTTTTATTAAATCTTTTAATTCCACCTTTGCTTTTTCTCTTAATTTTTCTGCCTTTAATTTTTTATTTATCCCATATGCCTGTAAAAATGTTAAAACGCTTGCTGATTTCACTGCCTCTACTGGACTAAAATTTTGAGCAAATGATGTTAAAAAATTTTCATTCCATTCCGCCTGTATAATATTTTCTGCAGTATAATCTCCTGCTCCAAGTAATGCCGAGCCAAGTAATGCTTTAACTGGTTTTGCTTTTTCTATTGCTTTAAATGTTCTTCCTATCAGCCACCTCTTAAATCCTTGTGTCAATGTTTTTGCCATTATATCTAATGCTTCAGAAGGTTGGTCCGGCGTTTTCCATTCCCTCTTGTCCATTTCATCCACTATTTGACCTGCCATAGCCCAGGGAATATTTGCCAGATATTCCGCCACCCCAACAGGTAATCCTCCCGCTATTTCCCCTACTTCTGGTGCTATGGTTTTTTTCTCTTCTTTGCCTTTTTCTACCTTTAGCATTTCTTCTTCTTTTGTTTGTTTTAGTCCTTTTCTCATTGATTGTATTTTATCTTTAATCCATTTCGCAACCATTTCCTCATCTAATCTTCCAGTTAATTTTGCTTCTGTTTCTTTACTTGTCAATGCTAATACACCAGCCCCTAATAGTTTATCAATTGCATCATTTGTTGAATAGGCAAATGAATGCCAGGCATATTTTGGAATACTCGCTATATCCTTGAAAGTTTTACTCATCCCTTCCACAAACCATCCCTTATCTTTTTCTTCTTTTTCTTCTTCTAAAGGAATTGCTTCTGTTAATTTTACATCAGGAAGATTGAATGAAATATCAGGTAATTTTAATCCCTTTAATATATCTTTATCTTCTGACATATCATCCCCCAGTTTCCAATTTTAATTGCTTATAATAATCCTCTATTGCTTTAATATCAAGTTTATTGTATTTAGCATATCTCAACAAATAATTTTGTATTTCTTGTTCTGAAAAATTTGGATGATTTTTAATAAAATTTACAAATGCTTGCCTGAATTTCCCATAACCAGAAGAAGAAGCCGTAGTTGTGGCTCCTTTATTCCGTTTTTCTAACTGCTTCATCCTTTCTTCTATCTCTTTAATCTTATTTAACAATTCCATTTTGAATGCTTTGACATTTTCATAATCCTCTCTATTTTCATCTGTTATTCCTTCTTTTAAAAAATTCCTTTCCACATTTACCATCTGCCTGTATTGATTTAGATAATTATTATATTGTTTATGTAAATCTCCTGATATATCCTGTCCTTTCTGTTCTTTATTATCTATATCCTTTTTCCATAAATAATATTCTTTTTTTAATTGATTTAAATAATCGGCATATTTCATTTTATTTGCAAGTTGCTGATTGGCAAGTTCTTCCTGACTTGCCTGTTTTTCCCTGCTTCTCTCCAATTGTGCCAGCACAGTTGGATTTATCATTGATTGTTCCAATAAACTAATTTGACTTTCTAATTTTGCTTTTTCTTCTCCTTTTGCTTCCGCTAATCTCCCTTTTAATCTCATTAACATCCATTGAGGCAATCCCTGTGGAAATATTTGTCTTATATTTTGCTCCATCATATTTAATTCCAATGGATTTACATAATGCCTTCCATCTTTAATTTCACCATATCCAAACATCATTGCAAGTCCTCTCATATCTTTTGCCAGTTCCTTATCTCCAAATACCTGTTCTCCAAATTGTTCCACATCAATTGGCTTATACAATGCCTGTTGAGTTGCTTCTAATCTTTTAAGTTCCAATTCTCTTTGCTTCATTTTTTGAGTATATTCTTCCAGAGATATTTGCTCTTCCATCAATTGCCTTGCTAACTGGTTCTTTGTTTTTATATAATTTTCCTTTTCCCTTTCATATTTTTCCTTAATCATTTCCTGCCCAATACTCCCCGCTATTAAGGCATTTATCACATTTCCCCAACCCAATCTCCTATCAAACCTAAAACCTCCTAATGGGATTGATTTCAAAAATCCCATAAGTCCCTTCTCTGGTTCTTCTGGTTCTTGTCCTGCCATCTCTATCTGTGCATCTATTTTTGCTTTTTCTACTGGATTTAATTCCTCATATTTCTTCGGTTCATTCATATTATACATTTGATTTATATCTGGCTGTAAATTCCTCGTGCCCATAAATAATGATTTCGGCATTCCTTTTATCTGTAAATCTGCTTCATCTCCTCTTGTTTTTATTGTTATTTCGGAATTTTCTGCAAGATTTTGCATTTCCTGTCCCTGTCTGGTATCCCTTACCTGATTTATTCCCTGTGAAAATGAATTTATAAAATTTAATAAATTTTGCCAGTTCATTTCTCAACTCCTATAACCAGCATAAGCCCCTAATAGAGCCCCTATCAAAGTTCCCCATCCTGGATATATTTTAGAACCTGCACCTGCTCCTGCTATCGCTCCTGCTGCAGCATTGCCCCAGGGGTCTCCTCCGCCTCCTTGCAGAAGAGTTTGTAACATATCTGCCTGCAGTCCACCATATCCTAATCCCATTTGTGCTCCTGACAAGCCTCCACCTTTAAGCATATTTATTAGTTCCATAGATGTTTGTAATCCAGTCATTGCTTCCTGCATCCTTAATCCCTGTAATGCTTTTGCTTGCTGTATAGCAAGATTTTCCTGCATAAGTCCTTGTTGCATTGCAAGTGCGCTTGGATTTAATCCTGTAATTCCTTGTTGTTTAAGCATTTGCTGTTGCTGTGCTATTGCCTTCCTGCCTGCAAGAGCATAATCTTCAGTTGTCTGCCCTTCCATTGTCTCAAATGCTTCCCTTACATATTTCGGTAATCCCCCAAATCCTTCATCAAGTTGTGATGATATTTGCTTCATTGCCTTTTCATAATAAGGTCTGGCAAGTTCTCCCCATTTTTTCGCTTCTTCGGCTTGTGTCTGGGCTGCCCTTGCCAGTTGTTGCTCGTATGCTGAACGCCTTGAAGAACCCATATTATCCTCCTATATATTGCTTAATATTGAATATAAATTTTTTCCTTTTTTCTTCAATACTTTCTTTCATCATACTATTTTTAATAGCCAATGCCTTCGTCAATATTCTATCCTTGCTATCGCTTGATGTCGCCATTATATATCCTATTTTCCTGTTAGAATTATTCCCTATCGTTATGGCAAAGTTATATATATCTTTTACCTCTGGATAAACAATTAAATTTACTATTTTTATATCTTCATCAGTAAAGTATTCCATTATCTCTGTATAAAATTGGGCTCCTGCATATGCTCTTTCAATAAATTGTTCCTGTGTATCATTTTCCTTCCATTTAACATCAATACATATCATATACCCTTCATATTCAAGTAATACCTGAAATGCTTTATTGATTTTGTTATAGTTTATTGTATATATCTTTGCATCTTTATAGGTAATCAATATTCACCTCCTCCTGCTTTTACATTATGCGTCCATATGCCATTAACCAAGAAAATGTGAGGAAGAGAGGTCTCAATTTTATACACATTATTTCTCCGCTTTCTTATATCCATAACTCTTATTTTTTTGTTATCCATAGTAAGCATAGCATCCCCAATTTTAATATCTTTTGCTGGTTTTGGCATAAATATATCTGTCAAACATAAATGCTCTGGGGTGCATTCTAATATATGATTTCCTTCCATTATAAATACCATTGTTTCTCTATCCATTGCTTTATCAATATGCTTAATTGTGCTTGTCATTCCTATGCTCCTAACCATTTCCCCAATCTTTAATTCCTCAATCCGCTTCATTTCTCCATTCCACATTATAACATATTGACCTTCAGCAAGACACATAGGGTCATCTTCATCGTGGTTTGGTGGTGTATTGCCTGGAATATATTCGCTTGGTGAATACATAGTTAATCTATCGGGCTGGTTTTTATTTGTATATGGTGCTGCCTCATTGCCATAATTTAACATTGGTTTTGTCATTATATAATTATATTTAGCATCATTTTGACCCCAATCCGCTATCACCCCCATTCTCACATATTTTACATTATCCCAATTATAATTTGTAGGAACTTCTCCATATAATACTATATATTCATATTGTAAATTCCCACCCACTGTTCTATTTTTGCAAGCATTTAGTGATATACTTGCCTGATAATCATCCATAGAAGGCATACTAAAATAACCATCAAAAATATAATATGTCTCTGGTTTAATATAAAAACTAAAAGTTCCATAATTAAATCCCCCAGCACTCATTACAGTATCTCGTGCAAGGAAACAGGAAAATGTTATTGCCTGACCTGGATAAATTATCTTTTTCCTAATTCTTTGCTCCCATAAGCATCTACCAGATACATTAGATGTATAAACATCAAAATAAATATTCACTCTTCCCTGCGTTGCTCCAGTTCCTTTATATTGTCCCACATAAGTTACTCCTGAAGTAGAATAAGGTAATGGGTGTTCATATGTAAAATATTTCCAGCCCCTTGTAGATACATCCAAATCCTTAATAAAATAATAAGGCCATCCAGATACTCCTATATCTATCTTGTTATTTGTTCCATTAAAGGGAATTTCTACATATACAGAAATTGATACCAGAGTATGGGAGCCTAAAGTAAAACTAAAATTTGTTATGCTATTCGTTAATTCTAAGTAATGCCTTATTATTGGGGCATATAAACCAAATACTCCATTTTCAAATACAGGTGGCATACTTCCACTATGCATATAAATCCAGCCATTCCTGAATAATGGCTTATTAGCCAAATAATTTAATGTATTTGCTTCGTGAATAAATATATTTGGCAACGGCAGCGAATGCTGATAGGGAGCAATGCTTATAAAATATTCTGCTTTTGAAAAGGATATATCTGATACAAAAGCAGGCAATTCCTGGGTGTCTGGATAAATATATAAATAATTGTTTGTATATTGTGCAAATAAGTAATTTATTCTGCAATAATATTGAACCCCTGGTATTATTAATTTAGCCCTCCCCAATCCAATATAATCACGCACCTGATATGTAATATCGGAGGATGAAGGTATTGGCGTAGAATTACTTTGTGTTAATATTCTTATCCATTTATTCCTTTCATTTGCTGTAGAAAAATTAATCCTGAACCTAAAGGAAGAAGCAAGCCAGGTCATACTAACGCCTGGATGTGCTATTGTGCCAGAGCCAGGAGCCACCTCCGTATCAGGTCCCCAAAGTGCCCAATCATTATAATGTGCATTTCCTGTCCCCGTAATTTCTCCTGAAAAATAATCCCAACTTGCTTCAGAATTATAAAACAAATTGAACACTTCCCCTCTTACCACTGTCACAGGTGAATGATCAACACCTGTCCCTCTCCTGAAAGGTATTCCATCTGATACAGTTCCATCTATCAAATAATGCGTTGCTACCTGGATAATACTCTCTCTCCCTGCTTTATCAACTGTTGCAACCCCATACCATACATATATATCATAATTCCAGGTCTGCCCATCCCAGTATAAATTTGCCATATCACCATCAACATATTTATATGGTTCTGAAGAGCCAACAGGTGAGCCTGTCTCATAACTTGATTTTGCTTTAATTGTTGCTATTTTTCGCCAGGTTAAATCATTTGATTTTGATCTATAAATATTAAAACTATCCAAGTCATCAAAATCTATGGCTGTATGCGGATATATAAAAGACACTACATTTTGATTTTCGCATTGATAAGCTTCTACTGACAAAGGTGGAACTGGTGCACTTTCCAAACCATCCAGAGCACAATACTGGACTAATGCTTCGCTTTCTAAATCGCCGTGATATCCATATTCATTTATTGATACTAAATAAAATTTACAACTACTAACCACTTTCCAATTTAAATAAGGACTTATGCTGCCATCTGAATAAGTGGGAGGATTTATATCAGAAGGATTATTCTTTAATATACACCTTGCCTTTCTGTGCGGATATGTGGCATCATATTCTTTAATTATTGCTTCAATCTCATACCCAGTTGGACCTGACCCCCCTGCAGTCAATATAATTGTATCCCCAATCCTTGTTCTATTGTCTAAATAAAAATTCCCATTTGGGTCAGAGGCTTGCCATTGACTTGTCAGATAATTATATTCATACATTTCAATTTGTATTGCTTCCGGGGAATTGCTGATATAATCAACCTTAAATGCTCTTTTAACAGGAAACATTATGTTATTAAAATTTTCTTCTTCGCTATCTCCAACAATATAATTCTCTAATAGCACATTATCATCTGGCTCTAAAAAAATATTAAAAATATCCATATCCCCTTTTGTTTTATCATATTTCTTTATCGCCAGTTCCCTGATTTCATTATCCCCGTGATAGCCCTGTATGTATAATTTAACGCCCCAAAAACCAGTCATATTTTGCGGAGGTGAATAAGCAATTGTTAGACAACTAACAGGATTTGTATAATTGTTAACATAATAAGGACTTTCTTCTATATAAAAACTTTTTAATTTGTCAGGTATAACAAAAGTCCCTTCAACAGGAAATGGCTGGCATACAGTGGGTTTTCCAAGCTTATCCTTTACTTTTGCTCTCGCAAAATAATATCCATTCTGGTATTTATCATCTATTGATTTATAGTATTCACTAAATCTTTTCTCTTTTGATGTATCATTTGCCACTTCCCATACCAATTCTGCCATATCGTATATTTTTTGCTTTTCATCATTGCTTAAGTCCTGCCAATCTACATTTGTCCTAATATGATATATGCATACAGAATATTCGCCCCAATGAGGCTCATATCTGAAATTTACATACCAATAATAGTGCCCGTGCCTTCTAATTATTCTAAAATATGGTAGTGGCTCGGTAAATCCACCCCCTTTTCCTCCCCTTCCAGAATTATCTCCACCCGAAAAATATCCTCCACTCCCATATCTATCATTCTTTGGCTCCCCTCCACCAGAAGATGGGGGTGATGGTGGAGGAATTGTTGGAACTATACTATCACCGCTCATTTGGGTCCACTCCTATACGCTGGAAAAGGAACTGTAAATTGTATATTTGCTCTTTTGGAGCAGTATTTGGATACATAATTCTAACGCTAAATAAATGTCCCATTATTTGTGAAGCATCTCTATTTAAATATATTAAACTATATTCTTTACCTTCCTGATAAGGATATTCCTGTATAGAATAATTTGAGCTTTTTAATGTAATAGGAGTGCTCTCTTCATCTTTAAATAATGTCGTTGTAAATGCTCCAATTGATGGGGTAAAGATTTTTCCCATCACCAATGCTTTAAATAATTCCCTATTATCAAAATCAAGCCAGCTTGTTCTGATATATGCATCGTAAGAAATGCCATCATCAAGATGATAGTAATCATTGAATATTGCAACAGGTGTTAAATAATAATTTGTGCTTAAATCTATATATGCTCCTACGGCTATTGGAATACCAAAGATATTTGTTGTAGCAAAAAATGGGCATAATATATCACCTGCCCCGCTCCCATACCTAAAATCCATCTCATACCATTCATCAAATTCAAGGTCATAAACATAGTTTTTTCTTGCTCCATTGGAATTCAAAAAGCTGACTATGATATAATTTCTTGCTTTTATGCTTTCATAATAAATGTTTGAATATATTGAAAAACTATTTGAGAGAGCCGTGTTAATTTTATAGACACTCACTTCTGAATTTGAATATGATGCTTCTTTTAATAAATCTTCTATCGGTTCTCCAACATTTTTAATTATATCTGGAGTTATAACGAATGCCTGATAATTATTTGATATGAAAAACAATCCTGGTCTCCTGCTTAATATACCAGAATATTCACACATTGCTTCCTGCTTTATCCCGTGTCCTGAAAATATTTTCTCCAAAGAAAAAGTCATTTCATCGGAACCAACCACCACATATAAACTAACATCTGTTGCCACATATAGATAATCCCCTGCCTTTTTTATTCCTGTTATTTTCCCGTCCTCCGCAGGTATCACAAGATAATTTGTTGCAGGATAACATTCTTCCGCTCTCCCGCAATTGCTCCTTGAAGCCAGCTGTATTTCGTCCATAGAATAATAAAGTTTATCTCTTTCCAAAGCAGATATACCCCATATTCTTCCGTTCCATTCTTCTATTGCCAGAAATTCAGGTGGAGGTGCATTGTAGTATTGTTCACCTATTGTGGGTCCAATTTCTGTATCTAATTTGTTATCATAATAATAATCATTATAACCGCTCGGAGTAAAGGTAGAGGATATTCTCCCTGTTTCGTATAATAGCACTCCCCCATCTACACTCCTGAAAAATATTATTGTGTCATATTCATAACTATAATTCGGGTCATTATCGGCTAAATTATTCCAGCTTGTAATACAGATATTAAATTTCTTATATGGACTTCTGATTTCAGCAATAGGTGATAAATTGCTCATATGCCCTGTTTTTGAATTATAATAAGCATAAGCATATTTATAAGCACCTGCTATATTCTGTAATTCCCCGTAATATATTCCCCACCAATGGTCCAATCCATTCCCTTTATAATTATTACTTGTCGCTATTCCATAATTATCAATTGTTAATTCCCTGAAGCCATCTTCCCTTTTGAGCTTAATTGTTAATGTGCCATTATTATCAGAACTATAACTTATCTCTGAAATTTC
>JAVZXS010000008.1:0-27773 GCA_038886535.1 Candidatus Micrarchaeia archaeon | reverse complement strand
GCGTAGAAAATATAAGAAAATATAAGAAATATATAAAGAAAAAGAAAGAAAATATAAAAAGAAAGAAAAAGAAGTCGGCAACCTAACGGTTGCCGTTGCCTCAACTTTTTCTTACGAAAAAGTTTCGGCTTTGTTTATAAATTCTTTCTCTTTCTTTTCTTTACCCCCTAACCCCCTAATCTCAATAGGGGGAATTTTAATAATTTAAAACATCAAAAAGTCCTACTTACTCAATATGATTTTGGGGGTTATTAAGAGGCAGGGCTGTATAAAGTATAATGTATGATGTATAAAGTATAATGTATAAAGTATAAAGTATAATGTATAATGTATAACAAAGTTTTGTATGAAGTATAACGTATAACATTAAACCCCTTGATAGACAACAAAAGAAACAAAAAAGTAAGTGCAAAAGAATTCTAAAAGCCAAATATAGCAAGCAAAAAGAAAAATTTTTGTTATATTTTAAAAAAGAAAAGTGCACCACGGTATATATATTCCCCAAAAAGTAGATATATATTTTGAAACTATTATGTAGCAAAGGATTAGTCAATTTAATAAGGGATATGTTTTTTAATAATGTGCACATACGGTATAATATAAACAAAAATGAACAAAAAAAATAAGGGTGAGAGCGAGGCACTGAAAGTTCCGAAGCACCTACGAAAGGTAGGTGCGAGGAAGTTTCAGAGTGCCGAGCGGGACAAAGCAAGGTTGCGATAGCAATCTTGCGGACTTGGTTGGCTTCGGGTGGGTGGGCAAAGGGAAAGGAGAAAAAGATGAAAGTAATAGAAAACTGGTTAAATAGAAAAGAAGAAGAAATAAAAGAACTGATGGATATAATAGCACAAAGGGTAAATTGGTATTGTAAAAAAGAAAAACTACCAATAAGAATGTTAAAAAGAGAAAATAGATGGTATTGGATGCAGTTTTTAGGGGTAAGTTGGTATGGAAAGAAATATAAATGTTTAGGCGTAGATATGAATGAAAGAAAAATAAGAGAGTTTAATAATGAAGTTTTTAAAAGGGAATTGGGAAGGAGTATAAACTGGGGAAATAAATACGATGTTGCATTTTGGAAGATAGAAGGGTGGAGAGTGAAAGGGAAATGGATAACCCCTAAAAAGGCAGAAGAAATAAAATGGTGGAATAGAAACTACAGAGAGTTAAGAAAAATAATGGAAAGAATAAAAAAAGTTAGGGTTAAGAGACGAAAATTAGAAAAATATACACAAGAATTAGGATGTGAAATTGAAGAAATAAAAAAGATAAAAACAAAAATAAGAAAACAGGTTAATAAAAGGTGGAATGTAAAAATTAGAGAAGATAAATGGATGTTGAGAAAAAATGGAGAATGGAAGCAGTTAGAAAAAGTGTCAATAAGAGAGATAGAAAAAGCAATAAAAGATGGAGTAGGAATAGAGTTAGACGAAGATTTAAGAGGAGCAATAAAGAAATGGAAAAAGATAAAAACAGCCGAGAGAAGAAGAAAGGCAATTGATAAGATAATAAAAAAGATAAGTCAGAGAAAAAAACAAGTAGAAGAAAGAATAATAAGGAAAATAACTCTAACTGCACGATAAAGGATAATAAAAAAACCCTGACTTGGGCGCAGGCAAGTCAGGGTTTAATTCGGAGGTGACATTTTCCTCTGGCAGAACTCTGCCAGAGTTTTCACCCAAGGCATTATTATTATACCTCAAGAGTAAAGAGTTGTAAACAAAAAAGCACTTGACAAATTTTAAAATATAGGGTATAAAGAAAGTAAGAATGGTTTTCCCGGGTTTAGGGCCAAGGAAAAACCCGGGCGAGGGGCAGGTCCTCGTAAAAAACCTACAGAGGTTCTTTGACAAGTTTAATGTCTTCTTCACTCAAGGCAAAAAAAGAGAAAGGAGGTGACAAAAAAATGGCGCAAATAATTAAATGCATTTTAACCCTATTATCCATATTAGGATAATAGGGAAAAGTGTAGGAAAAGCAACTCCCCGTGTGAACGGGATACCGCACGGGGAGTTTTTTTGTTGTATCCCAAAAGGAGGAGAGAAGATGATATTTTTAATTAATAACAACTTATACCGGGATACGAGGTATCCCCGGGATGAAAATTGTCCCCCACTTCCGTGGGGAACAATTAAGGTAATTTCTGCCTATATAAGGGGCAGAACTTACCAAAGTAAGGGAGGCGCCTGGTATTGGTGTCTCCCTGAATGGGCCGTGACGGGCAGGGGATACTGCCCGTCAGCGGAGTTTTATTTCACGGGTGACATCATTGTCACCCGTGAAAGAGATTTTCCACCCCCATATAAGTGGGGGTGGAGAGTCGATCAAGAAAGATGGGTATATCTTGACGGAAGGATATACCCATCTGAACTCACAAAAATCGAATCTCTCTTGTCCCGAGTCAAAATTCTCGGGACAGGAGAAAAAATAAAACAGGGGAGTTTAAAAATACTCCCCTGTTTCATAGATGAGCGCGACCCTTATTGGGGTCGTGCTCAGAAGTATTTTGATTCTACGCCGGGAAGGCGTAGAATCTACAACCACCAATTTTTTGGTGGTGGTTGTAAAATCTTCCGTATCAAAAAAGATACGGAAGAGGAATATCTTTTAATTTCCCAAAATTTTGTCCATGTGGTCTCACCAGACCATATGGACGAACCCATCCTATTAAAGGGTGGGGTATATAAAGTAACCCACCCATTACCTCGGGTGGGCGATTAAAAATAACGCCCCCAGTGAACGGAGACACACTGGGGGCGTGAAGTTCTTATTGTCTCCAACCTTCTCTTTAAATCTTCTTCCAACACCCTCAAATGAACGGAGACACATTTTGAGGGTTTTTATTTTTTTGTCTCCAAAGGAGGAGAGAAATGAGAGAATATATTACTCCGTCAATGTTGAAAACTCACAGCCAGTGTCCATATGGATACTGGCTAAAATATCACGAGGGATTAGTCCCTCGTGTAAAAAGAAGTAGTGAGGTGTTTGGAAACTATATACACCTCACTATCCAGAAGTGGCTAAAACAGGAAGTAAAAAACCCAGAGGAATTTTTTGTCAACCTCTGGGATAAGGTAAAAGATATCCTCGTCTATCCTGAAAGGGAAGACGGGGAAAGTTTGAAAGAGATAGGATTAAAAATCCTATCTCAAATTCCTCAAGTAGTTGCTTCTTTGGAAATTATAGAAATTGAGCAACCCTACGAAAGAAAACTACCAATAGGGTTGCTCAAAGGCACTCCAGACATTATTGCAATCCAGAACGGCGAGAAAGTCGTTCTGGATTGGAAAATAACCAAATCTTTAATTGAGGGAAAAGAAAAAATAGACCCTCAATTAAAGATGTATTCCTACCTGACGGGAATAACAAAAGGGGGGTATATCTACATCAAAAGAAATAAAAATCCTGAAATTGTTTTTTCCCCTGTTGTTGATATTATTGTCAGGCAGGAAGACATAATGCTCTGGAGTGAACAGGTTGTTCTTATGGAAGAAGGACCATTTTACAAGAATGTGTCCTTTTTCTGTGGTATGTGTGAATATCTCCCAATCTGTTGTGAAGAACCAGATTGGGAGGTTCTGTTTGAAAGACAGGAAATTCCAGATAGATACGCTGGAGTTTCCTGTAAAAGAATAGAGTAAATAAACAAGAACTTACTCCCAGTGAACGGAGGCACACTGGGGGTTTTTTTATTTTTTGCCTCTAAAAGGAGAAAAAAATGATAAGAGAAAAAGTAAGAAAAATCAATGAAATTCTTGAAAAGTATGGCGATGAAGCCATACAGGAAGAAAAGAGACCTTGGGGGTCTCTATGGGGATACAAACCTCAATACCTCATTGATGCTGTCAATGAGGTATTAGGAGAAGAAAACTGGGGGTTTAAGTTAGTATCTCTAACTACAACCCCCGGGGACAACGGCAGAATAACTGCCGTTGCTCAAGTAGAGGTATATATCAAGATTGGAGACGAGTTGGTCTGCAAAGGTCCTCAATTCGGCGTCTCTACAAATTATCCGGGAGACGCTGAAAAAGGAGCCATAACAGATGCCCTTGGAAAGGGTCTATCCCTTTGGGGTATTGGCTCCAAGGCATATAGGGGACTTTTAAGACCAACAGCACAGAATTCTCCTTCTCCAGAAGTTCCTAAAGAAAGTCCTCAACCCCAAGAAGTTCCCAAGGAAACTCCTAATTTAAATTCTTTAAAACCTTCAAAACCCCAACTTGTGCTAATAAGAAAATTAGCACAAGAAAAAGGGGTGGAAGTGCCAGAAGTTAGTTCAAAAGAAGAAGCAAGTAAAATTATAAAAGAGCTAATGGCGCTTCCCAAAAAATAAAAAAAGAAATAAAAGAGGGGAGAGTAAATGTGAGCCACTCTCCCCTCTATTTTTGGCTCACAAAAGGAGGCAAAGATGAAAAAAAGAATAACAATAAAAGATTTTCCAGAGTTATTTAATTATGCTCAAAACCTTTTGAGCAGCGTGCAGAAATATGGGGAAATATTTGTGAAAATAAGAGAGAAGGCAGAAGAAATGGGCATAGATTTACCTAAAATTCTCAAAGAGAATTATGAAGACGATGAATGGTTTAATTTCTTCCGCCCCCTTGGGGAAAACTACACTCCTAAAATAGGAGATGTAGTTTTAATTGTTGGAGAACCCCACATGGATGATGAAACCAGAGGTCATTACCTTGTAGAAGCAGAAATTGTAGTGATTGAGACAATAGATACATTAAAGGAAAATTACTCTTGGATGGTGACACTGGAAGACCTAATAGAAAGAGCCAAGAAATCTGATGACGGGAAACTTTACGGATTTCATCATACAGGAAATGCTATCATCGGAGGTTTAAGAACCAGACAGAACATTATTTTTAAATTAAGATAAAAAAAAGAACAAACAGGGGAAGGGAACGTGAGCCACCTTCCCCTGTTTCTTTTGTGGCTCACCAAAGGAGGAGAAAATGAAGATGATAAAAATAGAAAAAATAGAAAAAGAATATCCAAGAAGATATGATTTAACAGAGTATATCCCTTCTGTAAATTACATAGAAAGGACCTTTTATAACATCGTAGAAAAGATATTACAGGAGGGATTTACGCCATACCTTATCGGTGATAGCGGAACAGGCAAGACCGCTTTCGCTGAATGGTATGCCTGTAAAAAGAACCTTCCTCTTCTTATAGTAAATTGCGACTTCAAAAATTTAAGAGAATTGTTGGGTCATTGGAAACTTACCAATGGTCCTACAGGTCCTGAAACAGAATTTAACTTAGGGCTACTGACGCATTTTCTAACCACAAAGTCAGTAGTCATTTTTGATGAAGTCAACTCGCTGGAGGGAGAATATTTGTTCTTCCTTCACGAGTTGCTCAACAACAAAAGGTTTTTCCTTCCAGAAGTTTCAAAAGTTTTCCCAGTAGAGGCAGAAGTTATTCTTGCTTCTAACCCTACAGGGAAAGTATACTACGGAACACAACCATTGAATTTCGCTTTACTTTCCCGAGTAGTGGTAGTAGAAGTGCCCTGCTGGGAAAGAAAAGAACTTGAAAAGATCATAAAAGACGAAGAAGCAGTTTTATTCTATGAGGAAGTAATAAAACTATCAGAAAAGGAAAATCTCCCTATACAATTTGGCATTAGAGAGTTGCTTCAATATGAAGCACTCTCAAAAGTGATAGGAAAACAGGAGGCAATTAAAAGTTGCTTCCTGAATAAAATCAAAGCAACAGACCCAGATATTGCTGAGGCATATAAAGGAATTGCCTCGGTAGTATTTGGGGAAGCATTATAAAAAACAAGAAGGGGCGTTAACGACGGGGGCGCCCCTTCTTTTTCCTTTCCCGTCAAAGGAGGAGAAAATGAGAGCAATTGAAATTTTAAGTAAATTCTGGGCAGAAAAAAAAGTAGAGATTGTTTTCTATGAAGGCCCTCCTAAAACAGATGGGAGAACCATTTATCTTCCTGAAAAATATAACAACATAATATCTCCAGTCCTTATTACTACACTATTACACGAAACACAGCATATTTCACTAAACACAAAAAATTTATTTGAAAGAATAGTAAACGAGATAAATATACCAGAAGAGATAAAGAGAGAGATTTTTAATGTAGTAGAAGATGTCAGATTAGACAGATTTATAATGAGAAAATACCCCAAAGTTAAAAATCTCTTTCAAATAACAATAAATGAGATTGCCTCTGCTGAACCAGTTTCTATTCTTGCAGGACTACTCGCAGAGGCAATGATAAAAGCAGAAGGACTGGAGATACCAAAAGAAAGTTTACCAGTAGAACTTATACCTTTAAGAGACGAAATTGCAGAAATCCTTGTAAGCGTTCCACTTATCAGAAAAGGAGAAAGGTTAAAAAATAGTATAAAAGAAGCAGTAGAAGAAATATACGAAAAAGTTAAAAAATTTATACAAGAACAGAAGCAACAGGAAAAAGATACAGCAACCACAGAGGAAGAAAATGAAAAAGAAGAAGATGAAAAGCAACAGAATAATACAGAACCACAGGAAGAAGATGAAAAGCAACAGAATGATATAGAACCACAGGAAGAAAACGACCAGGAAGATGAAAATGAAAAAGAGCAACAAAATGATACAGAAACACCACAGGATACAGAAATAAATGAAGAAAAAAGTGAAACAGAAGAAAGCGAAATAGAAGAAGTTGTAGAAGAATTAAAAGAAGCAATTTCGTCTCTCCCTTCTTTGGGGATAGAAAAGTTAGAAGAATATATGGAGAATTTATCCCCAAAAGAAGTAAAAGTGCAACCGTGGATATTAAGGAGAATTTTACAGAAGAAGTTGGAATCCAAGGCAGGTCTTGAAAAATTAAATATCAAAAAGATAAACAAAATTTATATTGACCCCCCATCTGTAATGAAAAAAGAAGAAAAAGAAGAAAAAAGTATAACTCTTTATCTCTGTGTTGACAATAGTATTTCAATGGAAGATGGGAAAAAATATAAAAGAGCGTTTGAAATAGCATACAATCTGACGAAGGCATGTATGAATATTCCAAAAATTAATTTAAAAGTGATTTACTTTAACGATGTTGCAGAAGAGATAAACATAAGGAAAATTATATCGTCAAGAGATTATGCAGTCCCGTTCCCTAAAGGAGGGACACGCCCAGAAAAAGCAATAGATTTAGTGCTTAAAGATAAACAACCTAACAAGAAGGAAATTATTTTCATTACAGATGGAGAGTGGGCAACATGTTCTATAGAATATCTGCGAAAATATTTACCTACCGCAAGGGGAATTTTGATAATTGACGAAATAAAAGAATCAAAAGAAATAAAAGAAACAAAGAAGTATTTTCAGGTGATAGAGAGAATAGAAGACCTGCCTTATGTATTATTAAAAATTTTGTGAAAAATTAAGGGGCTGGGAGAAGGGGAAACTCCTTCTTCCAGCCCTTTTTTATTTTTATTTCCTTTTTCCACCACTACGCTTGTTTTAGGAATTTATAAATTAAAATTTGTCCCTTTTTCCACTACTACGCTTGTTATCTTTACTTGACAAATTACAAAACTTGACAAATAATAAAATATATGGTAAAACTACAAAAAATGAGACAGATAAGAGTAGTAATAAGCGAAGAGACATTTAAAGAACTTGTAAAAAAACAAGGAGAAAAAATACTTGAAACAGGAAAACAAATATCTCTTTCAAGAGTTGTAGGAGAGATTTTACAAGAATATTTTAAGCGTAGCAGGAAGAAAAAACATGATGAAAAGTAAAATTTTCTTTATTTTATTTTTTTCGCTTGCCTACCTTTATTGCGAAGAGTATGGACTTGCTTCTTGGTATGGTGGGGGAGAGCCACTTAACTACTATACAGCAAATGGCGAAGTTTTTTCTCCGTATAAATTTACCTGTGCCACTCGCAATTATCCATTTGGAACACTTCTTCGGGTAGTCAATATTCGTAATGGTAAAGATGTTATAGTAAGAGTTAATGACAGAGGGCCAGCAGATTGGCTTCCTTCAAGAATAATAGACCTTACGAAAACTGCTTTTGAACAAATAGAAGATTTAGAAAAAGGGCTTACATTTGTTCGTGTTGAAGTTTTGAAAACACCTCAAGAACAAGAGAACAATAGACAAGATATAGAACTTTCGTATGATTTTTCAAAAGAGATTAGTCAAGAAGTAAAAAAAGAAATACAAAATATGTTTAAAGAAATTAAACAAGTGATGAAGGAGGTGAGAAGAAATGATACATGAAAAATTGCTTTCAAAACCAGAAATTGTCAGAATTCTAAAAACATTAAAGAATAACGAGCCAGTTAAAATTGAAGGACAACATTATATTACAGAAGTAGAGTTTCTTGAAGGGAAGCAGATTAATTTTTTCTATCCTATTGTGAATAAAGAAAGATGGGAAATGCCTACATTTTCTCTTCTTTTTTTGCAAGATGAAATTGTGTATTTAGGAGCAATTGAGTCAGACCCAGTCAGAAAACTTTTAAAAATCTTAAAAGAAAGGAGGCAGACATGAAAAAGTTTAAAGAGAAATTTGACTTATGTTGTTGGAAAGTTTTATTCTGGTGCAAAAGACATTCAAAGCAAATATCAATGTTGCTGATTGTTTTAGGTGTAGTTTTGTTGGCAACAAATGCTTTTGCACAGAGTGGAGTTGAAGGAGAAATGTCCAGATTTGCAGAGACATTGAGGAATATTCTTGTAGGTCCTGTGGCAAAGACACTGGCAGTAGGTTGTTTTATTGGAGCGGGCATTTTCTTTATGCTTGGGAAAATTGGAATAGCAATTGGCTGTATAGTAGGAGGAATATTTTTAGGTTTTGCTGAAAGAATAGCAGAGGCAGTGTTTAGATAATATGAAAAATTGTCCAAGAAATATAGATAAACCATTTCAAGTTTTAGGGCTTGATGTTGAAGAAGTGGTATTTTTGCTTATCTGGACAGGAATTATACAGGTTATTTTTGATGTTTTGATTGCTCTTGCAACTACAATTGCTTTAATTATTGTGATTAAAAAAATAAAAGCAGGCAAACCGAGAGGGTATTTAATGCATTTTTTATATAAAAAACTTAATTTAAAAATCAAAGGGCTTCCACCATTTAAGAAAACATGGAGGGTATGGTGAAAGATAGATTATACAACATTTTTCAAGAACTTGAACAGAGAGAAAAAAAAGCAGTTTTAATCTCTTTTGTTCTTGCTATTTGTCTGTGTGTGGTTGTTGTTAGTTTTGTTTTTTATGTATCAAGCCCTAAACCTATATATTACATAAATGGTGTTTCAGGAATTGCTACTCCTTTGGTTGACTATGCACCAATAGCAGAAGAGTATGCAAAACTCTTTGTTTCTAATATTACGAATTTTAAAAGCGAGAATGTTAAAGATGTATTTGAAAACGCAAAAAAAATGTGTTCAGAAAGTTATCTTGCAAAAATCAGGCCTATACTTAATTCAGAAATAACAAGTGCAGAAAAAAGTAAAATAAATTCTTCTTCTTCAATTATGTCATCTGAAACAAAAAAAATTACAGAAGATACATACAAAGTCAATGTAAAAATCTTCCGTGTCATATGGATAGGTCAGGAAAAAGTTAGCGAAAAAATTTATTATTACAATGTTTTAGTTAAGAAAGTATCTCCACGTGTTTCAAATCCAATTGGAATGGTGGTGGATAATGTTGAAATTACAGAAAGCAATATTTAGTTTTTTGTTTTTTGCAAGTGTTGTTTTTAGCGAGAGGATAGAGATGTTTAGACAAGGGAAGATAATTGATTTTTTTGTTCAGCAAAATATACAAAGCATAATAGAGTTTCCTGAAAATATCGCACATGTCGTAGTATCTTTTCCTGAAGGGACTGCAAGTTATAATGTGATAGAAAACAAATTATTCTTCCTTTTAAATGGTTTGTGGGAAGGCACTTTTTTTGTAATAGGGGAAAGTGGAGTAAGTTATCCTATCCGGGTGAAAATTGTTGTTGATAATCCAGACATTGTTTTGAAAGTTGTAGGAGAGAAAATAAAAACAAAAATGAGTGTATGGGCGCAAATGGAACAAGCATTGAAAGAATTATTAACAGAAAAGGTGCAAAACGGAATAGAAGAACAGATAAATCAGGAATTTTATAAAGATAAAAACATTGTAATAAGAGGGAATAAACTTTTCAGATTTACAAATAATTTTGTAGGAGTGGTAGGAGAAATTGAAAACATATCTAAAACAGAAGTAGTTATACCTATTACCCAGATTTCCATACCACTTTTGGTTGCTATTTCTGTTGACAAAGAGTTTTTAAAACCGAAAGAAAAAACTAAAGTGTATTTATTATTCAAAGGTAGTTGAAATGGCAAGAATAAAAATAAATAAAGAACAACTTAAAGGACAGAAAAATTTAATATTTTTCGGAATTGTTTTCTTTGGGATTATTTTTGTTATCTTTACCAGCAGATTAGGAAGCAAAACTACACAAAAACAGCAACAGCAAGAAACTATAACTGCTCCTTCTTCTGGGCTTTTAGGTGTTCCTATGACAGAGATAGCAACTGAAAAAATAGAAGAAAGACAACAAAACCTACAAACAATAATAGAGCAACAACAAAGACAGATAGAAGACCTTAAAAAAGAAATTGAGGGAATGAAAGAACTACAAAAGAATATAGACCAGCGCTTTGGGGTAATGCAAGAGGAATTTCAAAAGAAGACAGATGAAACATTAAAACGAATAGAAGAAAAAGTAAGTGAATATCTACCAGCAAAAGAAGAACAACAAATTTCCCCTCTGCCACCACCACCTACAATAAAAACATCTTCATACATGCCTATAACAAAAGAAAAAAAGAAAATGTTTCTTCCAGCGGGTGCATTTGTTAAAGGAACTCTTTTAACAGGTGTGTTTGCGCCTGCTGATAAAAGCAATCCTTTACCTGTCTTAATCGCAGTAGACGAAGCGTTCTATGGACCTAACTTATCAAGAGTGCCACTTAAAGGAGCGTTTACAATAGGGAAATGCGTTGCTGATATAAATTCTTCAAGAGCAATTATTCAACTTGTTTCTTTTTCTTATATCTACCCTGATGGTAGAGCAATAGAAAAGAACATAAATGGATATGTGGCAGGAGATGATGGAATTTTAGGAGTGCAAGGAGAAGTAATAAGACGGGTAGGGAAAGAACTTGCAGGTAGTTTTATGTCCGGGTTTATGTCTGGGCTGTCAGAGGCATTTGCATTAAAAGAAACTACACAGGTTGCTACTCCTTCTGGGGTGACTACTGCTATTACTGGGTCAGCAACAAAATATGGGCTTTATTCTGGGCTTGCTTCTGCTTCTCAAAAACTTTCAGATTATTATGCTAAACAACTTGAAGAAATTATAACAGCAGTAAAAGTGGAAAAAGGGAAAAAAGTGTATCTTGTAATTCAACAAGGAGTAGAGATTGAAACTTAAAAAACTTATTTTATGTATGATAGTTCTTTCTGGATGTGGTAGGGCAATATTAGAAGGAGACAAAACACCAATGGAGAAGGTCTATTTTAAAAGTCAGTCAGTATCCAAGGAAGAAGTTAAAGATATTAAAACGACGCCTATCCCTCAAAGTATGCCAAGTTATTACCCAGTTATCAATCCGCCAGAGATAAAAAGAGTTTGGATTTTGCCACATATTACAGAAGAAGGAAATCTTGTTGGTGGGTATTGGATTTATATAATTACAAAACAGCCAAGTTGGTATATAGAAGAAAATGGCGCAAAAGAAAATATAAAAGTGATAATACCTTACAAAGAAGAACAAAAACAAGAAACGAAAAGCCAAGGAGAACAATATGGTGAGACAGAGTGATTTTTTAAAACTATACGAAGAAGGAGAAAGATTAGTTGAGTATTTGCCATATTTATATGAAGAAGATAATATTTTCTTGCTTTGTGATGGTTCTCTTGGGGTGATATGGGAACTTTCTTTTAGGCAGGCAGAATTTGAAGGAGAACAAACATTAGAAAAAATATCTTCTGAATTTGAGACATTATTAAAAAGATTACCCGAAGGGCTTTGTTATCAGACAATACTTTTATCTTCTCCAAATGTAGAAACAGAATTTAAGAAATATTTGGATTACACAGAAAAGGAGTTTGGCTATTCTTCTATTGCAAAAAGAACAATAGAGGAGAAAATTAAATATTACACAACTAACAAGAATTCTTTAATAGAGGACTTTTCAATAAGAAAGTTTAGATTGTTTTTCACAGCAAAGATTGAACCCGAGAAAAAGACAATGTATCACAAAGAATATCGGGAAATGAAAACACAACTGATTACAAAAGTAAATAGTATTGAGAAACTATTTCAAGATGCACATATAAAAACAAAAATACTAAATGGACAAGAATTAACTTCTTTGTTGTGCAATATATTTAATCCTGACAGAGAAATTGCTACTCATTATAATCCTAATCAAGAAATTAGAGAACAAATTTTATATACGCAGATTTTCTTTGAAGATTCAGGATTGGTATTTAATAAAACCAAAGCAGTAGTATTGTCCTTAAAAGCGTTGCCATTATTTACCTATCCGGGAATGTTAACTCTATTTTCAGGAAAACTTCCTATTATAGATGTGGCAGATAAATTTGTGCTTGTTTGTAATTTTTATATAGACCAGCAGAGTAAAGAAATGACAGCAATAAAAACTAAAAACACATTTGCTTTTTTGCATAGATTTAACCTTTTCGGAGGAAGAAGCATAGAAAGCGAAGTTATACAAAGAGAAACAGAAAAAACAATAGAAAAAATATATGCAGAAGGGAAGAAGATTGTTAACGCAGGATTACATTTTATTATTTATCACCCTGTTGATAATAGAACAATAGTTGACGAGGTTCTAAATAGTATGCATTTTTTAGGATTTGAAGGATTTGAAGAGACGATAATAGGACCTGGAATGTTTTTAAGATGTTGCCCTTTTGGTTTTTCTTTTTCAAATGAGAGATTTATAAAGAGATGTTTTAAGTTTGTGTCTGATAATCTTGCTGATGTGCTTCCATTCTACGGGTTTTTCCAAGGGACAAATACACCAGCACAATTATATCTTGATAGACATGGACAAGTTGTTAGTTTTGATGTTTTTGATAGTAATAGTCCTCACGCAATCATATCTGGAATAACAGGAGCAGGAAAATCTTTCTTTGTTAATGATTTAATTATGCAGAACTTACGGCTTGGCAGTAGTTTCTTTATTTTTGACAAAGGAGGAAGTTATCAGAAACTATGCGAGATAGTTAAAGGGCAATATGTGGAAATTTCTTTAGATAGACCTACTTGTATTAACATTTTTAAAACCTCTTCACTTTCAACAGAACAACTTGCTTTTCTTGTAGCAGTTGTAAGTGAAATGGCAAGTGGCGGGGAAGAAAGAGAAGCATTAAGAAGAGAAGAAAAAAGTTTTATACAAAGATGTATAGAAATTATGTATACCAAACCCCCTAAAAACGGAAAAGAACATACTTTGTCTGACCTTGTAGAAATTATGAGACAGGAAAAGATGAGTTTTATAGAGGGAGAAAGATTAGCGTTCCGACTTGCTCCGTTTGTTGGTAATGGTCAATACGCAGGGTTTTTTGACGGAATAAATCAACTTGATATAGGTAGTAATTTTGTTGTGTTTGAGATGGGAGCGGTAGGCGTTTGGAAAGATTTACAAGTAGTTTTACTTTTGACTTTAATGTATATGCTGACAGAGTTTGTTGCCACTCAGAGAGAAAAGAGGAAATTTTTACTTATTGATGAAGCATGGTCTTTGCTTAATACAGAAAACACTGCTGTCTTTTTAGAAAATGCATATAGAACTTTCAGAAAATATAGATGTTCAGTTATAGCGATTACACAACAGGCAGAAGATTTCATCAGGACTTTTGCAGGCAAGACAATCTTGGCAAATGCGGTTAACAGATTTTTCCTTGCACAAAACCCAGAGGTAATCAGTAGAATGAAAGAAACACTCTCAATAGAAGATACAGAAATGGATATACTGAAAACAATTAAAACACAAAAAGGGAAATATTCAGAAGTGTATGTTAAACTTGAAGAGAAAAAAGGAGTAATACGACTAATCCCCTCTCCTTTTGAATACTGGTTATTTACTACTGACCCAAAAGATTTACAAAAAATAAAAGAGATACAACAATTATACAATTGTGATATAGAAACAGCAATTACCCATATTATTAACAAGGAGGCAAAATGAGAAAATGTGTTGTTTTTATTTTTTTGATAAGCATGCTTTATGCACAAAAACCATATTTTTTAAAAAGCGAATTGCCAGAGTATCTTTATTATCAACCTCTTGTATGCGAAATAGAAGTGCCAAGTGGTATCGTTAACGGATTTTATGTCCCAAAACATAAGCAGTTAGTAATTATAAAACCAGCAGAATATGTAATAGCAGAACAGAAGCAATCAACAGCAGAACAAAAGCAAACAATAACAGAAGAAAAACAATCAATATTAAAACCACAAACAGAGGAAACAGAAAAATTACAAGAGACAAAGAAAGAACAAGAAATTAAAAAAGAAAAAATAGTGATAGACACAATCCCAGACGAGTTAGATAAAGAAGTTTCAGTTGCCTTTTATGATTTACCTATTAAAGTAGCACTTGGACAACTGGCAATAGAATATGGATTAAAGTTTATTCTTTCAAATGATGTGCAAGATGTAAAAATTTCTTGTTTTGCTGAAAAATCAAAACTTTCTAATGTTTTAGATGATATAACAACACAAGCAAAAGCAACCTATTCATACAAAGATGGTAAAATCTATATCTATTCCTTTGGAACAAAACTTTTCAAAATTGTTCTTCCTTCAATATCTCATTCTTTCTCTTCTTCTATAAGCACATCTGGATTTGGAGGGACACAATCAATAACTGAAAGTGCAAATACAACGGCTACTACAACGAGTTCTTCAGAAGCAGGTCCTAACACGAAAGTAGAGATTAAGATAGAAGAGATGAAAGTATATGATGAGATTGAAAAGAGTTTAAAAGCGGTTTTATCAAAAGAGGGCAAATACGGAATAAACAAAAACACAGGAATAATTACTATAACTGACTATGCAGAAAACCTTAATCAAGCAGAAAAAGTATTAACTGAAATCAATAAAGAATTTGCAAAGCAAGTATATCTACGAGTAAAAATAGTAGAAGTTGATTTAACAGAAAAATATTCACAAGGTATTAACTGGGACTGGTTATCTTCTAATTTAAAACATAGTTTAAGTTCATCTTTTTTTCTTGTAGAACAAGGAAATACTTACATATTCAGGTCAACAGGAAGTGCAAACGCTGGAACAACAGAAAAAGGGGCACAGATTATATTGAAATTACTTGAAGAGTTTGGAAATGTTAAAATAATTTCACAACCTTCTATTGCTGTTTTGAATACACAACCTGCGAGTATACAAGTCGGTGCTGTTAAAAATTATATTTCAAATATTACGCAAGAAACTACACAATTAGGACTACTTACAGGATATGGAACAAGCCAAATTACAGAAGGACTTACTCTTGGGCTTATTCCTAAAATAAACGATGACGGGAAAATTTATATCTCGCTTATGCCTACCTTAAAAGAAGTTGCAGAAATAAGAAGTATACCTGTTGCAGGAGGAGGAAAAATTGAAGCACCAGATGTTAACACGAGAGCATTGAATACCTCTGTAATAGTGCAAAAAGGAGATACGATAATTTTAGGGGGATTGATGAAAGAAACAACAAATATGAAGGAGCAAAGAACTCCTTTTTTAGGAAAAGTCCCTGTTTTGAAATATTTCTTCTCTCAAAAAGTTAAAGCAAAGACAAAGAGCGAACTTGTTGTATTATTAAGCGTGGAGGAAGTGAAATGAAAAGGTATGTTATCAGAGGGCAGAATATTTGCGTCTTTGCATTATGTAAGTTTATTTCAGATGAAAAAGCGATTGAAACGATAGCAAGAACTCAAGGAAGCATTTACGCATACGAAAAGACAGACACAGGAATAATACTATATGAATTACCAGCAGATATCTTACGGGAAATAAAAGAAATAGAAAATTACGAAAGATACAAAATAGTTCCATACCAAAGTTGCGTATTACATTCTATTAGTGAGAAATTTTTTGTCTTGTTTGATAGCGAAGGAGATGAAGTCATTTTTTCAGGATATAGCCCTACAAGAATTACACAACCAGCAAGAGTAAAAAGCGTGGATTTTGAGAAACAAAAAGAGATGGTTCTACAGATTATGAAAAATACCCTTGGAGTAGAAAATATAAAAGAGATACAAGACGCAAAAATTCACTGGGATACAAAAGTAGAGTTTTTACTGCCTGAAATTTTGCAATATAGAGAAAAAATCAAAAATATTCAACAAAGAAAAATTGTCTTATCTATTAACCTTGCGTTAATTATTCTTGGTTTATATTTTTTAGTTGTCTCATTTTTTGAGAAACAGAACATAGATAAAGAATACTCAAAAGTGCAGAGCGAATACTTACAACTTGGGCTGAAAAGACAAAAGATAATCTCAAATAGATATCTTGACAGAATAAAAGAAATTGACTTTTCACAATCTTTTTTTGATTTTGTGCAAGAAATTATGAGTTTTACAAGAAGCATACCAGATTGCAATATAGACAAGATAGAGTTTGACAATGCAGAAAAAACAATTAAAGCAATAATCACTACTACAAAATATCAAAACAAAATCAAACAGAAATACCCAGAATGTAAAGTTGTTTTTTCTCAAGAAAAAGTAAGTTATGAAATAAAGAAGGAGATGCCAAATGGAAATATTAAGGTTGCCTCTACCCAAGATTGATAATGAAAGAAAGTTTTTCGCACAAGTAAAGTTTAAATCCCCAGAGAAGTTTTATTTTGCTTTTAAAAATGTCATTATGAAGCACCCTTATTATTATATTCCTGTTCAAACAATACCTTATAGGGCAGTAATAGACACTCTCGGCAGATACATTCTGGGATTTAGATTAAAAAAAACACACTATTATTACGGTGCTTTAAGAATAGAAATAATTGATGAGGAAACTTTAAAACTTTTAATTCCACCTAACTTACCCAAACAGGCAGAAATTTTACTAAACTGGGCAATCAAAAAACTTAACAAGGAGAAAGAAAATGAAAATAATAGTGAAAAACAGAAAAGACGAAAAGTATCAAAAAGAAATAATAGTTAAAAAAGACATAGAAAAAAAAGATATCTACGAAATATTTGATATTAATTCAGGGAAAATTTTGGCGAGTAAAAAAAGTAAAGAAATTTTTGGAGACGTTGATTTAGAAAACTTATACATAGCGAATGTTGAAGAAGGAGGTTTGTTGACTTATTTCTCATTACAAGAAGATAAAATAACCTGTCCTTTCTGTTTTACAGAAAACAACTTTACTAAACAGGATTTTTGCCAGCATTTTTTATCACTTTCAGAAGGGCCAAGGGCAATATTTACAATTGGACAAGGAACAAAAGCAATATCTGTATGGGAAGGAGTTTGTTATACATATCTTACCAAACCTGACCATATAGAAATAACTGAAAATTATCACTTTTTACAATATAGACCTACTACTTCTTTGGTTGAGGGGAGTATTAATGTATATGATAAAAGAAAAACTGGTAAATTAAGCAAAGACGTTAGAATAGGGATTGGAATAGTATCAATTGTTTATAATCAAGAAAACAAACATTATTACATCAATATAAGAAAAGCACCACAGGAATGGGAAACAGGTGCAAAATCGTTATTAAGCATTGTAGGATTTAAAATTGATAAAAGCATAGACAATGTTATTTTGGAAGAAGAACAAAGCAATCCAATTTGGAAGAAAAAAGTTATAGGAGAAACAACAGAACATACACAAGAGATTAGATATGCTACAATTACAAGTTTGACTCATCAGTTTATTTTAAAGAGAATACAGCAAACACAGATTTTATACTATGTATTCAGTAATTTGTTTTTAACTTTAACAGAAACTGAATACAAAAATAGAATACATAGTAAAGAAAGCATATTGAAAGAAATAGAAACACTTATCAAAACACTGAAACAAGTAGGAATGACAGAAGAATATAAAGAAAAAATTCTGAAACTTGTGTCTTCTTAATCCACTTGTTTTTTACTTCGCCCGTATTTCCAATTATTTCGTCCCTTTTGTTTTTTATTTTTATATTAAGTGATTTTTATGATGATATTATATGCTATTTATCATCTCTTGACAGATTGGCAAAAATAGGGTATAATATATATAAAAAGGAGGTAAAGAAGAAGCAATTAAAAGATTTGAAAGTTTTCTCATAGAAAGTAAAAAGTAAATATCTCTACCGAACGGGAGCACGGTAGGGAGAGGGGAAAAATGCTCCCAAAAGGAGGAAGAAATGAAATATGAAAAAATACAACTCAGACAAGACCATTACATTTCAGATGAAATAGTTCTTCTCAAGGCCCAAGCCCCCAAAGTAGGGGTGGAATGGGTCTTTAAAGGGGTAATCGGGACATATTGTCCCGGCCCTGGAAAGTATGATTTGAACCCATGTATTCCTGAAGGAGTGGGAGTGCTTTGGGGTCCAAATTACCCACTTAACTGGTGGGTAGTAAGAATAAAAGATGTCGACAATGAGGGGCATTTCTTCAACTCTAGTTGCGAGAAGTTAGTATATTCTTCCTTGTTAGGAAAGATGGTTGCACAGATTTACTATTACTATGATTCATTTAACATTGTAATAGAGAAACGGATCTTGAGAAAAAATATAATTTTAACCCCAGAGTATGACACTCTGGGGTTTGTGTTGGCCTGCAACGCATCATATGCATTCAAACATTTCGTCCACCCAGAGAAGGGAGGGAAGTATGACGAAAAAGTTCTATGCGGGGTTAAAATTGAACCACGCATAGAAAGAATAGAAGACATAATTAAGAAAATAAATAATCAAAGAAAGGAGGTGAGAAAATGAACAGGTTTTAATAGACAAAGAATTTGTTAATTTTTTAAAAAATAGAAAAAAAGTGAATAAAAAAGGAGGGAAAAATGACAGAAAAAGAATTTGCAATAGAAAAAATATCAGAAATAGTAGCAAAAAAAATATGGCCAAGCGATTTTTTTAATGATTTTGTGAAAGCGAAAGAAACAAATAACGAAGAATTAATGTGGGAGTTGTTTACTTTTTTCAATAACAGATTAGAAACTTTTGAGAAAGATGAAGACGAACTTATTTTTTTTGTTTTTTTATATAAAACTGGAGATTTTGGAGAAGTTAGTAAAATAAGAAATCAGATAAACAGAGATGGTTTTATAGGTGGAGTTTATAAAGAATTTACTTTAACTTTATTTGATATTTTTACTAACAAAACATATGAAATTTTTAAAAAAGTAATAGAAAACATAAAAAAAGATGGCGTTCCTTATGAAAATTTCATTAGTAAAGAAACAAAACAAGAATATGAAGAAGCAATTAAAAGATTTGAAAGTTTTCTCATAGATAAAATATGTAAGAGGGGTGAAAAATGATAAGAATATATAAATCTATAGAAATATTCTATCAGGAAAACCCAGAAAGAAGAGTTTCAGGAGAAGTTGATTATGGTGTCCGGTGGAAAAGTATATACAATAAAGACCCACATCGGATTACTTGGGTAGAAAAAACAGGCGAAGTTTATGTTATCAATTTGATTACCAAAGAAGTGCAATTGACAAATAAAAAATTTTCTGAAGAGGAAATAGAAACTTTTATGACTGGTTGGGAAGAAACAATTGCTATAAAAAAGATACAGGATTATTTCCCAGAGATAATTATATAACAAAGGAGGAGAGATGAAAGACAGAATAACCCAGATTGACCCTTACGGACTATATAATTTTAAGACAGCAAGAAAGTTGTTGCGAGTTTCAATAAAGAAGATGTCAGAATTAATTAAAACAGGCAAAATTAAAGCGAAGAAAATAGGCAAGGAATATAAAATTTTAGGACAGAACATTATTGATTTCTTAAAGGAGATAGAATGAAAAAAATAACAATTCCAGCCATACCGCCAAGTCAAAATCAACTATTGCGTATGTTTTACAAAGAAAGATACAGGATATTTAACAAATGGGAATGGTGGATATGGGGAGAAATAAAAAGTAAAAAAATAGAAGGAGAAATTAAAAAAGTAAAGATTGTTTTTACTTTCCCGGATAGAAGAAGACGAGATTTAGATAATTATGCAGGGTTTCAGCCAATCTTAAATGCACTTAAACATTCTGGTTTATGCAAAGACGACAATTTCTCCCAAGTAGAAGTCAGTTGGAAAGCACAAGTAGGAAAAGAAGGGAAAACAGATATTTATTTATTCTTTAAAACAGGAGGGGAAAATGATAATAGCGATAGCAAACCAAAAAGGAGGAGTAGGGAAAACAACAACCGCCGTAAATTTAGCAGGCATATTATCAGAGAAAAAGAAAAAAATTCTGTTAATTGACCTTGACCCACAGGCAAATGCAACCACTCATTTAGGTTTTAATCCAGATGAAATAATAAAAAGCATATATAACTTTCTTATAGGAGAGACAAGTTTTGATGAGTGTGTTTTAAAAATAAATGAAAATTTATATCTACTCCCCTCAACTTTAAAACTTGCAGAGTTAGAAATTAAACTTCTTACAAAACTTCTTAATAGAGAAAATGTATTAAAAGAAAAAATGGCTCCTTTTGAAAACAGATTTGAGTTCATTATCATTGACTGCCCACCTAATTTAGGGATTTTGACGATAAATGGGCTTTGTTGTGCGGATAAACTACTTATTCCTGTTCAGACACAATATCTACCTCTGGAAGGTTTAAATGTCTTAATAAACCTTGCAAAAGAGATAGAAGGGCAACTGGAAAAGAAAAACTACATCTTGGGGATTTTGCCTACTATGTATGCTAAAAGAGAAAAGATGTGTCAAGAAACTTTACAAACAATAATGGAAACAAACTTAAAAGATTTGCTTTTTAAAACAAAAATAAGAAGGACTGTATCCCTTCAAGAAGCAAGCAAAAAAGGCAAACCTATTAACCAATGCAGTCCTGTCTCATTTGGAGCAAAAGATTATTATGAATTCGTAGAAGAGTTTTTAAAAAAGTTGTATAATGTATAAAGTATAAAGTATAAAGTATAATGTATAATGTATAACAAAGGAGAGAAAATGGAAGAAAAAGTAAAATACAACCCTCTAACCAAAGAAAAAGATGTAAGCAGTATATTAAAGACATTAACAGGGGAAAAAACAGGGGAAAAAGAAAGAACTATTGCTATTGCTTTAAGATTAAAAGAAAGTAAATTGAACTATCTTGAAGAACTGCTACACAATATAAACAAAGAAAGAAGGAAAAATCAAAAAAGTAAAATAGCCCTTTCTGTTCTTTTAAGAATTGGGCTTGAAATAGTCCTTGAAGCAATACAACAAAACAGAGAAATATTTTTACAATTAGACACAGAAGAAGAAATGAAAAATCAAGTCAAAGAGCATTTACAATATATAAAACAATCTTGAAAACATTCTCTTTCCGGCATAGGGGTCAAGGACTCGCTCCTTGACCCCTTAATTTTTCACTCCACAAAATGAGTATTTTGTTGACTTTCTTGCCTTGTTTTTCCTACTTTTTATTCCTCTTTTTTCTCCTTTTTCTTATCCTTCTGTCAACTTTTCATTATCTTTTGTTGATATCTCAAATAGAACAAATTTAAAGGCAGTTTTTAAGTAAGGGTATATATTTTTATCTTCCAGAAAAGTTTTTGTAGTATATTTATTTAATTTTGGAATTTTTTAAAAAATTATTTTTTTCATTTACTACTTGACAATTTTGGAATGTATGTTATTATTAAACTGATATGAATAGGAAAACAAGGTTATTGTTTCAAAACATAATTAAGGCAATAAAAAATATAGAAGATTTCACGAGCCAGCATAGTTATGATTCATTTTGCAAAGATGAGAAAACTAAAAAGGCAGTTATTGGAGAAATTTATATGATTAGGCAAATAATAAAACAAGTCCCTGAACCTTTCAAGCAAAAATACAAAGAAGTCCCTTGGGAATATATTGCAAAAATAGGAGATGAATTAGCCCATTTTTATTTTGAAATAGATTACAGATTGGTTTGGGATATCGTCAAAAACAAATTACCAGAAGTTAAGGCGATAATAGAAAAAATAATAGAAATCCCGCCCAAAATGGAAAAAACAATTTTATTTCAGACAAAACAACTTTTAATTAAAATGCTTGTTTCGGATATAATTGATACACTTTGCAACGGAAAGACAGAATACAAAATCAGAAACTTTGGGAAATTTGTGTTAGTGAAAAAGAAATCCAGAAAAGTAAAAAACCCAATTGTAGGAGAATACCAGATACCAGACACTTACACAATAAAATTCTTACCCAGCAAAGCCACCAAGAAATACATAAACAGAAAACTAAAAATAAAACATGGCTGATATTGAAAGAATTGATGTGATTATAAAAAGAATTATGGAAGGTATAAAAGAGAAAGTAGATACAACAAGATGTTCAGATATTTCTGCAGTTTGGACAAAATTAATAGATGACCCACTAAAAGGCAAATGTTATGTTTTTAAAGAAGACAAAGAGAAGAAAATATTATATGTGAAAGTAGAAAGCAGTGTTTGTCTGTCAATGTTAAGATTACAAAAAAGTCAGATAAAGAAAAAATTGAAAGAGATTGGATTTACTTACACAGATATAAGATTTTTAGTTTAAGAAAGGAGGGCAGAATGAAAAGCATAATAACAAGTCCGACTAAATCTCTCTCTATTGCTTTATCTACCCAGAAAATCCCTGTTTACATCACAAAACAAGAATACGACCAAATGATACAAGTTCAGCAAGAACAGATAAATAAAGCAAAGACACCAAGGCAAAAACAAATCGCTATAAGAAACAAACTATTCCTTATGTGCTTATTTCAGACAGGAGCAAGGATTTCAGAGATATTACAACTAACACCAAACAGAATAAACAGACAAGAAAGAACAATAACCCTACCTTGTTTAAAAAGAAAACCAAAAAGAGGCAAAGGAAGACCAGCAAAAGATAGTCCTGTCTACATAGAAAAAGTAATTCCCATATCAGATACTTTGCGAGCAGATTTACTTGATTATTGTTTAACTTATAACTTACGAGGAGATGATAGATTTTTTGATTTTGACAGGACATACGGATTTAAACTTATAAGAAAGATAGGACAGAAAGCAGGCATACCAACACATAAACTACATCCACACGCATTTAGACATGGTTTTGCTGTATATTGTATTTCATCAGGAGTTCCAATAAGTTTAGTTCAAGAATGGCTCGGACACGCTTCTATCTTAAACACAACAATATATGCAAAAATAACCCAGATAGATGGCAGAATTTTCTTTGATAATATTAACTGGTAAGTTAGCAGGGAATTATTTTTCATTAGAAGATTGAAGATTTTTTACAAGCCATTCAACAAACTTTTTAGCAAATTCGTCTGGATTTCTACTTTCTTGTTCATCAAAGATATATTCAAACTCTCCGATAAACTCTTTTTCTACTATGGAATAATGAGAAATGTAATATATGTAAACTGACACAGAATTTGAAGATGTCTCTATCTCAAACTCTAACACATTTAATTTCCTTCCTAAAAAAATATTAAACCCGTTTTCTATCAAATATTTTGCAAGTGGATTTTTTTCAGGGTGAGGCAAATATACATCTCGCACAAGTTTCTTCTTATTTATAAACCCTCTTATTTCTCCTCCAAAACTCAAGGCAAAAAAGAACATAAAACACAAAATTATCTTTTTCATTTAAACATATCCTCAATTGTCTTAATATCTTTCCTTTTAATAGTTGGGAGTTGTAGAGTTTGATTTATTTGGTTCTCTTGGTTTATTTCTGATTGGTTTTCCTGTGGTTTGTCTTTTGTGTCGTTTGTCGTTGTAGGTGTAGAGTAAGAAGGAAGAGTTTTAAAATAATAATATTCACTACCATAACTTGAACTTGACCCTTTATTGTAATAATTTCTTAAATAAGTATCTGGGTTGCCAGAAGAAAACTTTCCTGTATTAGGGTTATAATTCCCCGGGAAACTATAATTATTGTATGGGTTTCCATCAGGTGCAGTTCTATAATGAGGTTTTACATAAGTTCCATCTTTCCTGTAGTATCCTCTTACATAAACCCTTCCCCCTTTAGCCAGCACATAAGAACAACAGAATAAATAGACCACCAAGACAAATAAAATTTTCTTTATCCAATTTTTCATCTTCATATTTTCCCCTTTTTTCTTTTTTATCATTTCTACTCAACTTTGTCAATTTTCTCTCCATAACCCTTTCTTTTTTTCTCTTGCTTCTCTTTCTGCCTTTACGAACCTTTCAGTATATTTTACATTTGGTGGACAAGTATAAACTACTGCATAACCCTCTCTCACCATTATCTCATTCAGCATTTGTTTCTTATCAGGTTCAAGCCAGACATAGCCCAAAATCCGTCCATATTTATCTTTTATTTGCGCATCTAATTCAAGGTAAACATATTCCCTTCCTTGTAAAATTTTCTTGGCGTATTTTTTTGATTTTTGACCCATTTCAACTATTTTTTCCACACTCTTATTAAAACTTTCCGCTTGTCTATATACCCTATCATTCATTTTACTTTCAGGAGCGTCTATTCCGATTAACCTCACACTTACTTTTTCTTCTTGATAATAAACCTTAATTGTATCTCCATCTACCACATAAGCAAATCTACAAGGGACTACTTCACACCAAGCCCAGAATACCAGCCCGATAAAAGCAAGCAATATTTTCTTTATCATTGTTTTTTCTTCACCTCGTAGTATTCAATCTCACTTTTTTTAATTTTAACTTCATAAGGAGCGCTTGTTATTTTTGGTAATTTAACAAAATACTTCGGGTCAGGTTTCAAATCTGCAAAATGTCTAATCCAGAACAAATAAATCTCCCATTCCTTTTTATATTTCCCTGTGATAATTAAATTCACATCAGCATTACTTGTTTTTTCTAAAATCAAAGCAGTTGACACATATAACCTTCTCTTTATATCTTCTGGCATTTCCACTCCTTCCATAGGCGGTGCTTCTACTATTTCTTTTACATTTTCATATAAATTCACCAGGTCCTGTATTATTTCTTTATATTCATCTTCCTGTAAGTAGTTTTTAATTATCTTGTAGCACCACACATCCTGTAATGGCTGACATAACAAATGAAACATCTCTGCATATTTCTTCTCTTCTTCTGTTAAATCTTTCTGAAAATAAAAAGTAGCAAGAAGGTAATTTATCTCGCCAAGTTTAATCAATCCAAACAAATCCACCAAGTCATAGTAATTAATTTCCGGAGGTATAACTAATCTTACTTTCTTCCCATCAGGCAAAAAATCTACTCTCCCTGTATCTTCCAAGTCATATTTAATCTCTATTTCTTCCTTTACTTCAAACTTTTCTTTTAACTTACTTATTATTCTTTCCATTTTAAACGGGCTACGGGGATACTCACGGGTGAACGGACAACGGGTATTCGGTTAATGTTTTCACTTCCTCGCTTCGCTCGGCAACCACGGGACAAAGACGGCTTTACGGGCAATTTCACGGGCTCACGGGTTAACTTCCAAAAACTATCATTTCTATTTCCCAATTTGTCTCCTGTTTCTGTGTAATTGTTATTTTATTTATCAAAACACAAGGGAATTGTTCTTTAAAATCATTTATCCAGTTAAGTATCTGTCTTTCTAAAAATAGTGGGGATGTTAGTTTCATTTTTATTATTTTTCCTTTTTTTTCTCCTATGCTTATTGTTTGTTCTTTTTCTTCTACTTCTTCAAAACTTACAGGTATATCTAACTTTTCTCCTTTGTTGATAAAATAACTCATAATTTTAGCGATTATTTCTTCTTTAGGATAAACAGGTTGTTCTTCTGGGATTATGACTTCGTTTATTTCTTTTTGCATTTTCTGTATTTCGTATTTTTTTGTTGTTGCTGTTGTCTTAAATTTTGTGCCTCCTGCTAATAATATTCCACCAATTAAAACGCCAGGCAATATCTTTCCTACCACGCTATGCCTCCCCAGTTAAATTTATTTTCAGATGGCGACGCTTCTTTTTTGCTTTCAGAAATGACACTATTAAATGCTTTAGCTTTATCTACTTCTGCTTCTGATATGATTGTATTGATTGTTTTAGCAAAATATTCTTCTGTTGTTTCTTTTTCAAGTTTCAAATTTTTCTTAATGTTTTCTGTTAATGTTATTTTTTGTTGTAATATTTCTTTTGTTGTTTCGCTAATGTGGGGGTTTTGATGTGCCTTTGAGAGAGAATAATGCAAATCATCTAATTCTGTTAACATTTTTATATGTGCAAGTGTAGAAGCAAGTTTCCCTATTGCTATTTCTCTTTTCCCTTGTTTCAGGTCCCCTATGCTTTTAATTACCACTTCTCGGATAGGAAAAGCCGGGAGAGATATTTTCTTTAAGTCCTGTTGATTAACTTTTCCTGTTGCAAGATAATAATCTATTGCTAACTTGATATTTTTTTCAAATTCATTTCTATTGTGAGTGTATAGTTCATTTGGTGTTTTTTTACTTTCTACATAACTGATTTTTCCACTTCCTGAAATAACTACATCTCCTAAAAGTTCATTTGCTATATCTTTTGTTTCCTGTGGTGCTTTTGTCCATTCAAGTCCATCTTTAACTACATATAGATTTCCATTGCTTATAGGTTTTCCTTGATAATTTAGGATATTTTTCAAAGAAGTATCATTTTTAACATTTTCCATCGTAGTTGCTAAATCTGAAGTTCTACTACTTGTTTGTATTGTCATTGCCTGATTTTCTCCACGAAGTTTTGCCAGCCAATTTTGTCCTCTTTCCATTACATCCTGACAGGTGAGGTAATTTAAATGAAGTAATTCTCCAGAACGATTTTGAAGATGTTTAAGAGTATCCGCAAGTGTAGGAGAAGCATATTCTAAAAGAAGCATAGGTGCAGCAGAAATAATAGCCCTTAAATTTCCTTCAAGATAGTTTTTTATTGCTTCTCCTGACAACAAAGACCTAAAACTTGCCTCTAAATCAAATCCCTCACAACCCAAGCCAATACCAAAAGAATACGACACACTTGGTATTTGATAATATTTTGGTGTAAAATCAACTCCGCCTCTATAAGTAAATCCTTGTTCTTCAGCAAACAGAGTAGTTATTCCTACGATAAAGATGAATACAACAATTTTTCTCATCTAGTCCTCCTTGTTCTTCAAAAGGACAAGTTTTTTTGTAGTAATTTTTACATATTTTACATAGCCCTTGATATATTTTTTCTTTTTTTCTTGCCTTAACAGGGACAAACTTACATTCTTTATTCATTTTCATAAAAAGTTAATTTTTTTACAAAACTCTTCCAGATTTTTTCCATCTATAAAACCTTCTCCTCCTATTGTTTTACCATCAGGAAACACAAAAAAGAAAGTAGGGAATTTTTTAATTTTTGATTTATCTTCTGGTTTTCCTAAAAGCACAGGCAAAGTTGTATTAGGTAAAGAATTACCAGTCCCATACCATACAAGTTTAATATCAAGATTAGGGTATTTCTTCTTAAATGCTTCTAAAATTAATATTTCTGCCTTGCAGTATTTACATTCAGGAGACAAAGCAACAGCAATTTCCTTTTTTGTTTCAGTTTGAGTTTTAGGCATT
>JAVZXS010000007.1:0-38425 GCA_038886535.1 Candidatus Micrarchaeia archaeon | reverse complement strand
TGATTATGATAGGGCGTACTTTATACTGAAAATTTTTCATGAGTTTCTTTACAGTGATTATTCTATTGAGAGTGTTGACAAGTTTCTTTATAAACTTGAACAATTAAGCACTTATTATAAACAAGCCATAAACAGATATGGAATATCTGCTAAAGATTTAACTTATCTGTATGACTACATAGACAGTGGACAACTTCCTTGTCCTCATGACTTTTATCTTAAGAAATTTATTGACTTTTTAAAAGATGGAAAAACTTACTGCAAATACGACCTTGTTATTCTTGATGAATCTCAAGATGCTAATCCCTGTTTTGTCTCACTGCTTAAGCACTTAAGAGCTAAAAATTTACAGAATTTCCCCTTAAGAAAACTACGGATTTTAATCCGTAGATGAATTGAGGTATAGAGTCTATTAGAGGCTATACAGAGATATATAGAGGAACAGAAGGGCAGATGACAAGTCACTACGATGAAACAGGACGCTCACGAATTTATTCGTGAGAGGATGTCACGATAGATTTCTATAACCGAGAATACTCCTTCCGTAGGGAAGGAGTAGTTCACAGAAAAAATCTGAAATATATTGCTGACACAAACCAGTTGGGGAGACCTTAAATAAATTCATTTAAAAAAACTACTTAGTTATGATAAAATATAAAGAAAATTGGTATAATAAAAATAAATTATGCTTATAAAATTTTTATGTCAACCACCCTGCCCTGACGGATGGGGCTTGCTCTGTGAGGAGCAAGGGTAACTGGTTGACAAGGGAGCATAAGAAGAACTTATGCAAAAATTTAGCAGAAAGAAGAAAACAGGTTCTTCTCCTCTTCCTTACGGAAGGGGTCTCCGAACCTGTAAGAATAAGATGAAAAAGGATGAAAAAGGATAAAAATATAAAAAATAAAACTAAAACTCCTTCATTGGAATTAGGGGAGTTAATCAAATATTATAGAGAAAAGAAAAATTTAACTCTTGCCGAACTTAGTAAAAAAGTGGGCGTTAGTTATATACACCTTTCTTATCTTGAAAAAGGAGAAAGAGTTCCTTCTGAGGAACTACTTAGGGAGTTAGCGAAAATTTTTGCCGATTCTCCAGAGGAAGAGATAAAACTAAGACATAAAATGTTTTTTTATCTCACCCAGATTAAAGCTCCTCTTGAGATAGTAGAAATGATAGAACTGCATGATAATCTTAAAGAAAAAAATGTTTATATGCCTGAACCTTTCTTAATTATTCTTAAAAATACAATAGAAAAAAAAACACTTACTTAATAAAATTGAAAAACCTCTAATTGACAAAATCAATAAAGTTTTAAATAAAGAGGAAATTCTTTTAAGGGGAGAAATTATAAAAATTGCAACCGCTCTTAACGAAGATACTGATGTTTTCTTATTACTTGCAGGATACTTACCAGACAAAGACATACCCACTATTATTGTCTCACGTAATGAAGCACTTGCTAATTTGTTTGAAAAGTTCAAAGAAGTATTATCAAAAGGAGATAAAGAACAAATTAGAAAAGCAATTGAATTAATGGAAAGTGTTCTTAATTTCTTTAAGTGAACTACTCCTCCCTTACAGAAGGAGTCTCCCCGGCAGGGGAGATAAAACTTTTCTGTATATTACTTTTTTTCACTATCTCTTCAAATAATTCTTCTGTTATATCTAACTCTTTCAAAATCTTTAAAATATCAGACATAATAACTTCGCTATTATTTTTTTTAACAGTTACATAAAACAATAAATTTGCTAATTTTATCAATAAACATTCATTTCTATAATTTACATTAAAAGGTATTTCATTATTATGACTATGCTTAATTACGGTTGTTATTTTATCTGGGAAATACCATTTTTCTGCAAGCATTATCCCCGCTTCTATATGACTTATTCCTAATTTTTCTTTTTCTAATTCAATTGCATGGATATTTTTTTTATCAAAATCTAAATTTTTATATAAAGATAAATATTCCTTTGGAAAATTTCTATAAAGAATAAGTTTTCCTATGTCATGAAGTAATCCAAGCATATATGCACATTCAGATGTGGTCTTTTCTGTAATTACTGCCAACAAACTTGCAAAATACGCTACATTTACACTATGTTTCCACAAACTAAACTCAAACTTATCAGTTTTTTTGTAAAGATTATCTATTGCAGTAGATATAATTATATTTTTAAAATTCTCAAAACCAACAAGCAATAATGCTTGTCTAATACTTTCGACTTTTCTTGTCTGTCCATAATAAGGAGAATTTGCTACATGTAAAAGTTTTGCTGTAAATGCTTGATCTGATGTTATTAATTTTTGCAGTAAATAAATAGATGCTTTATCCTCTTTTATTAACTTAGTAACTCTTAATAAAATATCTGGAATTACTGGAATATTAATCTTTGCTATATCTATTTCTATCTTTTTATTTGGCATATTTTTATTATATCAAAGATACAGATACCTAAATCACCCTGGTATCTGTATCTTTGAGTTTATTACTTTTATTTTTTTAAATTTAAAAAGGTTCTGTATCTGGAATATCTGTTGCTATTATTTCTTCCATTGTTGTATCAGTAGTATCACTTTGCTCACTTTGCCTTGGCGACATAAATTTTACTGTATTTGCTATAACTTCCATTTTTCGATGTGTTACTCCTTCCTTTTCCCATTTCCTCTCTCTTAATCTACCTTCAACTAAAATGGACTTTCCTTTACTTAAATATTGAACACACGTTTCTGCTTGTTTATTAAACACAACTACGTCAATAAATAAAGTTTCTTCCTTTGTTTCACCATTTGACTTAAATCTGGTATTGACTGCAATTGGTAAAATTGTCACTGCTATTCCAGAAGGTGTATACCTTATCTCTGGATCCCTTGTTAAATTTCCTACTGCTATAAATTTGTTAAACATGCTGCACCCCTTTTTAATTATTTTTTTCTTGATTTAGCCTTTTTTCAACTATTTTTTTTATTTTTTCAACTCTTTCTTCCTTAAGCCCTTGAATTACAGTTCTTTCATTTGGATACATTTTCTTTGCCTTAATAACACAGTCAATAACCGAATGCTCGATAAAATCCATATCATCTGCTACTACTACCGCCCATAGTTCACCTCCTGTTTTAATGCTAACTATCATAAATAATCTCCTTTACAAAAGCAGTGAACTATTCCATCTTACAGAAGATGGAGGCTTCTTGTAATCTCTATGTTAAAAGGGTTCAATAAAATATGAAATGTCCTTCTTTCCCAGTTGTCTGATTACTTCAGCAGCTTCCCTATAGGAGATTCCCTTTATTCTGTCTCTCACAATTTTTTCATCTAATTTAAACTTTTTTGCAAGATTAACTATCGCATTTATCTGTGAATCTGTAATAAGATTTAATTCAGTATTACTTTCCTCAAATATCTCTTTCACATCTGGTGCATTATCTTTTTCTTTTTTAACTTCTTTCGGAGTATCTTTAAATGTTTGAATTTCTTTATCTGTTTTAATTTCACTTTTTACACTCTTTAACTCTTTTAGTGATTCCTCATTTTTTAATACTGGATTACTTACTGCTTCTGTAACTTCATTTTCTTCTCTTGATATAACATCAGTCTTGAATTGAGGAATTGATACCTCTTCAGTTTCAAATACAAAAGGTTCAGTTTCTGTTAAAATTGGTTCAAACGATTCAACAGTTTCAACATCAACAGTTGTAATTGTTGTATTTTCCTCTATGTGATTAGTTTCCGCTGGTTCGTAAATGCCAGAAAAATTTAGTTCTGGGAATGCCTTTCTAAGTGCTAAAGACTCTGCACATTTGGCAAGCATTATTGTCCACCTACGCCACATAGCATTAGGAGTGCCATCAGGATTTTTAACTACATAATCATTGTAATGAGCAACTGCTGTAAAAGGTTTAACACACCCCCTCTTATATACTGATGCCTTTGCTGCAATAGGTTTATCAGTTGGCAATACCCATTCAGTTTCTATTATTTGATTATTTCTTTCAACAATATACTTTATAGGGTCTTGTCCTTCATATTTACCTGACCTTTCAGCAATAAGCCTCAACCCTTCAATCCCAACTTGTATGGTGGCAATTTCGTCATACCCACCTTTATTGTTTTTTATTCTACGTTTCACAAAATAAATTTGATTTGAAAGCGGGTCAAGGTCTAACTGTTTTGCCCTATAAAGAAATAATGCAAGTTCATCGTCTGTAGCTCCTCTGGCAACTGTCTTTTTGATTAGTTCGATTTGGTCTCTGCTGTATTTTGGGAAATCAACAATATTACTTGTGCTTGTTCCTGAGTTCATTTTTTGTTTTACCAACATAGCCATCACCTCTTTATTTTTTCTACCTCTATATATAGGGTAAAAAATGTAACAAGAAAAAAACAAGACAAATCTGTCTTGTTTTGGCGATTCACAAAAATGCTTCACATACAATTGAAAAAACAGCAAACAGTGAAGCAGAAACCAATTCTCCTTCTCAAACTGAAACACCCCGTAGAAACGCCCTGTAAAGAGGGGGGATGGGGGGAGAAAGAGGGGGGTAAGGGGGGAGTTTTTTTCAGTTCTTTTTTTTTTATTTTTTGAAGGAAGGTTCAAAAAACTTTTTTTCTTTTTTTTCTTTTTTTCTCTCTTTTTTCGGATGGGGGTGAGCGTTTATTTAATAACGCTCACCCCCTCCGATTATAGGCATATACAGTATATGCCTATCAGTTCGGAATTTTTCGTAGGGCATAAACCGTTGATTACCAATGGTTTGCACAGGGGGGGGAGGGACAATCATGGACTATTTTTGGGGACAATCATGGACTACCTGGGGACAACTGTGGACTACCAGGGGGGACAATCATGGACTACCTTTTGTTGTAAAACTATATAGTAAAAGTTTCTGATAATCAATGATACATTAACATTCCCTCTTTGTAAGAAATTTCTAATTAAAAACTTTCTTTTTAAAAGAGGGAAGAATGGATAAGGTTATTGTGCATAATAAGAACTTTGAAGACCAAAAAATAGTTTATTCTGATAAAGACGTAGAGATTATTGCTTCTTTAGCAGAAATCATTGAAGAATTGGCAGAAAAATATGAAATAAGCATTAAAGAGGCGTATGAATTAGCAGAAGAAACTATTAGTTTTGCCTTAAGTGAATCACTTGGGTATGATGTTCAAGTTTACTTTAAGCCGCAATGCAAGATAGTTATTTATACAGATTTTGGTTTTAGAGAGATTCTTCCTTCTCAAATAAATAAAAAACACTTTAAACAGTTAAAAGAAATAGTTTCACAAAGATTTTATATTTTTCAAGCATATCGTATTTATGAAGACGCAAAGAAATTAGTAAGAACAGTAGTTTTTGGTCCTATCTTTAGAATTATACAAAATACGCTATATGTTAAAATTAAAAATCCTCATACTACAATACATGCAGGTAGAAATCTTATAGGACAATGTCCTTTAGAGCATCAAACACCAAAAGAAAGAGGATATTATAGAGAAGGGCAGATATTACCTTTTTATGTGACAAGTGTAAAAGGAATTGTTGAAAATAATGTTCCCCGAATAATAGTAACATTAAGTAGAAATTCTATATCTTTTCCTGAAGAGTTGTTAAGGATGTCTTTAGCAGAAAGAGGAATTTTTACAAAAATTAAAGCAGTAAGACGAATAGCTGGTGGTTGGACAGAAATACATGCAGAAAGTAAAATCCCAAAAGAATGTATTAAAGAAGTTGGAAACTTATTGAAAGAAGGAATAATTGTAAAGTTCTAAATATACAAAAAAAAGGAGAAGCAGAGATTAGACAAATCTTATAAAAAGAACAGTTGAGCAGAATATAAGAAAAGGATACTCAGTTGTAATTATAGACCAAAGGGAAACATAGAATTAAACAGACAATTAAATTATGGTGAATACAAAAAACATCATTAAAAAAAGAAATAATAGCAAGAGGTATGGGTCTTTTTGATATTTTTAGAAAGAAAACTGATATGATAGAAAGTTCAGTAAAAGAAAAAAAGACAATTTTAGGAATTGGTTATTCAATGGACAATCCTTCTAAAAAAATTACGATTGCCATACCTGACGATGACAGAAAAGGGCATTTTTGGTGTTTTGGAACAACAAGAGTAGGTAAAACAAGGCTTATAGAAGGTATGGTTGAGCAGGATATAAGAAAAGGATACTCAGTTGTAATTATAGACCCAAAGGGAGACATAGAATTATTTTCTAAAGTAGTGCAAGTTGCATTTGAGGAAAATAGGTTTGAAGAGTTAATACTTGTTACTGCCATATTTCCTGAATATTCTGCCTTAATAGATCCGCTTGCTTTCTATTACATGCCTGAAGAACTTGTAGGACACATAGTAAGTGGTGTAGATGTAAAAGAGCCATTTTTTTACAACGTAGCCTACGAAATAAGCATGATAATAGTTCAGTCACTTTTACTTAAAGCGAAAGTTGAAGGTAAACCTCACTCGTTTAATCTTAATGAAGTTAAAGACCGAATGAGTAGAGAAGAAATAGAGAAATTATTGCAAGAAGTTCAGTCTATAGATTTACCTGAAGCAAGACAACTTGAGCAAGATATGTTAAAAATTGTAAATTCACCGCAAGATTACTATTCAAAAGTGTCATCATCTTTGAGAGTTGCATTAATGGAACTTTCCTCTGGAAATATAGGTAAAATTATAGGTAAAGCAGATGAGAACAGGTTTATAAAAAGGCTTGAATCAGGGCAAAGAGTTATAATGGTAGTTCATCTTGGAAGTTTGCTTACCAGAAAAGCAGCATTTACTTTAGGAAAGGTAGTAATTAGTATGATTCAAAGTTATGTTGGTAGAGTTTTTTCTTCAGGGAAAAAAGTAAATCCTCCACTTGCTCTTTATATAGACGAAGCACAAAATACGCTTTATTATGATATTGAAGACTTGTTCGCAAAGGCAGGTGGAGCAGGTGTATGGATACATGGGTTTAGTCAATCGGTCAATCAGATTTATTCGAGAGTAGGTAAAGATTTTGGTCGTTCAATATTAGATAATACTAACACAAAAGTATTTATGAGAGTTCCAGACCCAGAAACTGCAGAATATGTATCAAGTCATTTTGGGACAAAGAAATTTATTTCTCCTGTTTTATCTCCTAACGCAGGAATAACAACTAAAGAATCAGAGGAACCTGTTGTAAAGATATATGATGTTTTAAATTTACCACCAAGGCAATTTTATTTAATGACATATAAGGGGAGATTTAAAGGAAGGACTTTAGATGTAAGTGATGCTTATATTGAAGTAAAGTTTCCAGAGGCAGTTGCAGATGTTGCATAGTGAAGCTTTTATTTTAGCGGGTATTGCAGGTAGTGCAATGCTTGCTTGGGCGATGAAGGATATTTTTTTACCTAAAAAAGAGACTTTTTCTAAAAATAAAAAACAAAAGCAAGTAATAGTTCTTGAAACAATAGCTGTAATATGGAGTAAAAGAAAAGAAGCAATAATCAACATTGAAGAGTTATCATTGTTATGGCGTTCTTTAAAATTAGATGGGAGTAATAATAGGGAGGAATTTAATTTTTATAATGAAATCATAACTAATTTTTTTAGAGAGCATATAGAGGGCAAATTATTTTTTATTGGAAATACGAAGAAAGTAATATTAAATTTACTTACTTTACTTGATACAGAAGGTAATGTTTCTTCGGTTGTATCAGGACAGCAAGATACAGAAGGGAAAATTTCTCAAGAAACCATTAAGAAACTTTATAACATATCCTTAATAGAGCATACAATAAATGTAGCAGAAGAAATAATCAACTTAATTCCCTATGGACCTATGACGCCAAAAGGCATAATTGCCGCATTAGGTCATGATATAGGCAAAATACCAAAGTATCGGCAACAGTATTATGCCATGGGGGATCATCCTTTTATAAGCGTAAGTGCACTTGAGACAATTCCTGATTTTAAGAATCTTGTATATGCAGATGATGTGCTTAAAGCGGTAAGGGACCATCATTTAAAGCCGAAGGATAAATTAACAGAGTATTTAAAGGAGGCAGACCAGAGAGCAAGACGTAAGGAGTTAAACAAAGTAAACAGTATAATAATAACCGAAGATTACATAGGCAAAACAGGAGACACACATGTAGATGAGCATAATCAAACTAATCAAAGGATTTATCAAACCGAAAATCAAACTTTATCAAACGTATCAAACGAAAACAATCAAACTTTTACCAAACCACTTGTAAATCAAACTCAAACAATCAAACGTAATCAAACTTTATCAAACGAAAAAGTAGAAGAAAAAACAAAAGAAAATAGTCAATCTATTTGGGGGTTAAGCAAATGTTCAGAACAATATTTGGATGAAAATTTTGATATAGATGAAGAAAATATTAATTTATTTATCTCAGCGGAAGTTTCTCATGAGGAAAGAAAACATCAAGAAGAAAAGGGAGCACAAAAAAGCAAGTATAAATATGAACGCATACAGGATGAAGGTAAAAAATCTGAACTAGATATATTTATGACTGTTGACAATAGTGATGAAACTAATAAAGAGAAAGAGAAGTCGAATAAACCCAAGGTGGTACCGATTGACTGGTTAAATTTAGATGAATTTTTACAGAGAATTAGTTCAAAAATAAACAAGTTAGATGATAGAAAGACTTGGCAGGCATTTAGTATGCCTAATGGAGTAGTTTATGTGTTACCTGATTTAGTATTTAATACACTTAAAGAAATTGCAGATGAAATGGGTAGGTTAGATTTAAATTTAGTAAGTTCAGATAAGGCGGTTAAAAGGGATTATATATATAGCGTGCTTACCAAGGTTAAAGAGGAAAAAGATGGGATAGAAACTTCTTTAATTAAAGAGGGATATTTTTCTGCTCCATTTGTTGTTAAGTTAAAAGATGGCAGTGTGCTGTCAAGGAGCCTCTACATACCGTTTAGGGCGCAGGAGGCATTTGGCAAAAGTGTTGGCTACTTTGAAATGATGAAACAAGGCAGGTTGCTGGATATAAAAGAAGTAACCATACCATCTGACTCTTAAAATAGAACTTGTTACATTTTCTCCCCTTATTATAGAAACTATCCTAATACCGCCTACCGGGACAGGATAGTTAGTTAATTAAAGGCGGAATATTAAATATCCCGGTCCAGAATTTTTATCTGGGGCTGAGAGGAGATGTTGAAAAAAGGGATTAATTTATTAATATTAAGTTTTTTTTGTTTAGTATTTTTATGTTCATGTTCTTTAATGAGGGATGTAAGGAATGAAGATATTAAGACAGAACTACAGTCAAAGCAGGGGCAGGTAGAAAATGAATTGTCCAGTATACCTTCAAGGATAAAGGTTTCGGTTCCTGATGTTTTCTCTGTAAATGAATTGAATAAGTGTCAGATAGATAGAGATGTAGATGTAGAATTTATGGAATCGAATTTATCTTTTATTTTGAGTGTATTGAAGGACGAATTAGATTTGAACTTTTTATATGATATTTCAGAGGAGCAAAGGCAAAGTATTGTTCAAGCCAATCAATCTGGCGTAGAGAATAAAGATAATGAAAAACAAAGCAGTCAATCGGTAAATACTTTTTTAAACAGAAGCGGTGGTGCGTTAACCATAAAGTATAAGGGCAAATTATGTGATTTATTTAATTTATTATCTCATAAAACTGGATATTTTTTTGATTATAGAGGTGATTCAACCGTAATTGTAGAAAAAGAAAAAACTTTTTCCTTTATAGTTCCAAACTATTTTGAATTATTGAAGTATGTAAAAGATAGCATAGAGAAACTAGGGGCAAGGAATGTAAGCTATGATAACTTTACTTCTATGTTGAATTTTACGGTTGACTATACTGGGTATGAGAGAGTAAAGCGATTTTTACAATCCTTATATCGTAACGCTTCTCTTATAAATCTAAGAATAGTATTACTTTCAGTAAGTTTTGATTCAGAAAACAATATAGGAATAGACTGGAGCAGGTTTACTTTAGATGCATCGGACAGGTTAATGAGGGTAAAGAGTGATTTAAATTTAGTTACTAACAATCAAGGTGCGAGTATAGTTATTAATAGGCCCAAATTTTCATTTTCAGGTTTTTTGAATTTTATTGAAAAGTATGGAAAGTATTCAATATTGCAGAATGTTTATATGCAGACTCTTTCAGGAGTAAAGGGAAGAATAGAGGTAGTAAAGGAGACGCCTTATATAAAAGAGGTATCTTTATCTACTTCTAATACAACTACAGGGACAGCGTTAGGGACAGCAACAAGTGATAAAGCGAAAAGTGGGGTAGAACTTGAAATGGTTCCTTATTATGACAAGTTAAGTGATACATTAAGTATAAATTTAAAAGTGGTAGTATCTGAAGTTATTAGGTTAATAAATTTAAATGCTGGTCAACAGATAGGCACATTAACTCAACCAGAAGTATCTTTAAAAACAGTTAATACTCAATTAAGGTTAACTCCTGAACAAGTAATTATATTAGGTGGTTTGATATATGAAAAAGGGTATACAAATACGAGTGGATTACCATTTGATTCAGTATTAACTAAGGAGATGGTTCAGAGTAAATCTAAGGAGGAACTTGTTATACTAGTTAAACCTACGATAATAGAGTTTGTTCCTTCTTCGAAGGAACAATTAAATAATTAAGGGGGTAAGTAGAGATGAAAAGATTTTTCTTTTTTAATTTTCTGCTAATACTTTCTTTTATAGTTTATTCTTGTGGTGGTGTTGGTGAAGATATTAAAGCAGGTGGTGGCAGTGGGGTAACTGAAACAGTAAGAATATTACCGCCTGAATTTGATAAAACTATATATTATTCGGATATAGCAGTATGGCAGGATAGAAATAATGATGGGAAAATTTGTGATTATGTTAATGATGCTTTTATAGTTGTTCAGGATAATGTTAATGTGACAATAAGAGTTAATCCTATAGAAGGCATACCGAATACAGTTCAGTTTTCTCCAGTGAGGGTTGAATCTGTAGAAGTAAAGTATACACCAATAGATAATTTAAGTCCTACTATACCTACTCAGTATTATAATTTAAGCGTTGTAGTTAATTCAGGAGAATCAGCAACTTTTCCTTTGGAAGTAATACCTTATAATTTAAAAATTGCTTTACAGCAAAGGTTAATATGCACAGAGTCTATTTATAGATATTATGTAACTTTTACATTTAAAACTGTAGAGATTAACTCTGGTAAAAGAGCAGATGTTGAAGGTCATTTAACTTTAATGGTTGGAGATTTTCCTGAAAATTATAATCAAGACAATAAGTAAAAGGAGGGAATATGATTATTTTTTTAAAATTTTTAGTTTTAGTAACAATATTTTTATCTTTTTCGGTTTCAGTTGAGGCGATAGATGTAAATCCTGGTACTCTCAATTTTGGTTATGTAGCGGTAAATACCAGCAAATCATTAAATGTAGTTATAACTAATAATTCTGGAGCAACAGTTGATATTTCTTTATCTACAACAGAACCTGATGTCATTATTGAACCATCCACGATAAAAAATATAGCAAATGGTCAATCGGTATCGATAGCGGTAACTTTATCTCCTACTAAGAAAAAGCAGTATTTGACAGACATAATAGTAAATGCTGGAAATGAAACAGGGATTATAAAAGTAACTGGTAACAGTATATCTCAAGTTTCCTTTTCGCTTGCACCTTCAAATATTGATTTTGGTGATTTAGTGGTAGGGCAGAGAAAGTCAGTTTCAGTTAAAATTACCAATACAAGTGATATAGAAATAAAAAGAGTAAATATAACTACTTCTTCTGGTGAATTTTTAGTTCAGCCTACTTCTATATTAAATATACCGCCATCTGGATATGCTACTTTTTTAGTTTCTTTTGTGCCAACTACTCAAGGAATTTTTCAAGGAGAGGTATATGTTTCGGCGGATGAAATAAATTCATTTATACCAGTAAAGGGGTCGGTTTCTTATACTTCAGGTTTAACTATTAGTTCAATGAATATTGATTTTGGTGTTGTTTCAGTAGGAACTTCAAAAACTGAGACATTATTAGTAGAGAATAAAGGAGCGGGCACAATTAATGTATCTTTTGTTGTTCCAAGTGGGATGCCTTTTTTAGTTTCTCCAGATAATATTGATTTAAAAGCAGGGCAGAGAGTTGCAGTTAATGTAGTATTTTCTCCTCAAGTTTCGGGTTCTTATAGAGGAACATTAGGGATAATATCAAATGATAAAAATTCTCCCAGAATTGATATATCTTTAAAGGGAGACACCAGTGCTTCTATGGATTTTTTAAAAAGCATTCCCAGTTCGTTAAATTTTGGTTATGTAAAAATAAATTCAGAATCTGAAAAATTTATAAGGTTAATAAATAATACGACTACTCCTATTAATGTAAGTTTTTCTCAATCGGATGCAAGCGAATTTAGGTTAACTGAAAATTTAACTAATTTTAATCTTGCTCCTGGAGAGGCAAGAATGATTTTTGTAAAATTTACACCTAAAGAAAAAAAGTATTATTCATCTACTTTTGTATTTACATCTTTTGGTAAATCTTATTATGTATCAGTAACAGGTTATGGAGATGATGGGAATATAGGAATACCTGATGCTGTGCCTCCTTTAGAAAGCAAAACAAGCAGTGCAGGTGGAGGCTGTTCAATAGCAGGTAATGTTGAAAGTAGGAAGGATAATTTAAGTAACTTATTATTCATGATAGCGGTTCCAGTATTTATAATTTTAAGGAAGGTTTACAATTTTTTTTGTAATATGTAGTAAAAACTATCCAAAGTAATATCCACTTGCGAATAACAATTCGTGAACCACCTGTTTCATCGTGGCAAACTCGGTAGGAGAGATAAAGTTCAGGTAGTGCTCAAAGCCCTTGATTATCAATGATACATTAATAATTCCTTTTTATAGAAAACTATGTTTGTGAAGATTTCTTATGAGAAGGTGGCAGGTGGATATGTATGTCTTTTTTTAAGATAATAGTTGAAGATGAAGAGTCATTAAGGAATATAGAGTTAAGTGATTTATATATGTTTTATAATTTTGAACCTAAGTATGGGTTATTGAATGAAACTTTAATGAATTTAAATGGAGAGGACCTTTATATATATAATCCTAAAAAACTAGACAGCAGGTTATTAAAATATGCTGAAAACTTTATAAAATTAGGAGCCAATTTAGTTATTTATTATTCCTGCGATTTTTTTAATATTAATGAATACAACAGAGTTTGTTCAGTTGCAAAAACTTTAAATCTATATAAAGTTCCGATTTTTTGGAATATTTCAGACTTAAATATTTTTCTTGGATATTTTTACTCAATTCAACAAATTAATAGCAATAAATTATTAATGGAAGATGGAATACTTGCTATAGTTTCTGCTTTAGAAGGGTTGCAGCATACTTATAATGTTCGTGTACTGTCGGAGAAGATGGCTATTATGATGGGCATGTCTGGTGATTTAGTTAAGAACATTGGGTTGGCAGCGTCAGTGCATGACATAGGAAAGATTTTTATACCAAGTTCTATTTTAAATAAAAAAGGAAAGTTAACCAAAACTGAAAGAGGTATTATGGAGATGCATACTATATGGGGTAGTTATTTAATAAAAGAGATGAAATTTTTAGATAATGATTTTAAAGAGTTAGCCTCTTCTATTTGTGCTTTTCATCATGAAAGGCTTGATGGTTCTGGTTATCCTTACAAATTAAGTGGTGACGACATAAAACCAGAAGTTCAGATTGTATCGTTGGTAGATGTTTATGATGCTTTAGTAAATAACAGACCTTATAGAAGTGCAGTGGATAAAGATATAGCAATAAGTTATTTAGTGGCAAACAAGGAAAAATTTGGCAGTAGAAATATAGATATTTTTTTAGAAATCATAGAAGATTTTGATGACATAGGTAATATTAAAAAAGAATTGAAATAGTTTGTTACATTTTTATCCTTTATATATAGAGAAATAAAAAAAAAGAAAAGGAGACGAGGCATGAAAAAATTGATTACAAATTTTGTCTTAAGAAAAAGTAAAGAATTTTGTTTAAGTCTATTTTTAGTATTGATTTCAGTTGCAGTTTTGTATGCTTATGACCCTTTACAAAATGTGCCTTTATCTGTAAGGGATAGGATAGTAAAAACTTTACCGCAGTATGGTAATCCAAAGATAGAAAAAGTTACTGATATAGGTGGGTTGTATGAGGTTATTGTAATACATTCGCCAATAGGCGAACAGATTGTAGAAAAGAGAGGAGTGTTTTATGTAACTAAAGAAGGAAATTATGTAATTTTTGGTCCTGTAATAGGAGACAATTATAATACTTATGCTGTTCTTAGAAGCCTTGATAGGATAGATGTAAGTAAAATTAATACTGATTCAGCTGTAAAGATTGTTAAAGGAGATGGCAGTAAAAAAATCTTTGTTTTTACAGATCCTGACTGTCCGTTTTGCAAAAGGTTACAAAATTATTTAAAGGGGCAGAATAATTATACTGCTTATGTTTACTTTTATCCTCTTGAAGATATTCATCCTGGAGTAACAATAAAGATAGTTAAAAGTTTATGTGCTAAAGATGTAAGTAAGTCGGTAGAAAAATTACTATTTGAGCATGAAGAGGATTTTGAGTCAAAAGTGTGTGAAAGTGGTAAAAATAGGCTAGAGCAGATGATGAAGTATGCTTTGAAGTTGGGTTTAGAGGGAACTCCTATGGTAATAACTGGTGATGGTAGATACATAAGAGGAGCAGATACTGTTACATTAGGTTTGTATTTAAAGTCAAAAAATGACGAAGAGAAAAAGGGAACAGAAAAGGTAGAAGATAAGTTGAATAAGTTAGAGACAAACCAACAAAAAAATATAAAGAAGAAAAAATAAGAGAGGGAAAATATGGCAAAAGAAGAAAGAAACGTTAAAAAATCAGGAGCAGTTAAGTATGTATTTGTAGCAGTATTATTATCTGCCTTAATTAATGTAGCAGGTTTATTTATTTATCACAATTATTTTGCGGTTAAGATAGTTGCTTTTGATTTAAAGGGTTATATTTGGGGATTAAGGGATATGTATATTAATGGAAAGATTAATGATGAGCAGTTAAAACAATCCATAGATATGGCAGAAAAGGCAGTAACTACTCTTTCTAAAAATAAGGTTGTGTTACTTGGGGATGTAGTGCTAACAAAACATGTAGAAAAAATTGATTACCCAATAAAGATAGACATACCTCAGTCTCCTCTTAGTGAATTTAAAAAAGAGATGGAAAAGGAAAACAAAGAAGATAAGAGTAATAAAGAAAGTAAATAATTTAAAGGGATAATAAACAATGAAGCTAGAGAGAATGACATTTAAAAATTTACTAAAACATTATAAAAAACATATTCTTATTTTTATATTAATAGCGTTACCTGGATTAATTTTACCTTCAAAATTAGTTTTTTCTTATGGAAATTCTGTAAAGTCTGTTATTTTTTGGAAAGTTAAAGAAACGCCTGGTATAGACAGGTATGTTGTGGTTAAAACTGATAGTAACAATAAATATACAAAAGGTCGGAACATAGTTAAGAAAGTAGCATGTATGGGTGGTGATTATTTATTGGTTACAGTAGACAAAGATTATTATTGTATCCACAATGGTCAAATAAAACATATAGGGAAAGCAAAAGATAAAGATAAGAAAGGGGATGATGTTACAAATTTTGTGCCATGCGAAGAAAAAGACAAATTATGTAGATATTTAATTCCTTATGGAAATTATTTTGTAGTGGGAGAGCATAAAGATTCTTATGATTCAAAGTATATGGGGTTTATAGATGAAAAAAATATTATTACTGTTGTTTATCCTGTCATTTAGTATGGTTTTTAATCTTTATGCACAAACTGAACCTGTTAAGCAGGTAATACAGGGAACATCTGAAGAGGAAGGAGAAAAGTTTTATAAAGGTCGTTCTCAGAGAGGTTGGTGGTGGTATGAAGATCCTGAAAAAAAAGTGGAGCCACAAAAATTAAAAAAGCAAGAAAAAATAACAGAAGTTCCAGAGACAAAGAAGCAGGATTTTAAAAAGAAAATAAAACCTTTGAAAGATTATAAATATGAAGAATTACTTTACATGCCAGTTGATGAATTTAAAGAAATTTATAATTATTATCTTGAACTTGCGGTAGGAAATCCTTCAGAGGAAAACATTTATAATTTTTACAATATTCAAGATGTAATGCGTAAAAAGGCTTTATTATTTACTACAAGAAGTATGTATGTGTGGCAAAAGTATCCCGAATTGAGCACTGCAAGAGATGTTCCTGTAGCGTATCCAGGTCTTGTTGCGAAAAAAGAGGAAATGAAAAGAGAAATATCAAGCGTTTTAGCAAGTAAAAAAGGAGATTATGGTTTAATACTGTTTATATCTCCTACTTGTCCTTATTGTAAAACTCAAGCAGAGATTGTGAAAATGATTCAGAATTATTATGGATGGGATATAAAAATTGTAGACATAACGAAAGATAAGCAAGCACCAGCGGTATTTGCTATAGAAGTAGTTCCAACGTTAATACTTGTTCATAGAGAGAGTGGGAATTGGTTACCAGTAGGAACAGGGGTTGTGCCTTTGATGGATTTAGAAACCAATATTTTACTTGCAGTTAGAAATATAGAGGGTGCATCAGAGGCAAAGTGGGGATTGTATCAGTTCCAGGAAAACACTTCACTTGACCCTCTTGAACCATCGCCATTGTGGAAAAAAGGCTCGCAAAAGCCAGGCAAAGGAGGGATAAAATGAAAGGTATATTAAATTTCTTTAAAGAAATTAGAAATTTAAGAAAAAATAGTAACAATAAAAATGGTAGTAATGGAGAACCTCATATAGAAATAAATGATGTAGAGAGTGTTTTTACAAAAAGTGATGTAGAAAGTTTGATTTTTAGAAATCAATTTTCAAAGTATTTACCATATAGGGCATTTGATTTAGAAAATAAGTTATTTTATTGTCAAGATGAAACTATAGGATTTGTTTGGGAATGTATTCCTGTTTTGTTTATGTCTACTAAGGAAATAAAAACACTTGAAGGAATATTTAGATTAAAATTACCTGAGTTTAGCGTAATACAAGTAATTTTATTTGCTGACCCCTATATCGAGCCATATTTACAAGCGTATATAAATGAAAAACAATATGCCCCTGCATTTGTTAAAAGAGCGTATGTTGAATTAAGTAAACATTATTTAAAATTGAAAGATGAAGGATTAATTCCTTCAAGGAGATTTAGACTATTTATTACCTTAAAAATTCCTGTAAAAGAAATAAATAAAATTCCTCTTAAAGACCTTGTAACTTCAATAGAGGATATATTAAAAGGAGCAGGACTTTTTCCTGAAAGGATGGAAGTTAAGGATTTGATAGCTCTTTTAAGAAGATTATTTAATGATATTGATTATGATATAGACAAATATACTCCTTATACAGAAATTAATAAACAAATTATTTTTGCAGATACTGAAATAGAAAGAGATGTTAAAAACAAAGTATTAAAAATAGGTAACAAATATTTTAGGAAATATTTTAGGTGTACTACACCAAAGAGCCTACCACAAGAAATAGATATATTTTGGGCGAATGCAATAAATGGATTATATACTGGAGTAAGTGGGGATATATCTCAAATCAATACTCCTTTTATTTACACGCTTAATGTGATATTTAGAGAGTTAAAAAATAAGATTCATGGAAAGGCGAATGTTATTTTGTCTCAACAGAGTTTTGGTTCTTTTGTTCCAACTTTAATGAGGAAAAAACAGGAGTTTTTATGGGTAGTTGATGCTATGGAAAGTGAGCAGTTTTTAGAGGTTATGTTTTCTTGTTGGGTATTTTCTGAGAATGAGCAAAAAACCAGAGAATCGCTTTATAGAACAATTAGACTGTGGGAGCAAACAGGTGCTGTAATGCAAGAAGAATCAATTTTACTCGTTCCAATGTTTTTGTATTCATTACCTCTTGGTTTTTATACAGATGCAAATTCTCTGGAAATTCTTGATAGAACTTTTATAGTTCCTGCTTCTACTATTGCAGCAATGATGCCAATTCAGGTTGATTATCTTGGTACTGGAAGTCCAGCAATAATATTTCAAGGAAGAAAAGGACAGGTTGTAGGTTTTGATATATTTGCAAAAGGTGCTTCAAACTACAACTGGTACGTGGCAGCTCCGAGTGGTAAGGGGAAATCTTTTACAGTTAACTATCTGGTTTGTAATTATTTTGGTCGTGGTGCAAAGATAAGAATAGTAGACATAGGAGGTTCTTATAAAAAGTTAGCAAAAATATTTAAAGGTAAGTTTATTGAATTTACGTCAAAGTCAAATATATGTTTGAACCCATTTTCTAGCATAAGAGACCCTCAATATGATTTACCTGTTATAGCATCAGTAGTTCAACAAATGGCAATATCTCAGTCTGAAGTTGAGCCTGAGAAAACAGAAACTGCATACAACTTAATTAAGTCTGCAGTTGAATATACATATAAGCATTTTGGTAAAGAGGGAAGCATTGACCATGTTTATGGTTATCTTGCAGAGTTTCCAAGATATTCAGAAGAGTATGAAACATTGTGTGAAGGTAAAGAGGTATGTGCGGAAGATTTTAAGTTGATTGCTACTCATCTTGCATTTAATTTATATAAATTTACAACAGGTGGAGCGTATGGAAGGTGGTTTAATGGACAAGGTAATTTGAATATTGCAGAGGATGATTTTGTTGTTCTTGAACTAGAAGAACTTAAACCACAAAAAGATTTATATAAAGTAGTAATTTTGCAAGTATTAAATTTCGTTACAATGGATTTATATTTAAGCGATAGAAGTCGTCCAAGAATGGTTATACTTGATGAGGCTTGGCAGTTTTTACAGGATTCAAAGGTGATGCAAAATGTTATAGAAGAAGGTTATAGAAGAGCAAGAAAGTATGGTGGAAGTTTTGGAATTATAACTCAATCACTTCTTGATTTTGAAAAATTTGGTGGAGTAGGTAATGTAATTAATTCTAACTGTGAATTTAAATTTTTTCTTGAATCAGGTGATTTTGATATGGCAAATCATAAAAAAATAATCAACTATGATGAATTTACATTAGAGATATTAAAAACAATTAAATATAATGCTCCGAAATACTCGGAGTTATTTGTTCATTCGGATACGTTTGGTTGCGGAGTTGTAAGACTTATGGTTGATAGATACTCTTATTATGTATATACTTCAAATCCAAAGGAAATTTCTCAAATAGAATCTTATGTAAATCAGGGATTAAGTTATGAGGCAGCAATTGAAAAAATGCTTAATGAGAACAAATAGTATTTTTTTTGTTTTTATGTTGCTGTTGTTATTAATTCCAGATTTAATTGTAGCAAATGATAAACAACAGGCAAAAGACAAAGGTAAAGAATCAGCAAAGATGGTTCATTCTCAAATGGATAGTCCAGAAAAACTTAAAGGAAGATTGATAAATCCTGTAATAAGCCAAATGCCAATGAAGACTTTTGATAATCAAACTGAATTTACTCCTCAAATATCGTGTCCAAGTTCTAAAGATTTTGCCAGAGTTTCAGTTGATTTTCATAGTAATGGAATAAAAGTAACCATAAATTATGATTCAAACTTGGATGGAACGCTTGATAGTGTAAGTTATATATATTCTGCACCAGTATTATGTTTGAATGGATTTTTTGACTGCATGCCTGGGACGTTAAGTGATTGTAGAACTTTTAAGGTAACATTTTTTTCAAGAAGGTTTTATCATCAATCAATCAGCCGAAATTTATTAAATGAGTGTGAATGTGTTGCTCCATTTTGTGGTTTTGTTTTAACAGAAGAAAATTACAAAAGAGTTCTAAAAAAAGTTGGTAGCATGACAATGACTGCATTCATGGAATCTGGAGATACCGCATACGCAGTATCTGAGGTAAAAATGGAAAATAATGTTTTGTTTTACTATGGACAAGCGACTAGCGAGTGTATGTTGCAACAGGGAAATTCTGGAACAAATCCAAGACAGTATTATGACCCCAGGTCAGGAATAGCACTGGAGATGGCAGGTTCTGCAGAGGCGGAAAGTCAGATGTTAGACCCTAATTCACCTTACAGTTTGATAGTAAGTCATGCAACTACAGGAAATTCAGTTTATAAAGAATGCACAATAAAAAAACAAGTTTCAGGTTGTTCAGTAATAGAAAACAGCAACTGTCATTCTATAGATACAAATAGTTGTTCTATTGCAGATGAAATATGGGATGGTGTTCAAGTTATAAAAGCAGGGTCTAAAACAGGGTTAAATCCTTTAGGAGGATGTTTATATGTATGTGGAGGAGCACAGTGTTTTCCATGGCTAGAAAGAAAAATAAGATATATATGCCCTGCCACAGGTAATGTTGAAGATCCAACTCCGAGATTAAAATTAGTAGAGAGAACTACTGTATATAATCGTGGAGAAGGAAAAATTTATTATGATGATATGTTAAAAATGCAGTCAGGAGGATGGATGACTTATCCAAATAGAGAAATTTGGATAGGAGAAGGAGAACAAGTTCCTGAATGCGAAAATGTTTGTAAAGTTAAAGTGATAAATCCTGGCTCTAAAAAAGTTTTAGCAGAGAAAGAGGAAGAAGAGGTTCCTGGTGTAAAGAAACTTTTTGTTCCTACTAATATAAGTAGAGTTAATAAAGATTTTGTATATTACAAAAGTTGCAAAGAAAATGTTGATGGAAATTATACTATATGTCCTTTAAAAGAAGGAGAGCAACTTTTAGAAGACTGCAGGTGTAGGAATGATTTTAATCAGGCAATTTTATATATGCAAGCAGTTAGAATGGCTGGACAAGATATGATATGTTCATCAGGAGTAAAAAAGAATTTAGCACCACTTACAAATACAAAACAAATTATATTTGGAAATCATAATATTCCAGGGTTACCCAGAACTGGAACTTCTTATTATGATGATAATCCAGGAGGTGGGTAATTGGGTAATTTGTTTAAAAAGGTTGTTTCAATTTTTATAATTTTTTTATTTGTGTTTACTGATGTTACTTTTTATAAAAAGTCTTTTGATGAATTATCGCTCTATATTAAAAGAAATAGTAGTAATAATGATATTGAATTAAAAAATTTTGCTAAAATAGGAGCCTTATTTTACTTCATTTCTTCTGAAATATTTTCTCCTTCATTAGCGTATGGTAATAATCCATCAGGATTAGTTTGTTATCGTCCTAATGGACCAATAAGGTCTATTCCCCTGTTTAATCCTCAAACAGGATATTGTGAAACATGGCCGCTGAATGAACATAATGAATGTCCTGAAAGATATGTTTACAGTCAATGGTTAAAGACCTGCGTTGATTCTCCTACATGCGAAGGCAATTCAGTTTACAATCCTAATACAAAAAGGTGTGAAGGTTATGGAAGTGGTCCCGGTGGAGGTCCACCTACGCCACCTGAATTAACTTTGGAGTCAGAGTCTTGCGTTGTAGATAAAAATAATAACGATGAAATTGAAGAGAACGAAGTAGTAGAATGCTTATCTGCTACACCAGTAAGTGGAGGTGGGCAATCAAAAATTTGTCCTCTTGATATGAGAGATTGTATAGAAAATTATGGTTCTGCTATATGTCCCTCGGGATATTCCTTTAATACAACTTATCAGAAATGCACAAAACTTCCAAGTTGTCCATCTGGATATAGTTATAATAATAGTTATGATACATGTGTAGGTAGTGTTCCTGATTGTCCTTCAGGATATACTTTTAATTTTTCGCATCAGACATGTACGAGTAATCCTACTTGTATATCAGGCACATGGAATTCTGCTATAAAATATTGTTCAAGTTCTCCTGTTGAGTATTGTCCTCCTGGAATGACTTCTGCAGGTAACGGTAAATGTAAAGCCAATTTTGAATGTAATATTCAAAATTTTACAACAAGAGATGTGATGGGTGGTTTATGTACTTCCACTGTAAATCCGTCTGTAAATCCTTATATAAATGGTGTATATGAAATGGTATTATATAGACCTGCTGATGCTCCAGGTTTTCTACATCATAATAGTATTTGGAGTAAACCTCCGACTTATGACCAAATCAGAGGATTTGTTAATACAGCACTGAGACATCACTTATTTGGAAATCCTGCAAATGGATTATATGAAAGAAATCCATGCAGTATGTATAATCCAAGTTATAGATGCACTCAGGAAGAACAAGCAGATGTAATAGCAGCGTATGTTTGGTATTTAGGAAGATGCCCTGATTGGATAGGATACGACCATTATTGTGGAAGTACATATAGATGGAGCGAAATGGGAAGTAATGCTTATCAGAGACTTGGAGAATTTCAAAAAGGTGCTTCTCCAAGTAGTTCTGGAGAATGTGGTAATTGTCCTTATTATCCATATACAAGTGGTTATCCTGCATGTGGTAAATGTCCAAAAATAACTCCACTTGATACTTGTGTTTGTGCGAAATTTACTTCAGTAGGTTCACCTCCAGTTCCTTATTGTGAAATTATGTCATTTAGGTCTAGCAGTGGTTACTGTGCAGTATCAGGTAACTGTGTAAGAGGTTCTCTTGAATACATAGGTGGTGGATATTATTGTACAGAATATGCAAGTTATTCTTGTCCTTCTGGTGGAACTTATAATTCTTCTTTACATTTATGTCTTCATACTCCATCATGTAATTATGGTGGTTCATTTAATCAAACTATAGGTTTGTGTCTAGGTTCACATTCTTGTCCTTCAGGTGGCAGATACAGTTCATCAGTTCAGAGATGTATAAATTCTCCTGATTGTGCAAATAATTTAAACAAAACAACAGATTTATGTGAACAGTCTGCTTCTTGTCCTTCGGGTGGACAACTGCAACCTGATGGTAGATGCTTCATGGGTTATTCGTGTCCTTATGGAAGCAATTATCAATGTATGAGAGTAAATATTGGAGGAACAAATAGTATAAAGTGTTCTAAAAGCCAATGTACTACTGGTGCATCAGCGGAAAGTGAAGATACTCCGCCGCAGGGATTAACTGATGATGGTCCTCAAAGTCCAGATGGAGAGTGTTTAGGACAAATATATATATTTAATGGAAAATCCGCAAGATGTAGAAAAAGTGGATTGCAGACAGGATTTAAAAACTGTTGTAAGCCAGGGCAAAAGGCACTTGCAGATTCAACAGGTTCTATAGGAACAGTTTTTTCCATAGTTAAACACGGTGGTGAAGCGCTTTATCATGCTTATCATGCAGTTAGATTAGCGTCTATGTTTGCTCAAGGTAATACCTTTGTAATTGCAACAGAAAAAACGTATATGTTGTATAACCAAGCAATGGGTTGGTATGAAGTAAGTAAAAGTACAACAGTAGGAATGGGAGTTGCTAATGCAATCGGACAGAATGGAGGAAGTTTTACTTTTGCTGAAACAGTTGATGGTAATCCAGTTCTGCAAGCAGTAGGCAGTGATCAGTTATCTGCTAATATAGCAAAAGCGTATCTTGATGTAGCAGGACGAGCAGTAACAATGGCAATAGTTCATCTTGCGATAAGTGGATTAATAAAAGATAAACAACTTGCAGCGCTAGCAAATCTAGCCGCCAGTGCCTATTTTTATAGTATTGGATGGATTGGACCATTAGGTTTTGGTTTTGCTGTTTTATCAACAATAATGTCTATATTATTTGCTGGGTGTGACCAGCAAGATGTTATAACAAATAATGAAAGAGATTCAGGTAGATGTCATGAGATAGGTGAAAAATGTATTAAAAAGATACTTTTTATTGGTTGTGTTCAAAAGGCAAAAATATATTGTTGCTTTAATTCAAAGTTAGCAAGAATTGTTCACGAACAAGGAAGACCTCAATTAACAACTGACATAAGTAACTGGGGAAGTCCAGGAAGTCCAAACTGTAGAGGTTTTACTCCTGAAGAATTTGCAGCACTGGATTTTGATAAAATTGATTTAAGTGAATATATAAACGATATTGTAGATAAAGTTCAAACTAATGTAGAAGATTTAATGAGAAATTATTTCCAGGGGTCAATTCATGAAACAATTAGTAGATAAAATTTATAAAGTAATTGTTATATGTTTTTTTTGCTTTAGTGTTTCAGATAAAGTTTTTTCTGAAGAACATTATGCAGGAACCTTTGGTAAAACCTATTCTATATCAGAGCCAGATGCTTACAATGAAATACTTGAAAAAGTAAAAAAAATAGACATGCTTGAATTAACCAAAAAAATTCAAAAAAAACTTCCAGAAGTAGCACTGGTAAAAAATTCAATTTCTAAGGCTACAGAGACCAAAGTTAGGTATTTTGTCCCTAAGTTTACTTTAGATGTAGATATTCCAGATGGAAAAGGCGGAATTTTATATCCTAAAGGATATACATTTAATCCTTTAGAATATATACAGTTAAGAGGTGCATTTTTGTTTTTTGATGCCAATAGTGCAACTCAAATACAGTGGATTAAAACTATGGGGTATAATCAAGATTTAAATATTACTTTTTTAGCAACTGAAGGGGATGTTTTAAAAGCATCTAAACTACTTGAAACTTCTGTGTATAAGGCTACTCCTATAATAATAAAAAAATTTAATATTGTTAAATCTCCTTCTTATGTAAGACAGGTAGGTAAAGCACTTGAAATAACAGAAATTAGTCAAAGTGATATGGAAAAAGAAATACAAAAAAAGAGGAATAAACAATGAATATCAGGTCAGTAAAAATAGTATTACTGTTAAGTTTTTTTATAGTTTTATTTTCCACCAATAATGCAACCTCAGAATGTAAAGCATCTTTTGTAAATTTGATTAATGATGTTAAGTGGGATGGAATTTTTCCAATAGAAATAGCAGGAGTAGAGATAAAGGGTCCTTCTAATTTACCAAATCCAGACCATTTAAAGAGAGTAGTTTGTTATTGTAGAAGACAAGGGTCTCTAACTTTTGGTTTAACCTTTTCTTTTTGGGAGCCTGCCAGAGTAATAGAAACAGTAAAAGACGCTTGGTGTTTCCCACTGCTTGGTGGTTTAAAAATAAACCCTGGTAAAGATATAGGTGGCGGTGGTTCTCAAACTCATACTGCAAAGGGAACTTCCAATTCTGGTTCTATTTTTAGGCAGGCACATTGGTATTTCTTTTCAGTATTTAACATTCTTGATTTATTTATGGATGTTCCTTGTATTCAGTGGGATGGATTTGATATAGCGTATGTAACAGAATTAGATATACTTTGGCAAAGAGACGATGTAGCTATGTTTATTCATCCAGAAGTATTACTTTTTGCTAATCCAGTTGCACAAATGTCTTGTATAGCCGACTCTGTTGCTGCTACGGTTGGATATCCAATAGACCCTTTATTTTGGTGCGTTGGTAGTTGGGGTAGTGTTTATCCAATGACAGGAAAAACTTCTGTAAGCAATATAGTTGAGGGGAATGCAGCGTTAGCAGCGAAAATGATAGCAAAACTGGGAAGAGAACTATTATTATGGGATACAGCATTAGATTTATGTGGTCCAGTTGTAAATCCTATTTGGGTGAAATCTCATTATAAAGTTCATTTAATGAAGCCAGTGGTAGGTAGTATTATACAATTGGGTCAATCAGGAATAATTTGGGGTGTGGCGAAAAATCCTCCTTATGGTTCTAATAGAAATGCTCCCGATAATTTTGATTTTATGTTATTCAGAAGAATAAAATGCTGTTTAGGACCATCATTGGGTGGCAAATGAAGAATAAAATTATAATCACAATTTTACTTGTTTTAGTAATGTTTAGTTCAATTAATGCTGGTCAAAAACAAAAGTGGAACATTATTGCACCTTCTCCTTGTTACTTATTAAAGGAAGTAAAGGAAAATAATGTATATATAATTAAAGATGAAAAATGTAAAAATCCTAATAGTTTATTTGAGGTAGAAGTAGATTCAAATTACAAAGAGTTAAATATATATGCTGATGGAAAGTTAATTAAAAAACAAACACAGAATGATGTTAAAATATCTGACATTATTAAAGTTAATGAAAAAGCAAAAGAAATAGAGAAAGAAATAAAGCAATCAAGTTTAGAAAATAAACATACTTCATCTGCTGAAAAATGGGCAGAATCAGTATATAATTATTATCAGAGTGAAGAATTTCAAAAAAATTATAGAAAATATAAAGAACAGATAGAAAACATGTTGCTGCAGGGTCAGGATTTTAGCAGTAATGATTTCGTAAATCCTTACAAGGATATGAAAAGTTTAAAAGCAATAGAGTTAAACCCAGATGAAAGAATTTATATTTTGATTTCAAGTAGTATGCCAGAAAATACGATAAAAAATTATATAAAACAGTCTTTAAATTTTTCGAGTAATGTTTATTTTGTTTTAAGGGGTGGAATAAAGGGTTTAAGTAAAGTTCAACCTACTGTTAATTGGCTGTATAATATGATTAAAGTAAATCCATTATGTGAAAAAGAAAATTGTGAAGTATATCCAGTAAGAATATTAATTGACCCTTTTATATATAGGAAATTTAATATTGATAAAGTTCCAGCAGTAATATATGTAAGAGGACTTCCAGATATTTCAATCGTAAAAGAAAGCGAAGGAAAATTAAAACATACATTTTCCGCAATATCACTAGGAGATATATCTATAGAGTATCACTTGAAAATAATGTCAGAAAAAACAAAAGATGATAGATTAAATAAAATTTACTCTCTTTATCAAGAAAACTTAAATCAAAAAGCAGAAATAGTAACACCAAAAAATACCTACTTAAAAGGAGGTAAACAATGAAAATTAAGTACCTTTTATTAAGTGTATTATTATTTTTTTTCTTAGGAGTTCAGGAAGGAGAATATAAATATCGAATGGGTAAAGTAGATTTTAGCGACGACATAGTTAAATACCAACAAAATGAGATTTTTTTAATTGGAGATTATTTACCTGCAGTTAGAAAAACACTTTTATCAGAAGAAATATCAGTCCAAACTTTAAAAAACAGTCAATTACCTCGTTTTGATGGTCAAGGTTTTCTTTATGAGGAGTGAATATAATTGGTTGACAAAGAAGATACTAGTAGTGAACTACTTCTCCCTCACAGAAAGAGTTTCCCCGATAGGGGAGAAAAAATTTTTCTCTAAAAGTCAATTTTAAAATTTTATTTGATAATCATAGTTACATTGTGTAACCTCTAATTTGAAAAATAATAAAACAACTTTACCTATAGCAAAAATATAAAAATTATTCTAAGAAAGGAGGTGAAAAAATGAGAAAAGAAATGGCTCTGTTTCTATCTGTAATTGTCTACGCAGTATTTATGTTTGTTCCTGATTTGGTATCTACTGCTGCTGCGATTAACCAGCCAAGTAGTGGAACTTTTGCTTATGATGTATACGATATTGCTGTAGACAAGATTCTCAAGGGTCCTGTTGGATATGTAGGGGGCATAGGGGCAATGGTAATTGGTGCTATTTCACTTATAGGTGGACGTATGCTTCAAGCAATTCCCGCAATTCTTGGCGGTGCAGTAATGTTAAAAGCTGACACACTAATTACTGGTATAGGTTTAATATTCTAAAGATATACAGGTCTTCAGTTAAATAACTTAACTGAAGACCTGTATTCTCATAAAAGGAGCGAAAATGAAATATAAAATACCACAATACTTACATAGACAAGTTCAAGTACTATGGTTTGAATTAGACGAGATTGTATTAATAAACATTTTATTAATACTTGCTATGATTTTTGGGTATGTATTTTGGTTGCTTTTATTTTTAGTTCCATTTGTTTTTTCTAAATTAAAGAAGAATAAAGCAAGGGGATATTTAAGACATATTTTATATATGATTGGTGTAGTAAATATTAAAAATGTTCCATATTTTACAGAAAAAATTTTTCAGGAGTAGAAAATGTTATTTGAAAAATACGTAGAAGAAAAAGAAAAATTGAAACAGCAAAACAAATTATTAAAATTTTTTGTAATAGTAATTGGAGTTGCAGTTGTTTTTAATTCAATATTTGTTTATTCAATAATGCAAAATCAAAAAATAATTATAGTTCCGCCTGCTATATCTGACCAAATGTTTATACAAGCAAATGATGCTTCAGATGAGTATATAGTTAATATGGCAAGATTTATTTCTAACTTAATGCTTACTTATAATCCAGGAACAGCAAGGTCTCAGTTTAATCATTTCTTAAAATTTTGTTTTCCAGATTCTCTTGCAAAATATAAAACAATTCTTTATGATACAGCAGACAAAATTGAAACAGGACAAGTAAGTAGTGTTTTTTATCCTCATAATTTTAAAGTAGACAGAAAAGCAAAAAAAATATATGTAACTGGACTATTAAATCAGTATACTCATGACAAACAATTTATAACGAACGAAAATAAAGCGTATGTTATAGATTATTCAATTTCAAATGGCTATTTTTATGTAAAAGAATTTGTAGAATTAAAGGAGGCAAAAAGTTGAGAAAAAAAGTAGTGATTATTAGTATTTTTGTATTATTTTTCATAGTTAATTTTGTTTATGCACAAGAATTAAATTATACTCACAGAGTTCTTTCCAATGCACCTTTAAAGGAGTCTCCAGAACTAAAATCGCAAACATTGTTAACAGTTAATCAGGGTTCTTGGGTTGTAGCAACTGGAAAAGTTCAAAATGGTTTTATGGAAGTAATCACTGAAGATGGTAAGAAAGGATGGATTTTTGAAAAGTTATTAGAAGAACTATCAGAGGATTTTGTTAAAAGTTGTAAAAATGTAGAAGGTTTTTCAGCATTATGTCCTGTAAAGAAAGAATTACCTATAAAAGGAGAGTTGATTGAGGATAAACCAGATAAAATAGGTAAATTAGGGACAAAATCGATGCTAAAAACTCCTAATTTACCTGTTGGTTTCTCTTATGAAGAGCAGTTAAAAGAAGGAGATAGCCCGAATGATAAAAGCAAGCAATCTGGTAAGGTTACGAAAGAAAATAAAATAGAACAGGGTAATAAAGAAAAAAATATTTTAATAAATGATGAAGAAAATTACGACAAACAATTATTTGAAAGCCTTGAAAAAACATCAGGGTTATCTCCAGTTGTAGTAGAACCAGATAAAACCAAATTTGTTCAGATGTCATCTATGGATATAAATAGAGTGTATTGTCTTGATGGAGATATTACAGATGTAGTTTTTTCTGATGAAAAAGGAGTAAGAGTTAAGGCATCAGGTAACAACGCTTTTGTTAAATTCACTGTAAAAAAAGTTGGAGATGTTCCTCAGTATCTTAAGTCTCCTGTAGACATATTTTTTGTCTGTAATGGTAAGGTTTACAGCATTATAGCACAACCAATGAAAATTCCTTCAACATTAACTTATTTGCAAGATAAAAAAGTAAATATTAAAGAAGTAGTTAGCAAGACAAAAGAAATTCCCTTTGAGAAAAGAATAACTGAGATTATTAGAAATGTTTATGTTAATAAGCCAGAGCCTCATTATAACTTTGTAAAAGTTAATAAAAAAGTTAATTATATGCAGAATGTAGATATCGAATACAAAGGGTATTATATAGTTGAAGGTGAAGGATTACAAGTTAAGATATTCACTGTTGAACCTAAAAATATTACTTCAGTAAGGGACTTTATAGAAATAAATGAAAAAGACTTTTTAAATAAAGTATTCACTTCCTATCCTGTTGCAATATCTCTTGATAAAACTAGATTAAACCGAAAAGATAAGGCAGTATTAATAATACTTGAAAAGAGGAGAGAACATGAATAAGGAAATAATAAAACAGAAATTTACAGAAAAATGGAACACAATTAATCCTGAAAAAAGAAGAAAAATTATATTAACTGTGTTAGCGGTATTTTTAATCTTATTTGGAATTATTGGTTATTATGCAAGTAGAACTGATACATCTAAGACTGCAGAGAAAAAGGAACAGGGCAAGCAAGAAGAAATAAAACTCGATTCAACTCTTTTACAAAAAACTCAGTTAGCAGAGAGCCAAAAAGAAATTCGCAGTTTAAAAGAACAACTTGAAATGATGAAAAAAGAAAAAGAAGAACATGAAAAATTAATGAAGCAAAAAGAAGAGGAAGAAAAAAAGGAAAAGGAAAAAGAGCAATTAAAGAGTTCTACTTTACCACCACCTATGTATTCAAGTGGTTCTGTGGGTTCTATGCCTCCTCCTGTGCCAACTGGTGGAGCGGGTGGAGCAGGTATGCCACAAGCAGAACCACCTCAGCCAAAAGTTGAATATGTGGGAGATATTAAAGTAGTTAGTGCAGATAAAAAGATACAAGAAAAACCCAAAGATGGAGAACAGGCGGAAAGTAAAAAAAAACAAACAATATATTTACCACCTTCTTTTATGGAGGCAACTCTCCTAAGTGGCTTGGACGCACCGGCAATTAGCAAAGGAGAAGGTAATCCAGTGCCTGCACTATTTAGGATAAAGGCTCCAGCAGTGTTACCTAACTCAGTTAAAGCAAATTTAAAAGGTTGTTTTGTTATAGCAGAAGGACTTGGTTCATTGGCAGATGAAAGAGCACATTTAAGGCTTGTTAATATAAGTTGTGTTGGTAAAAAGGGACAGGCAGTAATAGACCAAAAAGTGAAAGGTTTTGTAGTTGATAATGATGGGAAAATAGGTTTAAGAGGAAAAGTAGTAAGTAAAATGGGGTCTCATCTTGCAAGAACATTTATTGCAGGATTATTTGGTGGACTTGCTCAAGTAACAGGAACACAAAGTTATACCTATTCTGTATCTGGTTCTGGTGTAGTATCAACACTTAATCCTGGTGATGCAGTAAAAGCGGGAATATCTACAGGGATTACTCAAACTGCAAATGCTTTACAGAAATTTTATCTTGAATTGGCTCAACAAACAATTCCAGTAATAGAGATTCAAGCAACAAGAAATGTAACTTTAGTAATTTCAGAGGGGGTAAACATTGAGATTAAAGAACAAAACTTACCTGAATAATAATTTATTTGTTTTAATAGTATTATTAATTTTCTCAGGTTGTAGTTTAACGCAGGAAAATCTTGTAGTAAGTAGTATTAAAACAAGTAAACCTGTTTTTCTTGATTATGAAAAACTTGCTTTAGAAAGAACAATTTATATTGCTCCTTTAAATATAAAAGAAGTAGATGTTAAAGCAATAGAAAAAGCGTTAGAGAATAAAGATATGATAATAGAAAAAGACCCTCAAAAGGCATCATATATTTTACAAGTATTTATAAAAGAGATATCAAATTATAAAATAATTGCAGATGTATTAATTAGAGAGAGACCTGTTCTTATGATTAATAAAAGTGGGGCTAAAATTTATCCTACAGACCTTGACTCTAAAGATTATAAAACTACTATAGAAATTAATATTACTGAGGGGACAAAAGAAAAACTAATAGAAGAGTTGTTTAAACAAGTTGCTTTATTATTTGAAGTGAGGAGGTAACAGTGATAGCAGAACAAGTAATTTATACTGCTAGACTTCACTGGATTTATTTATTAAGAGGTTTTTTAATAGGATTTATAGTTTTTGGAATTACTTATTTACTTTTTAAAAAAATAGACATATTGTTTTTCTTAATATCAGGTCTTATTACTTTTTATTTCTATAAAGACTGGAAATCCAATGTGTATATGATTACAAATAATAGATTAATAAGAAAATGGGGAATTATAGGTAAAAATGTTATAGAAACTCCTGTAGACAAAGTAAACAATGTTTCTTATGCTAAAGATATGTTGGGAATGATATTAAATTATGGCAGAGTAGAAGTCCAGTCTGCAGCTGAGCAAGGAGTAATAGTTATGAACAAGGTTCAAAATCCTGAAAAGTTTGTTCAAATAGTTCAACAGGTTCAGCAAAACTTACTAATGAGTAATATTAAAAAATGTCCTTATTGCAAAGAATATATTAAAAAAGATGCAGTTGTATGTCGTTATTGTGGGAAAGAAGTTGCAGATTATCAAAATATTTTATTTGATAATTTCAAAACAGAAACAATTAATTATTCAGAAAATTATTCAAGAAATCAGAAAGTTGAACAAAAAATATTAAATACTAATGAAAATAGAAACGAAGAAGAAGATAAATCATTTTTTAAAAGGAAGGTGAGAATATGAGAAAATATCTTTTTTTAATGTTTGCCTTAATGCTTTTTAGTTATGGGTGTGCTTCTACTTTAAATCCTTATTCAGGAGATTTTACTTGTCCTCAAACAGAGTCTGGTAAATGTGTATCTATACTGGAGGCATATCAAGAAAGCGTAGGGCAAAAAAGAGGAACAATTCTGTCAGAGTCTTCTTCTGCAAACAATACGATGATGTCTAATGCAGTTAATGAATATTCAAATTATGAAAATTTATATTCAGAGGCACTTTTTGATAGATTAAAACAGGTTCTTGTTAATCCTAAAACTCCTATAATTGCTCCTCCAAAAGTTATAAGAATAATGGTTCTCCCTTATACAAATGGACAGAAGGAGTTTTTTGACAGCAGATATATTTACCTTGTCGTAGATGATTTTCATTGGGTGTTGCATGATATTAGAGAACCACTTTAATACATTATAGGGGGGTATGATGTTTAAACGGAATTTGTTTGTTTTATTATTACTTACTTTTAGTTTAACTGCTTTTGCATGTGCAATATTGCCAGATAACGTAGAGGCAGGGTGGCTTGAAAGTTGGTACAGCCAAAAAATAGGTTCAGGTCCTGATTATCATAAAGGACAGCAGAGAGGATATTTTTCTGCTGGTTCTTTTAGTGTTAGATTGCCGACTTCTACAGACCATTTGATAACAATTTCAAAGCCAAGGCTTAATGTTGGATGTGGAGGAATAGATTTATTTCTTGGTGGAATAGGATTTTTAAATTTTGAATATTTGGTTCAAAAATTACAAAGGCTTATTCAGGCTGCACCTTATGTAGCGTTTCAGTTGGCAATTAAAACTATAACTGAAAAATTAGGAAATATACTCGAGGCAGCAGAAGCAATTATAAATGCGTTAAACCAATTACAATTTAATGAATGTCAAATACTGGAAGGTTTTACAATGAAATTAAAGGATACAGGAGATATATCTGCAGCAATAGCAGAGGTTGGACAGAGAACAGGTATAACTCAACTTTATAAAGAAATAGCAGAAAGAATAGACCCAGCGTCGGGTGGTAAAACAAAAGGTGGCTCTACTATTGCATCCTCAAAAATGATAGAAGGATGTCCTAACAAAGTTAAAGATGTTTTATCTGGTATAGAATCAAGTAATGGAATACTAAATGCAGTTGCAAAAAGAAGAGGTTTTCTTGATTCCAATGTAATTTCAATCGTAAGAGGCATGGTTGGAGATGCTGTAATTAAATATGACAATGAAGGTATTCCTAAAATAGAACCAATTCCTCCATGTGATAATGTAATCCAGGCTTTGGAGAAAAAAGTTCTTTTAAGAAGAGATTCTGTTTCAAGTTCATGTTCTGAAGAATCAGTTGATAGTTTTGTAAATACTGTAAGAAATGACCTATTCAATTTAAGAAATAGTATGGAATCAAAAGGAAATATACCTTCTAATTCATTATTAAAGTATTATAAAACTCCTTTACCTGTGTTTTTAATAACAAAAACATCAGCACAATCAAAAGACACATTACTAATAGATACCTTAGCAGAACCAATAGCAATTAGTTATTTATATCAAGCACTGCTTGAAATATCGCATCAAGCAACTATTGATATAGAAGAAACATACAAAGAATTTGCAAAAATTCAAAAGGCAATGCAGAATGAATCTCAAACTCAAGACCCAACTAAAGTCTGTAAAGTTCCAGAAGTGCAAGCAGAACTAATTAAAGATTTAAGAGAGAATTTTTACAGAGCAGTAAAGCATGTAAGAGAAAGTTATATGAATTCACTTTCTTCTGTTGATAAAGCATTAAAGTTGGTTCAAATTATTGGAGAGTCATTCAGAATAATTAACAGTGAACTTGCAAATAAGTTTAGCCCTTCAGTTGCTTTGAGGGTAATGCAGTAATGTAGGAAATGATTATGCAAAAAATAAAAAATATTTTCACAGCATTATCAGTTTTATTAACAATAGTTTTACCTAATGCTGTATATGCTCAAACATGGGAATATTATACTTGGGGTGGTTTTGATGCAGTAGTAGAATCATGGAGAAGAATAGGACTTATATTTTCTGACGCTGCGTTTACAGGCTTATTCTTTTCGGTTATTGCGTTAGGAATGTTGATTTTATACTTTAATGTTTTATCTAAAGCAACACTTGGTGGTAAAGTAGGTTTCAATCTTGCATCATGGGCAGTTCCTGTTATGGCGGGTATTGTTTTTTATCTTGCCTTTGTTGTTCCTAAAGATAATGTAATTGTATATGATGAAGTATTAAATAAGCAGTCTAATACTATAACAAATATTCCTAAAGGTGTAGCAATAATTGCAGGGTTACTAAATAAAGTAGAAAGAGGCATGGTTAATATAGTAAAAACTTCCGCATCTCCAGTAGATGATTATACAAAAAATGCAGGAGGAACAGGTTTTTACCTTTTAGGCAACTTAAAAACTGATTCTGTTTATGCATCAGTACCTTCTTATATTCAATTGACTGCTTACCAGTATATAAAAGATTGCATTTTATTTGAACTTTCAAGAAATAATCCATCGTTTACCATTCAAGATATTGCAACTGGAGCAAAAGATTGGAGACAAATTATTAGTGGAGCTAAAAACCCATCTGTTTTAACAGTATATTATGATACAAATGGTAAAGAGGTTGATACAGTAAGTGGAGTTTTACCTGTTACTTGTGAATCTGCTGGGTGGGTATTAGAAAATTATATAAATTCTGAGTTTACAGATAATAAACTTGCAAAAAAAGCATGTGTGTTGGCGGGTTATAACATTGACTCTCCTCAAGAACTAAATGCTTGCCTTAATTTAATTACTTCAACTGCTAGTAAAATAGGTGTAGAAGCAAATATTACATTGTTACAACAGCAAACCGCATTAAACTTGGCATTGATTAATTTCTTTAGTCAGGCGGATCCAATAACTGCATTGAAACTTACAGCGACCAGAGAAACAGGCAATCAGTTTATAGGTTTGGCAGCGCATGCAAATTCTTGGTTACCAATAATTAAAGAAACATTAAGAGCAGTATCTCTTGGAATAACTCCCTTTTTATTACTGTTTGCAGCAACTCCACTTTTTGGTAGAGTATTTGTAGTAATTATAGGAATGTTTGTATGGCTTACAACTTGGTCAGTGATTGATGCTATACTGCATACTGCAGGAGTAGCACAAGCAGTTACTTCATCAAAGGAGTTTGAGAAAGTAGGAGCACAAATAGGGCTTGGAAGCATATTTTATACACTGTTGCCTTCGTATAGTGCTAAAGTTGCTGCTGCTTTTGGAGCAATAAGATGGTCAGGACTTATGTTGAGTTCGGTAATAACTACAATGTTTGTAAAATTTGGTGGAACTGCTCTTGCTATGCTTGCAGGAAATATATCTGGTGCACCTCAGTCAACTGGAGCATCTGCAGGTAGTATGATGTTAAAGGATGTGACCTCTCCTATAAGAGCAGATATAATTCCACAACAAACATGGGCAAATGCAGCAGTAGCAGCAGGAGGGCTTGGAACTCTTGCCAGAGGAATGGTAGAAAAACAAACTGGAGAAGTAGCAGGTGGTGCAAGTATAGGTAATCAATTTGGAGCAAGAATAATAGCACAAAGTACAGCAAATCAAATGGCACATAATATTGGAAGCGGGCTTGGTTATAGAGACATGAATAAAGCTTTTCAATCTGGGCAAATGGGAACACAATTAAATATAGGAACACTTTTTGGCGAAAAACAAAGAGCTGATGCATTAAAAATGTCCATGGAAGAGTATGGGGAACTTAAAGGAAGAGGTTTTATAATAGATAGAAAAACAGCTAATCAGCTTAATCAGGAATACAAAACAGATGTATTTAAAGAAGGTATGAGATTGGATTTTGGAACTGATGGGCAAGGGCATAATTATATAAAAGCATCATTGAGTGCACCAAATAAAAGAGAATCTATAGAAGTTTCAGGAAGTGGAATAAAAATAGAAAAAACAGTTAACGATTTAATGGTTAGTGGGAATAAGTTTACAGGTTCAATGAACACAATAAGAAGCTGGGATGGAAAAGAGTTTACTTCTTTACAAGGAACTTTTACAGATAGCAATGGAGTTACAAGATATGGTAATGCATATTTAGATACAAATGGAAATTTAGTATTTTTTGATTCTAAAAGCGGAATTAATATGCAAGATAGCATGAGGCATTCTCAGATGTTTACCTTATCAGGGGAACAGTTAAAACCTATTGTTGAGCAGTTAAGAGCAGCAGGTCCACAATTTAAGAATACAGCTGATGGAATAGAAAAAGCGATGAAAGAAGGCAGGGCAGTTGCTTTTTTAATAGAAAGAGATCCAACAACAGGACAGATAGCTACTATACATGCAGGAACAGGTGGAACGTTCAAACAGGAAGACTTTAGGACTAATCAAAAAGGGTGGGAAAACATAACAAAAGCTGTAAGTAAGGGGGAATATGGTTCGCATAATACATACTATCATGGGTCAGAAGATCATCATTATGGAACGAAAGTAAATATTGGAAGTGAATTGCCTTATATAGTAACTACAGGAGACTGGAGACCTTTGCAAGAAAAATATAGTGATATGTGGTATAACCCAATAATGGGTAAGCAAGTAGCTATAAAAGCTGCTGATTCGGTAGGTATATTTGGGAAGTTTGAACAGTTAACGAAAGATTCTGCCGCAATAGGGCATCAGTTAAGGACCAAAAATACATTGTTAAAATTTTTAAGTGCTGGTGGTTTAGATTATCAGGCTTATTTAAAAGGTGAAAGATCTGCTATAGAACAGGTAAACGCAAATACTTTAGCTTTAGGAATAATTAAAAGATATGAGCAAATTCAGACAGATAGAAATTTGACAATTGAACAAAAGAACAAACTTTTTACACAAGAATTGCATGCTCTATATAAAGAACTTGAGTTTTATGGTGGAGCTTCTACCCTTCAACAATTAGAAATGGGAGCAAATAATCCATATAAAGGTCAAAGAATTCCTGAGCCAAAAGAGTATGATCCTACAACTGCGGGAGATGCTCATGGACAAGTAGCTCCATTTAGATAATTAGTTTTTAATTAATTTAAAGGAGATTAACATGATAAAAATTAAAATTTTAGGGCATGATGTAATTATAAAATTTATTCATAAAGATATTGAAAAGGAAATTTTAATAAAAAATGGCAATTATGAAGGCAAAAAATATTCACATATAATAATATGTGATAAAAAGGTTTTTTTAGAAGGAGATAAATTAACTTTATTAAGAAACGATTTTGATGCACTTTTATTTCAGATAAAAAGTAATGTAGAAAAAATAGCAGAACATCTAGGAAGAGAAGAAATTTTTATAGATGGTTTATCTGCTATTAAGGAAGAAGAAAAAGATGAGATTTTAAAATTGCTAGTTTAATTGTCATCATGTTCAAAGGAATTTTGAACCCAATATGTAAGAGACCCAATTTCTAAAGGATCATCTTCCTCATCATCGTGGTAATCTGTTTTTTTATCCATGATTGATTCTAGACTTATAGGTGTAATTATAATGTTACTTTTATTTTCTTTTTTTAATTTTTTAAATATTTGCCATCCAATTAATCCAATAAAAAACTCAATAAAAATAACAATTGGAATTGAAAATCCTATTTTACCTGTAAAGCCAAATATCATAACTGCAAAAAAAGCAGTCATAAATATAAATAATAAAAAAGTATTTAAAGTTTTTGCTATTTTTTTCATCTTACTTCTCCTTTTTTATCTTATTCCTATTAATTTGTTCTGTCAAGAACCCTTTTTCTATATATAGGGTACCGCAATGTATCAAAAACCCTTTGTGGTTTTTGATAACTTTTTGAATTTAAAGCGTTTTTTAGTAAAAAATGGAAAATTCTGATACATTCATGTACCCTATATATAGAGATATGAAACTTACAGAGGCATTAGAGAAATACAAGCAGTATCTTTCAGGGTTAAAATCTCAAGCAACCATAAAAACCTATAGTCGTGCTATAGAGGGACTTATTAGGTTTACAGGAGACAAGTCTGTAGAAGAATTAACCTTTGAGGATATAATGCACTATAAATCTTATTTGTACAGCAAACAGTCTATGAGTTCCTCTGTGGCAGTTGCTCTCTCTGCTATACATGGTTTTATAGAGTTTTTAAGACAAATATATAAAATAAAAACCATAGATATTGATGACTTAAAAATATTAAGACCAAAGGTATCTCAAAAAATTCCTTCCT
>JAVZXS010000006.1:0-40828 GCA_038886535.1 Candidatus Micrarchaeia archaeon | reverse complement strand
CATTTGTAGAAATGCCACCACAGTCAGTATATCAGAGTGTAATAGAATTAGTTACAGATAGTAATGGCAATATAGGTTGTTTAACTGTATTTGTTTTGACATCTTCTACATCAACAGGTGTGCAAACTTATTTTATAAAAACAGTATCGGGGTAGTGAATAGTGTATAATTTACAAACATTTTATGCTACATTTTATGGTAACTATGCAATAACAAACTGCTACTCCGCAAAAATGCCAAATCTATTTAATGAGGAGTGGCAAGATTATTGTTCTTTACCGATAGAGACAGTTATAAGTGGAAATATAGTTACCGCATCATGTAGCATAAGCTCTCAATCTCAATTACAAGTTAGTGCTTTAATAGAAAAAAGAGCATCGGTAAATATACAATCTACATCTCAATTACAAGTAACAGCAAATAGAATATTAGAAGCAAGTTGCAGTATTACATCTACTTCTACATTAACAGCATCTGCTCAAAAGATAACCCAAGCATCATTAACAGTTGCTTCTCAATCTCAATTATCTGTTACTGCTGTAAAAGTTTTAGAAACATCTGTTAATATAGCCTCTCAATCTCAAGCAACATGTAGTGCAATAATTGAAAAAGTAGCTACTGTTCCTATACAATCTCAATCATCATTAAGTATAAATGCTCAAGTTATAAGAAATGGAGCAACATCAATTGCTTCAGAAACATCTTTAACTGCTACTGTTCAAGTTATCAAAAACGCTCAATTAAACATTTCTTCTCAATCTCAACTACAAGTAACTGCAGTAGGAGAAAGAATTACATCAATTGCTATAGCATCTCAATCAGAACTTTCTGCTAGTGCGGAAGTAACAACTCAACAAGTTGAAATTGAAGTTGCTATTACATCACAGTCAGAACTTTCTATATCTGCATTAAAAGAAAAACTTGCCTCTGTTGACATTACATCACAATCGCAACTTGATGCTTTATGCTCTGCAATATATAGCTCTATTACAGATATTTATTCTGTATCAGAACTATCATTTGGTGACAAAATATTATTATTTTATATTAAGGAAAGAGGCATAAGTATTGATGTTTATGGTGGTAGAGATTTAAGTGTTGATGTGTTTAGCGGTAAACAAATAGGAGTTACACCACGAGACAGCAAAAACATTAATACAGATATATATACAGGCAAATCAATAAATGCTAATATTAATGAAGAAGAAGATGTTGATACGAGGATATATGAACTTATACCATAATCCCTTCATTAGAAGGGTAAAACAAAAGGAGGTGTTAGCATGATTAACAAGCAAGGCAAAAGAAAAACACAACCACATGTTACTATTACGGGGGCAAAGGATACTCTCGTGAACCTTGACAGAAATCCTGAGATTGGCTTTAATCCGAAAGTAGCAAACAAACTTAACAAAAAAGGAAAGAAAGGAGGCAAATAATGGCAAAAAAGGGTAAATGCAAAGGAAAAAAAGGAGGTAAATAATGGCTTGGGATGATTATGAGGAGAAACTTAAGCTCTACGAACAAAAGATAAGAGAGCTTGAGGAAAGCCTCGCAAAAGAAAGAGAAGAAAAGAAACAGATTAATGACATTATTCAGAAGGCTTACCTTGACCCCAAGAAAAGGCAGGCTCTAAAAGAGATTGTATCTATTGCGGGCATGGAAATTGAAGACCCTGTTTATGAAAAGGTAGCCAAAGAAGAAATAAGCTCTGTAAAATCTGAACTTGAGAAGCTCAAGGAAGAAAAAGCAAAAGAGCAAGCAAGACAATATGAGGAACAGTTTAGACTTATGATGGAGAAGTATGGCATTAAGGAAGAAGAATTACCACAAGTAAAAGAGTTTATAAACGAAACTAAATTAATGCCAACTTCTCTTGAAGGATGGGAGCTTGTATTTCAGAATTACAAGCGCAACAAAGTAGCTTCTCCTACATTTATAGGAGCTAATGACAACATCTTTCAATCAACACTGAAAGCAGAAGATTACATTAAAAATCCAAAACAAGCCTTTTATAGGCTTGCAGAACAAGCATTAAAAGGAGGTAGATAAGTATGGCAAGTTTTAACTATGGAACACCTTATGGTATTTACAGAACATCTGCGGCAGGAGCAACTGATTTTCTTAATACCTTATCAAGAGGTATTCCTAACTACATAGTTGCTCAGAATATCGGCAAACTTTCACCATTTACAAGAAAACTATTAGCAGATAGCACATCAAGACCTATTGGTTTTCCATTTGTATCTCAACCTGTAACAGGCACTATCCCAAACAGAGTGCAAAGATTGGATTACAATATGCAGTTCAATGTTCCTACTGATATTGACAGAGACTTTACACAAATGATGACCCTTTATGCGAACCTTTACCTTACAACTCTCTATGTAACAGACTTTGAGGTTCAGGCTTACAACTCTGGTAATCCTAATATGCTCGTTGACAATGTTGCCGCAATGGCTTCAAGAACATGGCTTGACCTTATGAATACAGTTGCGACAGACCTACTTGGAACAAGAGTATCTGGAACTGAAAATACTACAAAGTTTTATGGTATCAAAGACATAATTGACAATGGAACAGTAAATGCTACATATGGCAACATTAACAGAAGCACATACTCTTGGTGGAACTCTAAAGTATATGATGCGGCAACTGATTTGGGGTATGACACCACTAATGATGCACCAGCGGCTTATGTTCTTGTCATGAGAGCATTAGCTAAATTTAACAAAGACGCTTCAACAATGGGATTACCTAATATAGCCTTTACTTCCTATGGATGTTGGCAAAAGATAATTGAGAGCTTTACATCTGTTGAAAAGTATATCATTGCTGATACTGCTAAAATTGACACCATTAGAGAATACGAAGTAACAGGTGTTGTTGTTAATGGATGTGCTATATTCCCAGACCCATATATTACAGATAACACAATATATTTCATCAACTTTGACCACTTAAGATTTGAGTTTGCCGATGGCTATATGGTAACTGTAACTCCTTGGTATGATACCACAATCATTGGAAGACTTGCTTTCTTAAGTGCGTTAAAGTTTGGTGGACAACTTGTATGCGATGCACCAGTATCATGCTTTAAGGTTACGAGCTTCCCAGCAGTATCAGTAATATAATAGCGGAGGTAGTTATGGCGATTGTAGTGAATGAGACAGGTAGAGATATTCGGTTTGTATATGGTGGTGTGCAGTATGTAATTAAGAATGGAGAGGAAGCTGATATACCCGACATGGTAGCAAGCCTTTACCTTGGCTATGGGCTTGACAAAGCTCAAATAGCAGATATGATAGACATAATCATATCAAGGGTAAAGGCTTGCAATCCTGATATTGCTGTGATGACTAATAAGGATATCTGGGACAATATAATCTTAAAGTTCCACATAGGTAAAAAAGCAATTGAAGAAATTAAAAAGAAGGCGAGGAAATGACAGGAAGCGACTACATAAGCCTTGCAAAAACATATTATAGCGTGGAGATGTTTACTCCTGCTGAGGCGTTAGCTTCCTATTTAAATTTAGCGAGAGATAGAGTTAACAGGCTTACAAATGCAAACTATGGAGAGTATAGTATTCAGGTATTAAAAGATTACCCGAGCTATACTCTCCAAAAACCATTTGAAAGATTATTCAGAGTTGCTATTAAAGAGAATAACCTAATGCAGGAGCTATTTCATATTGCCACAGGAGATTTTGTGTTTAAAGATGCTATGAAAGGAACACCATGCTATTACAACTTCATACCACCAAAGGTTATTACTTTTTATCCTACTCCTAATAAAGATACTTCAGCTTATCTTTATGGAACACTGAAACTTGAATTTAGATACAACTCTGGTAATCTTTCAGCAAATGACAGTGAAATACCAGATACATACGCAGATGCAGTTGCTATTGACCTTGCCAAGAGAATTGCACTGTTAGACCAACAATACGAACTTGTGGGATTGCTTGAAAATCTGTTTTTCACCAAATTGCAAGAGAGTAAAATGTAATGCCCAAAAAAACAAGAACTTTAGTAAACAGATTTAATATAGCCATGCAACCTTGGGAAGGATTAGTTACTTCTCAAGACCCTTATAGTATTAGCGAGAAAGCATCAGTTTGGATTGAAGGATTACCTAAACTTACAGGAGCTATTGAAACTCCACCATCTCCTTCTATTCTTATTTCTACGACATCTGCAAAGTTCTATTTTAATGCCTTTCTGGGTGCTTTATATCATGTTGTTCTTACAGGTAGTGAAATAGTGTTTTACAATGCAAATGGTGAGGTTATTGCTTCAACATCTATGTCCGATACAATTTGCGATTGGTGTGTTCAGGATAATCAGTATCTCTGGATAGTAACACGCAATGGACTAATTGTCTTTAATGGAAGCACTATATACAATCTTACAAGCACTAATATACTTGGAGATGCAATAGGTTATTGGAAGGGTAGAATATTTATAGCAAAAGATAGAACAGTTACATTCTCTGTTGCTAATCCTGACCCAACAGGCGACCCAAATAACATATTTAACACATCTCAAGGAGCAGGGTGGATTTCTCCATCAGTTGGTGAATATAGCAAGATACTTGCGATAATACCTAAAGAAGATACAGTATTTTTATTTTCAGACAAGAATATTATGGGATTGATAGGAACTACAATCTCTAATGACCCTACTCAGTGGTATTTAACCGAATTAAGTGGTGGACTTGGTATAACAGGTATAAGAAAATATGTGGTAATAGAGCATACGATATACTTCCATTCACAACTTGGCATGTATTCAATGATTGCTACTATGCCACAAAAGATAGATGATGCTATTACTAATATGACAAGAGAAGTTAAAGCAGTAGGCTTATTTCAATATCAGCAACAGCCTTATATAGCAGTAATAGCAAAGAAATACATTAATCAAGATGAATATGCTATGTATTGCTACAATACCTTACTAAAGAGATGGTATGCCTTAAATATTGATGCAGATGCAATATGCACTTCAGATTATGTTGATACATATTATCTATCAAACAATAAAGTCTATAAATTGTTTGGTGGTAGTGAGTATTTACCTTTGCGAGTTTATTCAAAAAAGTTTTTCAGTGGAGAAACAGTTTATTACAATATAAGAGCTTTAACTATGTATGGTAGAGGAGCAAACAAATACAGTATAGGCGGTATTAATATGCAAAGACAATATGTAGTTAAACAAACTCCATTCTTAGTAATTGTAAATGAAAATGCCAATTTAATTCCACAAACATCGTCTTCTATTAATTTTTTCTTACATCAACCTACTGATTTTTTCGTTAATGTTTACTATCCTTTACCGCAGGTATTAAGTAAAAGAGTTACAGAATTTGATTTACAGATTTCTCAAGATACTAACGAATACAGTGAACTTATATTATTGAAACTAACAGGAACATTAGGAGCAAGGTATGTATAGTAAGTTGCCAATAGTTTATGAGAATAATGAACAATTTTGGAGGAAATACAACCTTATACACATGAACGAGCATCAAGAAATGGCTAATTGGTTAAGTGCGTTAGCAGATGCTTATTCCCTTGGGTTAAAAGTATCTTACTATAACTTACCTGTATTACTCCCTGATAAAGAAGATACAATAAAACATTTTTTCTCTGTTAATCAAAAACAACATATGATTTATTATGATTTTCTTAATCAAATTGGTAGTAAACTTGAAATTCCTGTATATGTATTCCCGAGGAATTATCCTTCACCAATATATGACATGAACCTTGAGTATATGCTTAAAACAGAAAGAGACATACATGATACTTTATTCAGAACCATTAAACTTATTATTGGTGAGTAAGATGAAGCTGAGTAATATATTTGATATACTATTTGCTATATGTAGCCACGATATAGAACAAGTTATTAACATATTTCCTTATGTGATAAAATGCTATGAAAAAGGACAATTCATTATTTTAAATAAAGGTAATTCTTATCAGGTATTGTTTTACTGCTTTACAACAGAAAAAGAAGCAATGCAGTTAGCAGAAGATGATAGCTTGTTATATAAATGCTTCTCAGATTGTGATAACAAGGGAGAAGTATTAGTAGTTATATTTGCAGGAGGTAAAATAGATAACGATGGTATTGCAATATTCAAGAGATTGCTTGACAAATACGATGTTAAAGGGATATTGTTTCATAAAAGAAAAACTAAAAAAACATATTATGTCAAAAGGAGGTAAAATATGGGCTTTGAAACAGCGACATTAATAAGTGGTATAGTATCTGCAGTATCAGGAATAGTAGGAGCTATATCTGCATTAAATCCACCAAAAATTCATATACCAGAGGTTAAGTTGCCTGAACAGGATTTTGCAAAGATTGATGCGGCAATAGCTAATAATCAGGCTTTATCAGAGGAAGCAAGAATTGCCGCACAAAACGCAGTAAGACTTTATAATGAAGGCAAGCTAATTCCAGCATATCAAGCTAAACTTGACGAATGGTGGAATGAAGCAAAGAAACAAGTAGAACAAAGGCTATCAGCGGCAGGGTTACAGAATTCATCAATAGCACTACAAGCAATAAATGAACTTAACAAAAAGTATGCTTCCTTTTACACTGATTTATTAAGGACACAATTAAGCGATGCTTTATCTTTGTCAGGTTTGAATGAACAGTATATAAAAGATTTGATGGCTTCTGCACAGTTAAAGCTATCAGGAGCGCAAATTCAACAACAGAGAGAACTTGCAGAAGCTCAATTAAGGCTATCACAAAAAGCGGCACAAGGGCAACTGTTACAACAGTCTTTATCATCAGCGGCATCAGGGTTCTCGGGAATAGGTAGTGCGTTATCGTCTATACAATCAACTCCTAAAATAACTTTAAATCCACCGACAGTGCCATTAACAACTCCGACCTTGAGAGTAGATACTTCAGGCATTGACAAGTATGTAAACTATAATTGGAGGCAATAAAATGCCAGCAAAGTTAGACAGATGTGTAAAAAAATTAAAGCAAAAAGGTTATGAGGATAATTCTGCGTGGGCTATATGTTTAACATCAACTGGTTACAGAAGAGGAAAAGGTGGCAAGTGGATAAAGATTAAAAACAAAAAGAGGAGGTAACCATGGGTGGCAAGAGGGAGACTGTAAAACCATATTATTCACCATATTATAAACAAGTAGAAACATTTAGCAAAAATGCAAGCATGGATATATCTCCATTTTTGCAACAAATACAAAATTGGGGAGAAAAACAAATAGGAAAAACTCAAGAGTTTGTTCAATCTTTACAAAATAGAGCTTTAGAGGGTTTAAAGTTTGCTTTATCTAATGCAGTAGGTCAAGCCTCTATAACTCCTTATGAAAGCATATATTCACAAAAGGCAAGTGAAATGTTGCAGAAGAGAGCAGAACCTATACAGAATGTTACCCAAGATATAATGTCTCAATATCAACAAACTGCATCAAATCTTGGTGGTGCATTAAAACTTGCAGGAGCTTATACAGTATTGCCTACTCCAGAAGAAACAGGTCTTAGTAAAGCACGAGGTCAATATCAAGAACTATTGCCTTCTTATCAGAAGGCTTATAAGACATCTATTAATTTTATGAAACAGACAGTAGATTTATTAAAACAGCTTGATTTTACTGATGATGAGATTAAAACTGCGTTAAACCCATTTATAAAGCAATTTCAGATAGGAGCTTTAGATGTAGGTCAAAGATTTGGCTTTCTTAAATCTCCCCTTGAAACAACAACAGAAAAATGGTTAAAAGAAATAGGATTATAGGAGGCAAAAATGGAACAGTTAATCAAAGACCCATCAATTCAATTTGCACAAGAAGTAACAAGTAAAATAACAGGCAAAGGAAATATTAGCATTGATGATATTAATAGGTTGCAATTAGTGTCTATTGCTAAAGAAATAGAAGCACTAACTCCATACTATAACGCACTTAACGAAAACATGAAACAAATGCAAGAAACCTTTAAACAAAAAGCCTCTACGCTTGACAAATATTCAGAAAAAACTGTTCCTATACTACAAGAAGCAGAAAAAGTAGTCTCTTATAAGATAGAAGAACCACCCAAAATGGAACAATTTACAACTCCTAAAACAACAGGAGACATTATATTTAAGCAAATTATTCCTTCTATGTTGTCTATATTTGCTTTTGTAAATCCTGGTAAATATGGAGAAAATATTACAATGGTAAATAGCCTTTACACTGCTTTTAAAAACGCAGATAAAGAGCAATACGAACAAGCTCTTAAGGAATGGCAAATTAAAACAGAGACAGAGATTAAAAACAGAGAAATACAACTGAAAGCATTAGATTACAAGTTAAAGGCTAATGATATAGCCTTTAAAACTGAGCTTGAAAAGCTGGGTATTAATGTTGATATGTTAAAAGCTCAAGTAGCAACTCAACTTGAAGCTATAAAATCAATTAAAGAAAACTTTAACTTGATAAGGAATACACTTAAAGATATAGTAACTTCAAAACTTGAAAAGAAAAAAACTGAGATAATGGCATCGTTGAAAGCAAAAGAAAAACTTATCGTTCTACATAATCCAAAAACAGGAGATACTAAATATGTCCCAGAAAGTAGAATAGATTTGTTAAATTACTATGGTTCTATTGGTTATGAACCAAAGGAGACTTTAGGAAGTTTAGAGAAAGATAGACTTATACCACAGAATGAAAAAGAACAAGTAGGTGGCAAGCCTAAAGAACAGAAGATGCAACTTCCTACATTGACAAGAGAAGATGTTAATAAAGCTCCTCAATTGCTTGCTGGAGAAAAAATAATGAGTTATGAGTTTAAAAATGATGGTAGGCTTTTGAGTGTAAAGACAACAACAGGTAGAAAATTTGATTTACCTGTTTATGAATACAATGGCAAAAAAGTAGTAACAATTGGTGGTCAAATTATACCACTTGCGAGGTAGTCTATGGAAAGACTATTAGGAGAACCTATACCAGCAGATGAGTTTTTTAAACAAGAGCAAGCAAATCAACAAGGCTTACTTGGTAATCCTATACCAATAACAGATGAGATATGGAAAAGCTTGCCCGAAAGAGGAAATACATTCACCAGAATATGGAAAACTATTTATAACTCTTTTAAGGGTGGACTTGGTGGGGCAATGAGGTTTATTGGTGAAACAGGGTTTACTCCTTCTGAAGAGGGTATAAGGACTATGCTATATCAGGATAAAGATACAGCAAATATAGCAAAAAAATATTTTGGAGATCTTGAAAATGCTTATAACAATTTACAACTGTTTATTGAAAAAAAGGGAATAGATATAGCTAACGATGCCGCAAAAGAGATTGAAAAAGTATATAAGACTGCTTCATCAGATACAGAAAGAACAATTATATCAGCTTTAAACGCAGTAGGAACTAACTTACCATTTATCATTGCTGGTGTTGTAACAAAGAAACCAACAGTGGCTTTAGCACCATTACTTAGCATGGCAGGATTAAATGCTTATCATGAAAGTAGAGAAAAAGGATTTAGTAAACTAACATCCCTTATCTATGGTTCTATTTATTCTGCAGGTGAGTTTATAGGAGAAAGATTTCCATTAAAAGTTTTATTAAGAGGAACAGGTAAGAATTTCTTTACCTATGCAACTAAATATTTGACAAATGAAGTATTTGGTGAACTTTTAACAGAAGTAGTGCAAATTGCCGCAGACAAAGGCATTTTAAGGGAGGACATGACATTAAAAGAAGTTGCTGATAGGTTGCTTGAAACAGGTATAGTATCAACTCTTGCCGCAGGTATACAGGGTGCTGTATTAATACCACCGACATATAAAGCAGAGAAAGCGTATCAGCAGTATAAACAAGAGGCAGAAAAAATCAGACAAACAATAGCAAAGCAAACTCCTTTATTCTATTCTGAAGTAAAAGAGGAAATAGTTCCAGAAGAAAAAGAAAAGGAACCTACAAAAGAAGAAGGAAAACCTGAAACTGTAATAGAAGAAAAAGCAAAAGAAGCAGTAAAAATAACTCCACCCATAATAGAGGAAACTGAAACACAAAAAGAAGCAGAAAGAATAGGATTAATATTAGGTAAAACAGAAAAAGTATTTACCCCAGATAATAGAACAATAGATGTTACCTATGCTATTGTTCCTGCTGAAAGCCTTATAGCAAGCCATGATGTTGAAGGCAATATAAATATTGCTTATCCTCAGGAATTACAGCCAAGACAAAGAGACAAGGTAGCTTCACAACTTCAAATACAACAAATAGCTCAAGATATAAGACCAGAGTTACTTGAAAGCTCTAAAACAGTTACAGAGGGCGCTCCAATAGTAGGAGAAGACTTGATAGTAGAAAGCGGTAACGCAAGAACCATAGCTTTGCAATATGCTTATCAAATGGGATTAGCCGACCAATACAAAAACTATCTTATAGAAAACGCAGATAGATTTGGTATTAATCCTGAAGCTGTAAAACAAATTAAAAATCCTGTATTAGTAAGAATAAGACAAACACCAGTTGATAGAAAGGAGTTTACCTATCTTGCTAATACAAGAACTACATTGGCTATGTCTCCAGCAGAACAGGCAGAAGCAGATGCTAAAAGGCTTCCTGATAATATCTTTGCATTACTCAATATAGATGAAAGTGGAAACATATTAAGTCCTGCTAATAAAGAATTCGTAGAGGCTTTTTTAAAGTCATTACCACATACTGAAGTTGCTCAATATGTATCACCCACAGGTTATACAAGGCAACTGTATAATAGATTACAAGCTTTGTTGTTTGCAAAGGCATTTCAAAATAGAAAACTACAAGAGCTTCAATCAGAGGCTTTAGATGTAGATATACAGAACATTATTAAATCTCTCAATCAGGTAGCTAAAAACTTTGCTGTTTTAAGGTCTGTATATAAGAATGATTTTGGAGTTATTAATTCACTTGTTGATGCAATAGACTTATATAGAAATATCAAGAAAAGTGGCATGAATTTTCAGCAATGGCTTAATCAAGTTCCATTGTTTGAAAAACCACCAGAAAGTGTTATACAAATTGCTCAATACATAGCTAATAACATAAGAAGTGCTAAAGCATTAACTTCATTCTTTAAAAGTTTAGCACAAGAGGTAGAAAAGGAAGCTAAATTATTAAATCAACCTGCTTTAGTAGAGATAACACCACGCACTAAAGAACAAATAATCAATGATGCTTTAGCTAATCTTAGAAGGCAAGAACAAATCAGTTTTCAGTTAGCTTTGCCTGAAGATATTGAGATTAAAATAAGAAATCTTGCAAAGGAATATAACAATCAGCAACTTATAGACTTACTTAATAATGCTGAAGATAAACTTACAGCAAAAGTATTAACCGCTCTATCTTCTGCTTATGACAGGTTTATAAGTATTTCTAAAAACTTTAAAAAGCAGGCAAAGAAATATGATGTATTCGGAGATGTTACAGAAGCTGTTGATATAGTAAGAAGAGCAGACAGTATGGGTATGCTTGTTGATACCTTTGTCAAAAATCAAGACCTATTTGGCAAGCAATTCAGTAAAGAGGCAATAGAGATAGCAAGATTTTTACAGGCAAATAAAGATAACTCTACAAAATTAAGAGCTTTCTTTAAGATATTATCAGGGAATATAGAGAAGGTATTACAAGGCTACTCATTAGAGGAAGCTAATTTAATAAACAAAATGGAGGTCTTAAAAGATGAAGCCTCAAGAACTTATCAACAAACCAAAATTATATGGGAAGAAACGACTGATTACGAGATTAGAAATAATCAAAGCATCAATAAAGGCATCGGAGACCATAGACAAATTATTGAAACAGAAACAGGTATAAAAATAGCATTAGCAACAGAAAGCCAAATAGAAGCATCAGGCATTGCCAAAATGCTTGATATTGTCAGAAGAGTTGTATCTCCTGATACGGAAATTATACTTGCCGATAGAATTGTGGTAGATGATGAGGCTTTAGATAAAGTAGCTAAAAAATGGGCATTAGGTGATTTAAAAGAAACTGTTGAAATTGCAGGCATGCAAAGGGTTTACTTTGATGGTGAAAAATGGCGTTCTATGATTGCAGTATCTTTATCTAATATGAATGTTACTACTCTTGGACATGAAGCTTGGCATGATGTAGAAAAGCTACTATTAACAAGACAGGAACTTTCAAGGCTTGAAAAGTTTGAACCTAATGCAGAAAAAAGATGCGATATGTTTGCTAACTATTTACAAAGAAGCATTAAACTACCTGATTGGATAAACAATCTCTACACGAGAATAGAAGCATTTTTTGTATCTCTAAACCATCTCTTTAGAGGAGAAGGATTTAATTATGTTGATGTTGCTACTTTCTTTAATAAAGCATTAAGAGGAGAATACAGGGATAGATATTTAGGAGAGATTAGTAAAGAAGCAGAGGAATTTGATATAAACACTGAAGTAATGGCGGCACTTAATGATGTCATAAAGGGTAAACAGTTAACAATTGAGCAAATACAAAAATTAATGGACTATTGGGCAGATATATCAAACAAGGTTGCAAACTTTGATCCATTATATTACAGAACAAGAATTGCAGATATTAATAGAGAAATAGAGGAATTAAGAAGACTTAGACAAAGAGGAGAGCTTGATTTTGAAACAGCAGGCTACTTACAACAACTTGAAAATAGAATAATAGACAGAGAGCAATTTGAAGATAACATCCTTGAACATGAAAACATAACACTGCAAAGACTATATTTTGATTGGATTGATGTATTAAACGAGCTTGATTTACCACTTCCATTTAATATTTTGATGTTTCAAAGGATAGTTAAGAATGTCGTATATATTGACGGTAATGAAGTAAGAGTTGATAAACTTTCAAGCTCAACGCTTCAAAAGAAGCCACTTCCACCAATAGCAGGGGCAGTAAGAGACTTTTATAATAGACTTGTAGAAGGAAGAATAGAGGGAAAATGGGTTCTGAATTACTTTGACATATTCTCAGAACACATGGAGAGGCTATTTACTGAATATTGGCTTGCTGGAACTCCTAATGATATAAATGTAAAAGGAAGATGGCTATCATTTCCAGATAAATCCAAATATGCTACCAAAGAAGATTATTACAATGCAATTGGCTTAGTGCAACATTTATCTAATAAAGTTACCACTTCAGGGTGGTGTATTAGATATGCCGCACAAGGCTATTTAGAAAACAGAGACCTACACATGTTTGTTGATGAAGATGGAAATCCAAGGGTAGTGGTAGTAACGATTGGTGACAGAATTACTGAGATAAGGGGTAGAATTGGTAAAGGACAAGATATAGAGGAAGTAATGTTTGAGCCTATACTGAAGTTTGTAAAAGATAAATGGTTTAAGGGAGGAGAAGAATTTGTTAATAATATCAAAATGAGACAAGAGCTGCTTGAAAACAGAGATAGACTTTTGGAGATGTCATTTGAGGAAAGAAGGGAAAACATTAAGAAAATTGCAGATAAATATAACAATAGGCTTTACAAACAAGATGCTTTAAGTTTTATTGAAGAAAATAATACACTATATGTTGGCAATGGGATAATCAATCTTGATAATATTACAGCAGAAGATGATTTTGTATTTAGAATACCTTATGTAATGCCAGTTGATACGCTGTTTGGAGAAGTAAATGCTTTAGAAATAGCAGGCATTCCTCTCTATGAGGAAGTAGATATTTCAAAAATAGAAAAGTTAAAATCTGACTTGTTTGATACTATTGAAATTAAAGCGGGCAGAAATTTTAAAGATATTGCTTACTTTCCTGAATTAAAAAGTGTAGAACCAAGCGGATTAGACATAGAAGTTGATAGTGGCATTGACTTACCATCATTAGAAAGAATTACAAAAGCTTACCTTTCTTCCAAAGGAACTATATCGTTAGAAAATTTGTCTTCAGCATCTGTTATAAGTATTAATGGTAAAGGCAATGCAAAAGTCAAGCTTGATAAATTAAAAGAAGTTGATTTTTTGAGTATTCAAAACACTCCATTTACTAATGTAGAGAATTTGGTTAAAGTTAATCAGGAATTAGCCTTATCAGATGTTGGACATATTAATCTCGGTAATTTAAAAGAAATCGGAGATAAATTATACTATTATAAAAGCACAGTGCCTTATGTGGAATTATCGCAATTAAGTAAGGTTAACCACATTTATATAGATAGAGTGCCATTTATTAGTATGCCTGCTTTATCTAAAACAGTAAACTTAATTGTGAATAAAAATTCAACAGCAGTTTTAGATAGCTTAGTAGAAGTAGTAGGTCTTCATGTCAGTGATGGTAGCACATTAATAGCACCCAATGTTACTGAGTTATTATATAAAATTGTTACAAAAAATGCTGATTTTGTGTATATTCCAAAATTGCAAGCAAAAATGCTTCAACAAGAACAAATAAATTCTATTGTTGAGAAATACAATGAAGCTATACAAACAGGTAGTTTACCGCAAGATTTCATTTATATAGAGGAACTATTAAATGAATTTCCATTAGAAAAACAAGCAAAAATTAAAGAATTAGTAGAGAAAAAACTTAAGCAAATTGAAAAGTATGAGCAAATACAAAATATGGCTTTAACAGAAGAAGACTTATCAATAGAGGATATAGATTTTGACATTAATAGAAAATTTCTTGAAAGTTTAAATAAGAAAGCTCCACCAATTTATGAAAGGCTTTATGATAAACTTGGCACTGCAATATCAGACATAACAGGTATAGCTAAAAGCATGTTAAGAGTGCCTTGGTGGAATGAAGTTATTAAGCCTTTAACTAAAACTCTTTACAAAATCAATGCAAGGGCTAATGTTATTAGCAATGAAGCTAAAGAGTATTTAAGACCTTATATAGAACTTAAAGATAAAACAAGAGTTAATAGATTGCTATTACAAGGAGATGCTCAACAGAAAACATACAAGAGATATGAGCTTGAAGCAATAGGGTTAACAGAAGAAGAGATAAAGGCTTACTATGGGGTTAGGAAGGCTCTTGACTATATTCAGAAGATAGGGCTTAAGAGGTTTATGCTTGATGCTGGATGGACTGAACAAGAGGCAGATGAATTTATAGAGGCTCATTATATCAATGGCTACCTTCCTCATTTCAGGCTTGGTAGATTTGGAGTATGGGTAGGAGTTCCTGATGAAAAGAAAGGCAAGGTAACGATACACTATGAAGCCTTTGATACCATGCTTGAAGCTAAAAAGTTTGCTGAAGAAATAACGAAAAATGGGTTACCTAACGAAGCAATTGAATATGCAAGAGAAAATAATATAGACTTTTCGGGATATAATGTATTCATAATTGATACTAAAAGAGGTAAAGCTAACAGAATAATGGGAGAAGGAGTTAATGAAGGTCATCTAATAGGTTTTTCAGTTAAAGATCCTTCTGTTGTTGCTACTATACATAGATATTTGCCTATGCTTGATGCTTATCTTGAAGCTAAAGGAGTTAGTAATGAAGAAATAAAGAAGTTTACACAAATAGTAGATAAAGAATATTTAAAGATACTCGCTAAAGGTAGATTATCAAAAAGAGCGGGAGTATCAGGGTATGATATTGATGTTGAAAAAATAGTCAAGTCTTATATAGATACAGTTCCCCTTGCATTAGCCAAAAAGTTTTACTATGTTGATGTCGTAAAAGAACTTGAAAAGATTGCTAAAACAAACGGAGAGTTGTATATATACGCAAGAGACTTAGTGGACTACTATTATGGTAGAAAAGACTTTGAAAATGCCTTCAATGTTAGAGTAAGAGCATTAATGTATCTGTATTATCTCGGATTAAAGCCTGCGTTTATGTTTGTCAACTTATCACAAAGATTTATGACAACCATATGGTATGCTTATTATCTTGATGGTGAAAAAGGATTAGAAGCCTTTGCTAAAGCCACTCCACTTGAGTTTAGGATATACAAAGATGCGGTAGCAGATTTTATAAGAGGTAAAAGGTTCTTAGATACAGTTACAGAAGCAAAATACATAGAACCTGAACTGAAAAACATTCTGATTAGAATGATTAAAGAAGGTGAATTAGAAGCAATAATGCACAAAGATATAGGCTTTAGAGACAAAGCCTTAAAGGCTTTATCAATATTTGGTAATTTGTCAGAACGCTCTAATAGATTGAATGCGGCAATTACTGCATACCTGATAGGCAAAAACAAGGGTATAACTGGAGAGGCTTTATATGAGTTTACAAGTGATTTTATCTTTAATACTCAATTTCTGTATTCGCAAGCTAATAGACCAAATATAGGTAGAGGATTATTAGCACCATTCTTTATATTTAAGAGCTATATCTTAAACTATATAAACTTTCTTTCTCATATTTATCCTAATAAAAAAGCATTCTATTCGTCATTGGCATTGGCAATTGCACTTTCTGGGTTGGAAGGTATACCACTGTTAGATAGTCTAATTGAGATAATTATAGGAATAGTAAGCAAAAAAGACCCTCAATTTAGATTAAAGGTTAATGAGGCTAAAAAGGAAATTCCTTTATTTGTTCGTAAAGGTTTACTCGCTGAAATAGGACTTGATGGTTCTATAACTTTTGGCGCTCCTGAGCTATTTGATGCGGCAATGTTCCCTATAATTACTGAAATGGTAAGAGCTAAATCACTATGGGGTAGAGAAGACATAGATACTTCAGAATTAATTAAGAGAGTATCTCCCACAATGGTTAAAAGGGCAATAGGGGCATATACACTCTTTACAGAAGGATTGCCTACTGATATATTTGGCAAGCCTCATATAACATTGATGGATATTCAAAGAATGCCAAATCCATTAAAGAAAAAAATAATTGAAGTATACTTTAATCTTCCCAATGAAATACCCGAACACGAAAAGTGGCTTTATGCTTTAGGCTTTACAACACCAACTTTAAACATGTATTATGAAGATATAACAGCAATTAAAAAGAGTGTAGATAACTATAAGACACAAGTTAATGAGTATTCTAAAGCAATAGCAAAATCGTTAGTGAAGGGTGATAACGATACTGCAATGGCTTACATGAGAAAAGCATTTGAGAGTGGCTATTATGTATCACCACAATCACTAAAGTATCATTTAACAGAGTATATGCTTAAACAAAAAAGAGTGGAGGAATACCTTGAGGAAAAAGAATGACAAAGATACTTTAACAATCATGGTGGACAAATTAAACACTCTTGCTTTAAATTTACTTGATGATATTATTCAGGCAAGGAATAAGGGTAAAATAGTAGACATTGAAAGTATTAAAGCTCCTTTGTTAGTCATTAAGGAAGTGAAAGAAGTTGCAAAGATTAATGCTAAGATTGCAGACAGTAGTTTTGGTTCTGCATTAAGTCTTGATGAGGATTTAGAAAATGTAGAGAAATTAGAAAACACTTTGGGAGGTATTTTTGATGAAAATTAAACAAAGAGAAGAAAGTATCATTGGGTATTTAGTAGCAAGTGGTATTCTTGAGATTATGCTTATTCTCATACTGAACTCTATTCTATTCCTTGTTACACTGTTCTACTCAGAAAAGGCTTTACCATTCATGTTAGTATTTTTTGGTATATCAATACTTGGTAGGGTCTTACTCAAAAAGCGATGATACCAGACTATGTATATTTTACTGCACAGCAAAGAGGGTTTGGAGATGTAGAGGCAGAAAAGGCATGGGCTAATTTTGAATATCTTAAACTACATTTTTTAAAGGAGCATGCCTACAAGATATTTTTCCTTAATGTCTTGTTACTTTTTGATGCAGGAATGGCAGTTAGGATAATGGAGTTTTTACAAAACAAGTTAAGAGTTCAAAAAGTGTATGATATTACTCTCTTTAAACATGAGCATTTGATACATTATCTCAATTCTATGCATATTAATCAGGCAACTCTTAATCTAATATGGGCTTTAGTAAATTGTGCTAATGATTTACAGAAAGTTAAAATAATAGTAAATGAGACAGTAAAGCAATGCAAAAATACTCTTAGCAAAGAATATGTTAGAAAAAAACTGATAAAATTCTTATAATGGTAAAACTTGATTATGGTAAAAAGATTTATCAATTGGGCTAACCATCTTGTAATTTTCTCTAAAGAAAAAGGTAAAATGCTTTTTACCCCTAACAGATGGTATTATGCTCAGAAGTATATAGCTAACGAAATATTAAGAGAAATAGAAAACAAATCCCCGATAAGAAATTTTGTAATTCTTAAAGGAAGACAACAAGGTTGCACTACTTTGTTATTAGCACTGGATTTGTTCTGGGTGCAAACTTTCAGTGGCATTAAACTTGGCTTTTTAACCCAAGACTATGAAGCACGACCTAAGTTAAGAGAGATAGTTAGAACTATGTATTTGCATTTACCACGAACTCACAAGTTGCCTGTAATTATAGACAATAGAACCTTAATGCAGTTTTCCAATAATTCAGAATTTTTATTTTTCCATGTTAGCTCAAGAGAAAGCACTAAACAATCAGTTGCTCGTTCTCAAGCATTAACTTGCATACATGCTACTGAAGTTGCTTTCTATTCTGCTAACGACCCTGAAGAAAAGGTTCTAAAGTCCTTAATGGTATCCTCTGCTAAAACGCATCCTCATAGATATACTATCCTTGAAAGCACTGCAAATGGTTTTAACTCTTTTTATGATAGATACATGGAAGCTAAAAACAATCCTACATCTAAAGCTATCTTTGTTGGCTGGTGGGGTAGAGATGATTATGTGATTAAAAAAGATGACCCATTGTTTAAAGTGTATGGCTATCCTATGTCAAGAGAGGAACAAAGAAAAATAGAACTTGTCAAAAAAATGTATGGCTATGAAATTAGCATTGAACAATTAGCTTGGTGGAGAAAAGAGCTTGATACTACTTTCAATGGAGATGAAAACTATTGCCTTCAGGAACTACCATTTTATGATGAAGAGGCATTTAGACTATCAGGATACAAGTTCTTTGATGCTTACAAGCTCATGGAAGACATGAAAAAAGTTGCCACAATAAAGCCTTACTATTTTTATATTAATGCAGATACTCAGGGAGTATATATAGATACTGCTAATCAAAGAGAAGCTAATTTGCACATTTACGAGTTTCCTAAATTGCACGAGACCTATTTTATAGGTGCAGATCCTTCATATGGTTCTTCTAAGGATAGCGATATGGCAGTTATATCAATATGGAAAGGCTACAAAGACAAACTTGTTCAAGTTGCAGAATTCAGAGCTAACAATATCGGAGTTATTGAATTTGCTAAAATTTGCTTATTTCTATGTGCTTTCTACAAAAACTCTTATCTTAATCTTGAAATTAATGGAGTAGGTCAGGTAATCATAAAAGAGATGAACGATGTCAAGGGTAAATTGTCAGACATAGGCAATATTGTCGTTCGTTCCGATGTTAAAGATATTAACCTTGATGTGATAAAAGCCAATATTCCTTATATCAGAGAATACCTTTACACTAAACAGCAAACCTTGAAAAAGAATTATATTAAATTCTGGAATACTACAGGTCATACTAAACCACCATTGCTAAATCAGTTCAAAAGTGTATATCATCTCAATATGTTAGAAATAAAAAGTAAAGCATTACTTGAAGAAATGCAGTTTTTTGTTCAAACAGATAAAGGAGAATTACAAGCTGAAGAAGGTAAACACGATGACAGAATACTTGCCGCCGCATTAGCAGTTGAGTTTTGGAGAAAATATATCTACCACAGGCTTCCTTCTTACGAGGATAGCCTAAGGTTTGCTAACGAAGTTGACCAAGAAAGCACTAATAAATTAATCGCTCTCGGCTTATACAAAGATTTAGCCCCCTTCATTGCAAAACCAAATGCGTAGAATTGATTTAGAGGCGTTTTTCACTCAAGACTAATGGTTTTATATTTGTTTTTTTAAAAATGCTCCCATAATTGATTTAGAGGTTAATCTTTCCAATTTGCAGGCAATTTTATGACATAAATAGCTTCTGAAGTAGAAGTTAAACAGCAGTAGAGCATTTTTTTGTAATAATGTTGTGGTTGTTTATCAACAATCATGACAGTAATATCAGTTGGAATAGTTTTTGCATAAAGCAATGGTGCAACAAACATATTAGCATTTAGGTATTTCTCATTCAATTTACCTTTCCATTTGACGAACTCATAGGATAGTTTATTTGTTAAAGCATAATGTAAATTTTCGTTAACATATAGCTTTTGCAATGTTTGAAAGAAGTTCATTTTTTTTAACAAAGAGGATGGGTAAATATAATCGTAAAACATTTTCTTTAGTTTTAGTTTGCCACCAAATCTATCTGAAATAGCAGGATTGACTAAATCTATAATAGTATAAATCTCTTTTTTAGTAACATAACCCTTGTTTGTAACTAATTTTTTCACTGCGTTATAAAAAGTATAAAGCTGGGTAGGAAATTTATAATTATCACTTAGTGTTTTAAAGGGTATATTTAAGCCAAATAATAACTTTTCTATTTGTGGTTGATAGTCATAGCTTGGTAGTATTAGCTTTGCAGATTTATCTGTTTGATTTGTTACATGTTCTACTGTTTCTTTAAATTCAGCATATTTTTTTACTTTCAATATTGCTGTGTTATCATTAGTTATAATGTCATATACAAAATCAGTTGCTACTTTTTTAATCTTATTTGCAAATATTTTAGGAACTACTTTCACTGAAGATAAATTAACATTGCTATTTTTCATACTTACTACAGGCTTAAAAAAATATCTATTTGGTCTATTACTGTCTCCTACTATGATAAGGTTCTTGTAATCAAATAGCTTGTTTATAACATTAATTATCGTTTCAGTTAAATCCTCTGCGTTGATGTAAATCAAAGTATCAATTTTTTTCTTTTCAATGTTGTCATTAAGACATTTCAGATATAGCTCTGTATCGTCTATGATTTTTCTCTCTTGAAATATCTTTTTAAATTTTTCATAGCTTTCGTGAATTGGATAAGGGAATTTGATTTTTTCCCTTTCTGCACAATAATTTAGATAACACTGATAAATAATGTTTCTCTTATTTAGATATGTGCTGTTATGATAGAAGGTATGGTCATAGAAAAAGTTAATTATGTCTTGTATAGAAGTGCATTCATGATAAATATCCTCTAAATAGCTTGAAAGCCTTCTGTAATTGCCTTCTATGTTGTATTCATTAAACTTATCCCTGAATTCATAAGAGTATCTTCTTGTAGAACAAAGAATTAAATAGGAAGATTGCTTTGAAGCTAAATCAGTTACATAATTAACACCATAGCCAAATGGATCAAATACTTTTGTAACTCGCTCACACACAAGTCCCTCAAACAGCTTGGCTATAAAAATCACCCCCTTTCTATTGTAAATTAATTTTGTAAATTTGTAAATATTATGCTTCAGACTTTGTTGCTTAATTATAATGGCTCGCTCCTTCCGTTTGTTGCTATTTTCCTTTGGCTCGCTGCTCCGATGTGTTGCTTCTAACAAATGGCTCGCTACTTTGCCGTGTTGCTTCTTTGACCAAGCTCGCTGACGCAACATGTTGCTCAGGAAGTATAGCTCGCTAATACAAAATGTTGCTTCATGTGTATGGCTCGCTAAACTGTTATGTTGCTTGTCAAATTTGGCTTGCTATCTTTTCCTGTTACTTTTATAGTCTGGCTCACTTCACTTTCTTGTTGCTATCTAAAGGTGGTTCGCTTTTCTACTTTGTTACTGAATAAGAACGGCTCGCTATTAGTATATGTTGCTTTATAAAGTAGCTCGCTGAAAACTTCTGCCTCTTATGATAAATGGCTCGCTCAAGCACTCTGTTGCTTTTTCCGTCTGGCTCACTCTAAGTCTTTGTTGCTACGGTGCTATGGCTCGCTATTTAGCAGTGTTGCTTAATTTTATGGCTCGCTAAAGAATGGTGTTGCTTTTACTCCTTTGCTCGTTTCTATTGATGTTGCTTATTTTTCACAACTCACTCGTCAATTTTTTTGCTCCTTTCCCATGGTTCGTTCACTAAAGCTTTCTGTTGCTTTTTGTGTTTGGCTCGCTAATTCAACATGTTACTTTATTAGTTGGCATCATTTAACATCTGGTTCACTGCCCTGTTTTGTTTCTATTTCATGATGGCTCACTTTCCTTAAAGTAGCTCATACAAACTGGTTCACTTATTTACATGTAGCTACGAAAGTTGGTTCGTTTTAGCATGGTTCACTTCTATTAATGTTACTTTGATTTTAGATTTTTAGTTTTTTTCTTTCATCGTCTTCTCTATGGATACTACATCTTTATAACCTATAAACCATTTGTGGTTTAAGAATTCAAAAGCGTAAGGCTTACGATATGGTATTCCCTTCAATTCACAACCACACTCGTGTAAATGGCTTAGGAATAGTTTATATGTTAGTCTTCTTGCGTGTCTATTTGCATGTATAGGCTTCATGCCTCTTTGCAAGCCTTCATCTCTGAACTTTTCCCATGCTTTCCTGTAATAAATCCCTAATTTGATAAACTCATCAGTAATAATATACCCTAACTGCTTTAGCTTCCCATTCCAAAATGCTCTGTATCCTGCGTGCAATTTAGATGGTGCCATTTCACTTTTGACAATTGGAGCATCACATTTCTCTGAATTTATGTTTGCGTAACATCTCAGCTCTAAATGCTTTTCAGGATCTTTGTGCAAAAGTATCTTATGCCCCTTTTCACATTCACATTTCCACACCACAGGAACCAGCCCTGCCATTGCCCACCATGAAGATACATTTTTCTCTAAATCCAGAGGAAAACTCAATATCTTCATTGCAAGTGTTTCTCCTATCCCCCGAATATGAGCTAAGAATTCGTTATAAACAGGTTCCTCAATTAAAACCTGTTTTGCCATCTTGACAAATTCCTTTTCGTTCTTTTTCAGTAAAGCTAAACTTTCAAACATCCTCTTTCTATGTTTTTCATTCTCATCTTTACCCTGAATGATACTTCTCACTCTGTTCTCTGATGCTACTCTAACCTTTTGAACACTAATGTAGCTATCAGTAAATGCCCTAAAAAATTCCCAATTGTCTGATAAAGGTTTCATACTTCCCTCCTTTTTTTAGTTATCGTATTCAATATTTTCATAAAGCATCGCATAAATAAAAGCAAGATAGTTCCTAATGTCTATAATCCATTCCTCAACTTGCTTAAAATCCGATGCATCAACTGTGTCATATTTTTGACGATTGTAATTTAATAGCCAATCTTCTAATGCTACCAAGTGTTTATAAGCGAGAATTAGTGCAACGACTGGTGGTTTCATATTGACCCTATTTCCGATTGCTTCAAAGTTGTGGGTTCTGTTGTAATCAGTTGAATATAGTTCTGCCCTTTTGTCTAAAACTTCTCCCTCTCTTGATTGCAATTCTTTTAAAATTGCCATAAAAGCATTATGAGAAATCATTACACACCCCCAAAAAGTCTTTCAATTTCATAATCACATAATCGTTATCATGTCTTTTCCCTGTTACATGAACTATCAAAAGAGGCACTTTCCCTTTTGCGTTTTTTTCAGCTTGTGCAAACCACTTTTCCGCTACAAAAACTTTCCTTGATTTCACTTCAATAGAAAACTTGTCATGCGATATATCCTCTTGTCCTAATATTCCCACTCTACGACCACCTACTTTTTTAGCAACAGCTCTCTCTACTTCTTTAGCTCTTTGTCTGTTTCTGTTTGCCATTTTTCTCCCCGTTCATTCTTGCTTTTAGCTCTCGCTCAACTGAAATACTTAACCTAACAAGCTCCTCATCTGTAAGTTTAGAGATGTTCTTAATTATCTTTACTACTTCTTTATTTGCCATCGTCAATATATCCACGAGCTATCAGCTTAAGTGATGTTGCTATTTCCTCTAACTGTTTCGTAATTGCCCTAACAGAACACTCATCCCCATTCCACCACTCGCACTTCTCCTTCACACACCATTCATCCACATTAGTATTTGCAAAAGTTAAAGGGCATATTTTCCTATCCATTTTTACCTCCTTTTTATGTTATAATGATATATGCTCTTGCATTGCTGGATTGTCAGTTAGACAGTCGCTTATTTGCATTGCATGCAAGGGCTTTTCTATTCTTCATCTCTTTTATAATGTTTGTTACCAATGTCGCAATATTTTTCACTTTGATACCCCTTCTGCAAATTTCTTTACACAGAACATAATTGCATTGTCTATTTCAAGTGTCTACTTGACATCTATTACCCCCGTATTTCTAATCCAAGCTCAAGTGCTGACTGTAAAGTTTCTTTATCATAATAAGTAACCATAATCGCAAAATCTTTATACGAAAAATTATAAAAACTCAACTCATAAGGCTCATATTTTGAAAACACTTCAAATGCTGATGCTATACACTCATAACTCAATGTTGTTGCAAATACTTGACAATTATATTTTATTGCTTTCTCTCTTATTAATTCCCATAGCTCTGTATATCTTGAATGATGGATATTGACTTCAATCCCATCTATCAAAACTATTCCATTTTCATTCTTCTCCAATTCTTTATTTATTGCTTCTATTTTTCTATCACCACTTCTTTCAAAATGAGTTGTTGGCATTATAAAGGAAGCAGGAACACTCACATCATCAAAATAATAATAAAAAATTTCGTTCAGAAATGCAGTTTTACCTGTATTATTTCTTCCTGTTATAAGATTGACCCGATTTAAGTTGTCTACTTTTAAATATTCATCAACTTTAAAACTTGATAACATATTACTCTCCTTGTGTTTTCTCCATCTTCTCCCAAAGAAGATACAACGCATCTGTCATTGCATCTTCTATTGAATAAAATGCTTCACCCTCTATTTCAATAACTTCTTCATTATACATACTTGTTTTCTTTATTAATCTTGCAACTACAAATATTTTCTCTGCAATCTTGCCAAATTTCAATTCTAAAGTTCCAATGTTGCTTAAATAATTAATTAATGCGTGGCTATAAGATTTGTATAAATATTTCCCCATTAAATCATCTAAATCAATGTTTTTGTGTTTGAATTCCATTTTTACCTCCTCTTTATTACTACCGAGCCATCTGCTCTTTTTATAAAAACCCAATCCTTGTAATAGCTCACTTCCTGATTGCCTGTATCTGTTAACTCAAGTAAAAACTCATGCTTTATGGCATCTGACCATTTGTCCCAATTCTTTTTTTCATGGTAGACACGCCAGAAATAACCCAGAAATATAGACAAAATACAAGCTAATGTTAACAAAGCTATTGCCCACTCTCTAAGAAATTTCATGCTTTCCTCCTTATTTCTCAATCATGTCTAATACCTTTTTTAGCAATTTAATTTCACCATCAATTTTAAAAATTGTCCATATTAGATCATCGTATTTTCTTTTCAAATCCTCAATATCTCTTATGCCATTATATTCGTTCAATTTGTTTAAAATAATATCTTTTTCTTGAGCAAGTTCCTCTTGTCTTTTTTTAAGCCATTCAAGTTCCGAGACAATATAATTTTTAATCATTTTTAGTTTTGTATCCATGTCTATCCCTTTATCTTCTTTGATGTGAAATAGTAATCTTGTTCAATATTAATTGCATTAGCAAGCTCTTGGTGTTTTTTAGCAAGTTTTTTAATATTCGTTATATCAGGTTTGTATATAGTATGTAATGGTATCTGTTGCTCTTTTGCTATCTTTAATAATAGCTCTTCATCAATTTTTGTAACATTCCTAATGTGCATGCCAATCTCAACATCATCTACAACAATGTTTTGCCCTGTTATGTTCACATGCTCCCGCAAAGTATACTCATATTGTTTCAGAAGTTGCTCAAGCTGTAGATACTTTCGTGCTATTTCCTCTATTGATACAGGCTTTTCAGTGATAGCATCGCAAGAGAGAATATATTCACAGTATTTGCAATATGAAGTATTAATTCTCATGTGTTGTATTCTTTTTTCAGCAAGCTCTATCTGATGCTCAACATATTCTTTCAAGTCCTGAAGCGTTTTATATTGAGCTTGCTCTATATGAAGAGGGTGAAATTGATTATGCAGTGCTAATATGCCTATGCGTGCATTTTCTTTCTCTTGCTCTTGTTGAAGAAAATAGAGATATGTATAAAGCTGAACATAATCATCTTGAGATATATCGCTGTCATACCTACTCTTTATGTCTATAACAATCCATTCATTCTCATTATCAATCACAATATCTGCTATGCCCCTGATGATTTCATTCTCAAACTCTTTTTCTATGTATAGCTTACCCATATTTTTTATTTCTTTTAATGCTTTTTGGACTTCAGAGTTTAAGCCTTGAAGGTTCACATCGTTGCCTGTTATAAGGAACCTTTCTGCTATTTCATGATACTGCTTACCCTGTTCAAACTCCTGAATAATTACTTCCGCAGGAGCTTCTTCTATAAATTTCTTTTCAAAATGTCTTTTGCATTTTTTAGTTGCATTAATCATCGTTGGAGACCATTTACGCATTACTTACCCCCTTTTTATCTTTCTGTTGCTTTTGTCTTAGCTCCTCTTCATAAAACTCCTTTAGTTCCTCAAACTCATTGTCAATGTCATTAATAATGTTCAAAATTATGTTTTCTCTATTCTTTTTATCTTCCAATGCCTTTAAAAGCATTTCTTTAACCCATAATGCCCATGCTTCATTAATCATGATACACCCCCTTTAGAATGGTTCTTTTTGCAAGTTTTCTATAAGAGTAGAAGCATCTGCTTTTGTCAATTCGTCATAAGAAGATATTTCCTTGCCCAATACAAGTGAAATTCTCTTTAGCTTTTCTTCTCTTGTTTGCAAATTCATTTTGTTCAGTATTGCATGGATTGCCTTGAGTTGCTGTTCTGTTGCTTTCGGTTTTTCTATCTCTGCCTCTACATATTCAGCTTTTATCTCCTCGGCAGGTGTAGCCTCATAACCTGCCATTGTCATTATCCATGAGAGAGCTATACGACAAACTTTTGACACTGCTCTTGTTTGAGCCATAGAGGCAATTTCATATTTCTCTTGCATTCTTTTTCCGCCGAATTTGTCTTCATCAGCTCTACAAAAAGCAATAGCCTTTGCAACAATAACGCCTTTCTTTTGAAGAATTGCCTCTGCCTTTGCTTCAAGGACTTCACCATCCTTATACACTTCAACCGACTGGACTGAAGGAATAAAGCCACACAAAGAAGCAAGAGTTGTCCATCCCTCACATGTTACAAACTTGCGATTGTTTATGACTGCATACAGTTTTTGCTTCTCAATAACTGATTTTAGAGCATCCGCAACCTGAGTAACCGTTGACACAAATGCCTGCGGATTTTCAATTGTAAGACCCCCTATTTCTTTTTTTTCAGCAATTTCATTCATTGTTTACCCCCCTTAATAAATATTCGTCCTTAATTTTTTGGATTTCTAAAATTGCTTTCATATACTCTCTTACCGTTTCATCAGCAAGATTAAGCTTCGTTAGCGACATTATTAACAAATCACAATACGCAAGCTGTAATATCTCGCACGCATCCGCTGTGTCCCACCCTTTTTGAACCAATGCGTCTACTTCTTTGGTTACTTCCATCTTTACACCTCCATTTTTTTTGTATTAATTCTATTCTATCAGCTCTCATTACATTTGTCAACTGATTTTCAGATAAATTTTTTAATATAGCTATAAAAAATTTTAATAGTATTTTTTTGTTGTTTTTTGTTATACTATGAAAAAAAGGAAGGGGGTGATAGAATGAAGTATAAGAAAAAAACAAAGTTATTCTCAGTGAGAAATACAATGCTCTCAGTTGTTCCAAAACCGATTGTTGACATGTTAGGGCTTACAAAAAATGATAGCTTCATGTGGATATACGATGGTAAAGAGATTAAGGTAGAGGTCATCAAAGATGGAAAAACTAATTAAAGCTCTTATTCAGTCTCTCTCTCAAGACCATTTTGACCTAATCTGCGACTTGAGAATTAAACTTCTCAATCTTGAGAGAGAGATTTTGCCTTATCCTGAAGATGATGGCATCTGTATATCTCCCGAATGGAATGAGATTGGATGTTCCAGAACTTATAGTCAAGAAAAAAGCCCTGCTGAAGCAACGAGAGACTTCAGGAGATATTGCAAAGAGAAAAGAAGTGGTGATATAAGGGTCAAAAAGAAAAAAGCCTCTAAATCAATTCTGAGCGTTTTAGAGAGGTATAATGTGAAAATGAAAAGCAAAATGATATTATGTCCATTTCATCTTGAAAGAACTCCATCTTGCAGGATATATTTTGAGACAGACACATTTTATTGTTTTGGTTGTGGAAAGTATGGAACCGCAGATGATTTAGAGCAAGCACTAAGGGGGGAGAAATGAAATTTTTTGTGAAATATACATTTGAGAGAGATGGGAAAATATATTCTGATGAGAAAATGATTGAAGCAGAAACAAAGGATGCAATTAGGGATATTATTTTTGAGCAAGCTGTTGAAAATGGAATAACAAAAGTAGACATTACCGACATAATTCCTATAGCAGTCCTACATGACACAATGGTATCTGAGTATGAATTTAAAGCTGACAAAACACCATTAGGGTTCAAGTTGTCATGGAATGGATTAATTTTCAACTCAACAAACATCAAAGTCAAAACAGATGAGTGTATTATGCATCTTGAAATCATCACTAACATACCCGCCGCAAAAAGTGAAATTATTTGGCAAGGCAAGTATAATTTGTATTCAGAAAGAACTACATCTGAACTTGTGAAAAAATGTGAAGAAGCAATGCCAGAGAAGGACTTCGGCATCAACTGGAAAGCTCTAATTCAGTATTGGAAAAAAAGGCTGTATACTTTATTGCGTGAAGGAGAAGCTGTTGAAGATATAGACATATCAACAATTACAGAAAGCACATATTCATACCTTATAGAACCTTTTATCATCCAAGATACAATCAATCTCATTTTCGCAGAAGGTGGAACAGGAAAGTCTTCAATTGCACTATGTTTTGCTATGCTTGGACATTCAACAGAGTTGCAATCATCAATGAAACTTAGAGCAAAGCCAATAAAAGCATTGTATCTTGATTACGAGAATAATAAAATAGTTGTCCAGAGCTTTTTAAAAATGTTGCACAAATCTTATAAAATTGATGCTTCAATTAAATACAGAGCTTGCCACATGCCCTTACAGACTGAATTTGAAAGTATCGCAAATATCATTGCAGAACATGATGTTGATTTAGTCATCATTGACAGTCTTGCTCCTGCGTGCGGTGATGTTTTAGAAGTAGCAAGTATAGTCAATTTTTATCAGTGCCTGCAAAAGTTACGAAAAACAATTCTCTTGATAGGACACACACCGAAAAATTCTGAAAACGAAACAGTGTTCGGATCTGTATTTTTCCACAATTTAGCCAGAAATGTTTGGCAACTTAAAAAGAAAATTATTTCACTTGACAGTTTTCAATTAGTGTTCGTCCATAAAAAGTGCAATGTATCAACTTTATACACCAAGCCATTTGTATACGAGTTGACATACTCAAACGGTGGAGTTCAAATTAAGCAAGCTACATTAGAACAAGATGATAGCATGAGTAACACGCAATTAGTCATTGCGACCTTAAAGAAACATGGAGCATTAACTCCAAAAGAAATTGAAGAAAAAACTACCCTCAACTACAACACAATTAAAACCATCCTAAAGAGATTGACCGACAAAGGAGTTTGCGTTGCTATTCGTGATAGCAACACAACTCTGTATGCTCTAAGAACAGATGAACCATTCTAACTATCCTTTATCTTTTTTTAAGGTTTCGTTTCAGGTTTCAGGGGGTATATATATACCCCCCCTTGAAACCATGAAATTGAAACTTTGAAACCATTGTTGAAACTTTGTCTAACTATTTGAAACATAAGGACTTTTTAAATGTTGAAACTGTTGAAACTTTGTTGAAACTTTGGGGTGAAACTTTGAAACTTCAATGAAACCGCATTTTGAAACCGACCTTTTGATATGGTTCATATCAACATCTAAATTGACCAGAGCTGTGGCAAATTGGCTTAAACAGAGCTGTGGCAAGTTATCTGGCTTAAAGTAGGCAAGCGTCAAGTAAGGGTAAGGTAAGGATTAGCAAGCTAAAAATCATTAAAAATCAATTGGATATAAAGAAAAGTTAAAGAAAAAGATAAAAAAGGCATAAGGCTTTTTACCTTATGCCCTTTTTTGTTTTTTTTAGGAAAGGCTATAGCCTATCCAATCTACAAATAATTAAAATTGATAATAGCAGTAATAACACATCATCTAATCTCATTTGTTTGCTCCCGTGTGTAAATATTTAGAACCTTTAAGGCAAACTCAACAGCTGTTACAAACTGTTTTGGTGATAATCGGTATTTTAATATTGGGTCTGTAACTCCGCCGTTTTCATTGATGATCTCCCTGATGATAGCGCCGCCGTAAATTGAATTGTAATCAAGTTGCCAACTGCCAATGTTATACTGTCTTGTCTCTTTATTAAATGTTTCTGTTGACTTACCTAAAGCTTTTGCAAGAAGTTCAAAAGCTTCCTTACAGTCCTTTTCTGTTATTCTTGCCATGTTAACCCCCTTTTTGTTTTTTTTTAGGAGAGGCTTTAAGCCTCCCCAATCTGTAGTTTTTATGATGCCTTCATTTTTTTTGACATGTTTTTGGAAGATATAGTTTTTTGGAAATATAGTTGTCACTTGAATATTCAACTGCTTCCGTTTCTTCAGATGTTTCAGCTTCTGCCCATCTCCGTTCAAATTCAGCGATACAGGGATTAAGAACATTTTCAATAAGCCAGCTTACATAATCGTCATAATCAGGCTTACCCGGTCGCCACTCCAAGAACATCTCAACAACATAATTATTTTCAAAAATATTATAAATGCGAGGCAGTTGAAAATAGCGATAACAATTGTGGCACTTAGGGAAATAATCAATATATCTTACGTTTGAAGTTGCGTAAAATTTAAATTTAACAGGAATTAAATATTCTGTTTTTTCCCTTCCAGGGCATTGATCTCTTCCTACTTTTCTGCAATCTTTACATTCTGCGTAACTCACATCTTCATATTTAAAAACTTGAAAACGATAGCTCGGGTCAATGTTAAGCTTATTTTCTGTTACAGAAAATATTTGAATAGTTAGCTTTGGTCTCCATAGCCCTTTAGGTTTCTTGCCGACTTCAATCTTCCAACCAAAATTTGCTCCTGCTTCTGCTCCTTTGCACTTTGTCTCAATCATTTTACTCATCTTTTTACCTCCTTTTGTTTTTTTAGCAGTCAATGACTGCAATAAAAATAAAAGAAGCCTGCAGGGTTTTTATCCCCTGCAAGCTTCTACTTAACGCCACCTTACAAACTTAAAGGTGGCAATTTTTTCAGTGCTTCCATCTGCTTTCTGCCTTTCTTCAACCACTCTCTCGGTGGTTGGAAAGACAAAGATGTAGTCATCAATGCTTCTAAAAAGTATGTAACAGAGGGTAAATTCCCCCTGTAAACATACCTTGCCATCAGGGTTCTGGCTGAGCCACTCCCCGATGGCACGAGCAAGTGGAGTTGCAATTTCTACCACTTGCTCAAAAGAAGCAGTAGCTGGCACCTGAGGGAATGGGATGTAATCAATTCTATCCCATCCCTCTTTTTGTTCTTCCGCCCACCTTTCGGGTGGGTGGTTTGAGATTACTAATAAATTACTCATCTTGCTCCTCCTTTATTTGAATTTCTTCCTCCAACCATGATGTTGGAGCGTAACAATCCCATGCAATCACAGAGAGGAGATAATATTTATCTCCTCTCTTTTCAATAATACAGCCCTGATTGCCGATATAACCCTTTTTTTCAATTTCGGCAATTTCTGGCCTTGTTAGTGTTACTATTTGCATTGTAACGCCTCCTTTATTGAATTTATAACTTCGGGGTGCAACTCTCCAAAAGAGAGATTACACTCCCAATCTACTCCTATTTTCGCCACAAGATAGGTATTCTCATACCATGTAGCATCCTTTGCTCCGATGCCTTCTTCTAAGTCAATTTCTCTTTTAACATAAGAAGTAATGATAGGATTGAATGTAATGGTAAGGTGTGGGAATGTATAAATTATAGGCTCAACTTTTACTTGCTGAATTGCTTCATCAAGTTTAGGCTCAAGTTGAACCCTTGCCTCAGCTTCAGTAGTATATCTTTCAAATATTCCCCGATAACTACTAAAGCTAAGCCTTATTTTCTCTTGCCAAATAGTCTTTGGCTTAGGAGCTTTAACCCCTAAGGCATTGAGAAGGTATTTCGCGTCCCTTTCCCATGCCCATTTGGCAAGGGAGTTTAAGATATATTTAATCTTTCCTGTTGCCTCTCCTGAAGAGGTAGGAACAGGAAAGTCACTGTCTTCAGTGGTGGGTGCTGGTTGAAACCTAACACCCCCAACATCAAAAACACTATCCCAAAGGGTGTCTCCCTTAAGGATAGTGTTAATAGAATTCAATAAAAAGAGGCTAATAATTGCCTCTTCTGAAAGCTCTATCTTTGAGCCTTCAGCAATTGCAGAGGCAATTTTAGCCTCTTTCTCTTGTTCTTTTTTTTGCTCTTGCTCTATAAAAGCCTTGTATTGCTCATATAGAGCAAAAGCCTTTTTTACATGCTCAGGGGTAAGCCATTCTTTTGTTTTCCCCTGAGCTATTTCAAAAAAAGAAATCCTGTCTACAATCTCACCGTGAGACTGCAGATAGGATTTCAATATATAATAAAACTGAGGGAAGTAAATGAGATTGTTACTGATATGCTCAACGACTTCCCTCCTTTCTTCCCTCAATTTTCTGTTTTCAATAAAAACATCCCCAGAGAACACTGGGACTTCCCAGATGCCCTCTGGGGAAACAACAGCTTTATCAAAGTCAAGCCACTCAACCCTTTGGAGTAGCTTGATCCTACAAATAAAAATAGGGTTACCACGCTTGTCTTTCTTGCCTGTCTCGGCAATAGAGACGGGTGCAATAACCCATTTCTCCCCTTCCCTCATTGAGGGTTGGGGGTTTACGACTTTGTAAAAGACTACCTTGTCTCCCACAAAGTCTGGCTCGGGGTTTAGTTCCCCGAACCTATCTCTTATGATAATTTTTTCCTTTGTTTTCATAATTATATTTTACCACTTTCATATATCAATGTCAATACTTTTCTATATATTTCCAATTTGATTTTTTTATAGCAGTATAAAAAAGACTTATGACACAAATTTTAAAAGCATCTGCTCCGCGTGAGATAAAACACTAAAAACTGCTCAAAATGAAAATGCAAATTTTGACAAAATCTTTTCAACTGTATCACTCACAGCTTGCCCTTGACATAATTTTAAAAAATATTTCAGTATCTCTTTACTATCTCCCTCCCTGCTCCCACTTGCTTGATCTACTCTTATAAATATCATTCAGAGACCGTCAAAATCTTGACACTGGGTAAGATGAGTAAGGCTTGGGTACTCTGGGTTATGGGTTGGTGAGTGAGTGAGTTGCTGAATGAGTGAACGAGTTGATGAGTGATGAGTAGAGTTGAGCTGAAGAGAGTTACGGTAGGGATTGGTTACCCAGTGGCAACAGGGGGGTGGGTGGATGGGGTGGCTTTAGAGCCTCTTCTCCCCCAGAAAAAATCAGAGCTTTTCTCCCCCCAGAAAAAAGAGAAGCCAAGCTGAAAAGAGCGAGCTGATTGAGTGAGATTTATAGGGACAATGGAGAGGACTGACCATAAGAAAGGGGGTATAAGAAGGTGGTGTATATAATTAAGGATTTAGGGAAGAAAAAGGAGCATGACAAGGTAATAGAGGAGATGAATAGGAATTATGAGAAGGAGAGGGCTAATTATGAGGAGATAAGGAAGTGGAGGGAGGAGATGAGTGAGAAGCAGAAGGAGATAGAGAGGGAGCTTGAGAGGATGGGGTTAGGGTTAAGGAGGGTAGAAGCGAGGAGTGAAAGTGATTTAGATGGTAGGAGTGTGATAGGTGAGTTAAAGGTGAAGCCTGAGTTTAAGGCTAAGTTATATGCGATAGATGAGAAGGGGGAGATAGATGGAAGATGAGAAGCTGTTGTTAATGAGGGGTGAGTGTAAGAGTAATAGAGAAGATAGGGTGAGGGTTTACAATGAGTTAAAGAGGATAGTATTGGGTAATGATAAGAACAATCCCTTGTATTCGCATCTTGAGATAGTAACGAGCCTGTGTTATTATCCTGACAATATTATATTTGATATAGACCTAAAGGAGAGTAAGGTAAGTGATGAGGTATTAGAGCAGAGGAAGTTGTTAGTGAAGGATATGCATGAGTATTATTTTAGGAGTGGGTTGGACATAAAGTTTTATGATTGGATAATGAATGGGTTATTGTATGGTGATTATTTTTGCAAGGTCTTTATAGATGGTAATAAGGTAAAGGTGAAGCCTGTATCTCCGAAGTTTATCAGTGTGTTAAATGAGGAGCATGAGGATTTAGATGAGTATCAGGCTATATGTCATACAGTATATTTACCGAGAAGGTATGCGGAGAAAAAGTATGCAGGTAGGACATTTGTAGTGGCAAGTGAAGATACATCTGATGTAGATGTAAGGTATAGGTTTTTGATGAAGGTAGATAATCAGAATGCCTCTGTAACTGAAATGCCATTAGATGTTAGTGAGTTAAGGATAATGCCGAGAAGGTATACAGATGTAGTAGAGGTAGATGAGCTTTGGTATTATGATTATGACAAGAAAGATTGGGTGATGGTGCAGTTTATAGGAGATGAGATAGTAGAGAGGGCAACGGCGTCGCAATGTTTTCTTAAGGGAATTTTACCCTTTGTTCATTTTAAGCCGAGGAACATAGAGGGTCAATTTTATGGAATGTCGGAGTTATTTTATCTTATTAGGTTATTTGAGAAACTTGATGAATATTATGAAAGGCTTGACCATCTTGTAGATTTATTAATACAGCCACCATTAATAGTAGGTGGATTAACGAATTCAATAGAGGCAGAAGAGATAAAGAAGAAGATAAACATACCTGCAAGTGTAATAGAGATATTAGATCCGACAAGTAAGATAGATTTATATACTCCTAAGATAACTCCTGATATACTTGCTCTAATATTGAATAAGTATGAAGAAGTGTTTAAATCAAGGAGTGGACTTGAAGGGATATTAAGAGGTTCTCCAATGCCTAATGTAAGAAGTGCTAACTATGCACAAATACTTGCTCAATTTGCCTCAGCACCATTAAAGAAACTTGCCCTAAAGAGTGAATGCTTTATAGAAGATGTGATGACCCTTTATATAACTGCAAAGTCCTTAGTAGATAGTAGATTTAGTGCCTTGTTAGGTAACGAAATGCAAGCTGATATTTTTGCACATACATCGTCCCCTATTACTGCAATGGCTTATGAGGATAGAATATTAACACTTGCAGAAATGGGTATAATACCGCTTGAGAATGTGATTGACCTGTTGCCAATACCGAAGAAAGAGGAGATAGTAAGAAGGGTAAAAGAGATAGAGGCATTAAAAATACAAGAGGCTATGATGCCTAATAAACAAGAAAAAGGAGGTAAAAAGTAATGCCAGAAGATGTGTTAACACAATTGGGGGTAAATTTACCACCATTACCAGAAGGAACTGAAGGCACTATTGGTAATAAAACTGCACCAGTAACAGAAGCTATGGAAGCTCCTAATATGAAAAACCTTGAAGAAATAGGGTATATGTCCCTATTAAGTTGTCTTAAAGTTATGGAAGAGGTAGCTTTACCTATATTTAAAGTAACTTCTAATGTTGGTAAAGAGATATTAGGCATAGTTAACAAACTTGAAAAAATAATACCTAAAGAAATGTTACAGAAATCATCAGGTAAGGATTTAGGTGGAGTAGTAAGTGAGTTTTTAAGTGGCATAGGAGGTGGTATGCCAACAGGTATGCCAACACCGACAGGTATGCCAACACCACCAGCAGGTGGACAAGAAATCCCATCAGGGATACCAAAATAAAGTAAGGAGGTATTAAAATGCCAACTTATTCATTTAGAACAGATGGTATAGTAACAAATGATTACCCATTAAAACCTACAGGTGCAGCTACAATTCTCAATGCCGCAGGGACAGGCGCATCAGGGACAGCGACATGTTTTATGCCAATACAAGGGGATTATATGAAGATGGTAATAGTTTATCTAAACAACTTTAAACACATTTCAGGAACCCTTGAATATACTTTTCCTGTTGCTTTTTCTGCAACTCCTTATGCAATTGACCCTACAACATTAGGTGCGACAATAACTGCAACTAAAATAACATTCCCTACATCAATGGCAAGTGCTAAAACAGGGTGGTTAATACTTATGGGGTGGTAGTATGCCAATAGAGCTACCATATAACTTTCAAAATCTTGACACTTCAGGATTACAAAATGCAACAGATAGCGGTGGAGATGTAATAGGTAAAGCCCTTCCAGCAAATTATCTTGATGCAAACTTTCAACAACTTGCCAAAGTAGTTCATGTTGGTAGCACACCCCCTGATGCACCATATCAAGGAATAGTGTGGCTTGATACTACAAATGGAGTAATTAAACAATACGATGGAACTCAATGGGTATCTAAAGTAAGCGTTGCTAATAGTGCAACAAACGCAACAAATGCAACAAATGCAGATAAGGTGGATGGCTATCATGCTTCACAGACACCGACTGCCAATACAATTCCTGTTGCAGGGGCTGATGGCAAATTAGCTTCAGGATGGTTTGCAATCAGTATCAAAGGCTTTGAAAATCCAATAGATACAGTTGCTTATTACAATCAGACAGGAAATGATTATCCTCTTGCAGTAGGGGAAGTGGCAAAGATAACATTCAGTAGCACTCAAAATGTCCCCTTGAGAATTGCAACTCAAAGTAATACTGAGTATATGATGTGGATAGTGCCAAGTAATACTGGTGGGACAAGTGGAGGGATTAATGATTATGTTTTGTTAAACCCTAACAATACTACTTACAGTAATGCTTTTATTGTTGCGGATGTTGGTAGAAATGCAGTTGACATTTTTTCTTATTATACGACCCTTTCGGCATTCTTTCTTGGGTCTACAATTATACATGGTTTTTATGTAATACGAAATTTGACTGTTTATAAAGGTATAATAGGGTTTTTGGACAAATATGGAACAACAAATACATATCCTAACTACTTTGGATTATCTTGTGATTGGCGAGACACAACTACACAATGGACTTCACTTGGAACAGTTGAATTCCCACAGAATAGCTCTGGTTATGTTTTGGTTCAAAGAATACTGTAAGGAGGTGAGGATATGCTTTATGCATGGATAGATAACAATGGAACACTCTGCACAACATTTGAACTTCAATCAGTGCCAGAGCAATTCAGAGACAGTATAACTATATTTGAACATTTGAACATTCAAGACCATGATAAGCTATATGTTGAGAATGGACAGATAAAAGAGAAAACAGAAGGCATGATTGTTCAGGAAATGAAAGAGAAACTGTTAAGTGAATTAAAGCAAAAAGTATATAACTTGCTTCAACCTTCTGATTGGGTTGTGGTTAAGTGTGTGGAGCTTGGACTTAATATGGGCAACGAATATTCAGAAATAAAACAGAAAAGACAAGCAATTAGACAGGCTAATGATACTCTTGAAAGTAGGATTAATTCGGCAACTTCTATTAAGGAATTAATTGAGATACAAAAAGATATAGAGGCTTTAAAATGAGTATACTGTGGAAAATATTTGGTAATGACGAAAACCCAAAACCACCAGATTGGTTTATGCAAGGTAAACCACAATGGTTAAGGGTAGTAATGTGGTATATGAGAAATCCATTGCATAATTTCTTTTGGCATGTAATAGGATTTAAAGATAAGCCATTAGACTATACGCAAATATGGAATACAAAGCAGAAATGGAATTTAGTATTACCTTTTTTTAGTTACAGAGGTAGAAAATGGGAGTTTTACATAGGGTGGAGACCTGATAGTAGGGCTTTAGGAATAGCATTAAGAAGGAGATAATATGGAACAACATATCCTTGAAATGATTAACTCACATATTATTAGGCTTGAGAAGTCATTTAAGGAAGAAATAGCAGATATTAAAAGCGATTTAAAAGAATTAAAGGAAGCTCAAATAAAGTTAGCTGAAGTCATAGTAAAGCTCGGTAGTGTAGAAGACAAGTATAATGTTCAACTTGCTTTATGTAAAGAAGCAAGAACAAATGTTGATAAGCTAAAAGAAAGAATAGATGCACTTGACAAAAGGTTATTGCCTATAGAGAAGCTCTTTGACGATTTTATTCAAATTAGGAGAAGGTTAGTTGGTGGTATTGTTTTTGCAGTCCTTGTTGGGTTATGGCAGATTATTATGTTTATTATTAAATTAATGTAGGGGGCTTTATGTTAATAGGAGCAGTTGTAGGGTTATTAAGTAGCTTTATTCCTGAACTATTAAGTATGGTTAAAGCAAGGCAACAACACAAGCAAGAACTTGAAATGTTAGAGATGCAATTAAAGTATCAAAGAGAAATGACTGAACTCAAAATAGAGGAAGCTAAAGCAGTTGCTCAACTTGAACTTGACAAGCAAGCATATCAATTTGCACCGACTTTAGAGGTAAAACCGACAGGTAAAACATGGCTTGATGCTTTACAGATTATAAGTAATGTTTACAATCAAACAGTTAGACCTACTATAACTTATCTTGTTATTTTGGGTTGGCTTTTATTTAAATATGCTCAATTTGTTCAATTTGGTGGTAATTTGCAAGCTATTACTCAAGTATGGACAGATATTGACAGTGAATTTGTGGGTGCTATCATAGCTTTCTGGTTTGGGAATAGAGCTATGTTAAGAACCTTTGGCAAGGTGAAATGACAAAAAAATGTTTAGATTTAGTAAAAGCATTTGAAGGATTTTCTGCAAGACCCTATTTATGCCCTGCTGGTTATTGGACAATAGGGTATGGACATGTGCTTGGCAAGACTTGGCAAGACACATGGGGTAGTTTAATATTTACAAAAGAACAAGCTGAAGAAATGCTATTAAAGACCCTTAAAAACATAGAGTTTGTAATTAATTCGTTAATAGAAGTTGATATACATGACTATATGCTTGATGCTTTAATAAGCTTTTCATACAACTGTGGAATATATGCTTTTAGAGCCTCTACTTTAAGAAGGCTTATAAATCAAGGGGAATTATATCAAGCTTCAGAACAGTTTACAAGATGGGTATACGCTGGTGGTAAAAAACTAAATGGGCTTGTAAGAAGAAGACAAGCTGAAAAGGAATTGTATTTAAAAGGATTAAGTCTTTTAAATTAAGGAGGTAAAACTATGGCAGGCTTATCAGATTACTATGAAAACAAAGTAATTGACCACATGCTTAGAGGACAAGCTTTTACTCCACCATCTACGATATATGTAGGACTTTATACAACTGCTCCTACTGATGCTGGCGGTGGAACAGAAGTATCTGGTAATGGCTATGCAAGACAATCTGTAACACTCACTGCGGCATCTGGTGGTTCAACATCAAACGCTTCTGATATTACATTTCCACAAGCAACAGGTGACTGGGGAACAATAGTTGCAGTTGGATTATTTGATGCCTCTACTGGTGGCAACTTACTTGCATGGAGTAACCTTACTGAAAGCAAAACAATAAACGCTGGTGATGTGTTAAAAATACCTGCTGGTCAGTTAACATTTACAATTGATTAGTGGGGGATAGTATGGTATTTGTTCAAGAGTTGCAAAAAATAGCAACGCAACTTCCATTCAAAGCACCACCTATTCCTGTTGGACATCCTTACTATGGCAGAATAGGAGAAGTTATTCCTCAACGAGGGTTCTATCTCAAAGGCATGTCTTGGAGAACCTTTAACGCAATACTGAAAGATGAAGAAAGAGTTCAAAGAGATCCTGAGAGCTTTTTCAAAAAACTGAAAAGGTATATATTAAATGAAGAGGGAGCCTTAACATCTTGGAATGAGGTATTTAATGCAAGAGTATCTGGTAAAGCAGATGATAGACTGTTCTATAAGGCTTCACAAACAACGGTAGCAAACAACTGGTCTTGCTTTTATAGGTCTGGTGGAGTTCCCGGAGCAGGTTCATACGCAAACATTCCCGGTGGTGCGGCTCATAATGTTAACAGTGCAGGAGCATTTCCACTTACAAACCCTGCATCTGGAGAGAAAAAGTATCTCTTAAGTTTTGGCGCAAACCATCTTACTGGAGCAAATGTCGTTGCATTAATTGACTTATTAGTTGCGGCAGGGAATATCAGTGCTAACACGACTTCTGCTCAAACTGTTAATACTACTGCTTTGACAAGATATACAGATGGAGAAGGTGTTTATATGATACTTGAAGTTACAACTGCTCTTGGTGCAACTGCCGCTAATGTAACAGTGAACTATACAAATCAGGCAGGAACTTCAGGAAGAAGCACCGGTGCGCTTGCAATGACCACTTCTGCTGTTGTTTATAGATTACAACCAACTGCTGGTGGCATGTTGATACCACTTCAGGCAGGAGACTATGGGGTGAGGAGCGTAGAGACAATAACTTTCTCTGCGGCAATGGGAGCTGGAGTTGTAGCAGTCCTTCTTTACAAACCATTATTACTTATCCCGACCCTTGCAAACACCACATTTGTAGAAATGCCACCACAGTCAGTATATCAGAGTGTAATAGAATTAGTTACAGATAGTAATGGCAATATAGGTTGTTTAACTGTATTTGTTTTGACATCTTCTACATCAACAGGTGTGCAAAC
>JAVZXS010000005.1:0-49532 GCA_038886535.1 Candidatus Micrarchaeia archaeon | reverse complement strand
CTTTTTCTTTTATTTCTTCCTTTTCTTCTATTCGTTCCTTCAAGTCTGTGTCGGATGTTTCTTTTTCCTTTTCCCTTTCTTCCTTTTCCTTCATTTCTAGCTGTGCAATTAAGGATGCAAGATGTTCAACATATGCCTTCATTGCTTCATGAGAAAGAGTGGTGGATTCGTTCAGGACTGAAGTCATGTGTTGGTGGGGAAGGGAGAAAGTGGGGATAGGGGTAGGAGAGGCTGATTTAGTATGATTAAGTATTGGGAGGTAGCGGTTGAGGCCTCTTTTACTTATTTCAGACATAAATCACTTTTCTAAAGGACATTTTTAATCCTTTCGTTTTTCTTTTAATAATTCCCCATACATATTTTCGTTTTCTTTGAGATCCTTTTTTAGGTGTTCTATAGCATCATTTCTTTCTGTATTAGGAATTTCGAACGATCCTTTTGAAGTATACACATTGAATTTTGAATTAGATAATAAACTCTCTAAATATTCCTTTTCAAATTCAATCAATTCTTTTCCAAATTTAATTGCATCTTTGTAATAAAGATCTATTTCATCTTTCTTTCGATATTCTCTATATATTTCTTTATCAAAGTATAAACTATATGCTGCCTCAAATAATGACTTTAATGTTTCTTGTTTTTTATCGAAAGCACGAATATCATCTGGATATGATTTTAATCTTTCTTCAACTGATTTCAATCTATTTAACAATCTTGTTTTTGTTTGATGATAAGTTCTGTCCTCTACAGCGAGATAATAATCTGTAACATCCTTTAAATCTAAAGCTACTGGATTTCCTGTCTTTTTGTAGACAGATTCGAAAATTTTTTTGGCAATTTGTAACTTTTCTTCACTACCACACTTTCCATCCGAATATTCTTGCAGGATCTTCCATCCTGCTTTCAATAGCTTATCGTTTTCCACTTCAGCAGCAGCATAAGGCGGGGGTGCTGTGGCAAGAATAGGAAGAGCATCCACCCTCTTTGCAGGACTGAAAAGTAATGAAGCACCAAGCAATCCTGCAGCTAATGGTTTTTTCATTCTCTGCCATAAGGAAGGCTTCTTTTCTTCCTTCTTTTCTCCTTTCTTTATTATCTTCTCCTCTCTTTCTGTCATAAATATCATTCGCTTTTTAGATATTTAAAGGTAACTTTTTCTTGGCTTTGGAGAAGTCCCGTGATAAGAAATCTAGTTTTTATTTTCTAAATCGAAACATTTATAATCTATGCTAATTATATTTATCATATAATAGAAAATAGGTTGATTGCATATGCCAAACATAAAAGAAGAAATGATAAATTTAAACCCTTGGTGGAAAGGCGAATTTAAATTATCTTTTAAAGAGAGAGATGTCTATAGAAAAATTCAGAAATTCATACCTCTCCCGCAAATAATAGCTTTAACCGGACTTAGAAGAGTTGGAAAAACAACCATACTTTTTAAGCTTGCTGAAGATGCAATAAACCAAGGGCTAGATCCTAAAAACATTCTTTATTTCTCTTTTGATGAATTCAAAGCGATCGAAATTAAAAAGATTGTTAGCGAATATGAAGAATTATTTGGAAAAAACTTAAGAAATGGTAAATTTCTTTTTCTTTTTGATGAAATACAAAAGTTAGATGATTGGGAAAATCAGTTAAAAGCATTTTATGATGTATATGGAAAAAATGCAAAGATAATAATATCTGGTTCTGAATCGCTGTTTATAAAAAAGAAATCTAAAGAAACCCTTGCAGGAAGATTATTTGAATTTAAGGTAGAGCCCCTCTCATTCAAAGAATTTCTAAATTTTAAACAATTGAAATTTGAACCTGTTGAACTATATGAAAGAGAATTAAAAGAACAGTTTAAAGAATTTACTTTAACATATGGTTTTCCTGAGCTAGTAGGCATAAAGGATAAAGAGATCATTAAAAAATACGTTGTTGAAAGCATCGTAGAAAAAGTAATTTACAAAGATATACCCTCCCTAATGAAAGTAAAAGACATATCTATTATCGCGTCTCTTTTAAATACAATCATGGAGGAACCGGGACAACTTGCCGAAGTTTCTGAGTTTGCAAATAATTTGAAAATCTCAAGATATACAACGGCTTCCTATCTTAGATATCTCGAAGATTCATTTCTAATTAGGAAACTCTATAACTTCTCTCAAAGCAGAAGAAAAGTGGAAAGAAAACTAAAGAAATATTATCCTACTATCATCTCTCCCAGTTTACTTTTCCGTGACGATGAACTTTCGCAATCAAAAGTATTTGAATGGATGATTGTAAATCAACTTAGAGCTGAATTCTTTTGGCGAGATGCGTACAAAAATGAAGTGGACATTATCCTATTAAATGAGCAACCCACTCCTATTGAAGTGAAGTATGGAAAAATTGAATTCGAAGGGATATCTACTTTCATGGAAAAATTCAATGTTAAGAGAGGTTATATTGTTTCTTTAGATACAGAAGAAAAGAAAAATATCGGTGATAAGGCAGTAGATGTAATTCCAGCCTTTAAATTCTTGTTAAGGCAAAGCACAGAAATTTAGGATCAAGAATAGAACAGTTCATAAAAGAGTGGTGGATTCGTTGAGGAGTGAAGTCATGTTTTGGTGGGGAAGGGAGAAAGTGGGGGTAGCAGAGGTAGGAGAGGCAGTGCGCTTTCCCATTTGGCTCTTGGGGCAAAGGGTTATTTCGCCAGAATGGTTCCTCGTGCTATGAGATCATTTTCTCATATTAAAGTTCCTATGCCGGCCATAAAGACCACGCAAAAAGGTTTGGGGGTTTCTATTAAAGAGGTACAGCCTTTTAAAGCATTTGAAAGACCACTTGCAGAAAGGATACCTGTCTTAGATCAGATCCAACGTATAAACCTATCTAAAGAGGTAAAGAAAAATATTGAGTATCTAAAAAGAAAGGATACAGAACCTGTTAAAAAGCAGATACGAAAATAGAAAAAATAGAAATAAAAATATATAGAAAATAAAAATAGAAACCTTTATTCAGTTGTAATAAATGCCCACCAGGGTCTTTCAATTTCTAAAGCTTCTAAATTTTCAACATTTATCTTTGCCCTGGTTTCCATTGTAACTGGAATAATTCCCAATATCTTTCTGTTTTCTTTGAGATCTGCACTGTATATTAGTTTATTATTTTCAATCTTTATCTGTAATTTGCTCATTACTGAATTTTTGATTCTCTCTTGAAGTCTTTCTTTTATTTCAGCAGGAGTTATAGATAAGTTCTTATCATTTATCATTGTTCCATTTTCAGTTATAACAACATTTGCAGTTGGTTCTATCTCAGCTTCAGCGTCTTTTTCCACTATCTTTAATCTTTCTTGTATTCTTGTTATGTTCATTTCCCTATCTCTTATTCTTGCTTTAATTGAAATGTTTGTTGAATTTATTTCTTCATCTCCAAGTTTAGCAACAGATCTATTCAGATGTATTGCAGTTGCAATTGTTAAAACATCTGCGGCGTTAATTTCTTTTCTTTCTGCAACAATCTGTTTGATCTGCATCATTGTCTCCTCTTTTATCTGTTCTCTTATTTGATTTCTTAGTTGAGTGTCATTAATTGATGACAGGTTCTGGATTCTCTCAACATAGGTAGAAACCACTTGCCTCATTTCTTGATTAAGCTCCTGTTGCCTTATCTGAACTGTATTTGTCTTGCATCCGGAAACCTGTTCCATTACTCTTTCCCTTAGAGTTAAGGCTTCCTCCCTTAATGAAGGAATCATTTCCTTGTTTTTATTTTGCACTGCATTTCTGTATTTTAAGTAAAGATTAATTATCTCTGCCTTTGTTTCTTCATCTATGCATTGCATTATCCTTGTTTCATTTGCATACTTTATAGTTGAATAAATATCATCTACTTCTGCTATATTAAATTCAGATGCGCTATTTTCATTAGTTTTGCTTGAAGATACATTAGAAGACATTATTCCTTCCATAAAGTCTTCTGAAACTCCGGTATCTTTTGTAACCATAGGCTTATCTGTAACATCTGTATTTCCAGAAGATCCAGGAGAAATCTGGCCTTGTGCAAAAGTGAATGCAGATACTAGATTCAACATTATAAAAACAAGTAAGGCATTCCAAATATTCAGATATTGTCTTCCCATTCCAAACCACCTTTACTATTTATCGGCCAATAAATATATAAAATTATCATGCATCAAACCTTCCAAAATCACTTTGATTCTTCAAGGTTTTTTATTATCTGTTCTATATTCTCTCGTTTGAATATCTTTTTGTAGAGGAAATCAGGGACGCAATCAATATTAAGATGCAAACATTTTGTTTCGAAACGCTGCTTGAAATCAGTTAACAGCACAATTTTAGGAGGTTTAATATTAATCCGTCCATATTTTTCTTTAATAAGATGTATATAATTCGAAGCGGATAACATATCAACTTTTTCGAGAGCTTCATCGCTTATTATAATTGCGTCAAAAACTAAGTTTAGATCACTTCTATTAGTGTTTAATTCATTAATGTGTGAACAGGTATAAAAAGAAACATTAATTTCTGAAGCATTTTTTAAAATACATATACGCTCTGCCAAAGAAGGTGAAATAAAAAGTATTCTTTTTAGATTTGCTTTGTTATCAATTGTAGTTTTATCTTCTTTCGATTTGCTGTCGTCTTTTATCTTGCCTATTCCATCGTCGATTGATTCTTTTCTAAAAATAAATTTTTTTTCTTTAAATTTATTTTCATCTCTTTTTTTATACATATCACTAAATTTCACAGAACCACTTTTTAACATTGGCTTAGAGATTCAATTTTGGGTTTTTAATTTTCTTATCTCTTTCATAATCGATTTTGTTATTTGATCTTTATTTTTAGGCAATGATTTTTTGATTAGTTTTATCCTTTCCTTAATCTCTTCCTCTGAATTATGAGATGATATGAATTCTTTTGCATTTTTATTTAAGTCTGATGTTTCTACATAATTTTTAGTATCTTCAAAATTAAGTATATGGGTTTTTTCTCTAGAGATTAAGCTTAAAGGACCATAATCTATAACAGAATAGTAATCTATATTTTCTTTATCCATCCAACTTAAGATAGCTTTTTTATAAAAGTATATATTCTCTATTCTCTTTTTTACTCTTCTCCATATTAATTGAGTTTTATTATCATATAAATCCGTATACTTTATTTCGATTGGCTCTAAATAATAATTTATTTCATTTCTATTGTAATTGAACTCTATGAAATCAACTCTTATCTTAGAAAAATATATAACACCATGATGTTTTTTATCAATAATTTCAGCAATTGGATAATCAAAAATTTTACCATTATACTTTTGATATTTGAAAAAACCAATGTTATTCTTTATATCGTCAAACAAACTATCACCAATTATTCATTATAAAATCTCTTTGGTAATTTCAATTTCTTTTTTCCAGACTTTATCTGTTTAATGAATGAGTCTGCTATTTCTTCCCTAGTCTCCTTATTTAATTGGAACAAAACTGCATCTTTAACTTTAACCGCTTCTCTGTCAAATAGCTTTCTTGCCATAGGCATATCTATACATCCCTTTACCATTCTAAATGCATCTTTCAATTCTAAATTTGTATTTTGTGTAATTATCTTTGCAAAATCTAGGCTGATTATATCTCTGAAAATACTTATACCAAGATCATCTCTCCTTTGATCAAATCTTTTAACTTCCTTGAAGAATTGAGATGGTGTTTTAATTTTGTCCATATCCGGCAACATCTTACTCTCTAGATATAAAAGCTTCTTCATCTTCTCTCTTATTAAGAGATCTGGATTATTCTTATATTTTGATATAAAATCCATCTACTCCTCCCCTATTTTTTTCCATCTTTGATTATAGATTTCTATCCTCTTAGTAAATATATTTCTAGCTATGTTGTATTGATGTGTGTATATTTCCTTCTTTTTATCATCTGCTTTTTTTATTAGATCTTCATAAATTAATTTAATTCTAGAATACACTTGAAATTCCTTGGTTTTCTTTATTTCCTCTATTATGTATTCGTTATGCCTCTTAAGCTTATCTTCATTACATTTGGAATTCTCAATTCCCATAATAATCTAATAAATATGTTATATATAAATCTTTTGCTTTGTATACTAGCTAAAAAGGGCTTATGAATAGAATTTCTATTGCTAATAAAAATAGAATTAGTCAATAAAAAATTTCGAAATTCCCATTATCTTTATTTAATATTACATCAGGCTTAACCGAATATTTTCTTATGTTTATATTTCCCCTATAGGTTAAGAATATATTTATTTCTGAATTTGTCTTTTTTGACAAAGCTTTAAATAAAGAGACTAAAAGTGGAGCCATTCCATTTTCAATAGCGTCATCAACAATAATCGCGGAAAGAGTTCTGTCCTCCATCGCCTTACTTGCATACCTTACTCCATCATTATGGGAAATTAATTTAATGAATTTATTTCCTGGAAAAAAGCTTTCATAAAAGTTATCATCTGCAGGATTCGGATCTATAATGACTATAACAGAATGTTGCTGTGATTTAATACTGTTTTCAACTAACGGATTAGTTTCTAGTCTATCAAACCTCTCTATTTTATCTTGCAGATAATCTGGTTTCCTTTCGATTTTCTTACTTTCATTATCCATACATATCATTCTCTGTCATTTTTTCGTAAACAGATATGATATGGAAATGAGAAAGTGTAACCTTTGCTTTTTCAATATTCCTCTTGGCAAATTCAATCATATTTTTTTCTTCGCTAAAGCTGTATTGAGTTGCAAGACCAATAAATTCTATATCTGCAGAAATCGCTGCTTCACCATCTGATACACAATCTCCTACATATATTATTTTAGTATTGGAGGTATTTTTTAGTTGTTTAAGTGCTTCTAATTTTCCATTATGCGGAATTATTATTTGAGAAAAAACATCATTTACTAATTTCTCTCCTAACTTATAAATGGTATTTTCATATAATTCAAGGCTAAGTATACGCAAATCAATGTCCTTTGCCTTAAGAGCATAAAGAACGTTTATTACATTGGGTATTATCTCAGGTTTATTTTTTCTTATTTCTTTTTTAAAGAATTCATAAACCCAATAATTAAATTCATCAGCTAAATCTAAAGGAACACCGATAGCCTTCGCAGTATTTCTAAATTTATTTGATTGATCATAATTTTTTCTTAATATTTCAAGTGACGGTTCCTTTAGCTTAAATTTTTGGCATGCTAGACAATAGCTTTTATAAACATGCGGAAGGGTATTTACCAAAGTTCCATCTACATCAAATACTACCATATTTTGCATAATAATCTAAAATAGAAAGCACAATGAAAAATATATACTTTTCCTTAAACCCAAGTAATTATTCATCTTTCTCTTTGAGTTTTCTTATTCTTGCTCTTCTTCTAGATGCTAAAATCTTTCCTTTCATTCTTAGGAGCCTCTTAAGCTTTGGATCTGAAATCGACATCAAATTCCCCTCTTAACTTTTTAAATATATTCAATATGATAATGTTTTTTAATCTATCCGCCATTAATCAATTATGAAAAAGAATTCAAAGAAAACTGAACACTTATGGAAAATTGCTTTAGTGATATTAATAGTAGGTACATTACTGTATTTACTAAATCAAATTATCTCAGATCCAAGATGGCTTTTTTCTGAAAATTCAACCTTCATAGTTTTAATAATATTTATATTGGCAATTATTGGATATCTATTAAGAAAAAGAAAAACGAATAGACTAGATACAAATAGAAGAGAGTAATAATTTTTAAATCTTTACTACGAATATAAATTGGCGACCATTATGAATGCAAAATATAAATCATTATTACTACAAAAAATACCTTCCCCAATAAATAAAGTTGATGTAAAAGAGGTGGAACAGCAAAGCATTCCATTTTTAAGAAGAAAAAGTGATAGTAAAATATTTTCAAATACTGTTAAGACAGAAGACATTATCACAAAAGAAGAAATTGAAAGATTAAAAGAAGATATAGCAAGAAAGGAAGAAGCAACTAGAATGAAGATTGAAAGATTGAAGAAAGAATTCATTTCTTATCAAATGGAAATGAATGTAGAACTTCTTTTCAAAGATAATACAATAAACGAATTGAAGAGAGAGATTGTTAAATTAAAAGAAAAAATAACTGATATGCAACAAACCATAATATTGCAAAAAGAAATGATAGAAAAGCAAAAGCAGATAATAAATGAACAAACTACGGAATATATGAAGCATTTAAATGAACTTTTGAGTGAAAAGAAGAAATCTGATCAAGAATACAGCAAATCCCTTGCAAGAACTGTCCATGATATGAAAAATCCTTTGACTGGGGTCAAGTCAGGAATAGAGGTTCTTCTTGAATATGATGACCTTAGCGATGATAAACGTCAAATTCTCAATCTAGTTTATAATTCCGCAATGGATCTTTCACGAATGATAGAGGAGATATTGTTAAATAACAAACTCTTACACGATGCTATTAAAATAAATAGAAATAAATTCAATCTTTCAAAACAAATTCAGCATATTTTTGAATTACATAAATTATACGCAGAAAGAACCAACAAGAAAATATCTATTTCTGGCGATGAGAATTTAGTAATAGAAGGAGATGAAGACAAAATAAAAAGAGCAATAGAAAACATAGTGTTGAATGCACTAAAATATTCTAATCAAGAAGTGCACATAGAACTTGCGGAAGGCGAAAAAGAGATATATGTAAGCATTTCAGATGACGGGGAAGGCTTCAATGAAGATGTTAAAAGAAAGGTCCTCTCAAACAAAGACATGGCAACAACTGATCTTATCAATGGAAATGGATTCGGCTTAACTAATGCGAAAAGGATAATCGAAATGCATGGTGGTAAAATAACAATAGACTCAAAGGAAGGAAATGGAACCACTGTAAAAATTAGTCTTCCGAAATAACAAACAATACACTTTTTTTAATTTTTTTGAATAGACATACTTATGGAAAGACCGCCCTTGCATATTAATCTTCGTTTTATTTTTCTGATCATAATATTGCTGCTATTGTTAGCCATTTCTTTTCAAAATATTGCTGATAAAGCTAAAACAAATCTTGATACAGATTTAATTGTCGGAGAAAACAGCAGTATTAGGATTGCAGCTTGGAATCTCCAGGTCTTTGGAGACTCAAAGGCTGAAAACCAAACTCTTTTGCATAAATACGCAGCTAAGATATCCAGTTATGACCTTATTTTCATTCAGGAAATAAGGGATGAGGATGGAAGCGCATTTGCGAGACTTTGTGAAAAATTAGAAGGGTTCTTATGCTTTACAAGCAGCAGAGCCGGGAGAACTAATATAAAAGAGGAGTATGGAGTTATTTATAACAAAAGCAAAATTATAATTAACAATATATGGGATTTCAATCCAGATATTCAAAATAGATGGGAGAGACCGCCATTGGCCCTAAATATAACGGCTAAAAACCAATTAGAAGAGGATAATTGGGTTATCGTTTATGTCCTTCATGCAAAGCCTTCTGACGCACCCAATGAAATAAGAAATTTACAACAATTAATTGGAAACGTAAGCTATCCAGTAATAGTTATGGGAGATCTTAATGCAGATTGTTCATTTTATAACGTTTCACAAAAAGATTTCAGAGATTGGATTTGGGTAATAAAAGATGATGAAGACACTACAGTTGGTAAAAGCGATTGTGCGTATGACAGAATAATCATAAACACAGCCGTGTTTGAAAGATTTCTGAACTACGGGATTGAAAAGGATATAACTTTAGACATGTCTGATCATTATTTAATATGGATAGCTATTAATTGATATTTTCACCAAAATCTGATTTAATCTTTTCAGCTAAATTCGATTGATTTTTATTTAGTTGCTTTTATTATCATTATTTAGTCTTTCTTTCAGTTCTTTTAGTACACTTCGTATTCTCTCAAGTTCTTCATTATACTTTTCAATTTCGCTTTTCATTTCATCCTTTTTCTTTGAATCTGAATCAGTTTGTTTCTTATGTGGGTGTCGCATAATTTGCTGCTTTTTATCCTCTTCCTTTGTTTTTTGTTGAGATTTTATACTTGATGTACTGGATCTTGGAACTATTTTCGCAATGGAGCTTGATTTAAAGATGTCTTCACTCTTTGGCTTATTATTTGTAACTACACCACTATTCGTAATCACAGCAGAATCCTTCGTTTCTTTTTTGACATTTTCTTCTTTCTTAATTTCTTTTTTATTGGTTGTTTTAGCTTCGTTCTTTACTTTCTCTTCTTTTTTGACTTCTTTCATCTGTTGGTCCTTTTTCTTTTTATTCTGAATGTTAAAATAAGAATTCCATGTCTTGCTGATTATTGATTCTGATTCTTTATTTACACGTATAAAATCATCTATAAATTTTTCAATTTCTGGATAAAGTCTGAGATACTTGCTTACACAAGTTGCAAAGTTGTCACCTTGCCACCAATTATTTACAATATATTTGTTATGGCCACGATTATAAAAGTGATAAATCATAAGGAGATCTTCTGCTTTAAGGCGCTCAATTTTTACATCCGTTGGGGCTACAGTACTTATTCCGTCTCTTAGATAATAAAGCGCAAGTATTATCTGAGCAGTTGTATCTTTCCTCCAGTCTTTTTGTTCATTTATCAATTTATTTATGTACTCATCACTTCTTCCATACTTATTGAACATCAATGCCATTGTATCCGGCATTACTTGCATTGGAGATAATTCGCCTGACTTTCCTATCTTTTGTACAAATCTGGATTCTGCAACTGCAACTAAGTATGCAATTCTTGGATCTATACCAAGTCTCATTGCATGATATTTTATGTCTGGCCAGTGCTCAAGCGCTCCTCTGAATATTGTTCGTTCTTCATCATTCAGATTTCCATTTAGCTTTTTGATCAGATTCTCAAGCTCTTCTTTATTCCATCTTCTTAACGTTTCCTTTATTATCTTCACTTCTTTTGATGTGTATCTCTTTCCTTCCTTAGAATTAGATGAATTGATTCCCTTTTCAACCTTTTTTTGCATGATTTCAATAGATGTGTTCAGCACTCTTCCATCTTTGGTCCTGCATTCTGAGCAAAGGTCTTTACCGAATTTTTCACCTTTGCATGTCTCACCAGACTGCAGCGAAAATAAATACAATCTGCTTCCTTTAGGACAAAAACCTGCTTTATCATAATCTGCATTACCAATTCTTGGAGAAGAAAAGATTAAAGAAGCTGATAAAAAAAGAGAACTCCAAATAATAGAAGAATTTTTACTTTGATTAGATTTTGAAAACAAATTTTTATTTGGTTCATAATACTTATTTTCTTTCATGTAAAATTTAATGCAAAAGATATATATAAATATTTCTTTATAGAGGCTTTGTAGAAATCTTCTTTCTCATTAAAGTTCTCTTTGTAGGATTTTTAGAAGCTGTTAAGCAGAACTCTAAAAGGATTTTATCCTATTAACTCTTTACAATTCTCTGGATTTCTTATCTTTTCAACAAGTGAAAGATATTCTTCTTTTATTTCTCTATAGTCACCTAATTCTGAAATTCTTTGTGAAATTTCTTCTAAGATTAGTGAATGCTGAGGTCTCTGGTCCTTCAGCCTATCTATTGCATACTGAGTTGCGCTGTTGTAGAAAAGAAATTCAGCGATTTCTTCTTTTGGCAGCTTAGACTTCTTTGACAAATCATCTAGCAGCTTCTTCTCTTTTTCATTTAATCTGTTAAAAAGTGCATTCATTTTTTTCTCCTCTTTTTCTGTTCTGCCAAACTTCTGTGAACTTAATGCCAACATCCCACCTTAATTATCCATACCTTTTAAGATTTATAAATCTAATTTTGCAGATTTATCTATGGTCGTGTTTGAAGTTCTTATTTCTGTATTAATTGTAAGTCTAATGTCACTGATCGGAATATTTACACTTTATTTTAAAGAAGAAACAGTAGAAAAAAGCCTTTCAATTCTTATAAGCTTGGCTGCTGGAACGTTGCTTGGAGCAGCATTCTTGGATTTGATACCTGAATCATTTGAAATAATGGAAACAAAAACCGCAATGATTCTTGTGCTTGTAGGATTTCTTTTATTTTTCGTACTAGAAAAATTTATTTTATGGCATCATTGTCACAATAAACAATGTAAACATAGAGAAAGAAAGAAAGCCCTTCCTTATTTAAATATAATCGGGGACGGAGTACATAATATAATTGATGGGATGGTTATTGCAGTTGCTTATCTGACAGACCCATCCTTAGGAATAGTAACAACAATTGCAATTATGATGCACGAAATTCCGCAGGAGATAGGTGATTTTGGAATTCTTCTATACAGTGGTTTAAACAAATGGACTGCACTTGCATTTAATTTTCTTACTGCACTAACTGCAATGATCGGAGCAATGGTAATACTGATTCTTGATGTATCATTTCAAAGCATTACTGCATTTCTCCTTCCATTAGCTGCAGGACACTTTATATATATTGCAGCTGCAGATTTAATACCTGAATTGCAGATAACCACAAACAAGAAAGAATCTGCGATACAACTTGCAGTACTACTTATAGGTATTCTACTTATTATGTTTGTAGGTAGTATATTCGAACATTAATCAATATCTAAGTATCTCAATTAAAAAGAAAATAACTATCAAGGTTTCAAGTATAACCATTCTGACAGTTTGAATCCTATTTACAATCGTATTGTAGAAGCTTTCTATAATGTCAAGTTTTTCTTCTACGCTCTTTTTCCAGCTTTCAAGTTTAAATGAGGTTGAAGCTGCATTATAAACCTTGGCAAGATATGGATCACCAACCAGTTTAAGTGCATTTTCTACTTTTTCGATAACCTGGGTTACATCAAGCTTTACCTCTTCTAATCTATTTAATGTCTTAGAAAATGGATCGATAGCTATTATTGTCCATTCAAGTTTAGATGGTGTTAATTTATCATAAGCTAAATCTATCTCCTTATCTAATATATTATCATAAGTTCTAAGCTCAAGAAGTTCTATGTTTGCATATTCTAAAACCTCTAATGTATCTAGAGAATCTCTAGGATCGATTATAAAAGCAGCATTCCAGTCAACAAATACTATATCATCTTCAAAGTAAGAAACAGATGTTTTAAGCGTATCTTTTATTTGTATTTCACTTAAATTTTCTGTTTCAGCTCTTAATACAGAAGCTATCTTCCCACTGTATTGACTTACAATGTCATTAACATTGATTTTTTTCTCAAATTCTTTTACAACGAATATTATATAATCCTCATATTCAAATTTTTCTAATGGTTTTACTAATGCTTCACCTAATTCTTTCTTTATTCTCTCTATTTGTTTGATTGCTTCTTTTTCTATCACTTCGTTGTCTACAAGAGCACTACTTAATTTTTCCAGTTCATCAAAAGAACCAGAAAATGGAAGTGAGAATCTTAAACTTACCACTCCGAAATCATACAATTTAACTGTGACTTTAAAAGCTAGTTTATTATTTGGAGAGATCTCTAATTGTTTTTCTCCTATAGTTATGAGATAGGGAGGCTGACTATATTTTACATATCTCGGAGTAAGCTTTGTATACTGGATCTGTGATTCAACCGGTCTTTTTCCTAATACCTTTTCTAACTTCTCAAGATGAATCTCACTTGCAATGTCGAATGCATAATAAATGTAAATTTTTCCTTCTTTGATTTTCATGATCCCACCAGAACAATTAAACAGAATAATTAAGATTACTTACAAAAATAATATTATTCAATATATCGCGATAAAATATTATAAATGAATAGCCTAATAGAAAGATTTATAAATCTTAACTGCTTCATTATAAGCACTAATAATATAAATCTAAGTGTTTTGCATAGACGGTGATCTAAAAAATTTATTCTTTTTGCTCCAAGTGATCAAATCTTTTAAAGATTTTGATTTACTTGTGGCCTTTCTATAATTCTAGAGGTGTATAAATGGTTAAAGAAAAATGCCCAGAATGTGGTAGCACAAAACTTATTAGAGACTATGAGCGAGGCGAAGTAGTCTGTGGAGAATGTGGATTTGTTATATCCGAAAATATGTTTGATTCAGGCCCAGAGTGGAGAGCCTTTGACAGCGAGCAGCTGGAGAAAAGAGCAAGAAGCGGTGCTCCATTGAAGCTGACAAGGCCAAACAAAGGATTGGTAACTGATATTGATCAGTACAATAGAGACATTAGAGGAGTAAAGATCAGCTCCAAGAAGCAGGCACAATTTTATAGAATGAGAAAGTGGCACAAGAGAGCTTCTGTCTCATCTTCGATGGAAAGAAACCTTCAAATCGCTTTAAGCGAGCTTGCAAGAATATCCTCATATTTAGGACTTTCAGAATCTATCCAAGAAGCAGCTGCTTTACTTTACAGAAAGGCAGTTGAAAAGGGATTGATAAGGGGAAGACTCATTGAAAGTGTGGTCGCTGCAGTAGTATATGCAGTTTGTAGAGATTATGGAATTCCAAGAACGCTTGATGAGATAGCAGAAATTGCAGGAGTTGAAAAGAAGGAGATAGGAAGAACCTACAGGTTCATAATGCACGAACTTGGCATGAAAGTCCCACTCACAGACCCAAGAGAATACATATCAAGATTCGTCACTGCATTAAAGCTCAGTGGAAAGGTGCAGGAGCTTGCAATAAAATTATTGCAAAAGGCAATGAGCAAAGGTCTTGTCTCTGGAAGAGGTCCAACTGGAGTGGCTGCAGCTGCAGTATATATTGCTTCTGCAATGATTGGAGAAAGACGAACACAGAAGGAAGTTGCTGAGGTTGCTGGTGTTACAGAAGTCACTATCAGAAACAGATACAGAGAACTCAAGGATGAGCTCAAAATAGATGTGGATCTCTAAAATTGTCAAAATAATATAAATGTAATGGTGAAAACATGAAAATAATAGAAAAAACAATAGGTAAAAATGAATATCTTAAATCAGTGGTCGAGCAGTACTACTATAAGAAAAACGAAAAACCCACACGAAAAGGCTGGAAGCTTCTTGAAAAAGGAGATAAAAAAGGATTTGAACAGCTGATGAAGGAATATAGAAAAATGAAAAAGACATCAGACAAGGTATGCGCAATATTAAAGGCTGTTGAAAAGGCTAACACTGAAGCAAGGATAAATGCTATTTCCAAAGAGATTGCTTCAACAACTGATACTGGAAGAATAATAAACATAATAGATACTGCATATCCTGATAGCCAGATTGCAAGAAAAGTGATAGAAACAGTATATGCTGAATGTTATACAAACATGGCAAGAAAAACAAGCGAGATAATTGAAAGAGCGAAGGAACTCAGAGACATAATAAAATCCTTTAATTTATAATTTAATTTTCTTCATTTCTATTTTTTATTTTATTGTATTTTTACATTCATCGCTTCAAGTACGTCTTTTATATTTGCATTTGTCTTTATAGCAGTCACATTGAAATGAGTCCTTGAAACAGAAAAGCCCTTTGATTTAAGTGCATTAAACACATCCTCAAACTTTGGAGAAGGAATATCATATTTGTCAGCAATGGCATGCAGATCAAAATAAAATGGCGGCATTTTGCTCTCTGCTTTCATCAGATTAAGAATAGAGTCTATCTCCTTCTTGCTTTCATAGCTTCTTTCTCTGTTCAGAATGATCATTCTCTCAATCAGTTCCGCATCATATATTTGCCCAAGCCAAAGATCGCCAGCCCAGTCAAGATTTGAACCGCAAAGCTCGCATTTTTTATCAATGTTTGGCCTATCAAAAGTCCTGATGTCGCCACATTTTTGACATAGCGAAACAAAGCCTAGCTGAAGCATTGAATCATAAGCTGATTTTGCTGACTTTTCAATTCTGAGGATTGCTTTCATATAATGCCTTTTGGAAAGAGAAAATAATGGCTTGATTCCTAAATGAAGGGGGGCTGCAGTTTTGACTATATTTCCTATCAATATCCTTAATCCCACCTCATGACATATGGAACTTTGCATAGGCTTTGAACCATAATTGATTATGCATGCCCTAGGATGGGCGCCGCACAAAACTGCAGTATCTGTAGCTGTGACTGAAAGATAACCTTTTTTCGAAGCCCTAAGATTTAGAAGTGCAGCCCTTATGAAAGGCACTGGCGAACCGAAGGGATCCAACTCAATGAAATTATATTTCATTCCTCCCCTATATAGATGATGGTTTATATCATCATTCACGACATTCGTAGAAATTGACCTCTCTTTTAACATATTTAATTCTATATTTTTAGAGATTATGTCGCATGCAACCGGATCTCCATCAACAAATGTAATGTGCTCAATATTTTCATTTTCTATTGCATATCTGATTCCTCTTATCCCTGATGCTGCCATTCCATCGCATATTCTTAACGGCATTCCTTTGTTTTTTGACAATTCAGTTGCTAATCCACCTACCACTAGAGAAGAAATGTCTCTGTTAAATCTCATGTGTGGATTATAAAAAACAGAGTCTGTTACTGTAATCTTTGCTTTTCCCTCTTCAATGAATTTAGTTTCGTCCATACTTATTTAATATGCAACAAGATTAATAATATTTATCAAAAAATATATCTCAAATTGTGTAATTTCAAAATATTTTATAAAGTGAGAGAATGAAAAAAATTGCAAAGTTAAATGAAATCCCTGAAAATGGATGCAAGGTTTTTGAAGTTGATGGAAGGAAAATCGCTGTCTATAATATCTCTGGAAAAATATATGCGACTGATGCCGAATGCACCCATATGAAAGGACCTCTTTGTAAAGGGAGAACGATAATAGAGGAAGGGAAACCTTATGTGCAATGCCCTTGGCATGGAGCTGTTTTTGATTTAGAAACAGGTCAACCAATGAGCGGTCCTGCAAAAAGTCCAGTTAAAGTATACAAAATAAAGATAGAACAAGAGGAGATATATCTAGAGTAAGATTAAACAGATTAAATAGATTGAACTAATTTAAAGCCAAAAAATAGAGAGATAAACAAAAAATAAAAAGATAAAATAAATAATCTATTTAGTATAGGATTGAGTTTACTTTGTGCATTATCATGAATGCAGCAAAATATGATACAAATGCATGAAGAGACGTCCATCCTCCGGTGTATGTGAGTACTCCCTGGCTAACTAAGATTGCTTCTATTGCTGTTCCTGCTGCTGCAATCCATACGCTACTAAAGAAACCTAATTTGGTATCAAATTTTCTTGGAAACAGAACCGCATAGGTAAAGCCTGCACAAAATGCAATTCCCATAACTTCTATTGGAACTGCCCCTAACTGCAAAATGCTTCCAGAGGTATACCAATATCCTAATAAAAGGCCAAGATTTTCAAATATAAAATCAAACACCAAAAGGAAAATTCCCAATTTGATTGCACGCGAATTCAATTCCTTTAATTTTAATTTTGGAGTCTTATCTTTTACAAGATAATAAACAGTGCCCCATATACCTATTGCTGTAAAGAGAAGAAAAACCCATATGTTCATTGTTAACAAATCCTCACCTCATTAGCTTGATTTGATCTAGTTGATCTTAATAATATTATTTTAAAGTTGTATGAATTGTAGTATGGAGTTAGTCTTTCATTAGATAATCATCAATATTCTCTAGATACTTCTTTACCTTTGGCTGAAATTCATTCAAATATTTCTCTACATGAGATGCAAGAAGTTGCTTTGTCTCTCCGTCTAGTATTTTTCCTGCCCTATAGTCATCCTTGAGTTTTTGGAATTCAGAATCGCTCTCAATGAAATGCGCGCCTAAGTATTCAATAACTACTGACTTCTCGGGATCTCCGCCATATTTTCTTTGCTCTTCCACAGTTGGCTGGCCGCCGGTCAACGCCTGCATGCAAAGCTTTGCTGCTTTTTTCGGATCCTCATCCAAGAAAATCGCACTTCCAGGTTTACTCTTTGACATCTTACTTCCACCTTTCAAACCTCTAAGGAAGCGCATATGAACTGTTGCTGGCTTGATATAACCTACCCTATCAGCGATGTCTCTTGCAAGCCTAAGATGAGGATCTTGATCTATTGCAATTGGAACGAGAACATGATGCGGACCCTCAAGCTCTTGTGGAAGTAGAATATCTGCAGCTTGAACAACCGGGTAAAACCATTGGCCCGGGTTCTTTGACATATCAAATCCATATATTGCCTTTATCTCATTCATAGTACAATGTCTTGATAGCTTTATTGCAAGATTATAAATTTTAGTATACTGCTGATGAATCAAAATCCTTGTCTTTTTAGGATCAAAACCCAATGCCAACAATTGAGCGGATATCAATTTTGCATTTTCAAGCGATTCTTTCTGGTCTTTTACCTTTCCTGTTACATATGCCTCATCATCAGAAATCGTAAGAAGAACTGGAAGATTATACTCTTTTTGCAATGCAACTACTAGATCCATTGTCCATTTATGCCCAAGGTGAAGTGAACCAGAGGCATTAACTCCAGTTATTATCGATGCTTTGTTTCCTTTCTCTATTGCAGATAGAAATTTATCGAAATCTCTGTGAGAAAATACAAAGCCTCTCCTAAATGCCTTATAGTTTGGAAGTTTTTTGATTGCTGAAATAGGTTGTGTTCCAAATTCCTCTATAAGCTTCTGATAGTTTATTTCTTCATCCGAAACGTCAAATGGATCAATATGCTGCATATAATCACTAACGATCTAGAGATAAAGATACTGGTTTGGATATACTTTTATTCCGTCCTTGTCAATCTTGTATGGAACTGGCTTCTTTACGATATCGCTGCCTCTCATTTTTACTACTTCAAGAGTTTTGATCGTATATCCTTTATTATGAATATCGGTAAGCTTTATTACTCCATCACAAAGGGGCTCTATTCCAATATCTTCAGTTCCTGATTTTAGCTCTGAAATTAAGAGAGTAGTTGTACCCCAGCTTCTCAATGTATCGATCAATTTCATCATTTCTTGTCTTTTCTTTTGTCTATCTTCATAGAGCATTGTCAACGGAGTGATTGGATCTATTACAAGCCGTTCTATCTCGAGCTCAACTATAAGATTGAACAGAGTGTTTTCCTGAGAAAGGAATTCCTTAGCCTCATGGATTGGATATTCGATGAATATAAATTTCTTCTGAGCCTCATAAGCTGAAAAATTCCATCCAAATTTTGCAAGGTTCCTGTACATTGATCTCTTTCTCTCGTCAAAAGAGATATAAAATCCGCTTTCTTTGTAATCAGTTATTCCTTTATAAAGAAATTGTGCTGCAAGAATAGACTTACCAGAACCTGTACCACCTGATACAAGAACTACGCTGCCTTTAGGTAATCCCCCACCTAGCATATGGTCCAATCCTTCTATTCCAAATGGGGCAATTCCTGCTTTAATTGCCATCTTTTTCACCTTTTATTAATAGCATTTTTAAATATAAAATATCTGTAGATTACTCTTTCTTTTCTCCTTTTTGCAAAATTTCCTTTCCTCTTTCAGCCCTTGCATCCAATATCTTTGCAAGCTTCTTTCTCTCCTCAGGAGTCATTGTTCTTTCAACAATCTCCTTTAGAAGGTTTGAAATTGTATGAACATGATCTAATATTAACGCCTGTGCCTCATTTTGCTTTATTACAATTTCATGCGGCTTTATTATCTCCACTCCTATTGGACCATAATTGTCACATATCCTTGCAAGAGCTGGAAAGTTCTTTGTAAGAATCGTTACCTTTGCTGCGGCTGAGAAGTCTCCACCTTCAAGAGGTATTGCCCTCTCGATATTTCCTACGCAGTAAACAACATCCTTTTCTGAATTCAGCCTTTCCACCAATTCAACAAGGAGCTGCTCAATCTTTTCTTTGTCTTTTCCTATTGCATCAAAGTACAAAGTAGAAAGCACACCACCCTCTTCTATTGTTTTTTCTGTTAATTCTTTTATATTTTTTATCTCTTTCTTCTCATTTGACATTACAACACCTTATATCCTTGTTTAATGTTTTAATTACTAACACTATTATTAAGATATTATTTGTCAAGATATAATAATCTTGTTTTACTCACCTATATTTAATAACATATTTACATTTCCTTTATTATCGCAATTGCATCTTTTATCGGAAGCTGTTTTTCTTCTCCTGATTGCAGATTCCTAAGCGTCACCCTCTGGAGTTCAGCTTCCTTCAATCCAATTATTGCAATATATTTGAATTTCATTGAATTTGCATATTCTAATTGCTTCCTGAGGTCTCTCTCTGTAATATTCAGTGAAACCTTTAATCCTGCTTTTCTCATTATGGATGCAACCTTTATTGAGTATTTGTATGTTTCATCCTTTATGTTTGCAATATAAACATCAGCCTGTGAAAATGGAGAATCTGTTTTCATGCCTTCTCTCTCTTTTATTATCTCAGCAATCCTATCTATCCCTAATGAAATACCTACTGCAGGTGAGGAAGAGCCATAAAGACCCAAAAGCTCATCGTATCTTCCCCCTCCACCTATACTAAGTTGCTGTGGCCCCGATTTAATTTCAAATATCGGGCCTGTATAATAATCAAGCCCTCTAGCGAGGGAGTAGTCAACCTCTATATTATCAACTCCGTACTCCTTTGCAATTTCAACTATTTCCGCAAGCTTATCGCTTCCTACAAACTCCTTCTTTTTAGAGATGATTGACTTAAATATTAGCTTTATTGATTCTTCTGATATTCCTGCCTCAATCATTTCTGTTTTCACACCTCCCTCTCCCTTCTTGTCAAGCTTGTCAAGTATTCTTATTGCTGCAGGTACTAATGTTTTTTCCACTCCTGCCTTTTCCATCATGTCAAACAGGCACTCTCTATTATTCAACTTGAACTTAACATCTTTGAAACCGAGTGTAATTAATGCATCATTTGCACATGCTATAAGCTCTGCTTCACATTTCATACTGCTTGAGCCTATGATGTCTATATCTGACTGCCAAAACTCCCTAAATCTTCCCTTCTGTGGTTCATCTCTTCGCCAGACAGGACCAGACCTAAACACCTTTATAGGTTTTGGAAGAGAGGTGTTTGATATAAACCTTGCGAGACCTACTGTAAAATCAAACCTTAGCCCCATGTCATCTATCTGATATATCTGCTTCTTTACTTCCTCTCCTGATTTTCTTCCAAGAACTTCAAGATATTCCAATGCAGGTGTGTCATATGGATCAAAGCCGTAAGACATGTAAACATTTTCAATTGTTGAAACAATCCTTCTTCGCATGCTGGCCTCGATCGGATAAAAATCTCTCATTCCTCTTGGAGGTTGATTAATCATCATAACACCTTAATCGATTAGAACCAATTGATTCTTTACAAATTTATAAGTATGCCAATTATTATCTCTTATAGTAAGATATCCTGAAGCGTTTAACTTGTTGTCTTTTAATTTTATCACACATTCGTTTAGAGAAGAAATTGCTGTCTCTAGATTCTCCCCATGTACGCCAAGCTGCATTGTAGAAACGATTGTGACTCCTTCATTTCTTAATTTGCCTAAAAAGAATCGCAAAAATGAAAACACCTCATTTGTGCCAAATGTTTCTATCAAAGTTGATATTGAATGAAGAACAACCAATGGTTTCTTTCCTTCCTTTTTTATTTTATCTATATATTCAGAAACGGATATGGAAAGAGAACTTAATGTAAACGGAACTTCAAGACACTTTACATTTTGAGATGCAGAACAAACATTGAATTGCTGAGAATAACTATCTATGTAGAATATGTTGCATATTTTTTTATTACAGCTCCAATTGTTTTTTTCAGCCATTGCAATCCAGTTGCTAACACCTAAATCAGTAAGTATGATTATTGGTGAGATACCATACTCACAACAATTGTCCTTAACCATCTTCATTAAGATTGGCTTCTTACCAGAATGAGGTGCTCCAAGTATCAATACTGATGTGCCTTCAACAATTCCTTTTCCAAGCAATCTGTCAAGCGACTTGCTTCCAGATGTTAAGAAAATTTTTTTCGCAGGATTTGTCTTCATAATTCTTTTTATGCTTGTGATTCGAGATTTTTTCTTATTTGTTTTTTTCTTAATGGAATCTTTTTTCTTGGTGATTTTTTGCATTTTTGTTTTCTTTTTTTTCTTTTGCAAGGCCATTCAGATCCACCTATTGCTATCCGAATCAACGCATTCAATCCAGATAATTATTAGACAGAAATAATTATAAATATGTTTTAAAGATATATTCACATCTTAAAATATAAAAGTGAAAAGTTATGAAAGTGGGAATTCTTTCTGATACACATATCGGATATCCCAGATTCTATGAAGATTCAATAGAACAAGCAGAAGAAGCATTTAGAGAAGCATGCAACAATTCAGACATCGTTTTGATAGCTGGAGATATATTCGATACAAAGACACCTAAATTTGAAGTTATTGCAAAGGCAATGGAAATCTTTTCTTATGGGAAAAAAATAGATTGGAAAGAAAAGGGAATCGAAAATAAAGAAGGTCTTATTCCAGTAGTGGCAATACATGGGACACATGACAGAAGATCGAAAGGAATGGTTAATCCTGTTGAACTGCTTGAAAGAGCTGGGATTATAACTAATGTAAGCGACAGAACTGTGGTTTTTGAGAAAAGAAACAAAGATGGAAGTGTAGAAAAAATTGCAATCCATGGAATAGGGGGAACCACAGAGGATTCAATAAAAGAAACTATAAAGCAACTAAATTTCAAGCCTATAGCTGGGGCATACAACATACTAATGCTACATCAAACAATTAAGGAAGTCATACCTATGGCTGAAGGGATCTCTTTAGATGAGCTACCAGATGGATTTAATCTTTATTTATGTGGCCACATACATAAAAGAGTAGTGATGGAGAAAAACGGAAAAAAATTGCTTATTCCTGGAAGCACAGTAATAACTCAGCTAAAGAAGGAAGAAGAGGAACCTAGGGCATATGTGATTCTTGATACAAATACAAATGAAATCAAATTTGTTGACATAAAAAGCAGGAAATTCCTTTATGGAGAAATAGAATTCAAGAATGCTGATCTTAAAGATGTAAATGACGGAATAAGAAATAAGATTGACGAACTTTTACAAAAAGGGAAAGAAATCAAAGGAAAAGATGAAATTCCAATAATCAGAGTGGTTGTATCTGGAACTCTGAAACAAGGAATAAAAAGAGAAAACTTAAGCCTTCAAGATATATATTCAGAATACGAAGATAAATGCATACTTCAGATAGACAATGAAATGGATGAGCAGGGATTAAAGGAAAAGCTTGAGACATTAAGAAACATGTACAAGCAAAAGATGTCTATAAGAGAGATTGGAATACAATCAATAAAAGAAAGACTTCAAAACACAAGCGCAAAAGATATTGATGTTGAATTCCTTATGAGCATGCTCCAAGACGAAGATAATATAGGACTAGTTCTGGAAGAGATGATAAAAAAGAAGCAGAGCAAATAAAATAATAGAAATAAAAAGAAAATAGGTAGAAAATAAATAGAACGAATAGATATTACAAATCAAATTTTAGAATATTTGGTAGAATACCATGCCAATTTTGAAAGTGCTTTAGCTGCGACATAAGATGAGGTGTATGTTGGCACCCCTCCATTCTCTAAGAGCACTCTCATTTGTTCTGTATAATCTCCCCCAATTGTAACAACCACCATTGGTTTTTCCATCTTTTGAGAATAAGAAATTATCAGATCTATTATGCTGCCATCTAGGCTTGCTGTCTGCATCAAAGGAGTGAGCACTAACATGTCTACATTTTTATCGTTGAACATTTCTTCAAGCGCTATTCTAAATCTTGCGACATCTGCATCGCCTGCGAGATCAAGAGGATTCGATATGTTAACATGCATTGGCATTGACTCACGAAGTCTGGCCTTTGTTTCTATACTCAATTCAGCCATATTCAAGCCGTTTAAAATGATTTGATCAGAGGTAAGAACACCTATTCCTCCTCCGTTTGTTATTATCCCAACTCTCTTTCCTTTAGGAAATGGTTGAAGGAATATTTTTGAAAAATCAAACAAATCAGTCAATGATTCTACCTCTATTATTCCTGCCTGTCTAAATGCAGCTGAATAAACTGCATAATCTCCAGCCAATGAAGCTGTGTGTGAAGCAGCAGCCTTAACACCTGCTTGCGTCTTTCCAGCTTTTATAAGTATGATTGGCTTTCTTTTTGTCACTTTCTTTGCCACCTCTAAGAACCTTCTTCCATCCTTTACAGCCTCTATGTACATTGCAATTACTTTAGTTCTTTTGTCTTCATTTAAATATTCAATAAGATCTGTTTCATCAATTACTGTAGCATTTCCATACGAAACAAACAAAGAGATTCCAACACCCATTTTTGCAGCCAAGTCCATTACTGCAGCACCGACCGCTCCGCTCTGGCTTATGAATGCGATTTCACCTGCCTTTGGCCTTCCTAATTTATACACTGGATTAAAAACAGAATCCACTCTTGAATAAGGATTAATAAATCCCATGCAGTTTACTCCTATCACTGCCATCTTATATCTTTCCGCTATCTCTTTTACTCTTTTTTCATCTTCGACATTTCCAACCTCTGCAAACCCACTCGTTATTATCACAACATTCTTTATTCCTTTCTGTCCGCATTCATCAAGGACTTTAAGAACTGCTTTCTGTGGAACAACAATTATTGCAAGATCAACAGGGCTAGGAATGTCTTTGACAGATGCAAAAGCATGTTGATAAAGAATTACATCAGCGGAAGGATTTACAGGATAAACTGGGCCTGAGAAACCCCCTTCTACAAGATTCTTTAGTATTACATGACCTATCTTGTTTGGCTCTTTCGATGCACCTATCACTGCTATTGATTCGGGCTCAAACATTTTCCTAAGGTCAAATCTCATGATATCACTCAACTATTCTGACATCCACTACTTCACACCCGCCGCCCCTATCTTTTGAGTGCACTATAACTGGATTAAGATCCAATTCTTTTATTCTTTCTGTAAGTGCTATTGAATTCACCTTCATTATTACATCAATCAAAGAATCAACGTCGTATTCCTTTCCTCTTGCATTGAATATAGGATAAGACTTGAGTTCAGAAAGCATCTCCTTCACGTCGTCAATTTCAACAGGACACACCCTTATAGATACATCCCTCATTATCTCAGCATATATCCCACCCGCACCAACTAATATAACCGGACCAAATGTGGGATCCTGCTTCAATCCTACTAACATTTCTATACCGGGTGCTGCCATCTGTTGAATAATTACTCCTTCAAACTCAATTCCTGCAGAAACAGAACTTCTTAATATATCTGTAAAAGTTTGTTGCACAGCGTCTGGAGGTATGTTCAACCTAACTCCCCCTATCTCTGTTTTGTGTAAAGGTTGAGAAGAGGCTATCTTCATTGCAACAGGATAGCCTATGCTGTCAGCTATTCTTTGTGCCTCTTCTGGACTTTTTGCTATTGCATACTCCACAAAAGGAATCCCATATTTTGACAATAGATCAAATTGTTTCATAATTATCTTTTTACTGATTAAATCTAATAACATGATTTATATCGATATATATCCGCTTATATACAGTGCAGCAAGCACTATTATCAAAATTGCAATTATTATGAATGGAGCATATTTACCTATGAAGAAACTAAGCTTACCTAAGAATTTATCCATCGTACTTAACTTAACCCCTTCTTCGCTTTCAACAGGTGTTGCATCTACAGATGATAGAACAGATTTTATATCAAGCTGTTTTGTTGGCTTTACCTCTACCTGCCTTGTTTGTTGAACGGGTTTCTCCTCAGCCTTAGGTGGTTGTTTCTTTGGAACATAACCAGTAAGCTTGAATCCTTTTTCTGTTATATTCAGAGTCAATTTTCCAGCTCTTATTTCATAATCTGCATATCCTTGCTTTATTACCTTATAGAGATGGACTGCAAGATCATCACTCCTTATGTTTAAATCGTTTTTCACATCCTCAAAAACCTTATTTCCTGATGCTATAGATTTCAATATCACATGATCCAGTCCATCTAATGGTTCCATTGCCTTTTCCTCTGCATACATAAGAACTTTCTCCCCTAGCTCACTTCTGTTCACTATACTTCTTCCTATTGCAGAGGATATTGAAACAAGCTGCTTTACCTGCAAAGTTCCTAGAATGGAAGCAGTATCAAAGAAAGAGGAATAGAGCTTACCACTAAAGCTCTCCATAAGAGAATCTTTCTCAATTTTCTCAAGCACAACCAAATCAAGTATTGTTAGATCTTTTGGCATCTCCATATTTATCCACTCTTAAATTATTTTATATTTATTTGTCTAATAAAACTTGTATCTAATGATTTAAAAAATCTACTCTTAAATTCTATTTAATGGAATATGTTATTATTTCATATCCAACAATAGATTTATGAATTGAAATGGAAGTGAGTAATTGAAGATACATATTCTTGGAGCTGGAAGAGAAGTTGGAAGATCCATGATGCTTGTAGAGACAGAGGGAAAGAAGATTGCATTAGATGCAGGAATAAAGGTTAAAGACCAGGATATGGAAGTTACAGGATTTCCAAAACTTGATATTAATGTCAAAGTTGATGCTGCATTGATAGGACATGCGCATCTTGACCATTCTGGATTCTCTCCTGAACTCTATCGGAGATACAATACTCCGTTTTTCATGACAATTCCTACACAAGGATTGGCAGACCTTTTGATAAAGGATGCTAAGAAGATAGATCCGCAGCTTCCATATGAAAGAAACGATATAGACGGCACATTTAACAAAACAGTCGGAGTTCCATATGGAATGGAACACTCAATCGGCAGTGTTAAATTCACTTACTATGATGCAGGCCACATTCCCGGAAGCGCAATGATGGAGATAAAAACTGAAAGAAAAAGATTATTTTATACAAGCGACTTCAAACTAGATGAAACAAGACTTCTTTCGGGAGCAACAATTCCAGAAGGAAAATTCAATGCACTTATTATAGAAAGCACATATGCAAAAAGATACCATCCTCCAAGAAAAGAAACTGAAAGAAAGATAATAAACATAGTTAAAAAGACATTACATGATGGTGGCAATGTTCTATTCCCCACATTCGCAGTCGGAAGAACGCAGGAGCTTGCGATGGTATTGGCTGATTATCAGATAAATGCACCTATATTCATCGACGGAATGGGAAAAACAGCATCTGAGATAACTATGAACTACCCGAGATATGTCAAAAACCCAGGTAAATTAAAGAATGCTCTTGAAAATCTAAAGCCAGTAGGAAAAAACAAAAATGAAGTGCTTAAGGAACCATCGATCATAATAGCAACATCTGGTATGCTTGAAGGGGGTCCTGCAATAAGCTATTTGCTTGCTTTGAATGAGATGAAAAAGAAAGAGGACATAGATTCCTCAGTAATATTTACTGGTTATTGTGTCGAAGGAACTGGAGGATGGCTGCTTCAGAATAAGCAGATGATAAAGATAAAACCAAGAAGAGAAGAAGGAAAAACAAAAGAAGTACCGATAAATCTAAATGTTTTCTATGAGCCATTAAGTGCGCATGCTGGCAGAAACGAATTATTTAAATTCATAGAAACAATCGAGCCTGAAAAAATAATATGCGTGCATGGAGATGATTGCGAAGGATTTGCTTCTGAGCTGAAAGAAAATGGCTATGATGCAATAGCTCCAGACATAGGAGAAACAGTCCAGATATAACGATTGATTCCAAATATATAATTTCAAATTAAATATCATTCTTAAAAAATAGAAAAATATAAATACATTAAACGTGCTTCTTTTATTAACATCTTAATCGATACATTACAGATTAAAATATAATAATTAGGTGAAAGAATGAAAATGAAGAATAAATTTCCAAATTTTGATAGGAAAAAAGAGCTTGAAAAATTCGTAAACTTAAACACTGAATTTGACAGGATAGAAGAGATCCGAAAGTCAATGGACAGATTAACTTATTTGCTTCCTAGTGAAAGAGAAAAGATAGAAAACATTCTTTTTGACATCCATATAAGGACACTAAGAAATATAGAGTGGCAAAGAAAAATACTGGATCTGCCAATCTCTCTTGTTGGTAATGTTAATGAATTAATAAGGTCAGTCGAAGAGACAAGAAAAAGAGTAATTTCCAGAATAAAAGAAGGAAAAACAAAGACAGAAGAACTTTTTAAATGAGCTATCAACGACAAATAATAAAAACAATAAAATACAATAATAAAGATCAAATCGAAAAATAAACAGAGATATATAACAGAGATTGATACATAAACGAGTTGTTATTACATCTCTCTGTTTATTACGAAGTCAAATAAAGCTTCTATAAACTTCTTTGATTCGCTGTCTTTCATGAATTTGTATTGCTTGTCAAAATTCTTTTTTGCTCTTTTTGCAAAGAATATTGCCTTTTCCTTTGCATAATCAATGCTTCCATATTTTTTCATCAGCGAAAGTATATAATTAACCTCTTGCTCTGTTTTTTCATTTCTTTCCTTATTCATTATTTCAACTATTCTTTTCTTCTCATCCTTGGATGCGTTTTTCATAAGATGTATAAGCATTAAAGTTCTTTTACCTTCGTATATATCTCCAGCTATTTCTTTTCCATATTTTTCTTTCTCTCCAACAAGATTGAGTATATCGTCCTCTATCTGGAAAGCCAATCCAATATCGTCACCGATATCATAAAATGGCTTTAGTTTTGATTCCTTGACCCCTGCGACTATTGCACCCAACCTAAACGGAGTTATGAATGTATAACCGGTAGTTTTTCCTTTGCACATAATATAATAATCTTCTTCGCTTATATCCCATCTCTTTTCATGGACCCATTCAAGCTCCATAGACTGCCCTTTGACGCACCTATCCATCATCTTTATGAATTCATCCATTACCTTAAAAGTAAGTGCATCTCCAAGGAGCTTTCTATTCTGAAGAAGAACATCCCACATCTTTATGTGCAAAGCATCTCCAGTGTTATTTGCCAAAGGCATTCCATACAAATGATGAAGAGCAGGTTTTCCTCTTCTCTCTTCCGAATAATCTTCAATGTCATCATGTATAAGAATCCAATGCTGGAAAAGTTCAAGCGCTATAGATATATTTTTCATCTTCTTAGGATCGCCATTAAAAGCCTTGCAAGTTTCAAGCGCAAGAACAGAGCGCAAATGCTTTCCTCCTCTCAACGGGTAATCAAGCATCATCTCTTTTAACTTTGATTCTGGTTCTTTTTCTAAATAAGCAATAGTGTCTTTCTGTATCTTTTCCCCCTCTCTCTTTAAAATCTGCATTATGTCTATTTTATCATTTTTTGTATCTTCAGATAATTTTACCATATAATCACAAAACAAATTATATGGAAAAAAATAAAAAACTATGAATAGCTTAGTATAAAATAAAAAATAAGTTAATTCAAATTAGAGAAATATATTAAAATAAAAATAAAATCTATATCGTTTCCTTATCTATTCTTTGATTGTCAGATATTGGTATTCTTCTTGTTAATAAAAATCTTTTTAGCTCTTTATCTCTCTCAGAAAGCATCTTCAGCCAAATTCCTTTATTTCCTTTTCCGAGCGTTCTTTCAGATTTATCCTCCCATTTTTTACTCCATTTTGTCAATCGATCACCATTTAATGGCACCGAATGTTTGTCAGAATTGCAGAATGATTCGCGTGCCATTTAAATAACATTTGTAATAGAACCACGCATAGCTTATTTATAAACCTTTCCTTTGTATGTTGTATGTTGATCTCTTTTTATATTAATTTGAGAGATGTTGCTTTTACATCTTCTCAGGAATAGAGATTCCTAACAAAGCCAAAGAAGAAGAAAGAACATATAAAGTTGCCTGTGTCATACCTAATCTTATCTTCTGCTCTTCTTCGCTTGATTTAAGAACTGGAGTTGATTCGTAGAATTTGCTGAATGCGTCTGCAAGCCTAAGTGAGTATTCTGCGATTATATTTGGCTGGTAGCTGGAGGCTGCTTTTTCTACGACAGACTCGAATTCAAGAATTATTTTCGCAAGCTGCCTTTCGCTATCGTTTAATGAATAGTTTTTCGCATATGAAGGTTTGATTGAAGGTTTTACATTTGACTTTTCAATTATTCTCTTAGCCCTTACACCTGCATATTGCAGATATGGCCCAGTATCTCCCTCAAAGCTTATTGCCTTATCCCACTCGAATGTAAATCTCTTGTTTGGAGAGATTCTGAGGAATGAGAATTTAATTGCTGCGTTTACGATTTGTCTTGCAATTTTTTCCTTTTCTTTTTCATTTATTCCTGATTTTTCAATCCGTTTCTCTATTTCTGCGATAGATCTTTTCATTCCTTCTGCAAAAAGATCATCTGCTGAATAGCCAAGCCATGTTCCCTCTCTGCCACTGAATGCTGCCTCTGGCAAGGTCACATGTTCATATGCAACATGTATGTAGTTATTAGCCTGTGCTTCATATCCCATCTTTCTAAGAACATATCGAATTAAATCCTGAAGATAGGTTTGTTCTACCCCTATTATGTTCACAACAATATCCCCTTTTCCAAATCCTTTTACAACCCTACCATTAATATCTGTAGAATAAAGAGATTTCTTATTCGGCTGCTTTTCAAAAACGCTGTATTTCATATTCCCTTCTGCAAGGCCAAATTTCCATAACGCGAGTGCAATATCTTTTGCAGTATATGTTGGGACGCCATCAGATCTCACTATGACCTTTTCATCAGACTTCAATGACGGGAATTCAGATTCGTCGAGTTTTACTACAATACATCCTTTCTTTTCGCCCTCTGTCTCCTTTACAAATATACCTGACTTTAGCATTTTTGAAAATATAGAATTATAAAGCTTGAACCCAATTAAATCACTTTCCCAAAGTAAAACATCCTCATAGATCTCATAGTTGAATGCGGTTTCGAGCTGTGCTCTAACTACCCTTTCACATATGTTTCTTGCTGTTTTTGAATATACTGGGTCCCTTTCGTCAAGTTTTTTCATTAATCTTCTCACTTCCATTTCTATCTTTTCTGGATCTTTGCTTATTTCTACATACTGCTTTCCAATCAAGAGATCAAATTTCTCCTTTTCTTGCTCTTCTGTTCTAGGCAATGTAAGATAACCCCATATACTTTGTGCCACTTGTAAACCTAAGTCATTTATGAAGTTTTCTCTCTCTACAACATATCCATTGAATTCAAGTATGTTTGATATTGAATTACCCAGTAGTGCATTTCTTAGATGGCCTATATGCCATGGCTTGTTTGGATTAACTGAAGGGTATTCCACAATCGCTTTCTTTCCTTTGTTTTCACCCTTTCCGTAGTTTTCCTTCTTCTCTAAAACATCTGCAAACACAGAAAGAATAAATGAATCGCTAAAAATAAAGTTGATATAAGGACCTATTGCCTTAACCTCCTTAACTAGTTTCTTGCTGCATTTCATCTTCTTTGTGATTTCTTGTGCTAATTCTGCAGGATTTTTAGAATACTTCTTAGCAAGGATAAAACATATGTTTGTAGACAGGTCTCCAAATTCAGGTTTTGCTGGAATTATTGAGTTTTTGCACTCCTCTAGCGTTGACTCATATTTCATCTTAATTATTGCATCTAGAAGGCTTTGAGCTATTTCATGCTTAACCGAACTTATAATTGACATAAAAAGATATGCGAATATAAATTTAAAAGAACTGCTGTAATTGATATAGGTTTAAATATTTGACAGCGATAATAGATAAAGAAGTATTCGATCCTAAGGGGCCGTGGGCTAACCTGGTACGCTGCCAGCTTCGGGAGCTGGTGATTCGAGTTCAAATCTCGACGGCCCCATATGTAGATATTAATGAATTCCATCTAAAAGCTTAATCGTAATTTTCTAATTCTTCTAAAAATGTATCTGTATCTTCCTCATCTCCAATCAAATCAAGCTTATCGAATTTCCTTATTGGGATTAGTGGAGAATCGGTGAAATCTATGTCTTTTCCATCTTTATCTTTAATGAAAAGGTAATCGCCTTTTGCACCTATAACATATAAATTTTTACCTTTTATCCATTCGCCTATTGTTTTATATGCATTGTCTATCAAAGTTCTGAAAGAGAATTTGCCTTCTGGATTTATCTGATATACTGCATTGAACATATCTTTGTAATGCATTGCACGCATATACTGGTTGAATAAAAATACCATATTCTCTGCTGATATCCTATCAGTAATATCTGAGTATTCAGACTTGGCTAATATTGAAACAATCTTATCATTTATCTTCATAAGACGTTCAAATTGTGATTTGAATCTATCCAATTTCTCTTTTGACGATTCTTCTAAAGTGGACTCTAAATCGCTTGGAAGGTTATAGAGCTTTATTATGTCGCTATTTTCTTTTTCAAAGAAATTAACGAAATTAAACGTAAGCTGATTATCTTCTCTTCTTGTGCTTCCTTTTCTTATGTGATTCTTTATCTTTCTGCTTGCCTTTTTGTCTTTTGTTTTTAATGATATATAAAATGATCTAAACTTATCCTTAACAGTTTCATAGGTAGCATAATACTGTCTAACTAAAGATTGCTTGACGAACTCTTTTTTACTTCGAGTTCCAATTGCCGTACCGTCTGCCTTTGCAACAGCTACATAGTACTTCTGCATCAGGTTCGTTGCCTCGTCTTTAGATATATTAAGTAGCCTCAAAATTTCTCTGTAAATGTCCATTTCTCTCCTGTATAAGTAGTAGTCAACATGTATATTCTGCCTCATGAAATATTTTGGATATTGAAGTTCGGCTATCTTTATTATAGGATCATAATGTAATGATTTGAAATATGAACTCCATTCTGGTTGAGAAGGAAAGAAAGTTGATGACAACATAAGTTCTAATGGAATGTATGTCATATATGCATCATAATATAATCCCGGCTTTATTTGAGGTATTCCCTCATCCATCAACTGCCTTTTCATGTATTCGTTAAGTCTCTTTTTGAAAATCTGCCTTTCATCCTCTCTCTTTTTTTGTTTGTAGCCGTAATGCAACTGAGTATGGCGGACCTTCCATTCACGAAGATGAAATATTTCGTTCATTGAAGTTGGAGAAAATGCTACATCTGTTATTGGAACATGGGGTGCCATCGCCGCTGCCTTATACAAAAGCTTAAGTGTAGGCTCAAAATCGAATATCTCTATCAATGGATCGATATCGTGAGTAGAGTAAAAGTCGAGTTTGTATTCTGCATCCTTGTTTCCATTTATTGCCATTATCTCTAATTCTTTAAGTTCATTATGCGTTGCTATTTTGTGAAATTCTGTATCCATTACTGTTTTAATGCACATTCGCTTTTTCTGCAAATATATGAAATTTGCAACATCTGCAAGCTTATGCGAAAGATCAAATGGTTTCATCTTAAGATATGGGAACCAAACAGAAGCCAAACGATGTGTATCAAGTATTTCCTGCGCTGCAAGAGATATCTTCTGGTAAAAATCACGTCTCCAAAGCCTTGGTTCCTTTTTCTTTACTGCTATTTCGAAACGTTCAGTTTTATTCTTTCTTGCGCTGTCTCTTAATTCTGAAAGATCGTAAGGTATAACATGGCCTACAATTCTGTAAGGTTTTTCCTGCTTGATGAATTTGATCACTGCATTAAGTAATTCATATTCTGTGTCAAAGTAAAGGACTGTGAATCCATTTATCTCTTTTATTTCATCATTGATTGCAGTATTTCTGAGCTTGAAATAAAATCGTTTCATAGAACCGTCTTCTTTTCTTAGATGTATCATTACTCTAGAAATCTGCTCTTTATACCTGTCCTCAAGTAGGTTCACATCTCCAGACTGATTTGTTTTCATTACCATTTTCTTACTCAATTCCTGAATTTTTTCGTTTATCTCAGATGGATCTCTAGTTGAATTCTTATTTGCAAGCTCTGCTTGCAGCTCTGAAATTTCCTGCATTATCTTTCTTTCCTCTTCTGTCTTCCACATTGGTTTCTCAATGTCTATGAAACATGTTGAAAGCGACTTCCAACAAACATATGGAATTCTTTCATCTGTCAAAAGCATTCCTTCGGGTTCTGTCCCTCCTTTCACATATGGATTTAGTTCGCTTTTAGGTTGCAACACTAATTCATATTGCTCGTTATCCCAATTGTAAATTACTGAATTCTGGTTATTCAAAGATTTTGCAGCAAGATCAAGAGAGAACCTAAGGCTTCCGAATTTAATTCCAATTTCTTCTAATTCTCTCGCAAAACTTTCATTTGAATTAAAAATTCTATATACGATAGGGTGCTTACCCCTTAATATTCCGCTATTCTCTGTTAAGAAATCTGAAATCTTATTGCCCTCTAAATAAAAATGCCGAAAATCATTGACTGCTCTAGTTATCTTTGCAACCAAGATTTTATCATAGTGTTTTGAATCTTTTCCATAAAATTTAGAGATCTTTTCAATCAAAATAGAATCTAATTCATTAAGCTCCTTAATCTTAGAAAAGATGTATTCTAGTTCGCTTGAAATTTTTACTTTTTTATACATCCAGCCCAACTGTCTCCTTATCGACTTGTTAATGTTTTTTGTTTGGAAGCCTAGCTTTTCAAAATTATCCAATGTCCTTTTTTCGCATGGGACCGTTGCATTAACAACTGATGATTTGATATTGTCAATAACAAATTCAAAATCAGGAAATTTTTTTTCTAATTCTGTTTTTTTATCTCTATCTGCATAAGAGAGATAACATGTAATCTTGTATGTCTTATCCATGGATTTGTTCAATTTCTCAAGATAAGTATATAACGAATCGTAATCATAAAAAGGACTTGTTGAAATAGTAATCGGATGATTAATATAAACAGTAACAGTTTCAGGAGAGGACAAAGACCATCTTCTTAAATTCATAATCAGACGATTCCTTTTTGACTCGTACTCCTCAAAACCAACATAGCTAACAAACCAGAAAGGCTGAATCTTTTTCTTCTCCTCTTCTTCTGAAAATAAATGAAGCTCATTATGCTTTGCCTCGAAAGAAGGTTCTTCATCTAAAGGAGTATCATTCCAAAACGAATCATCCTCTTGCGAATCTATTGATTGATTTCTAATAATATGATTATTCTCTTTCAAATCGTTATTATGCATGATATTTTGACATTATTTTTATATATAAATGTTTCATTTTCTAGCGAAAAAAGATGTTTAAAACACCTAAAATAATGACACGGCTTTTATCCAGACAATGATAATATTTTAAACTTAAAATTGCATATATGTTTCACTATTCGACTTCGATTACTTAGATTAATCAACTGCAGGGGTGGCAGAGCCAGGTCAAATGCGCCAGCTTCAGGGGTTGGTGCCGTAGTGGCTACGTGGGTTCAAATCCCACCCCCTGCACTAAGGGTAGATAAAATGACATACGACGAGATACTAAAACTTAATATCTTTGGAAATACGGTATTTGACTATTTAATTGCAATGGGAATTTTTCTACTTACGTGGCTAGTCATATTTGTAATAAAAAAAATAGTTCTTGTACAACTAAAAGAGATAACAAAGAGAACGAAAACAACCTTTGATGATAAGATGATAGAGTATGTAAATAGTATCAATATTTTCTTCTATATCGTGCTTTCTATATATGTAAGTACAACATTTTTAGTTCTGCCACCTATAATACATACCTTGCTTTACTATTCTTTGCTTATAACTGTCGCATATTATGTTGTTAAATTCTCACACAAAATAATAGAGCATCTATTTGCAAAAATAGAACTGGAGCAAACGAAAAGATATCATGAAACAGACTTCTCACAACTTCACCTGATGAGAGATGTGGTAAAGTACATAATATGGTTCATTGCAATTCTATTATTCCTATCTAACCTTGGTTTTGATATAACTGCATTGATAGCTGGTTTAGGTATTGGAGGTATTGCAATTGCATTCGCACTTCAAAATATACTGGCAGATATTTTTGCTTCATTCTCTATTTATTTTGACAAGCCTTTCAAGAAAGGAGATTATATCGTAGTCGGAAATGAAAAAGGAACTATAAAGAAGATCGGTCTAAAAACAACAAGAATAGAATCTGTTGAAGGAGATGAAATAATTGTCTCAAATAGATTGCTTGTTGATTCAATTATACACAATTACAAACGAATGAATTTTAGGAGAATAACCTTTACGTTAGGTGTGACTTACGAAACGCCTCCAAGCAAACTAGAAAAAATTCCTAAAATTATAAAAGAAATAATCGAAAATAAAAAATACGAAGGAAAACAAATAGCAAAGGTTGAAAGAGTTTTCTTCAAAAGCTTTGGTGACTCTGCATTGATGTACGAAGTACTTTACACAATTTCATCAAATGATTACAATGTATATGCAAAAGTACAAAATGAAATAAATATTGAAATATTGAAGAGATTTAAGAAAGAAGGAATACAAATGGCATATCCAACAAGAACTGTTTATATTAAAAAATAAGGTGAAAATATGAATATCAAACCTTTGTTTATATTGGTTCTAATTCTTTTTAATCTATTTGCTTACAGACCTGACAATCAGTTGGGGAAAAGACAGACCATTGCTTTATGGCACATTTTAACCTCACTTGTTTCATCTATATTAATTGTATATCTGGCAATACAGTTCAGAATGAAGCAGAAAAAATTCCACAAAGAAATAGCATACATAATGGCAATCACCGGATTGGCAAGCCTGTATTTCTCCTGGCAATATGGATTTGTCATCTCACTAAATGCAGATATAAGAAATATACATTATATAGCTGGCTTTTTAGCATTGATTCTCTCGCTATTACCAATACTAATAAAACCAGGCGGAAAAATGAAATTGCATTGCAGAATAGCAACAGCTGCTGCAGTTTTTGCTATTGTTTCGATAATAACTGGAATTATCGGATATCAAGATATGATAATTAACATACTGTCTAGATTAATGTAGAAAGGTGATTTGATGGGAAATTTGTCTGTAGCATCTGTTGAAAGAATTATAAGAGCAGCAGGTGGGAATAGAGTAAGCAGAGAAGCGGCTGAAGCACTAGCAGTCATACTTGAGCAGAAAGGAATGGAGATTGCTTCAAAGGCTGCAAAACTTGCAAGACACGCAGGAAGAAAAACAATCACTGCTGACGACATTAGGCTTGCACAATAAACAGATAAAAACTAAATTACAATAAAATTAGATAATAAAAATAAACAGTTAAAAAATTATAGTTTTGATAATGCATAGATCAGAACCAGGTCAAGAACTATGAATGTGATAAGAAGTATATTACCTGGCGATCCCCATATTAAAAGATTCGAAAAACTGCTTAGCACTATATACTCCATTACGAAAGCGGATAAAACAACCAATGCTTTAGATACGAAAAGGTCGTAGTTTAGTATGATATAACCGCCAATTATAGCTATTAAAATCCATGCTATCAGCGCAAAATCGCTGAACATTGTAAACCATAAGAATATAGAAGAAGCAAGAATCAGCATCAGATAGGATATGAACTTCGTCTTCAAACCTGCCTCTATTTTTTCCACTTTTTCCTTAGAGGCGATTATTTCTTTTTTAACTTTTTTCATTAAAACAACCTCAATTTTTTTGCCAGACTCAAACAAGATTAACCTCTTCTATCTGGGCCTGGCTAACTCCTTCGATTGAATTTAGCTTTTCTTCCATGTCTCCACCTAAATTATCTGGCACGATAAAAAGAACCTTAAGAGCCTTAACTCCAAATCCAACATCCTCTATTCTTGAATCTGCAAGTCTACCTATCTTTGCTATCTCTGCCTTTATCGATTCAAATTTAGATGGATCATGTGAATAAATTTTTGCTGTTACCATTACGTCTCCCATGATATCACAATATTTATTTATAGAAAAAAAATTTAAATATTAATATCTAACTTTAGAGAATTAAATTCTTAGAGAAAGCTATAAAAACATAATCCACTATATTATTTCATTAAGGTCTATTTTTATAGATCATTTTTAAAGGTGAATTTATGAAAATATGCATTAGCTGTGGAAAACAAGCAAAGAATTACACTGAATTTGAAAGTCCAGAAGGTGAAAAGATAGTAAGATGCAAGCACTGCAAGGAGAACGGAATACCTTACAAAACACCTTCAGGATTTGAAGGTCCATAATAATCAAATTATTTGCTTTTATTGGTTTTTTATTCTGTCAATACTTTTGCCATATATGGACCTTCAAGTTCGTAGCCTAATTTTCTATAATACTCTCTTACCCCTACCCCGCTGATTACCAATAATTTCTTTATTCCGTTTTCCTTTGCAATTTGCTCTGCTTTTTGCATCAATTTTCTCCCAAGGCCGGAATGCTGTACTGGAATTGCCTTTTTAGTGCTTGTAGATTCAGTTGGACTCTTTATCCTTAATTCTGGGCCGTAAACGTGCAATTCTCTTATAAATGCAAAATCTTTATTACCATCTATAATCCTTAATCTGCACAATCCAAATAAGAAATCTTTATACTCATAAGATATAAAATATTCCTGGCCTCCCGATGCACGATACTTGTCAACAATAAGATATAAATCATCTGAACTTATTTTTTGCACTTCCTCTCGGCTTATCTTTCCTTTAACTATTGAAAACCCTATCTCTCTACAACGTATGCATTTACATGTCTTTCCTTCCTTTTTTAATTCATCATAAACAAGATTGCGCATATCTATTTTCCTTGTTCCGTTTGTTATGAAAGAAGGTGGGATTTCCCTCATCACTCTCATTATTCTTACCCATTTAGGAACCATGAGCTTTATTTCCTTAAGCAAATAAAGAATCTCATCATCCGAATAAGCCTTATACTTTCCTTCTTTATACCATAACTCAAGTTCACTCCCTTTCATCACTTGCGTTGGATATATCTTCAACTGATCTGGCATAAATCTTTCATCGTAGAATATTTCATTAAATCTTTTAAGATCATTTTCAATGGTTGAACCAGGCAATCCAGGCATAAGATGATAACCTACCTTGAATCCAGCATCCTTTAATCTTTTTGTTGCATCAACCACATCTTTAACTGTATGTCCCCTTTTAGTTAATTTATACACATGATCGTCTGGAAGCTGGACTCCTATCTCACATCTTGTTGCACCTAGCTCAAGCATTCTTTTAACATCTTCCTCTTTACAATAATCAGGTCTTGTTTCTATACACAAAGCAACGCATCTGTGCTTTGCTTTTTCATTAATCTTCTTTGCCTCTTCTAAATCTCTTGCTTCAATCCCGTTCATTGCATCAAAGCATCTTTTGATAAACCAATATTGATAATCAACCGGATAAGCAGTAAATGTTCCCCCCATTACAATTAACTCTATCTTTTCAGTAGGATGACCCATTACCTCAAAAGATTTCATTCTAGCTAAAACCTGCTTATAAGGATCATAATTTAGTTCTTTTGCACGCATAATTGCTGGACTAAGAGGAGTATATGATTGTGGAACACCAAGAGTTGGACAATAAACACAGGTGCCGTGTGGACATGGCCTTGGTTCTGTCACCACTGCTATTGGAGTTACTCCGCTCATTGTACGTGTTGGCTTTGTTGGCATAAAACATTAAAGTTATTAAAATATATAAAAATTAAGATACGATAATTATTTAGCTGAAATTATATAAGTATCTGCTGCTTTATCGTGCAAACTTTGATTATTCTTATCATACCATATAAGAAATGCACTTAAAATAAGAGGTATCAAAAATAAATAGTCTGATAAAAATAAAATTAATGACTTTACAAACTCCCTTAAAAATAGTTTTTCAGCCTTAGGCAATTTTCCATTTCTATCAACTATCTTAATACTTAATATATATTTACCTAGAGTCTGGCCTGATTTCAATGTAGGAACAAAAAATACTACCATAAAAAGTATAAATTCCAATAAAATGAAAAAAACAATATCATATGCTCCTCTAGAGCCTAAAAATAATATTCCTGCAATAAGCACCAACAAACTAAATAGTATTAGATCTATTATAAATGCAAATCCTCTTCTTACTATACCGACATAATTACGTTTTTTCTTTTCAGCCTTGTTAGTTACTGTTTTATTTTCCAATTTGTTTTCCATCTTGAGATTACTTCTTTCTGGTAATATTATTGCTAAAAGAAAATACATAAATATTAAAGTCAGCAATACAGCTGCTGCACCGAATAGATGATAATAAAAAAATCCAACAATCATAAAAAGAAGTGCAGTTACTAATGATACAATTCTTAAAACTGTTGGATTAATGTTTAGCCACTCTGCAAAACCACCTATTACTCCAGCTACTATTCTATTTTTCGAACGGGCCAATTCATTCATGTTTTAATTTATAAAATAAACTATTTAAAAATTATGTTTTTAATTTTATTATGGAAATACAAATTTTTAAATGGGAAGATATAGACGAAATAATTAAAATTGAAAAAGAATCATTCGAAAAAGATAGTTGGGACAAAGAGGAATTTATGAAATTTTTTGAAACATGTAAAGATAGTTTTTTAGTTGCTAAAGAGAATGGAAAAATTATCGGTTATATTATTCTACAAATGATTGAACCGAAAAAAGGATATATCAGATCAATTGCTGTAAAGAAAGAAAAAAGAAAAAAGGGAGTAGCTAAAAGTCTAATAAAATACCTTATAAAAAAGTTTGAATTAGAAGAGATTTCTTTGCATGTCAGGGCTGGAAATGATGCTATTAATTTTTATAAAAAGTTAGGATTTAAGGAGATTGAAATATTTAAGGGCGTTTATCCTGATGGTGAAGATGCTGTCTATATGGTATGGAAAATAAAGTGATTAAATGAGATATAATAAAAAAGAGCAAATAAATGTATGGAACTCTATAGCTAGTGGCTGGAGCGGATGGAGAAATCAAGTAAGGAGAGATGTAATTGAGTTCTCTAAAGAATGGAAGCCTGGAAAATTACTTGACATTGGCTGCGGCAGCGGAAGAAATCTTCTTCATTTTGCAGAGAAAGGATTTGACTGGTACGGGATTGACTTCAGCAAAGAAATGATAAAAATGGCGATTGAAAATTTCACAAGAAAGAACATCAATGTTAAAAGAAGACTTAAAGTTGGAGATATGACAGAACTTCCTTTCCCAGATGAAAGTTTTGACTATATTATTTCAATCGCTTCTTTTCATCACCTTCCTAAAGAAGAACAGCTAAAAGCAATAAAGGAAATGAAAAGAGTGCTAAAAGAAAATGGAGAAATGATAATTAGTGTATGGAATAAATATTCATTTAAGAGAATTGGATTCTGGTTTTCTGGAAAAGAAACACTTGTTCCATGGAAGAAAAAAGAAAAAGGAATTGAAAAGGAATATAATAGATACTACTACCTTTTCAGCTATGGAGAGTTGAAAAAATTGATTCAAACGAATGGATTTAAGATAAAGAAATCCAGCGGAAGGTTTGATGAGAACATAACCTTTTTAGTAAAAAAATAGTAACAAAATAATAAGATTTTAATTATTTTTATTTAATATTAATTATGCGAATTAGAAATCCGTCAATAAGGGAGAAAATAAGGGCAGCATGTTTGGCATTTAATTTTGCATTCAACGCAGACAAAAAAATGACAATGATCCTTCTGCTTCTAATTTTATTTTCTGGCTTTATTGGAATAATCTTGCCATATGTATTTCAAATTATAATTGATACTATAATTTCTGGAAAAGATTTCTCAATAATGAATGGAATAACAATAGGAATAACTGGCTTTTTAATTGTATATATGGTCCTAAGAATAGTACAAAAACTATTGCAAAATCTAAGAAGGATAATGATCAAGCTTTATAGCCAAAAAATAGAACTATATACCTCAAGCACATTAATGGAAAAGATATCTTCTTTGGATGCAGCATACTTTGAAAACCCCCAATATCATGAAGTATTGCAAAAAGCAAAAAACAGCTTATGGCAGATTCCAAATTTTATGTTTGAATCTTCATCTTTACTTATCCAATTTGTAAATACAGTATTGATTTTGATATTACTATTAAATTTTAATTGGATTACTGCCGTATTAATATTATTATCTACTTTACCGATTCTTTTGATAGGAATAGAAACTTCAAAATTACAATGGGGAGCATACAGTTCTACATCTCCAATAAATAGAAAAGCCAGTTACTATAATCATCTACTTACGCGCGACATTACTACAATAATGGAAATAAAGTTGTTTAAATTGAAAGAATACTTTATGAATAAATACAGAAAATTGCTTATGAAGAATTATGCTAAGCAACTAAATCTTGCTAAAAATGAATTTAGAAATTTTATGCTAATAAATGTTATAGAGGCTATATTTACGGCTTTGGCTGCTTGGATAGTAATAAATGAATATTTAAATGGAAAGATAACAATAGGTCAATTTACATTTTATTGGTCTTTGGTTTTTCAAATGATTGGATATGCGGGCTCACTAGTGGAACAGATATACACTTTAGATTATGAAGCGTCTTATTTGACACCAATGTTGAAACTTATGGAACTTAAAAACCTGATAAAGGAACCAAAAAAGCCAAAACCATTTCCAAAAAAATTAAAGCACGGAATAGAATTCAAAAATGTAACCTTTTATTATCCGGGTTCAAAGAAGCCTGTGTTAGAGAATTTTAACCTGTTTATTAAAGCGGGAGAAAATATCGCGCTTGTTGGAGAAAATGGTGCTGGAAAAACAACGATTGTGAAACTACTCTTAAGAATGTATGATGTCAATTCTGGTGAGATATTGATAGATGGAATAAATATAAAAGAATTTAGCAAAGATGACTTATACAAAAATATGGGTGTAATATTTCAAGATTTCAAAAGATATGAAGCAACTGTAGAAGAAAATATCTGGTATGGAGATGTAGAAAGAGGCATTAGGTCCAGAGAGATACATGAAGCAGCAGAAAAATCTGGAGCTTGGGATTTTGTAAAATATCTGCCTAAAAAATATAAGACACATCTAGGAAAAACATTGAAAAAAGAAGGTACTGAGATATCAGTCGGACAGTGGCAGAAGATTTCTCTAGCAAGAGCGTTTTATAGAAATGCACAAATACTATGCTTGGACGAACCGACAGCTTCTATGGACGCAAAAAGCGAATATTTGCTTTTTCAGAAATTTAAAGAGTTAACTAAATCAAAAACAACTATATTGATATCACACAGATTCTCGACAGTAAAAATGGCTGATAAAATATTTTTGATTGAAAGAGGTAAAATCATCGAATCTGGAAACCATGCTGAACTTATGAAAATGAAAGGCAAATATGCGAAATTTTATAACATGCAAAAATCAGCATTTGATTAAAACAAACATTATTGATTTGGTGCATTTTTATTTCATTATTTGCTAAATTTTTTATTTTATTTGCTGCATTTTTCCAAAGCTTATTATTCCTATCCAAGAACAAATTAATCCCATCAAAATCAAGACTCCAATGTCTAAATACAATGGGAAAGCACCGTAGCCTAGTATTACTGTTCTTAATGCATCCACCCCATATGTCAATGGATCAATCTGAGATAGGTTCTTTATGAAATCTGGGAGATTTGAAGAGCTTACATCGAAAAGAGCACCGCTGAAAAAGAAAAGAGGCCAGATAACAAAGTTCTGTACCAATCCAAATCCTTCCTGTGTTGACATGTTTGATCCAATTATAAGCCCTAAAGATACCATTGACCATGTAATTAACAACATTATAAATAACACTGGCAAGAAATTGATTATCGGAAAGTTGACTATAAGCAGATAACCCAAAATAAGAAGAATCAAACCTTGTATCATTGAGTCTGTCATTCCTCCAAGCAATTTTCCGAAAAACACAGTAGATCTTGAGACTGGAGCGACCAAAACTTCTTTGAGAAAGTCAAGCTTCCTATCCCATATTATATAAACTCCAAAGAATATAGATGAAAACAATATTGACATTGTAAGTATGCCTGGAAAAATGAACTTTTGATAATCGCCACCTGCGCTTATTGAACCGCTGATGCCCCCTCCAAAAATAAAGAGCCATAACAGTGGGGAGATGAATGATGCAATCACTCTTTCCTTTTCTCTAAAGTAAACCTTGACCTCTCTGAGCCAAATTGCATAAATCCCTTTCCATTCCATAAAATCACTTTATATTTGTATGTTTATTCTACTATATGCTTTATTCTACCTGGTGGAAGTTCTGTATGTAGCTATTCTATTCATTATTGAATCGTTGCCTGATTCCTCATGTATGTAATGCCCCGTATAATGGAGAAAAACATCATCAAGTGAGACTCTTCTAACCTCAACTGAATCAACATCTCCAACCTTTGCTAATAATTTCTGCAGGTTCTTTGCCGCATTGTCTACTACAAACTCAACATATCCATCATGATTTTTTGAAATCTTCTTTATGAATTTCATTTTTGTAACATTATTTAGATTCGGACTTCCTTTTATTCTTATTATGTCCTCACCAATCGACCCCTTTAGCTCATCACTCGTTCCTTCAATAACTATCTTTCCTTTATCAATTATTGCTATTTTATCGCAAAGCGAATCTGCTTCCTCTAGATAATGTGTTGTTAGGATTGTGGTGATTCTTTTTTCTTTTGTTATTTTTTCGATATAGCCCCAAATCGCTCTTCTGCTTGCAGGATCAAGACCTAAAGTTGGCTCATCTAAAAACAATATCTTAGGAGTATGAAGAAGTCCTCTTGCTATCTCAAGCCTTCTTCTCATTCCTCCAGAATAAGTCCTTACAATACTATCCGCTCTTTCAGTCAAATCAACAAGATCAAGCATCTCTTCTATTCTTTCTTTAGCCAGACTTTTATCCATTCCATAAAGCATTGCGTGTAGTTCAAGATTTTCTCTTCCTGTTAGGAGATCATCAACGCTTGGCTCTTGAAAGACTATACCTATATTTTTCCTTACTTCAAGGGGATTTTTGCAAACATCAAAACCTGCAACCTTTGCTATACCTGAAGTTGGTCTTATGAGTGTAGAAAGCATGCTTATTGTTGTGGTCTTACCTGCTCCATTTGGCCCTAAAAGTCCAAATATCTCTCCTTCTTTTATCCTTAATGAAATCTTGTCAACTGCTGTTATTTTCCCGAATCTCTTTACTAAATTTTTAACTTCAATTGCATACATAAAACCACAAATTAAATATCTAATTTAACTTGCTTTGTTTTAAATTTTGATTCTGCGATCAGTCTTTTTGATGTTGACCATTCTGTTCTTAGATATTTTAGCAAAACAGGATTGTCTATGTTCTGTTTTATACAGTTTATCGCGAGGTCGTCATGGGGGTATCCTGTACCAAAATCGCAACCTATTTCTTTCTTTATCTTCTCAATCTCTTCCTCTCTAGTAACTTTGGCAATTATTGATGCAGCACTGCATATCGGGTATTTTACATCTGCTTTGTGCGAAGAATGCAACTTAGAAGCAACTGCTAAATCAATTGGAAGATATGACTTTATTCTGTGAGTAAATCTTATCGCATCTGGATCTGGGGCGTCTACGTATATCTTTTCTATCCTTTCAGCTATCTCGGGTTCTATCTCCTTGAGTGCATTTGAAACTAATATCGCCTCGATCTCATTTAGACTTATTCCTTTTCTCATTTGTTCATTTATTTGCTTTGCAGTTACTTTTTGTATGTGAAGATGACAGCTTTCTTTAATTTTTTCTGCTAATTCTGTTCTTCTTTCAGGTGAAAGCAATTTAGAATCCTTAACCCCTATTGAACGCAGAAACTGCTCCCTATTCTTTTCAGTTATTGCTACACAAAGCACTAGTGGACCTAAAACTGCACCTCGTCCTGCTTCATCAACCCCTCCAATTAAAACTCCCTCTAATTTAAGATGAGTACTACGCATAAATAACCAAAATTAATTGTAAATAAAAGTTAATAAATATGTGCTAAAAATAGAAAAAAAGAATGAATAATTATTTCTTGTTTATATCTAAAAGAATTGCTATGCTTCTTGCAAGATTTCCTGCGTTCTTTTCTTTTAGATATGCTATTGCATCAATAAATAGTTTTGTATGGGAAACTCCAGGTGTCTTTATTGCTTTTGATGTTATTTCTGCTAATGTTTTTACTTTGTATTCATCAGATAATTTTTCATTAGATTTTATATAAATATATACTTCTTCATACATATCTCTGCAAACTTCTGGATCTAATTTAGCTGAAAATGCCTGTTCGAGTATTTCAACCATTCTATTTGGTTTTTCTTCCACTCTTTTTTCATTTGCAATGATTGAAGTTTTAACTCTTTCTAATGCTAGTTTAAAAGCAGCGGCTGCCTCTATTTTTCCACATTCCATTCTTTCATTTGAGATTGCAATGCTTGCCAACAGCCTACAAGCGCTCTCTATATTTTGTGGTTGTATTACTGGAAATGGAGATAATTCTAAATCTCTTTGCGTAAGAAGGTAATCGATTGCTTCTTCATAAATTCTTCCATCGGTTACACATGCAATTGCTGCACTTTGTGCAATAGATTCAACAGAAAGATAATATCTTTCTGGAGGGTGTTGTTTCATTATAGTTCTTAGTGCCTTATAATAAAAAGTTGGATCTTTAACTGCATTTTTACCTTCACATGATTTTTCAACCAAATATACAATTCCTGCATAATTCTTATTTTCAATGAGTTCCTCTAGTTTTGCTAACAAATTATAGTCTTTCTTTTCCACATTGGTCTCTTTATTTTTCATTATATTGTGATCATCTTTTTTATTTATTTTTGCAATAGAACCTGCAAAATTATGTTTAATAATTCTACTAAAACCTTCCATAATAGCCCTCCTAATAATAAACTAGTTTAACATAAAATAGACACTTAAGTTGTTTATATAGTTTTCGGTAAAATAAAAGAAAAATAAAGAAAAAATAAGAAAAAAATTAAACTTCTCTTGCAACTTCAAAGATTTCTCTTAAGCAGACAACTGCAAGGCCTGGAGCTACAAAGAAGACTATATTTTGTGTTATTGAAACTAATGCAACACTTATGTCTCCAAGCTGCAATGCTCTTAAAAGAGATTCAAACATTGCTGCTGCAATCAGGAATCCGATGTTTGCTAATACGTATCTGTCAAGTTCTTTGTCAGTTACGTTTGCAATTCCTACAATTATACCTAGTATTCCTAATACAGCAAGATTTACACTTAATCCTCCTATTGCCTTTGGGAATAATCCAAGTATAATTGCAGCCACCATTCCTAAGATAAAGGCCCATGGTCCTATTTTCTGCAATGCTTCATTCATTTTTTCACCTCTTGATTGATTTTATTAATATTTGAATAACTTAAATCTAGGAAGAGTTGATTTCTTTGTAAGATAGAATTCTAATAAGATAAATAATGTTATTAGGATTGCTGCTATTACTCTTATGTTGTGTGTTGAATCTGAGAATACTATTTCTTCTGGAGTTGGTAGGTAAGGAATTCCTGTATGTATTAATCCGATTGAATAGGATTGGGAAGAGTAGGATGGAAGTTTCTTATTGATTGTGTAGATTACTGATTTTGTTTCACCTAATGCAGCTGATCCTAAGTTGAATTGTATTATTGGATCTTCATTAAGTATTGTGAAGTTGTATGGAGATTGAATGTCTGATATAGAGATTCCTTTAGGTATGTATTCGTATATTGTTAAGTTGTCTAATTGGGATGGAGAGATAACTGAAAGCTTAATGATTGTAATGTTTGTTTCTTTATCTGTATATTCTTCATTCTTTAATGAATAGCTGAATACTGATTTCATAACTGTCAGCTTTTCTGAATCAGTTGAATTCTTCATTTCTTCTAATCTTTGCCTTTCATCTTCTGGAATATTTGAAATGATTGATTGATATGTGATTTCAGAAGGATCTTGTTCAACTGAATAAGATAGGATTCTGTTTATTTCAGGGAATTTAAGCATTGATTGCTGGATAAGGTTCAATGATTGAGATGAAAGTTGGAATTTCTTTTCATTATTAGTTTCTGTTGATGCTTGAAGGATTATTTCTGATGCGTCGTCTAAATCAGAGAGAGCAGATGACATGCTTTGAACAGATGTTCCTAATTCATTTAATCTTAATAATGAATCAGGATCTAATCTGCTTCTTTGTAGTTCATCAATTAATTTGAATTGTGATTGGAATGATTGTTTTAGTGATTGAATTAATGAATTAATGAAGGAAATTAATTCATCAGGCTTGTTTGCTGAGAAGAATAAACTGGACTTTTGAAGCAATAAATTGGTTAGTTTGTTTGCATAAGATGCATCAATCTGTGATAAGAATGGGATTGTGAAAGAGATGTTTGAAAGAATATTTGAAGAAGAAGAGAATTGACCTTCCTGCATTAAAGAGTCTGATAACTGTAATCCGTTGTTTATAACTGTTTGTGAGATATTTAGATTGTTTGTAGTTGGTGATGTTCTTAATAGGAAGTTTGTTTGATCGATTGCAGATGAGAAGAAAGATTCTACTTTATTATAGTCCTTATCTTCTAATGATTGGAATAGGTTAACAAAGTTTGATTGGATTGTTGAAATGGTATTAAGATCTGTTTGATCTGAATTTGCTGTTAATTCTTTAGGTATGTATAAGCAGAATCTAGATGTGGATGGAGGAAGTAGACTGCAATTATTATTATCTATGCATGTTCTTATTTGTATTCCTGATGGTGAACATTCTGACCATGCTGAACATCTCCAATCAGGCATGCATGCATATATGCATGCTGCTGTTTCTGGAGGCTTACCTGTTGTTGTACCACAGTTGTTTATGTCAATACATGTTCTTGTTCTTATTCCTTCTTTTGAACATTCAGTCCATTCACTGCATTGCCATACTGGTGAACATCCTCCACCGCCGCCACCAGATGGCGGAAGAATTATTTGATTAACAGTGTATGTTCTTTCTTCATATATTGAATTTCCTGCAGTATCTGTTGCGGTACATCTTGCTGTTTTTGTTCCTGCCGATGATGTATCAATTCCTGTTACAACCGTATTAACAGATCCTTCATAGGATTCTGAATTGTCAGATGCTGTACAGTTGTATGTTATTGTGTCACCTACATAAACAACTGTTGAAGAGAGTGTGAAGGATGAAATAGTTGGATTTTCATTGTCAAAGTATATTGTAATTAGGTTTGATATAATTGAATTTCCTGCCTGATCACTGCAGTTAAGATAGACATAATTTTTACCATTTGGTAATGATCTAAATATTGTTAATGGAGAATTATTTAATAATGTTAGGTTTTCTACATTATTGTTGTTTAGATATACTTTACATGATATCTGTGTTGATGTATCATCTGTAGCTAATAATGTTACATTGACTTCTGATTTATGCCATGTGTTATTTGATGGTGAAAGGATTTGAACTGATGGAGGTGTGGTGTCAGAAGGAGCGGTGTATACTGCCAATGGTAAGAAATCTATGTTATTTGTTGCGAGTTCATACGCTTCATCACAGATTCCATTTCCATCATTGTCCGTACATGTTTCAGAAAATCCTGTTCCTGAAGGA
>JAVZXS010000004.1:0-54845 GCA_038886535.1 Candidatus Micrarchaeia archaeon | reverse complement strand
TTAATTCTTTTTAGTGGAAATCTACTTCCATTTTTGTATATCTCTTTTGTGACTGCATTATCAATTTTAACATCAAAATAATTTGCCTTAGCATGTCTTGCCGCTAATTCCCTAAGTAGCTTAATTACAACTTGTCTTCTTTTTGTTCTTGGCTTTTCGTAAGCCTTCTTTAAATTTAAAATCATTAATTTTTCCATACGATCACCTATTCTTTCTCTCTTGCTCTAAGTTTTTGGCTTCTCCAATGTCTTCTTGACGGAGTTGTATTTACTCTTCTTCCAGTTTTCAACCTAACAAAGATTGGAACAGGTCTTGCTGATTTAGCTGCACTGACCAATCTCTTTTTCTTTTGAGCAGATTTTTTGCTTCCCATATTATTTCCTCCTTATATGAATTTTAGTTTCTGGCTGTTTTGAAACAGCCAAATTCATATTTAGTATCGTTAATAATTCTTTTTCAGTTACTCTTCTTCTTATTTTTTGGTAATAATGAATTAATGCATTTGCAACCTTTAGATAAAGTTCTGGATTGGAAAGTCTTACATTCATAAGACGAGTATAAGCATCATCTTCCAAAATAACACTCAATGTCTTTTTTAGCTGGAGTTCAGCCTGTTGTGCAGCTAGAACTTTATCTTCCTCCAAGATCCCACCTTCTTATTGGTTTGAAACCTGCTTTGCTACGTTATTAAGAAGAGAGATCCCTTTATTTGAAATACACCTTCCTTTTTTGTCTTTTGCTATCAAGTTTGCTTTCTCAAGTTGTTGCAATGCTTTTCTGATGATAGAACCACCAGCTTTGGTAGCATGCATTCTTCCGCTTTTACTTCCAGGTTTTCCTCCGAATCTTTCTCTAAGAGTGTTGACACCCATAGGACCGTGAATATAAAGAGCCCTCAATATAGCTGCACATCTTATATACCAGAAGTCTTCATCTTGTGGAACTCTTTCTCTGTGTGATCCTGTTTTAACATATATTATCCATTCAGGTGGGTTAACCAATCCATCCTGTTTGAGCTTCTGAGCAACTCCCTTTATCAGTTTATTCGGTTCTACATCAAACGCAGTAATCATTTCAATCCCTCTTTTTAGCATATCCAAAGCGTCGCACTGATCCGCATGAGCACACATATTCAACGGACTTGCTTCGCTTGTTTAATTTTATTTTAACATTATATCCTGGAATCCATATTATATTACATATCTTGCATATTCTTTTTTTAAATCTTTTCGGAATAGCAACCCTGTATCTTGAAGAGAGCTTCCTTGCAAGAGATACATATCTTTTAGTTCTTTCTTCTTTCGTTTTTACATATTTTTCTGCTAGTTCAAGAAGCCATTCTATTCTCTCAAGAACCAGCTCTCTCTTGTTCATTTTGAAACCTTTAAGTGGGCCGGCGGAGATTTGAACTCCGGACCTACAGTTATCCTAAACCAGTTCTGAATATATCAGAACGCGCCATATAAGACTGTCGCTCTGACCTGGCTGAGCTACCGGCCCTTATTATATAGACACTAAATACTGTAGAATAGCAGAATTAATATTATATTATAAAATATATAATTCTTTCTGTAACACCTAAAAGTAGAGTTAATATAGAGGTTAGAATATCATTCACAGCCCATACAATGTTCACAACCATGGCATTGCATCGATGTATACAATTTAATAGCATCTTTAATTATTTCATTATGATCGAAACCAAGTTTTGGTACTTTATCTAAATCAAACCATTTTACCTCTTTAACTTCCTCATTTTTAATCAAATTAATAGTATTATCTTTTGGAAATGCAAGAAATGCTATGCTTATAGTATGTCTTTTATCCCTTTTAGGGCTTGAATATACACCAATTATACCTAATAATTCAATATCAACTCCAGTCTCTTCTTTTGTTTCTCTTATTGCTGCATGTTCAATATCTTCATTAATTTCTACGAACCCTCCAGGTAAACACCATTTTCCTATAAAAGGAGGTTTTTTTCTTTTTATAAGAAGTATTTCATTATTATGGATTACTACAACATCAACAGCAGTAGGTCTGTATTCTTTCATTTTATCACCATTTCAAATATCATTGTTCTCCTTTTTCTATTCCATCACATTCTTGTCTATAAGGACAGAAATTACACATCCATCTTTTCTTTAAATCTAATTTAGCCTCTGGTTCTGGAATTTCATTGTTCTTAACAGAATGGTGTAATTTTTTGAATCTTTCAATTATCTTTTCTGCAATAGTGGGGTCGTATTCTAAGAAAAACGCCTTACTTTTTAACGTGTTTTTCTCTATATATAGTATTGCACCGTTTTTTACGCCAGTTACATGCATGTAGAATTGTAGTTGCATTACATATGATTCTGAAGGTTCTTTAAGTGTATCTAATGATTTTGTTGACTTAACCTCAACAAGGACCTTTTCCCCATTATGTTCTAATTGTATAAGATCATCAATTCTACCAATTACTTCGAATTCATCTATTTTATATTTCAAAGGCAATTCACTTTCTATAAGTTTTACTTCAGGGTTTTTTTCACTCTTTAGAACTTCTACTATGAATGCATGAAATAAATTTCCTGCCTCAAATACTTTAGTAACTTCTGGCTCTACTGGTTTTGGTATTTTAATGTTAAACCAAGACTTTCTTAAGCACTGCCCAATTTCAGAAGGATAGTATCTATTTTCTATTCTTTGTTTGAGTTCCCTATGAAGATATCTATCTATAAGTTTGTCAAAATCTATGTATTCCACCATATATCTCACTTATTATTTCTAACTTATCTTTATATTTGTTCCTAAAGTTAATTTCATGTGATTATCTAAAGCTAAAAAGCGAATATTTTTATTTATTATTTCATATTATTTAATTACTATTTAATTTTCTACTCTTTTAAATGGGCCCGTAGCTCAGTTTGGCCAGAGCGTTCGGCTCTTAACCGAAAAGTCGTGGGTTCAAATCCCACCGGGCCCGCTTCTAAATAAAAGTTGAATTTTATGAAGATTCTTGTGACGGGTGGAGCTGGATTTATAGGCTCAAATCTTGTTGATACTTTAATCAGAAAAAATCACGAAGTTATAGTTTTAGATAATCTCTCAACAGGAAAGATTGAAAATATAAATGAAAATGCTGTTTTTTATAATATCGATTTGAGAGACAGTTTAAAATTAAAGTCTCTTTTTGAAAAAGAAAGACCAGAGATAGTTTATCATTTAGCTGCACAGATAAATGTAAGAAAATCAATCAAAGATCCTTTCTACGATGAATCTGTAAATGTAGTGGGTTCACTGAATCTTTTGGAATATTGCAAAGACTATGGTGTAAAAAGAATAATATATTCATCATCAGGCGGGGCAGTTTATGGTGAGCCTAATAAGCTACCAGCACCAGAAGAACATAAAATAAAACCTCTCTCTCATTACGGAGCATCAAAATTTGCTGTGGAGAGCTATCTTTCAGTTTACAATTCAATTTATGGATTAGATTACATAACATTAAGATATGCAAATGTTTATGGTCCAAGGCAGGATTTTCTTGGAGAGGCAGGAGTTATTGCAATATTCATAAAAAACGCTTTATCAGAGGAACCATTAACAATATTTGGAGATGGGAATCAAACAAGGGATTTTATTTTTGTTAATGATGTAGTGAATGCAAACATTCTTTCTTTAATTTACAGAGGAAACTTCAAAATATTCAATATAGGAACAGGAATTCCTACTTCAATAAATCAAATAGCAAAAGAGATTGAAAAAATAGTAGGCAAAAGGATAATGATAAAAAGAGAAGATGCAATAAAAGGAGAGGTCAGAGATACATATCTTGATATAAGCAGAGCCAAGAGAGAATTAGGTTTCTTACCTTCAGTTTCTATTTCAGATGGAATAAGGCTTACTTTTGAATGGGCGAAGACTACTATGGTAAAAAACAAACAGAAACGTTAATAATAAAATACCTTTTTTTGATATCTATTTAATGGCATCTTTGGCAGTTAAAGAAGAAGAGGAAAGAGAAAAGAAAAGAAGAGAGGAAGAGAAAAAGAAAAAAGAGCAGCAGTCAAAGGAAGAACTACACCACAAAACAGAAGCAAAGAAGGATGCAATTGCAAAAGGAGAAATGAAAGAAATGTCTTTTGGAGAGGCAAAACCTATTGTTGAAGTAGGATACATGAAAGTACATATAAAAGGAACGCTTGCTTCTGAAAAATATGAGCCTGTTGTAAAGGAATCGCTTGCAGTAAAGCTGATTGAGGAAGAGAGGAAAAAAGAGATTGAAAAAGAGAAAGAGAGAATTACAGAGGAAATAAAAAAGGCTGAAGAAAAAATCAGACAAGAGGAAGAGGCAATAAAACAGAGGAAGGAAGAAATAAAAAAGATCGGAGAAAAGGAAATCAAAGAGGCAAAGATTAAAGAAAAGTTAGAGAAAGAAAAGGCGCAAGAAATGATAAGGAAGGAAAAGGAGCAGATAAAGAAGCTTCTTGATGATGCAAGGAAGAAAGGAATGTTAGAACCTGTAAAAGATATTGCAAAGGAATTACTGGAAAGAGAGATAAAGAGAGGAATACCTCCAAAGATGGCATTGCAAACAGTTATGGTAATACTGAAGCGATTGGATCTTGTTAAGACAAAGAAGGAGAAAAAATCAATGCTAAGTTTTCTTAAATCATTACTTAATAAAAAATAGTGTTTTTCAGCCAAACTATATCATGACTAATTCAAATCAAAATAAAAAGTCTATCTGGTGTTTTTATGCCTTCCCAATCAAAGGAATTAAAGATTATAGAAATATATAATAAATTACTTTCAAATTATGGTCAACAGGGCTGGTGGCCAATAAAATCATTAGCAGGAAAGAAAGGATTCGATGAAAGAGGATATCATAAGGGAATTTTTACTTATCCTCAATCAAAGGAACAAAGATTTGAAATTATCATAGGAGCAATATTAACTCAAAATACAAACTGGAAAAATGTTGAGAAAGCATTGGAAAACTTATTTTATTTTAATTTAATATCTCCAGAAGCAATAGTAAGTTTAGATGAAAAAATACTAGCTGAAAAGATTCGTCCAGCAGGTTATTTCAATCAAAAAGCAGAAAGATTAAAGAATATATCATTATGGTTTATGAAAAATGATAATAAGCTTAAGAAGCTTAACAGAGAATTGATCGATTCAAAAGAAGAGGAAGCCAAAATCCTTGAAGCACGAAAGAATCTTCTTGGTGTACATGGAGTTGGTTTTGAGACTGCGGATTCTATCCTTTTATACGCTTATAATTTACCTATATTTGTGGTAGATACATATACAAAAAGACTTTTCAGAAAAGAAGGTTTGCTACAAGCTGGAAATATGTCACATGAAAAAGAGTACCACATTATTCAAGATATGGTTCATTCAGCATTTTCAGGTTTATCAAATAAAGACAAATTTAAAATTTTCAATGAGTTTCACGCTTTGATTGTAGAATGGGGTAAAAACAATTCAAAAAACAGTTCTTAATCGAGATATAAAAAGAAACCTTTTTATATATGCTTAAAAATTTAGAAAAGAATTTAAATAACAAAATACATTATATATGAAGCATAAAAAAATGTGATTAAAAATAAACACTATACGATGCACCCAGTGAGGCTAGATTGAATGGAAATGGATATCAAAGATATAAAAGAAGAGGCATTAAAAAGTCAAATCAAACTTGAAACAGAGCTTCTTTATAATCCACTGGTTACTGAATATCTAAAAACTAATTTTGGTGAGAACTCAATAAAAGTAATTTCCGCCGCTATGGAAGAAATGACAGATGATGCAATCGCAGCAAGATGCAAACTTAAAGTTGCGGAAGTAAGAGCAATACTAAATAAGCTTTACAACTATAAAATGGCAGAATATAAGAGAATAAAAGACAGGGAGACTGGCTGGTTTTCCTACATATGGAAGATAGATGTATCTAACATTCTTAACATAATAAAGGAACAAACAATAAACAGAATAGAGGAGCTCGATAAAACAGTAGAGAAAATGAATACAGAGTTTGTATATTACTGTCCACAGTGCTCAAAAACAAATCTAATAAGTTTTGATCTTGCAGCTGATATGATGTTTAGGTGTCCAAATTGCGAAAATAAACTCTTAGAGAAAGAAAGAGATTTAAAAGATAAGTATGAAAAAGAGCTTAATGAACTAAAATCCAAACACATTTCTTTACTTGAAGACATAAAAAAGTTCGAAGAACGTAAACGGCAGGAAGAAATTAGGATAAAAGAACTCCAGGCAAAGATGGCAGAGATGACAAAGATAGAAGAAGTATCTAAATCTAAAACAAAGGCTAAAACTGCAGTAAGTAAGAGGCTAACTAAGAAATCAAACATAAAGTTAAATAAGAAGTTAAATAATAATTTAAACAGAAAGTCATCTATTAAAGCTAAGCATCTAAAATCGAAGAAAGCAGTACAAGGCAAAAAAGCAATTATTCAAAAGAAGTCAAACAAGACTGGAAAACTAAAAGGTAAGAAAAAGAGATGACCTTAATGGTTTAAATATTTTTTCATATGATTATTCATTCAGTTAATATAATTCATAATATAACTAAAGTTTATGCAATTGTATATTTGTTTATGCAATTGTATATTTTATTTGATGGTTTATTCTATTAAATTAATTTATACTTCATATTACAGGTGAATATATGAATTATTCTGAATTTACTAAGTTTGAAATTGCAAGATTAATCGGTGCAAGAGCTCTTCAATTATCAATGGGTGCACCACCAATGATAGAATTGCCAAATAATATATTTGAACCCTCTGCAATTGCAAAGCTAGAATTTGAAAAGGGAGTTATTCCACTTACAGTTTATAGACCAAATAAAAGCTAAAATTTGGATATTATTTAAAGGTGATTAAAAATGTTGGAATTGATACTTGGTTTAATATTACTTATAATAATTATTGCTGTTTTAATATATAATAATCTGGTTATATTGAGAAACAATGTTGAAAATGCATGGGCACAGATAGATGTTCAGTTAAAGAGAAGAGCAGATCTTATCCCTAATTTGGTAAACACAGTGAAAGGGTATATGAAACATGAGAAAGAAACTCTTGAAAATATAACAAAAGCGAGAGCTGCATTAATGTCAGCAAAAACACCAAAAGAGGCAGCGGAAGCAGACAATACACTTTCAAATGCACTCAAGTCATTATTTGCAGTTGCGGAGAATTATCCAAATTTAAGAGCAAGTGAAAACTTCCTTAGATTACAAGAGGATCTTTCAGACACAGAAAACAAAGTGGCATATGCTAGACAGTTGTACAACGACAATGTTTTATTATTCAACAGAACAATCCAAACAATCCCGAACAACATCATAGCTGGAATTTTCGGTTTCAAAGAAAAGGAATACTTCAAGACTGAAGAAGAGGCAAAGAAGGCACCTGAAGTCAAATTCTGACTTAAACTAATTTCGGTTTTTTATTTTTAGCTTTACTTATTATTTTATCTTAGGATCATTTTTATGTTTATTTTTCTTAACTTTACTTAACCATCATATCTTAAGTAGTTAACTTGTTTCAGTCAGGATAAATATTCCACTGTTTCTTCCAACTAAACTTTCTACTTGTTGTGAAGCATTAAGTGATTCCCTTGGTGTCTTATATATTCCAAAGACTGCACCACCAGAACCAGACAACAATGCACATTCAGCTCCAGCTTCCTTAAAACACTTTTTTACTTTATCAAGAATAGGATACATTTTGAATACCACAAGTTCAAAATCATTGTACGCAAGGTCCCCTATTCCCTTCCAGTTTCCTTTTGTCAACTCTTTCTTCATCAAACATAATCTTGCCATTAAAGCCTTGTCATAATTAGGTCCTAGTTTTTCTTTTTCTTTGTCTATCATATTATAAAGAGTTTCAGTTTTAGAAGGATATTCTGCCATATATCCATGAGGTATATATATCGATACATATCTATTAGGGAGATTATATTGTTCTATTATCTTATCTCCATATCTTTCAGCATACGTCGCATTTCTATACATCCCCTGTGGAACATCAGCGCCTATTTCTGCACCTATTTCTAACATTTCTTCTTCCTTAAGCCCTAACTTAAATCTCTCATTAATAAATTTAATTACAGGAACTGCATCAACCGCACTTCCACCTAAACCGCTTGCTATAGGAATCTTTTTTTCTATATGTATTTGATAATTGATTTCATCTATCTTCAATTTTGTTTTTTCGCAGATTTTAATTATTGCCTTGTAAACACTGTTTTTTTCATTAAGGGGTATGTTTTCATTGCTAGTAAGTTTGATTCCTTTGTCTTTCGTTTCTTTTATTATTATTTCATCATATAAATCTAGAGGCTGGAAAACAGTTTTCAATAAATGATATCCTTTTTCATCTTTTTTTCCTACTTGCAAGAAAAGATTTATTTTTGCGTAAGCTTTCAATGTAATTACATCTCTCTCTAATTTCATTGACATTTTATCACTTTATATCTGTTATATCTGTTTTATTATATACTCTTTATACTAATTTATTATTTATAATAATTATTCCTATATTTTTTCATCAAATGGTCCTAAAACAAATTTCTTTTTTACAGGTTGCTTTTTTTCTTTTGTTTCCTTTTCTCTTGATACTTTCTTTAGAATTTCAAATGAATTTTTCAATTCATTTATTTCGTTTTTCAAATTCTTAACTTCTTCTGTAAGTAGAGTTACAGGGTCCGCTTTCTTTTCTTTGTTAGCATCGATGTTTAGCTTTATCTCTTTTGTTATCTCTTCTGCATTTAATATGCCAGGTAAGTAAAATGTTTCATTCCCATGTATTTTGATTACGCTTATCTTAAACAACTTATCTATAGCCGCTAAGTTATCTTCATCACAATGGGCATCTTTGAGTTCGGTATAAGGGACGAATCTTTCCTTCACAAATATTAATCCATCTGTTATTTTAATACCATTGTCCTCTATGATCAATTTTTTTCTTTTTATAATAAATGTATAAAAGAGAAATGCACCCATTCCAGCTATTGCAAAAGTAATTATGAATAAAGTGAGAATAACTACAGAATTGTCTTGTCCTTTAGATAGCTCTATATTTAGGTTAATAGAATCTAGCAAAGAAAGTACCAAATAAATTACTCCCCAAAAGACAATCAAAACAACAAGAACTTTAGTTAAAAGTGAAAATAAATATTCTTTTGAAGCGTTTATTTCTTTCATTCTCCCACTTCCTTTATTTTATTATAATGAAGATTATTAAATTCATAGATATCTTTTTCTTCAGACATCCATCTTTCTATCAACTCTTCCTTTTTTCCATTTATCATTTCACTTCCAGTAGGGTCTATAAAATACCATTCATCTTTGAATTTAAAAGATACAGCTACTTTCGTTCCGTCATTTATTCCAACTACAACATAGCTGTCATAATTATCAAGTGCTATCAAGATGGAACAGAGGAAAATAGCCTTGTCCATCGGATCTCCGCCTCTTAGCTTAATAATGTCCTTTGGCATTAGCCAGAAGTCAATAGGTGTTCTTATGGTCCTTATTCTTCTTATGTATTCATGAGCTTCTTTTGCCGCTGCAATGAAATCTCTTTCATAGATATAAGGCTTGAATTTGGATTTTATTTCCTCGCTAATCCTTTTTACCTCTTCATCTTTTGTGTTTATCATCGCCTTTAGATCCGCTATTGTTTTTGTTTCACTTTGTTCTATTGTAGATCTATATCTATCTATTATTAGTTCAAGAAGCTTTATCTTATCTTTAAGTATATTTATTTCATTTCTTCTTTCCACAAATTCTTCTTTTTTTGATATAGATTTGAATTCATCAACCATATAACTCAATTTATTCTATGTTTGTGAATCTTAAAAATCTATCTTTTTATACATTTCTAAAATTAATTTAGAATACTATCTTTAGTAACTGCATTTTGCCTGTCTATATATAAAATTCATTATACTCCAAGAGTTACCCTCAAAAGATTTCTTATTCCAGGTGCAAGACCGAATATGATTATAAGAAGATATAGAAAATATCTTTCGTTTTCATTTTCAGCCTCTCTTTCTATAATTAAAGAGGCGAAAATAGCAAAGAGCACCTTTATGAATAGATAAATTATTGTTCCATAAATAATAATTTCGCTAAAGAACCTTTCTACCACATGCTGGCCAAAATAACAGATTCCTTTTTGTGTGCAAATAGGAGAAAATCTATTGAAGATCTCTATAGCAACAAAGCTTGAAACACCATCGATGGTATGGGCTGCAACTGCGATTCTTGGAAGTATTTTATTTAACTTATATCTTTCCATTATAAGATGCGAGAACATCATAATCATTCCTGAAAGAGCCAATATTGTTATTAGATAAGTCAGATCTTGAATCATGCTTAATACAACAATCAAGTGAGGAAGACACAGTAATATACCTATTGCAGGATAGATTTTAGGTTGTTTAAGTTTGATGCTTATATACAATGAAAATATTGTTATCAATCCTATGATTATATATATTCCAGGTGTGGCCGTAAGAAATCCATAGTTATATATTCCGCTATTAAGAAATGGACCAAAAAGCCAATAGAATTGATGTTCGCTCCAATCAATTCCTGCTTCTGTAGCATCTGTAATAACTCTAACTGTTGATCCAAATATTATGAATGGAATAGTATATACAATCAGTTCTTTTGTAAAATATTTTTTGAATTTCTTGTATATTAAAAAAGCTGCAACTATTGCAATAACTGCATAAACAAGAGTATTAATTATATTATATCCTGTATGTTCAATTATTGGATTAATGAAATAATCTTGGATAAAATTATCTATCATCGTATCACTAGTTTATTACTACCATTAACTATCATTATTTTATATTCTTTTATATTCTACTCCATATTCGTTGCAAAATTCAATTATTTTTTTCCTTTGCTCTTGCTTTAACCCTTTCCAATCTATGTATACATTTTCAACTTCTTCAGAAGATCTTTCAAATGCTTTTGTGAATGTTGAATACTCAAGATTATCTACTGCATAATTTGGAATGAGGTGTGCAAATGCAATTTTTCCTTCTATCTCGTGTTTGTTAAAAGCAGGGCAATAATGCCCACCACCGACACCTAAAGAGATTTCTTTAACTTCTATTTTTTCTATATATTCTTCAAATTCATTTATTGTCTCTGCTATAAATTCTGCATACTTCTCATTTTTCCATTCTTTTTCACTGCTTCCAATTTCAACAAAAGCACATGGCCTCATGCAAAGTGGACCATGGTGATCAACTTCCATTGTTACATTCATATTAAGTTTCATTTGCTTGTTTCTCTCATTAAGAAGAGCAATCAGAGTCTTCATTCTTAGTGGATCACTGAAAGAAATTTCTTTATCCTTTCCTCCCATTTCAGCCTTTCCCCAATTTCCAGGAACATGAACTGTAAAAGAAGGCTTCCCACTTTCACTTTTATGCTTACTTGCAAATAATATAAACTCATCTTCTATTTTTTCAACTAAATTATCTGAATATAGTAATGATTCCTTAACCTCAGTTAAATTTTTTTCAGAAAGATACGAATCCCCTTTTTCAATGATAGATTTTAGGCTTCTTGCTATATTGACTCCTGCTGGATCTGCTATTGAATACAAAATTTGCATTTTCCCATCTCATTTTTATATAAGAGAAACGCCAGCCAATATGTAAATAATCAGGCCGATAAATATGAATGGAAGAAACATAGGCATATCCAAGACAGGCCATTTCCTTCCTGTTTTACTTAGCATATTCGCCTGCTTCTCGTCACTTAGTCTTTTTATTTTGTATCTTTCTATAGTTTTTTTGTCCAACATTTCTATTGCAATTACATCTTCTGGTTCTATTTTCTTCTTCATAACTATCATTTCTTCCATCAGTTGTTCTTTTGAAATTATGAAGAATATTGATTCAAAGAAAAGTATTCCTGAAATCAAAAGCAGCCAAGCAGGCAGGAATGGGAATAACATAAACATATAAATTAACAGAGCAAATGAAAATAAGAGCAATATGATCTGGAGTGCTTGCCACAGATTTATTTTCATCTTTCCTTCATTAAATCTCTTGATAATTTTTGGGAAGTATTTTATCATAATCCATATGGAAGCAAGCACAGTAGCAATTGCAAGAACCATCAATGAAGAAGGAACAAATTGATTTTCGTCAAGTGGAAATGCAGGCAATGCAGAGTATATTGCTGCCAATACTATAACATCTGCACCACCAATCTGTCCATTAAGATATAATATATAAAGCACAAGTACCAAGGGAATTGCAATCGGAAGGAATTTTAGAAACAATGAATAGTCAAATATATTCAAAAGTAATGAAATTCCAAGGAATAAGTAAAGAAATAGCTCAGGTACGTTCTTTTTATTGAAAATATCATAATAAGCAGCAATTCCAGTTCCTGCTAATGCAACTAATATTCTAATAATTTCTATCATTTTTGCACCCTCAATCGGAATATCACTCTTATTCGATTAATATCACTATTTTATATACAATCTTTAATAATTCTATCTGCTACTTCAAACTTATAGGAAAGAATAATTTCACCATAAATCATCCAGCCATTCACTATGGATAGAAATAACGTTTAGCTCTTTGCATGTAGCATTTGTTTTAAGAAGTGATGATATGCTAGGTTGCGTTCTTCCTTCATCTCCACTTATGAATTCTTTAATATAAGTACCGGATTCAGATAGTATATGCAGTTTTATTGTATGGCTGTCAATCCATTCTGGTTTAAGCATCTTTATTCTTCTTTTCCTAATAAGATCAGATCTTCTTATAAGCACTCTTTTAGGGGTTCTTTGCATTAATAAAACACTTTTAGGTAATTTATAAATTTCATTCTTATCAATAGGTTTTTCCAGATTCACTATTGCTTCATATTCCTTGTCAAATTTAGCTCTCTTTATTATCTCTACCCATTCTTTATTTACTATTTTCTCAAACTTTACCTTTATCTTTCCTTCATTTATTTTATTTATAATATTATTTATTCTTTCTATTTCCTTTTCATTTAATACTCTTTTTCTTGGATTAGTCACTTCCATTACAAAAGGTCTTCCCTCACCCAACATCAATACATCTATGTCTTCCCTACCACTACCATGCAAAATCGCCTTGCTTTTTTCAGTGCCAATTTCTTTTATCAAGATTCTCTCTATCAGTCCCTCAACAGATTCCTCTTTTGCATCCTCCTTTTTTGTTTGTCTTATTCCTCTTTGAAGCTTATTGTATTTTCCATACAGATAAACAGAGGATATTTGCTTTGATATCTTATTATTTTTAATATCATATATAATTCTTACATCAGGATCTTGGCTGAATTTATATTTTGTTTTCTTTTCTATTATTTTCCCTAATTCAGTGTTTAATTCAGGTTTTATGCTTTTCCATTTGTTAAATTCAGCAAAATCCCAGATTTTTTCCTCTATAGCCTCTGATTCCTTTGGTATACTTGTTCCTATACTAAATGTCCGTATTCCTGGAATTGATTCTAATTCTTTTATTATTCTATCTGCTATTTCATTTAATTTTAAGAAGCAACCATTGCAAAGTTTGCATTCCTGTTCATTTTCTATGAATTCAGAACTAACTTTAGAGAATCCATTCCTGTTCCAGCATCTTTTACATACTTTAGGCATTACAAATTTTATCATCATTATAAATTATTGAGATAAGTTTAAATTTTATTACTTATATATTTATTAAGTGATTTTATGCAAGAGATAAAAGAGGATAAAATATCAGAACACTGGGTTTCAGTATTAGTAAAAGAGATATTATCATCCACTAATCCACCATTTGTAGTTGCATCAGGTATAACAACTAGTGGACCTACTCATATAGGAACAGCAAGCGAATTCATATACCCAAATGCAATTGTGTCATACTTCAAAAACAACGGTTATGATGTTCGATTCATATTCATTGGAGACATAATGGACGCCTTTGACTCAATTCCTAAACCATTAGAAAGGTTCAAAGACGTGTTAGAACCTCATTTAGGAAAGCCTCTGGTACATGTCCCAGATCCATTCGGATGCCATGAATCTTACGGGGATCATTTTCTTTCTGAGGCAGCAGATCTAATGAAGAGATTTAAGGTCAATCCAGAGATAGTGAGAAACAGCGATCTTTATGCAAAAGGACTCTATGATAAGTACGCAATAAAATATCTGAATGAACGTGAGAAGGTTAGAGATGTTGTTTTTGAATCCTCTCTAAGAAAAAAAGAGGGCAAAGAATGGGAAAACTGGTCTCCAATAGCTCCGATATGTGAAAAATGTGGAAAGATATCTACCTGTACAGTTACTGGTTTTGATGGAGAATATTATTATTATAAGTGCAATAAGGATGTTGAGTATACAAAAGGATGCGGTCATGAAGGAAAGGCAAGAATAAGTGATCATCAATACAAGCTAGTTTGGAGAGTAGAATGGCCTTCAAGACAGGATTTTCTTAATGTCACAATAGAAGGTTTTGGAAAGGATCATGCTACTAGGGGAGGGTCAGCAGATACTGCAAGGGAAATGCATGAAAAGATATTGGGTAGAAAACCACCGTTTTTCTACAGATTCGGATTTTTCCTTTTAGGTGGAAAGAAGTATTCCAAATCGAAAGGAATAGGGTTGGATGTTAATACGGTTTTAAAGCTAATGCCACCAGAAGTAATCAAATATTTCATATACAGGTCAGATTCACAGGAGGATAAGAACTTTGATCCTACAGGTCAGAACATGCTTCTTATATTTGAGGATTATGAATATGCAAGCACCCTTTCACAGCCAAAGGAAACACTTAGCAGGGCAGATAGAAAGAAAAGAATTGCCTATGAGATAAGCGGTGAAAGAAAATGGAAGGCAAAATTCTTGGACATTCTTCTTTACTATCAGATATACAGAGATTGGGAAAGGGTGAAGTCTCTTTTCGATGATCCAGAAGGGGTTGAATATCTAAAACCATATATTATTTATTGGATAGAGAATGGGTATGTGCCAGAAGATTATTCATTTTCAATAAATCCGAAAAAACCATTAGATACACGAGGAATAAAAGAGTTTGCAGAAAGGCTTGATGATAAAATGGATCCACTGGACATTCATAATCTTGTTTTTGATACAGCTAAATCATTAGGAATAGAGCCTAAAGATTTCTTTAAGACATTATACACTGCATTAATAGGCAAGGATAGAGGTCCTAAATTAGGAAAGCTTATTCATGCCATAGGCCCTGGGAAAGTAAAGAAGATGCTAATTGAATTAGTAAGTTAATAATAAGTTAAGCAGATTATCAAATTTAAATGCAAATAGAATTAAATTGATAGATATTTTATTATTTTTATTCTTTTAACATTGAATGAACTTTTTCCAATTCTTCTATAGTTAATGTGAATACTCTTCTTTTTTGCATACCGAGTTTTTCAGCAACTAAAATTAATTTTGGATACTCGCTCATTAACTCCTTTGCTTTTGCTGCTGCACCTAATGTTTTTTTCCTATGTGAAAAGAGTCGCTCTATGAATTTATCGAATTCAGGGTTATCTGTTTTTTCTCTTTTGAACAGCATAACAATTGCAGAATCAACTTTAGGTACTGGTTTAAAGCTTCCTTTAGGAACTTTCTTTAGATATATTGGTTTAAAGTAGTAGTTAGTCATCACACTTAATCTTGACCAATCCTTTTCGCCTGGTTTTGCTATCATTCTCTCTACGAATTCCTTCTGCAAGCAGAGAATAGCCTTTTCAAAATTAAATTCCTTAAGCTTGAAAAGAAGCGGAGAGGATATAGAATATGGAACATTGCTTATTATCAAATCTATCCTTTTTTGTTTCGAGTCTTCTAGGATCTCTTTTTCATTTAAATCTAAGAAGTCAGCTTCTATGACTGTAACATTCTTTTTTTTCTTGAATAAAAATTTAAGGGAATCTGCAAAACTAAAGTCTTTTTCGATAATAATAAGGTGCTTTGCAGTCTCTGCAATCAATCTGCTAAGGTTTCCAGTCCCCCCGCCAATCTCTAGCACTACTTTTCCTTTCGGTTGCAGCATATCTACTTCGTATTTCAGTGTCTCTTCATTCTCCAGCATATACTGGCCAAAATGTTTTCTTTTATTGTACATTTTATCTACATTTTATTAAAAAGAAACACCATATGGCATTATTGTTTCTTTAGCTAGATAAAGAAAGATGTATGGAATTAAAAGTACTAAAAGTACTAAGATCGGCCATAAAACTATTATTAATGCCTTTATCCATGAAATGTTGTTAGTGTGCTTGATTATTGAAATTATACCATATATAACATATATTCCATAGATAAAGACTAACGCATTCAATAAATCAACCTCTGTAATTATAGAATTAATTATTCCTATAATTGTTATCAAAATGATTGCAACTGTAGAGAACATTAAAATAAGATTAGTTTGTCTTTCAAAGTCTGCTTTTACATCAAAAATTCTTGCAGATAACCATATGAATGAACTACCTGCGACAATAGCTACCAATATGAAAAACACATAGAATATAAATCCTAAAGCACCTATAATAATGCCAAAGACGTTAAGAGAAGGCAAAAACGATAAAGTTAAAACAACTAAAAAAGACAAATAAATGAATAAATACGAATTTTTTATGGTTTGATTCGTTTCATATGTGTATTCAGTAGACTTTGCAGGATCGAAAAATAAATTTACCATACTTTTGAAGGAATCAATAAGAGATTCCTGCGAATCTTTATTTTTAACCTCTTCTTTCTCGATCTCATTTCTTTTAATTCTCTTTTTTTCCATAAAATCACTTGATAATTTTTTTATCTTCTTAGTGTCTTCTAAAACCACTTGTTGTCGGCATTGGTGGCTTAATGAATAAATAATACCTTTCCTTACCACTCATTTCATTTATTATTCTTTCAGCTATCATTTCTACTGGATTAAGTAGATGTGGCACTCTTTTTGTAAGATCATCAAAACTTTCAAAAGGTTTGATTTCTCTTTCTCTGAGTATATCTTCAAGATGTTTTTTTCCGATACCTGGAAGAAGTTCCAGCTGATGTAGTCTTATTGTTACCGGTCCGCACTTATTTATAAAATTTATAAAATCGCTCTCTCTATTTTTAACTATTGTTTTTATTGCAGTTTTCAGTTCATTTTTAGCAGCCCCAGTAAGTTCAGAGTACTCAACTCTTCCTTTTATTCTTTCTACTTCCTTTCTTTGATTCAAATCTTTTCCTACATATAGCTTACTATGGAGCTGAATTGAGACGTTTCTTTTTATTATAACTTCTAGAAGCGTAAAGAACCTTTCACCAACTAGGTAGGCAACCGGTTCTCTTTTGATATCCGTTGGTTTACCTAGTGGTAAATAGTCTATTACAATTCCATAGTCTTCCATAAAAAATCACCAGCTATTGTTTCTGGTATTTTGAAACTATTTCTAATATCTTATTAACTTCGTCTTCCGTTAAAGAATAAGTTTCCTTTGAGAATATTTGGTCTATTTCTTCCTTTTTCTTCGGCATTAAATCTACAATCTTAACTGCCTTTGCCCTATTTAGTTTTGTAACTTCGCTCATTAATTCATTTATCATTTCTTCTGCCTTTTCTTTGCTTAATTTGGTCATTTTTTTTGCATATTCTAAAGTCTTTGCCTGTTCAAATCCCATTTCTATTTCACTAGGCATTTCTAGTATTTCTTTTACTTCAGCAAGCGTTACTTCTTTAACATCGAGGATTTTTTTACCTATCATTCCAATCACTTTTTACAGATCAACATTCTCTTAGGTGGACAGCTGAGACTATAAATTTCTTTTTAACTCCTCCATCTTCTACTTCTACTACATAAGCGTTTCCTTGTTTTCCTTTAACTATACCAACACGACCAGCATATCTTGGATGAGGGAAGTCTTCGAACTTAACATTTGGAACTAATTGTACCTTTTTTCCTATCTCAATAGTTTTTAATTGATCAACTACAGTAACTTTTCTTTTAGTCGATTTTCTTCCAAGCACTCTGCTTTTCCTGCTCATTCTTCCTTTAGATGCTTTAACCATATTATCACTTCTATTGACTTAAAAATTGTTACAATTAACTCTACCTAAACAAAAGGTGTGAATTAATAAATATAATATAGTGGGATAAGTTTAAAAATGTGCCATATCCCAAAAACTATAGTTTTATATGACCATTATTACTTTTTTAAATAGGTTTAAATACCTTCCGAGGTATATATTTTTAAAGCATTTAAAAATGTTGAGCCCCATTTGGGTTTTAAAGGGTGTTTTTAATGGTGAAAGATGTTAAATTTAAGATTGAAAATATTGTAGCATCTGCAAACTTAGGAATTGAATTGGATCTTTATTCTCTTGGAAGGAAAGTTCCAAATATCGAATATGAGCCTGAGCAATTTCCAGGAGCCATCCTTAAGCTTAGAGAACCAAAATCGTCATTACTTCTCTTCAAGAATGGAAAGATAATTTGTACTGGTTGTAAGACAGAAAAAGAAGTAAAATTAGCAATCAGAAATGCAATGGCAATTCTTCAAAAAGCACAGAAGAAGAGATGATTTATAATTTGTTTTTATTTTTTAATATCTTTAGTTACTTTTCCTTTGTCAAAACTCTCAGCAAAAGAAACGATAATTATTAATTAAGGAAATCCTCTCAATCCATTTAGTCTTTCTTCAAAAGTTCTTATATTCGTATTAAGTAGTTTAATTTCCTCTTCCAATTTTACATTAATTGATTCTATTATTCTTTTTTTTTCTTTATTCGTTAGATCAAAATAAGATGTTATCTTATCCTTATTTTTGCTAAAATTATCATTAAGATATAAGAACAGCTCATGTAGTTTTTTATATTCCTCTAATGTTTTGTAAAACTTTTCCTTTCTATCTTTAATTTCTAATGAGCCCTCATATCGAGCTTTATGATAATCGATGTTTACCTCTCCTTCCCAATTAAATGAACCTCCAGAATAAAGTTCAATTCTTAATATAACATTATCATGGTATAACTCTAATAAATTAACATTATAAGGATCGTCTTTTAGGAGTTCTTTTATTTCCTTATCAGTTTCTGTTAATATTGATTCTTTTTCTTCGACATCATTAATTATTGTCAAAGCATCTGCTTTTTTCATTTTCAGTTTTTCTAAAACAAAAAACACAGCTTTATTTTTAGTCTCTTCATATATCCTTTCCAATTCAGTTATACTTTCATCAATCTCTATTATTATGTCTCCAGAATTCTTTATAAATGAATTGCCATAAAGATAGTAATAATATTTTATCTTCTTTAAATCTCCTTTACTACAAACACTCTCTAAGCTTTTTTCTATCTTTTCATAGTTTGTAAATGGATAAATACTATAGAATGCATTTGTTTGGGTTGGTGTTACAGATAAACCTAAAGCTAAAATCCCTTCTGCTAATAGTTTTCCAATTCGTTTTTTGAAATCGAACTTTTTTTCAGTTTTTATCTCCTTAATTTTCTTTTCATTCGACATCTCTCCACCTCAGTTTATATATAATCATATAGTATAATTTATTTATTAATTTTATGGATGTGTGATTTCTATAAATTATTTATTTTTGACTTTAATATCAGTAAATTTGCCTTTTGATACTCCACTATAAAAAGCTTCAATCCACTTTCTTTTTTCTTCTTCCATGTTCTTCTCATACTCTTTTTTGCCGGAATAAATGTAGATTATAGTTCCAGTTCCAAAAATCTTATTTTCGTTGAGTTTTTTCTCTAATATTTCTGGCTTAATTCCATCTTCACTAAAGTGTTTATATTCAATTTCATCTATTAAACTTGCGAATGGGTTATATCTGTTAGTTTGTATGTGTTTCTTTATCTCTTCTTCTGTTCTCTCTTTACCTGCAGTTATGTTTGTATTTAAATTATTAAGCTGTTTCAAGAGCTCATTGTATCTAGTTCTTTCTTCAGGTGAATGCACTTCCTTAGATTTATATGAAGTTTCTAGTTTTTGTATTTCTTCCTTAATTTGCTTATTCAATGAATCTAATTTTCCCGCTACTGCGAATGTTTGATTATTATCTTTGGGAATGTAGATTTCAGAATTATATTTTTCGAAATCTTCTTTTACTTTACTTAAGCCTTCTCGTAACTTAATTTCACTTTCATTTAATTTATATGGTGGTGATAAGAGTTCAAGTGCTTTATTTAGGTCTTTTTGTGCTTCATCAAGTTTATAACGAGTGTATCCATTTCCGGAATTTATACTACTGGTGGTTTCTGCAGCAGATTTTATTTCTGCTGCCTCAAGTGCTTTTTTCATTATCATTGCAGAATCTACAGTCAAAGAACTGACAGCAGACAATGAAGGAATATCTTTAGCATTTTCATATATATCTTTCAGTAATAAAAGATTATCTCTTTCTTTTCTAATGAATTCTGTTCCTTTTCTTACGTTTTCTAATTCAAATTTTGCAGCTTCAATCTGCTTTTCTTTAGATTTAACTTCGTCATAACCTGGGGTACCAATTGTTGGATTTCTATATTTTATATTGAGTTCTTCTAGTTCTTTTTGAAGGTTTTTTATTTTGTTATTTATTATTTCTTCACCCTTTAAAACAGTAAATAATACTGTTTCTGGTGTAACATTCGCTTTCTCTCCATTAACTATCTTTACGGCTTTTTCTAATCCTTTTGAGTAAAGTTTCTTTTCAAGATCTAATGTATCTATTATGTTTTTAGTGAGTTTCTCTTTATTCTCTGGCAACTCATAATTCATATTAGAAAAGGCAATTATTTTTTCATTGGGATTAGTTATCTTTCTTCCTTTTTCATCAGTCAATTCTAATTGGTCTAAAAATCTATGGATAGTTCCTATTTGTATGTCTTTTATAATATAATTAAATGCAGCTATTTTATTAGAATCGTCTTTAATTAATTCTAGGTTCTCTTTTAGAACAGTATTAATCTTACTTGGATCACCGCTTTCATATGCTTCATAAATTCGTTGAACATTAATTCCATAAGCATCAGCCAATTCTTTCACGTCTCTCAATTTGGACTTAAATTCATCAACTCCATAGTTACTATAGTATTTTTTCGCATTGATTTTTCTTGCTATTATCAAAGATTCTTTGTCAAAACCTATTAATGCTCCATTGCTACTAATTCTATTAAGCAGCCTTTCAGTATCTTCTTTAAGAATCCTTTCTAAGTTTCTTATTAATTTATTTGTATCTTCTACACTTAAATCAGATTTTTCTTTTATAAGTCTAGATTTTTGTTCATCACTTAAGTAAACAGATTTTAGTTGTTCCTCAATTCTTTGGATTCTACTATCTAGATATGTTCTAATATCTTGTAATTCTGCAGGCTTTACTATTGCCCCTCTTTTTAATGCCTCTATTACATTTCTTAACGTTTCTAAATTTGCAACTTCATCTTTAGCTATCGCATTCAATATTTTCATCTTTCCCTTCTCAGTCAATCCATACACATCTATATCTCCCTTTTCTAAACTAAAACTATATCCATATGTTGAATTTACTTTATTCTTTATCTCTTCTTGCTCTTCTTTAGTGTATATCTCTTTTGATGGTCTTCTGATCTCAGGTATCGAAGCATAAGATAAACTCCAAGGTCTTACACCCATTCTGCCTAATGAGAGAAAGAACGTTTGTCTGAATAAATCTAATAATGATGAACTTGATACTTTATCTGATGCAGTAACAACTCTTATTTCACCAAAAACTCCTTTAACAATTCTTCTATTTCCACCCAATACATCTTCCATTTCTTGTGTAGTTAGTTTTCCTTTTGCAGCTTGTTCCGCTTTCTTTAATTTTTCTAATTCTTCTTTATTCAATCTTCTGGAAGTAGTACTCATTAATACTTTTCCAGGTATAGAGGATATCTTTTGCAATATTCCAAAGGTTCCTTTTGCCTTTTTTTCTTCTTCAATTGAGGGAGTGAGGAACTTTGCAAGTTTGTATGCACCGGTTGAGGTAGCAGATTTTAATGCACTCTGTGCTGCACCCACAGCAGTACCTAATAATGTAGTTCTTTGCCTTGTAGTGACTCTACCTCCAGAGATTCCTGGTGCTTTAAATGCAACTCTTGAAAAGTCAAATAGACCAAACGGATTCTTTCCAGATGCAAACATTGCAGCAACAAGGAGTGCAAATATTATGAAAAGAGGGGCACAAGCAGTCAAACTTATTAACGGAAATACTCCGGGTACATATCTTTCTGTTTTCGCGCTTCCCATAAATGGTTCTTTCGGTTTCGGTGTAAATGTAGCGGTTATTGAATATGAGATCTTTCTAGGATCTGTCGAGTTTTCTAATAAGGGTGGTTGAGTATATATTGTAAAAGAAACACTCCCGTTTTCATTTGTATTTACTACAAAAGGTGCTGATTCATCTGAAAGGACAAACTCACCTGCTGCATTTTTTGTTACAAATTTACTTCCTATTACTAATTCTATAGTTATATTTTTGTTTGCAAGAGGTATTCTATTTTGTGTTTTCCTATCAATTGCATTAAGCTGTATATTAACATCAATTGTATTATCAGTTATACCTACAGGTATATTTATCGGGTGCCTTGAATGCTGAATTATAATTTCAGTTGGATTTTTATCTACAGGACAGATATTAACTGTGAAAACTAGAGGGATTGCAAAGAGGACAAGTATAATAACTAATCCAGATACTTTCATTTGTATCAATACATTATATAAGTTTGAATTTTAAATCTTTTTATTAATATAATATCAATGAAGAAATCTAATAAATTAGATATAAAGTTTACTTATTCATTATTCATTCTGTTTAGCTTAATTATTTTTGCTTGTGCTCAAACGCAAACACAAAGCCAACAGACATGGCAGCAGTATGTTCCTAATTGGTTTCCTTTGTTTGCAGTTGCGATTGGGATAGGATTTGGAATAACTGGACTTGCATTCATGTTAGCAAGAACCTTCCAACTTCCACAGATGGAAACATGGGCAAGAGCAGAATTGTTTGAGGTAACTGGGAGTGCATTCTTAGTTTTAATAATACTAATAACATTGGGAGTAATTGACAATCTATTCATTGCGACCTTAGGAATGAAACCAACAGATCTTTCACTTGATTTCACAAATAGGATTTCAGAAAGGCTGATGGATAGATATATTGATTCTGTTAAGCTAGGTGCAGCAGTAGGTATGCTTTCAGGTCCACCAGTCCAATATTTAGGAGCAACATCTTCCACATCGGATAAAAGCGGTCAGATAAATCAAGGAAGTGGTACTCAAGCTACAGGAGGCAACGATGGTAAACCAGTGCAGTCTTCAGAGACACCAAATAGAATCTGGATGGTAGCTATTAAATCTTTTAAAATGAATTACTTAACATTTTATGCTGCAGATGTTTTTAATGGTCATTTTAACTTAGTTCAATCTATAACTTTAACTTCTTTAGCAATTTCTATATTTTCTCATATCTTATTGAATTTTATAAATAGTATTGCAATTCCATTTTTAATTCCATTTGGATTGTTTTTGAGCATATTTGCATTCACAAGAAAAATGGGAAGAACCATAATTGCATTTGGGGTGGGGCTCTACCTTTTTGTTCCGCTTTCCATAATAATTGCTCAAACAATGTATGATTCTGCATTTAAGCCGAATTCTTCAATTCCTGCGATAAGTAGACCTTCAGGAAATTCAAATATAGATCGATTTACAACAGAGGTGTTTGCTTATGAAGCTTTAGATTTGCTTTCACAGTTAGCAATTGCCCAATATGCAATTTTAAGTAATGGAGATAAATCACTACTGCCAAGTTGTGCAACCGGAGCAGTTTCTCTTTCTTCGATATGTGGGATAGCTGCTCCAGCTTGTGCTCCAGTATTTACAATGATATGCTCTATGCTTGGTGGCATGTCTGACGTGGGAAGCGGGTTAGATAATATAAATACAATACAAAACGTTCTTTCTGTTTTGAGAGTTGCTTCTTTAAGCATGATTCTTGATGTACCAATCTCTGATCAATTAGCTTCAGCGAGTGCAACTATTGTAAGTCTAGGTATTGCAGGTGTTGCATCCACATTTATATTCCATTTAATTCCATCAAATGTGATAACTATAAATTACATTATGCCAGTTCTGCAGCAATTAATGAACTTTGGGCAGTATGAAGTATCGGTTTTGACAGCTTCTCTATATGCAAACATGAATCAATACCTAGCAATCAAGTTAACAAACATCGCGCTTGCATACACTCCATATGTAATGCAAGATGCAGTTCCAGTATTGCTTATTCCGTTTATAATCATATTTACAGTCATAACTGGTATAAGGTCAATTTCTCCAGCTATTGGAGGGGAAGTTCAAATACTAGGAGTTTCAGAACTTATATGAAATAATACAAGGAGCGTTAGACCATGGGATTTAGCGATATACCAACATGTTTAAGCACATGCACATTATCATCAGAGTATTCAAACTGGCTTCCTTTAGCTGGTATGATAATATTCATAGTTCTGCTTGGAATATCTATAGGCTTTATGATATCTAGATTTCTAAATAGACGCGATTGGGAGGCAATGATAAGATTAGAATTATACCACCTGTCAGTTGCAGTTATTTGGATCGGATTAATCGCAATAGTTGCCAACATTACGTGTTCATTATCATGTTCAATAACTAAAGATGAGAGTCCATTCACATCTTCAATTAACTACCTTAACACAATCAATTCAAAATTAAGCAGTATTATAAATTCCTTGTATGAGAAAGCAAAGAATATAAGGATAGAAACAGCGTATTATGACGCATTTGCCAATTTTATGTATTCGCCAAAGGCAGGTTGTGATAATGTTGCATCAGTGTATGAGAATTTTTCATTTATGTTATCTCCATTCGTTGCCAGTCTTTTGATTCAGCAGTATGCTTTAATTTTTATAAGCCAGATAGCATTCACTTATCTACTTCCTATCGGAATAATTCTTCGCTTGATTCCAGGATTTAAAGACGCATCTTCATATGTTATTGCCATTGCCTTTGCATTTTATATTATCTTGCCTTTAACCTATGTTTTCGCGCAAAAGGCAACTGAAGGGATTTCATTATCTCCGATTGATACAGATGCAAATGATTGTGTCTCTGCTAATGAAATTCAAACTATATTAACTGATGTTGGATTGCTTTTGCCACAGGCGGTATTCTTTCCTGCTTTAAGTAGTATTATTACAATTGGGGCAGCAAGAGCGCTTGCAGAGATATTTAAATATGATTTCATTGAACTAAGGGGATAAATTGGTGTTAGACAAAATAAATAACAAAGGTAACAGATGCGATAGAAAGGTGGCTACGGTAGTGTTTATTCTATTTTTATTTGTCTCATTTTCATTTGCAGCTCAAGATGTTTTCGGTTTTCATACAGATGTTGATTGGATTCTAATCGCATATTTAGTTATACTTATTGTTGCACTACTATTAGGAATCGCATTTATGATATCTAAAGTATTTGCAATGCGTGAGTTAGAGGCATGGACAAGAGAAGAGGCAATGAATCTTATTATATCAATTGCAATTCTTGTTTTATTTACCGCATTTGTCGGTGTAGCTGAACAAATTGCAAATTCTTTATCTAAAGACGTTCTATCTTCAAGTGTTTCTGCAAGTGCTTCAGGAAACATAAGTTACTGGCAATATATACCAAATGAGGGCAGGTGGAAAACAGTAGAAACTTCCAACCCATCTTGCGAATACCCATGTTACATATATATGGCGAGAGGCTTCCTAGGTTCTTTGTATGAAAAATATGGAGGGTCTTTAAAGAGTATCGCCCAATATTATTTCGTTTCAGTGTTCTATTCCACTCAATCCGTAGGATCTGGTGTTGATTTTACCTGGGGCAAATTTAAATTTGAGTTTGGAATGGGATTTCCGTTGAATGCAGGTTTAACTATATATAACAATATACTAGCAACAGTAGTAAGCGAGTATTTGAAAATAATTACAGCCATAAAAATGCAAGAAATTGCTTTAGCTTATCTTTCATCTCTTGCAGGCATGTTCTTTATACTTGGAATAATCTCGCGTTCAGTTTGGTTTTTAAGAAAATTCGGAGGTCTGTTTGTAGCTGCAGGCATAGGCTTATATTTAATATTTCCAATGGTTTATGTTTTAAGTTGGTACACGATTGACAGATCTGCAATAATATTTGAAGTGGATCTTCCAGAACCTGTATCCTCCGATGATCCGCTTTCATTCTTCACTGGTGGGATTGGGGGTTTAGGAAATGTTGATTTATTGTTTACAAAATATGATGAGAACGGATCTGTAATTTCAATCGGAATGTTAGATTCATTAGGGAGGTCATACATACCAATAATAGTAGTACCAATCCTTGCAATTTTTACCACTCTTGGATTTATAAGACATTTCTCACCAATGATAGGTGGAGATCCTGAAATAGCAGGTCTTACAAGAATCATTTAAGCATATGAAAATAAGTGGATACTATGATGTTTGGTGTAAGTGAGTTTATGAAAAATAATAAAACAAAGAAAAAGAAAAACGCAAGTTCGATATTAGATTTATCTGCAAGAAGCTTAATTATATTTTTCATCTTAATTTCAATATCCTTTGCTGCAACAGAATGCGGTTACTTTGGAACATATCTTTACAACAATGTATGTGTCCCTGACTTATTAGTCAATTTGAGTACAATACTAATTTTAATCGGTATCATTATAGGCTCAATATTTTATGGTCTGGGCATTGCATTCGAGCATACAAGAATTAAAGAATGGTCTAAAGAATTTCTTTATCAAATACTTGGCACAGCAGTAATTCTTTCTGTTTATCTAGGCCTTTTAGCTTCTTTAAACATTTTCGCACCTGCAATTTATAATTCAAATCTAGCATATCCGGCTGAAAGCACTGTTCGTTCACTTTCAGATACTAAATGGATAAATGTCCAGTCACATTCTGAAAAATATGTAGGCTGTCTTTTAAGTTACACTAAAGACGCAACATTGGAAATAGTAAGAATATCCTCTTCATTGTCCTCTTTAGCATCCACCTCTATTCAATTAATTTCTGGTTCATTTAGCAACTTTTATCCATTATTTCCAACCGGAGGAGGTCTCACTTCTATAATGTCAGTTCTAATAGGTGCGCTTGCAACAACTATTATCCAGCTTAAGCTTCAACTTGAAATACTAAAACTGAATTCTGCATTGTTTAGTATCGTGCTTCCACTTGGATTGATATTGAGATCATTTCCATATACCAGGGGGGCAGGAGCAGCGATGATAGCAATAACATTCGGATTTACAATTTTTCTGCCCATATTTTATTTGATCATAGAGGATATAGGTTATCATTTTTATCAAAAAGATGTATGTTCAATACATCCGCCATCAATAGGATTTTTTGAGCAAGTAAAAATAGGAATAAAAATAGCTAAAGACGAAGTTCTTTCAACTCTTCAAAAATACTTTGGAGTCGGAGGCGATTTTGAAAGTCTGACAACAGTTTTATTAATACAAGCTACCATTCTTCCATTTGTAGCTTATTTAGTAGTTCTAAATATAATTAAGAGGCTTGCAGAGGTGCTAGGTGGAGAGATAGACTTCAGCACATTGGTGAGATTGATATGAAAATGAGATTCGAACATATATTGTATTTAGCTTTGCAGCTTCTCATTATTCTACTTAATCCTGTACATGCTCAAACAAATACTAACCAAGACAATATGCCAAATGGTTGTGAAGTTGCATTGCTTTTGGATTTTGGAAATCAAAGCAACAGTGCCATAGGCGTAGAACAGAATTGGAAATCTTTGTCATTTATTGGATTATTGGTTTCTTTATTTCTGTTAATTTTTGCATATTTAATAGGTAAATCTTTAGATTCCCCACAACTTATAGCTAGAGCTAAGACAGATATGATCCAGGTAGTTGTGACCGCAATAATGCTTGGAGTTCTTTATTCAATATTGCTCTTTATTTGTAGCATTGATGCATCTCAATTTGGATTTAATTTTACTTCATTTTTCGATGGAGCAAGAATGTATCTTGAATACTCAAGGGCATCAGCGCTTAATGCCTATCTTAAATGTACAAATGCAATGATGATTATAACTGGATTATCTACATTCAATATAAACAATCCAAACTTTATAGACTTGGGCGCATTTCTGCATATAGGAGTTTACTTTAAACCTTTTGCAGGGTATGGAATTACAATAGGTGCTCTTAACTGGTTCTCCAGTCTAGTTCAACTTTCATATTCATTGATTACTGGATATATTGTGGTGCTAGATGCAATTCAGCTGTATTTCCTTAATCTGCTTCTTCCAGCAGGAGTAGTATTGAGATGTTTTTCGCCAACAAGAGATTTAGGCGGTGTCCTGATTGCAATAAGTGTAGGCTTATTCTTTTTCTATCCATTACTGTTTTCATTTTCATACATGATTATTGGTCAGCCAGATCCAAATGTAGGTTTGCCAGATATGGATTGGGAAAGTGAGATAAATAGTGCTGTAGCCAAATCTGTAGCACTATCAGCAGCTCCTTTAGGCAGTCTTATAACTATCTACAATTCATTATTCGGCAAAGGTGGAGAAGCAATAGATAGACTGAACGAGGCATATATTGCAACAGGCGGTGTGATTTTATATGTTTTTATATTGCCTGCAATTAATTGGATTATATTAGTAGCAATCGTCAGAGAATTAAGCAAGGCATTAGGCCAGGAAGTAGACATCTCTGGTTTGGCAAGAATGATCTGAGATACGGTGAAATTATGTTTGTAAATCCACAAAAAAGTAAAATAAAATCAATTCATTCATTATTTCTACATATAATACTATTTTTACTTATTTTAAATCAAGTGAGTGCAATTTCATGCAGCATTACAGATCAAAATTGCCCAAGCGGACAGATATGTGAAAATGGAGAATGCAGGGAATGCCTCACAAGTGCAGAATGCTGGAGCAAAACTCTAATTAGATCCACTCCAATTGGAGGAATTTCACCTTGGGTTAGCATATCTGTAATAGTTTTGCTTATATCGCTTTTAGGTGTTGCAATATTTTATATGATAGCTTATGCATTCCAATCTGATCAGTACAAGAGAATCGCATTTGCTGAATTAATGCAAGTGTTAGCTTCATTTCTTTTGATTGCATTTTTATTTGGATTTGAAATATTTGAAACAGATATGCTTACAAGATTAGAAAATACTTCAGGAGCAATCACAGCTGCGTTAGTCCTTCAATCTCAAGGTACCTCACCTGCCGCTGCACTTTCTGGAAATGTACAGATCAATCCATTTGATGTTTCATATGCATTTCTTAAGAATATGATAAGTTGTGTTCAAAATAAATTAAAAACAACATATGAGAATTCAAAAGCGATTCAAACAATAATTAATCTGAATATAGATGTACAAGTAATTACGCCAGGAAAAGTGAAATTTTCAGTTCCAAACCCTCTTGCGTTCACATCTCTATCAGAAACTGCAGCAAAGTATGAATTTCAAGCAAATGAACTTACTTGGCTTATGATATTTCTTTATGCCCAGATAGCAGTTCTGAAATTTATAGAGACATCCATGTTTACGGTCTTTTTGCCTATAGGGTTAATACTTAGAACATTTCCACCTACCAGGGGTGCTGGGGCTGTGCTGGTTGCGATAGCGATAGGATTTTATCTAATCTATCCTTTGACATTCACTTTATTATACACTGGAACACCTAAGCAGATAGAAGGATGCAATCTTCAAGTTGCATTTGATTACTCTCAATTGGAAAAGACATGCCCGTTAAACATTGGTGCAACCACTCAGATCCTCTCTTCTGCATCTGATCTCGCTGCAACATTAGACGCGGCTATACCGCAATTGCAGGCAGGGACGTCTTCTATTAGATTCACTGCGTTCTTGTATATGCTTATTTCATTAGGAGTCACATTTATATTTGTCCGTTCATTGTCAAGCATATTAGGTGCAGACATTTCAGAGATAGGAAGAACAATGTTAAGATTATTATAAACTGCGATATTGGAGTGATAATATGAATAAGAAAAAGAAATTCGAAGCTGAAGTTTCATCAGTTCAAAACAATAATAAAAAAGATTTCATTAAGCAGTTTACTTTTTATTTTGCAATTATATTTGGACTAATGGTAATAGCCTACGTTCTTGCAATTCTTCCATCTTTGTTGGTAAAAAATTCTCCAAAAGTTGAACAAACAGAATTGTCTATAGAAGACTATTCTTGCAATTCAAGCTTCACAAAAGATTCTATTGAGTACAATATTACATATTTGATTATAAAAAACGGAACGCAAATAGGAACTCTAGAATATAATTTTTCTGAAGCTGATTCTGGATTCATTAAAAAAGAAATAAGCACGATAGATTTCACAAAGTTAGAAGATTATTCTCAAGCTATTAAAAATTCAAACATTTCACTTTTATCATCTGCGATTACAATAATAGAAACTATTTATGATTCAGATTATAATTGTAAAAACTCTTCCTATATATTAATTTTAGGAAACTCAACTTATAATTATTCTGGAGAGTGCAGCCCCCCAGACATTCCCTTCAAAATATGCAAGCAAAATATGAAAGAACTATTAAATGAAAAGATAGAGGCAGGAGCGTTTACATTCAATGCAATAAAATATGAATATACCCACTCACAAATTATCGAAGGTCTTAAAGAAACACAAACTTTATACCTTTGGTTTTCAGATCTTCCATTCCCAATAAAAGTAGGTGATTCAGAATTTTATTTGATCCTTTCAAACTATACAAAAAAACAATATCAATCATGAAAATAATAGAACTTTTTCAATAAATAATAAATTAAACTTAAATGCTTTACGTATAAATTAAATCAAGAAGAAAAGATGAAGAAGGTGAATAGATGAATAAATCTGAAATGAAAAAAGAAATTGAAATCAAGCCTTCATCTTTTTCAAATATGATGGTTTTTCTGATCATCTTTTCTTTAATATTTATTCTTGTCTCTGGATGCATTGAATTAAAGCCAAGAGAAGGGATAAGTACAACAGTTCCAGTTACGGTAACGAAAGGAAGCGATGTCTGTGCTGGTTACAATGAATCTACCTGCGGTGCTTTTCTTAAGGAGAAGAGAACTGCAACTTCTGATTATATCTGTAAAGGACCCATAGGTCCTTCTTATTCAAAGGTCGACGAAGTGACTTATTCTCTTTCAGCTGAAAAAGGTTGGAGTTGTGAGGAAACAAATACATATCTAGTTTTAGCAGGAAATAGCTATATAATGTCAGGTTCAGGCCATGTGGGGACTCCACATGGTGGTAGCATAACATTAGAAGATTCAAGAAATGTAGTATCACCAATATCTTATGGAATGAGTAATCTAACTTTGAAATGTTATGTAGGTGTATTTGTTAGTGTTTCAAAAGGTAAATATCAGGGGGGTTCATTTACCTTGATGTTTGATGGTTCATCTGACATCTTATCTCCAGGAGACCATTTTGATGGACAATACTCGTTTTTCGTACTACCATTAACTTTAACTCCAGAAAATAACAGATTAGTTGGGAATCTTAGTTTTTTAGGTACATGGACAGTTACTGGAAAAGAATACGGTAGTTGGCCAAATAAAAAACACAAATCAAACATGGATGTTTCTTACTTTATTTCTTGTACACCTTTCGCAAGCTATAATGTTAATTGGAGATGTAAAAATGTTTATACTTCAGAATCATATGATTTTGTAAACTGCAGTTATGACTCATTTTCTACATTCCAGGGCGGAAGAACATTTCTTGATAACAATACCCCATTCAGCAAGCTTAGCAACTATCTTCAATCATATTATGGAACGTATTCATACAATCCAGTTACTAAAGAAACACAGCCAGCTGGAAAAATACAGGTTCCATTCTTTATGTTAGGCCAAGGCCCATCATTCCAGGATTATGAAGAGGCAAAGAAGCTCTGTGTCCCATGGAAAGAAACTATAGTAAACATCTCACTTGGAAATACAACATTTGATCCTCCATTTATGACAATCCCATCAGGCTTAGAGCTCTGTATTGATAATAAAGACAATAAGAGACATGATATAACTATAATCAATCTTCAGGATCAAAGTATAGTGAGACAATACATTCTTCAGCCAAAACAATCTTCATGCTATCTACCATATGAAGGCTTTTATCACATAAAAGATTCAAATGGAGACTATGCTTATTTATCAGTACTAAGCGCAAAAGATACTACTCAGATTTATATAGGAAATAATATAGTTCCGAATTATACAGTGGTTAATGCAGATGGATTTGTTAATTTTAGCCTGATTGAAAGAAAAGAGCATAACTTGAGTATGACAAGTGTGAATAGATTTGATAATTATAGCTATGAAAATAATTTTACTCTCAATCTTTCAAATCCAGTTGAAACAATAAGAGCGCCACAAACAGGAGAGTATAAGATTAATGATATCACAACAGGTAAAACTGGTTATTTATTCGTTCAGTCTCCACTTCAGAGATTCTTGTTTAAGAGAGATGGAACTATTGATCCAGGATATGAAATATACAGGCCGCTTGGAGATTTGATTTGTTTTAGAAGCGAAACTGAAGGTTTAAGCATTTCAATTTCAAGATACACAGAAACTGAAAATGGATATGAATGGATATGGCTGACTAATGAAACATTGTCTACAAATTCATATTGCTGCATTAAAGGTGCGTTACCTGGAAAATATCAGGGAATAACAACAGATGGAAGAGTTGCAAATTGGACAATAGGAAATGGAAAGCCTTCCGCAACAGTTTCTATTCAGCCTATTGGTTTTGAACCTGAAGAAGTAGAAAGTACACCTGGAACAAAGATATGCTGGGTTAATCCATCAGCAATCTCAAGAAATATTATAACGAAATCTTCGTCAGGAAAGACATTCTTCTCAGGCAAGATCCCACCACTTTCAGATAATGTATGTTGGCCCACTATGAACAAGACAGATTCATATGTAACTACATTTGTACCTAATTTAGATGTGAAGAACATTGTGAATATTAAAGAGGTTGATTCAAGAAACATCCAAATACTCTCAGGTGGCGCAGGCTTCGATACTATTTCATTAATTGTAAAGCCTGGCTCTCAAATATGTTGGATTAATAACGATAATAAGAATCACACCTTAAAAGATGAAAATGGAAATTACATAATCTTAGCTCCATCGCAAACAAACTGTATAGATAAGTCTACTATGCAGGAAGGAAATATTTATACGCGCCAGCTGGATGGAAAGGAGATTTATTCAGATGTTGGAGTTATAGATGGTAAAGGTGCAATCTTGGCTCCAAGAGGTCCTATTCCATTTTCACTATTTGTAAATCCACCAAATGTTAATATGACTCAATCAGGAGAATTATACATCACCTCTCCTTCGTATTTCAAGATCATAAACAGGCAGAGCGTTCCATCTGAGTTGTATGAGATTTCCTATATTACTTTATTGGCTAATTCAACTGGATTGGCAGATATAGTGAAAACCGAAAATGAAATTACTATAATTAATTCTCCAGTTAAGAGCTATACAAAGCTATTGCTTTATGTGGAAAATACTGATGATAAAAACCACACTATAAGAGTAGAATCAAATGGAGATGAAATTAATATTTTGTCTAATTCATTTTATTTATTTGAAATTAGTCAAAGTACAGTATTAACTGATTTAACTATTAAAGAAAATTTGACTAGAAGTGGAATTACAAATCAAACCATAATAAATGCATTGTCACAGATCCCGATAAATATATTAGGTCCTCCACAGATAAAATTAAATAAATCAGGTTCAAATGGGGATTTATTAATACTGCCTGCTCCAATTGAACCTTATACTTCAATACTTTATGAAAATAATACAAATAAGACCATCGTGATCACCTTTGCAGATACAAACGAATCCATATTAGAAAACCCACTAAACAATCAAACATTAGATCTTCCAACTCAGGTTATTCATGGAGATTTATCCTCTCAAATTCTTTATGATATGAGAAAGTATGCAGATGAAGGCGCAATGTCATTGCTTATTCCTTCATTCCACAATGTCACAGTAAAGATACATTCATCTGTTTTCTCTCCATCTGAAGCATTCATACCTGCAGGAAGTACAATTACATTCACAAACAAGGACGTAATCGACCATACAATCGATTTAATTAAAAATGAAAGCAATATCATTTCTTCAAGATCTTTCACTCTATTACCATTACAATCAAATTCAACTTCCGACACGCCAAAAAATACATCATTCCAATTCTATGATCAGCTTTCCAACATGAAAGGAAACATTACAACAGTTGCTTATGATGCAAATATTGGGATAATATCAACTCCTATTTATCCAGAATCTGGAATGGTTGCAGTTGGTGGGCCTGTCAAATTCAATAACTATGATCCTGATTCGGATTATAGAGTTGAAATTAAACTTACAGATGAATTAAACGTTGATCATACATATAGTTTAAATCTTCCTAAATATGCAAATGGAATTCCAGGGATTGTAACATGGATTCCAGACAAGGCTGGAAATGCAACTTATACAGTTAGAAATAATACAATAATTGTTGGCACTGGAGAGATAGTTGTCAGGAATTCAATCATTAATATTTCCATTAGAAATGGGGAGTTTGAAACTAAATCAATTGCGGTTGATCACGATAGCAAAGTATGTTTTATTCCAGACTCTCCTAGGAATATATCAATTACTAACCTAGATACTGGTGAGAAGATAGCTGAAAGAACTATTTATCCATTAGGTATTCAAGCGATAGATTCAGGTAGCGTTTGTAAGAGAATTTATAACTGTTCTGTAAAGCAGCAGACTGGAGATTATAGATGCACAGGAATAGTAAATGAATCAGATCCATCTACATATTGCTCTTATTATTTAATTAATCCATCAATAGCATGTAGATTAGATAATAATATTTCATGTGTTGTCAAAGACCAGTATTCAAATGATTTAGAATGCACAACAGACTATTCTAAAGATACTCAACCTGGAGTGCCAGGCATTCAACCACAATGTCTGTTCCAAGCAAGATTAGATGGTGGAGCATGTAGTGGTGGTTCTGTAGTTAAGGATTCTTCTCTAGCTTCGATAATTAATTGTTCAGTTTCAAGTACTGGTCTTCTTCAATTTAATTACTTTTCAGGGAAGGAAAAGACAGATGTATCTAATTTATTATGTAATGTCCAAAAATCAGGTAATAATATAATATGTAGTCCAACTGGTTTATACTCAGATATAGGTTGTATTAATAACTCAATAAATGATCCATATTGTTATTATACACCTTCATTATTGACATCAGCAGAAAAATCAAATCCATACACATTGACTGACAATCGTTTCTGTTCAGTAACAACTGCTCAAAGAACTGAAAGATATTATACAACATACGCATGTGATATAGGTTATGATGGTAGATGTACATGTCCCACTAATAAAATGTGCGGTGCCCTGCCTTGTGACGGAAGCAATGTTCTTGCAAGTATGTCTTATCAGAAGTCTTCTTCCTGTACTATATTTAATAGAAATGCATACAATTGTTCAGGAGATAGATTAGTTGAAACATGCTTGAAAACAGGACAGTATAATTTCGTTTTTCCAGGTTTAGATAATCCAAACTTTACCGTATATATGAAACCTGGTGTAAGCTTCAAAGCATGCAAGTGCTATGCAGCTAACCAAAGAACAGTTACATATGCTAAGTCATGCAGCATTAAGACAGGAGGAAGCTCAATCACTCCATTTCCAAGTAATTGTATTTTAGAGTCTGAAAAATGTATGTTCTCTTCTCCATCAGTATTTTTATGCAGCAGTGAAGAAAACTGTCCATGTAAATTTGGATGCGGTAAGAAGATCAACTATTCAACACTAGGAAATATAAATTGTGTTTCAACCCCAGGAGGTTGTAAAGTAATTTCAAATTATAATGTCGATAATGGTGATTATTGTAAATATATGTATACTCAAACATGCACACCTAAACAAGGATATGAAGATAAAGTATCATGCAAACTTAATGGATCATCATGTTTAATATCAGAAGGAAAGAAAATAAAAGACGACGGTTCTTATTGCAGTTTGAATTTAATTTCATGCGAACCAACCTATCCGGACGTTGATTGCAGTTTTGATGAATTAACACAAACATGTAAAGTCGGTTCTATCGAGCAATTCTGTTTCACACCAGCTTCGACTTATGTCGTTGAGGATATAGACACTGGAAATATGATGATAGTTGAAGGTTATGACAGATATAAGCCATTAGAGATAGATATTCAGAAATCAGAGTTTACCCCTTCCTTCGTTACAACATCCCCACTGAGCGAAGTATGTTTCCAAAGCCTTGATGGAAAAATACACAGAGTTTCAGTTCCAGATCGAGTAAAGAGTGATGGTTATATTGATGTTTATCCAGATAGGCAAACATGTCTTAATTTCCCATACAATTCAGAGCCATGGACTGTAAGGTTGCAAGACAAGCCAGATGTTGCTGCAGGCATTAAATCAATAAAACAAGATATCGAAGTAGTTGTCAAGTCACAGATGTTTGATCCTTCTGATCTTATTCTGAGACCTAATACATCTATCACATTTATTAACACTGATTCAGAATCACATCAACTTAACAAAGCAATACCTTCTGCAAATTTTGTCAAACTTATTTTGCAAAATAACATTTTAACAAGTGATTCATTCTTTTATAATATATTAAAAGCAGAATGGATGGATATAATTGAATGTAAGAATGATTCAGACTGCCCGGAAGGTTCGTTCTGTGATGTAGAAAAAAGATGTCATCCTATTAAATTCTGCATAAGGGATGATGAGTGTCCATCTCCATCAATTTGCCATAACTATAAATGTATTCTTACAAAACAGTGCCAAACCGATTTAGAATGCGGAGTCAATAGTAAATGTATTGATGATGGAACTGGAATCAAGAAATGTATTACATTAGATATTCAATGTTCAGATTCCTTTGATTGCTATTCTTCAGATCCAAATTCGATTTGTATTAACAACAAGTGTACACGTATAACAAACTGTACTAATTCATTAGATTGTCCATCTGGTTTTGTCTGCTCGTCTCAGACATGCACAATGATCGAAAGTTGTACCGATAACAGCGATTGTCCAATAAATTCAGTATGTTATCAAGGTAAATGTGCTATGCCAGTAATCAATAATTGTAGCTTAGACAGCGATTGTCCTATTGGAATGTATTGTACAATTGTAGATGAAACAGAAGATGGCGAAAAAATAAGGGCATGTATTTCAAGCTCATGTATTTCAAATTCAGATTGCAGCGAAGATAGCAATACAGCATGCGTAACCAACTTTATTACCAATGAAAATAATTGTACTCTTTATAGTCCATCTTATACAGAACCATTGTGTACAATTGATGCAGACTGTCTTGAAGGTGGTTGCATCGAAGGAAGATGTGTTATTTCAAAGAATTGTTCACAAGATTCTGATTGTGGCCTGATCAATGGAATTCAATCAGTATGCGAATCTTCTGTCTGTAAAATCCCAGTTAAATGTTCAACTTCAACAGATTGTAGATCTGGAGAGATATGTCAAGATGGATTCTGCAGAATATTACATGATAGGATTTGCACTACAGATTCAGAATGTAATTTGGATGAAATTTGTCAAGAAATGAAATGTATAAAGAAGCAGAACTGTTCTTCCACCACAAATTGTAACTCATTGCAAAGCGGTGCAGCATGCACAAATGCTTCTTCATCTTCTCCTGCATTCTGTCAATCATCTACAAATTGTACAAGCGATGCACACTGTGCATCTAACCAGTATTGTGATTTAGGAATCAAACAGTGTATTTCTTATCCAAAGACAACATGTGATTCGCCACTATATGGATCAGATGTTAGTCAGGTTAATGTTTCATTCAAGCTTCCGTTATCTACCTATAAAGCGTATTTGATTTATTCTTTTAATGATAACGGGAATATATTCTTAAATGGACAAACTATTTTACCGACAACCAAATTTAGATGTCAGTATTCGAGTGGGTCGGGTGTTACTTATATTGATAACTATTCTCAAACTCAACAATGGAGGATACCTTTAGGTTTGCTTAAGTTAGGTAATGAAGAGAATAATATGTCAATTACAACATGCAGTTGTTCAGGTCAAAAAGGATTCAACATTTCAATACTTTATTATTACGTTTCTCCAGAAGGAATCAGGGAAGAGTCAATTATAATTGATCCAAATTCAAAAATTCAGATCTTTTCACCTCAACAAACTGAAGAACTAGTATATATTGATAATAAGACAAAGAACGTGCTTCCAATCTCTGTGAAGTCCATAATAAATTCAACAGGAGATATAGACTGTTCAACTGACTTATCTTCAATGGCTCTTGCAATTGGAAGCTATGAGAGATTAGATTATGCAACTCAGGCTTGTGACTCAGGAAAGCAGATTGAATGTGCATCTTATAATCCATACGGTCCCGCTACGGTTACATTCTTTGCCTCAGAATCCGGACTGAATCTTTCAAATGAATCTGAAAGGCTGTGTGCATTCCAGCAGCTTGCCTCTGTCAAGAATATATGTCCAAATTGTACTACAGTTTTAAATGTCGGGGATGCTAATATCACACAGCTTAAGGATATTTTAAATTCAGCAAATTCAACCCTAATACTTGGCAAAAATGCAATTGAATTTGTAGATGTAATAGGTTATGATGAATTCCTTAACAATTATCCGTCCTGCAGTTTTGAAGACATAATGAATTCAATAGTAAACAAATCAAAACTTGGTTTATACAATTACACAAAACCATCAATAATAATGAGATTCGGATTAAAGGATGGTACATCTAATACAAATTCAGCATGCAATTGGACAGATGAATCTATTGTAACAGCATATCAAGATTTCTATGGAATATGGATTCCAATTCTTGCAGGTTCAGGCGTGCTTGGAACAGCCCAATACTGCTTGACAGACCCATGTCCGTCATTTGATTTCTATGGTCTTCTTACCTCAGGAAAGACAAACAAGCCATGGACAGATGCATGGTTCAGGGAAGGATGCGGAAGATATTATTATGCAGCTGAAGGATTATCATTTACAACATTCTCAATGAAGGAAACAAACTATTCAATGTGCGATCCATCAAAGATGCTTACACTGCTTCAAACTGCTCAATGCGCAGTAGGCAAGTATACACTAAAATCAGGAACAAGTTAAAGAATAGCGCATCCATCAGATAATAGTATTTGTAACTCCTATACTATTATTGTTTTATTATCTGATAAATTCTGAATCTAGAATTATTGGAACTTTTTATTTCTTTTATCTCATAGCCAGATAAGCTTCCAAATTGATTTGGGTAAAGAACCTTAAAAATATTCTTGTTAGAATCAGACATAGGATGTATGTATCTGAAATAAGAAGAATCTGAAGAATTCAGAATAAGAAGCTTGAAATATGAATCTTCAGCTCCGTTTATAATTATCCTGTTACTTAGAATGTTACCTGCAGAGTCTGTTGGTATTAAAAGATAATCTTGCTTGTAAGTCAAATAAGTTTGATAATATATATCTCCTTGCCTTTGGATTCCAGCAAATGCAAAGGTTTCAAAAGTAACTGTAGCATTAACTAGTTTTGCATATTCCTTTGGAGAATCAAGTATAATTGTATCTATTATAAGATAATCAAAGCTTGGGGTTCTATTTGTGAACAAGAAAAGAAACGCCTCATTAGTTAAGACGTTCTTTCCAGTTTCAACAAAGGATATCTTACTTATATTATCTCCATACACTGAAGCAAATGCAATTCTTCCATCCATGTCATTTATCCATGACAAGGTATTAATAGTATCTAGATCAACAGTTTGTTTGTTCAACATGTTTGCAATTGCATATTCGATTGAGACCATTATGAGCGTTATAGTCAATAAATAAAGTAGGGTATGCTTATTCTCAAATGTAAGCATTACAACTGCTATCACAAGACCTATCAAAACAGATAAGCCAATCGCACCCACTCCTGAACCAAGTATTATCAAAGAGATGGCTGCAGCAATCGCACCACCAGCTATGGTGCTTAATATTCCTCTGTCTTTTATTTTATTTATTCTGCTGAATCCGTCTGCATTGAGTATGAATAAGACAGGAAGCGAGATGAGTGGTATGAAGAATGATGCAATCAATGCTATAATTCCAGTAAATACATATTTCATTTTTTTATTTGAATATAATACATAGATAGAAAGCAAAGACAAAGGAAGCAATGGAAGTATTTGATACATCTTTTCAAATCCGAATGAAGGTGTTGCAAAACCTCCCAGCAGTAGGAAAGTTAAATCGGATATTCCAATTGAGAAATTGTTTATGAATGCATATGAAGAAACCATTAACAATGAAGATACGAATACTGGAAGTTCGGATTGTTTGAAAACAACTCTTGATACAATGTATATAATAAATGCAAAAGCAATACCTATGAAAAGAGAGAGATTAGATACCTCCATCATCTTTTCCTTTCCCATGTTTAGACTTGAAGCTCGCTCATAGGTCAAAACACTGGGATTAGAAACCAATCCTAATAAGAAATAGGCATACAATAATATTATAACGAGATTCAAAATATCTTTCTTTGTGAATATGTTCTGCATTCAATCATCATTGTTTTTTTTGCAATAGAATAAGAATGATAAAGTCAGCAGCAATGCATCTTCCCCTCCGACAGGAGAGTACAAATAACATCGTGAACCGGCTTAGCTTCCGAGTTCGGAATGGGATCGGGCGTTTCCCGGTTCCTATGGCCGCTGACAATATAATATAGTGTGTAATATATTTAAATGTTTCTGAAATATTATAGCTATAAAACAATCTGTTTTTATTTGAAGGTGAGGTTATTTCAAAAATAATAAGATATGGAAAGGATCTTGCTATAATCATACCAGAAGAATTAGTAAGAAAGCTTGATCTAAGACCAGAAACACCCATTAGAGTATATGAGATAACTGCAGGAACTATAGCAATTGAGAAAGTAAAACTTCTTCCTTTATCCGATTCAGATATCAATATATTAAACAAGCTTCTTCAGATTAAATTCGAAGAAAGAACTCCTGAAGTTGTAAGAAAAACCTTTTCTCAGGAAGAATTGAAACTACTTGACGAACTTGTGAAGAAACATCTTGTGAATATTTACTATGGTGGAAAGTATCTAAATACAGGTGTTTATCAGGTTCCTAACCTTGTTTACAGGCAGCTTCTTGAAAAGAGGCAGGAGGCAGCAAAGCCAAAAGAAGGCATTAAACAGGAAGAGCAGGTTGTCCAACTAAAAGAGCAAGAAAAACAAAAGAAGGAATTAAAAGAAAAGAAAGAACAGAAAGAGATCAAAAAAGAGGAGACAGATCCAATAAAAATACTAAATAAGAATGGATATCTTGTTCTACAGTCAGAAGCGGATGCAAGAGAGATTTCAAAGCTTCTTGAGGATAAGATTCAGAAAAATCAGGTTACAGGAATAAGGGGATTCGATAAGAAATATTATCTTGTTAAGAATTCTTTCGTTCTTAAATTTCAATCCAAGATAAAATCAATACTGAAATCTGGTCCTAAACAGGCGGACAAAATAGCTGATGCATTAGGCATTGAAGAAGAGGCAGCAATCGCGCTTCTCACAGTCTTAAGAGAAGAAGGAGAAATAATAGAAAAAAGAAAGGGAACCTTTTCTTTGATAGATTAATTATATCTTGCCAGTAGTTATGTATCTTAGAATAAGAATGGCGACTATAAATATAGCAGTTATAGCTATTACTATCCCGGGTTTAAGTTTTATTCCTCCACCTTCTGCTTCATAGAATCTAAATATACCTGCAGAACCTGGTGGGGTGGATACTGTTTGTTTTGCCATAATAATCACGTATTATCGATAGAATTTGTAATTATATTATACATCGTCAAATTTATTAATTATTACGTTCATTTAATTTTATGAAGCTTTTCTATGAAAGTGATTCCTCCATATTCAAGAATGAGAATGCATTAAGTCTTGAATATCTACCACCTGAGATGCCTGAAAGAGAGACACAATTAAGGGAGTTGGCGTTCGCGCTTTCAGCAGCTTCAAAAGGAAAGAGGGGAAGAAATATACTGATAACTGGTCCGACAGGAAGCGGAAAGACAAGTTGTACAAAGTATGTTCTAAATCAATTGACAGAATTCAGTCAAACACCCATAGCAATATATATCAACTGTTGGAACTTTACAACTTCAAATGCAGTGCTTTCTGAGATTGCAGAGAGACTTAAGCTTCCTCTTCCAAGAAGAGGAATAGCATTTGACGAAATCTTCAAGAGAATAAAAGAATATTTAGTTCTAAATAACAAGATTCTAATCGTAGTTCTTGATGAGGTTGATAGGCTGATAGCAAACAATTCAACTGAAATATTATATTATCTGAGCAGAGGAGACGAGCTTGCAAATGGAAGGGTTTCTGTAATTGTTATAAGCAATGACGACGAAATCGCTGCAAAGCTTGATGAGAGAATAAGATCATCTTTATTGGAGTCCAGGATTAAATTTGAAAAATACAATGCATTCCAGCTCAAAAAGATTTTGATGGAAAGAGCAAAACTGGCGTTTTTCTCTTCTGCAATAAGTGAAGAGGCAGTCGCACTCTGTGCAGCAAATGCAGCAAAGCAAGGTGGAGATGCAAGAGTTGGAATTTCACTTCTTTATCAGGCAGGATTGAATGCAGAAAGAGAAGGATCGAAGAAACTTTTATTGAAGCACGTCAAGCTTGCATTAGAAGAGGTAAAGCAAGAAACAGACTTTATAGCAAGGCATTTTGATTCTCTTTCAGATCCAGAGAAAAGAATTGTCAATCTTCTTTTATCAGGTCCTCTTACAAGCGGAGAGATATATGAAAAACTCTCAGATCTGGGTTTAAGCAACAGGATGCTTCAATTCTACATAACAAAGCTTGAGGAATCAGGCATACTAACTTCAAAAGAGATAGATGTCAAACCAAAGGGAAGAACAAAGTTGATATCAATAAGAAAATGAATTAAGACTAGAAATTCTTAAGAGACAAAAGATACATTTCTAAAATTTATAAGAGACTTTCTCCGTAGATTAGCTATTTTTATGTGTTATAACAAATATCTAGATCACCGGAAATGTACCCTTCCAATTAGTATTTAAATAGCCTTTGCGATTCTGTTTTCGGTGATGAAATATGATAATAGACATAACAAATATAAGATTGGATGAAGTGAGTGCCATAATGTCAAAGATGGACAAGTTAGGTATGACTTCTAAAATCGAGAGAAAGGATGACAAATTCCTTCTTGTTTTAAATGAAAAGAATGAGAAAAAAGAAGTTAAAACCCCGACTCTTTTAGATTGGTAATTAATAATATTTTTAATCAGCATTCCCGCAGTCGCCTCATCTATTTTTATATTTTATATAGTCTATAAGTTGATAATAGATATTTATGAAAACAGGCTATACAGACCTTCCATTGCATTACGGAAATGCACCAAAATGGCTATTTTCTAGGATGGTTGAGTTAGGCAGAGTAATTTATATTGCAGTTGAAGGAGAATATGGGAAAAATGAGTTCTTGAAAAGAATGTCAGATCCATTCTGGTTTCAATCTCTCTCATGTGTTCTTGGTTTTGATTTTCACAGTTCAGGGACAACTACTGTAACATGTGGAGCTTTGAAGGAAGCGTTGTCTATAGAAGAGCACGGAATAGAATTTTTAGGTGGAAAGGGAAAGTCTGCAATAAATGTAAAAGAGGAAATCAGTCGCTTATCAGAAAGAATAAATATTTCACAAAGGAAGTTGGATTCGCTTCTTTATGCAAGCAAGATCTCTGCAAAGGTTGATAACTCATTGATTCAGGATGGATATCAGCTATATCATCATTCATTTATAGTTACAGAAGATGGAAGATGGGCAGTCATACAACAGGGTTTGAATAGTAATACTAGATATGCAAGAAGGTATCATTGGCTTGATGAAAAAGTATCTGATTTTGTAGTAGAACCGCATGCTGCAATCTGCTGCGATGAAAGCAAGGAGTGCCTTAATCTAACTGCCTTTGAAAGTGAAGAATCAAGAAGATCAATAGTTGATCTTGTAAAAGAAGCACCAGGAAGATTAACTGCAAAGGTAAAAGATCTAAAACAGACCACTCTTTTAGAATATGGATTTACAATGCAGTCTAGACATGAAATTGATTTGCATCTGTATAAAAAATTTATGGATTTGAATGAATTCAATCCATCTAAATTCGAAGAGATTATAAATTATCCTGGAGTGGGACCAAAGACGATAAGAGCCTTGGCATTGTTAAGCGAACTAATATACGGTTCAAAGCCATCTTGGAAAGACCCAGTAAAATATTCATTTGCACTAGGCGGAAAGGATGGCTACCCTTATCCTGTAGATAGGAAAACTTACGACAAAACTATAGAATTTCTAAAGGATGCAATATCTAATTCCAATCTAGGTGAAAAAGAAAAACTGAATGTTATAAAAAGGTTAAATAATTTTTATATCAATCTATGGGATGAAAGAAACTAAAGAATAAAGATTTTTAATTAAGAAGGCATAAACATAATAAGTAAGGTGCGATTATGTTTGAATTAGCAGGTGTAATCGGAATGATATTAATAGTTTTAGCTTGGATACCTCAGACATTAAGAACGATCAGAACAAAAATAGTTGGGATCGAGCCAATGTTTCTTTGGTTTTATCTATTTGGCTGTATAGGGCTGATTATATACTCAATTTATATTAACGATCCAATCTTTATAGGTTTGAATTCAATATCATTCTTATTAAATTTAATTAACGTTTTTTATATACGTGGTTAGGATTCAAAGCAGAGTTTAAAAATAAAAGACCGAAAAACAGTAATATTAATAATGATTTATAATAAAATATTTTCATCAAGCATAGGTATTTTTATATCTTTATGATAAATATATAATGTCGTTTTTTTTAAAATAAAAAGGACGTTGATTTTATGAAGATTGTTATATCATATAAAGAAAATTCATATCAAACAGAGATTCCAAAGGAGAAGGAAGTACATCTTTATGGAATAAAGATTGGAGACCAGATAGACGGTTCTCTGATAGGAGCTGCAGGATACACCCTAAAGCTGAGAGGTGGTTCAGATAAAGATGGATTTCCTATGAAGGCAGACCTATTGGGTGGTGGAAGAAAGAGCATTCTTCTATCCCCAGGAGTAGGTTTTCCAAAAGGTAAGAAAGGAGAAAGAATAAGAAGATTAATGAGAGGAAACACAGTAACGGAGTCAATAGCACAATTGAATTTTATTGTGGTAAAAGAGGGACCTACTCCTTTAGACCAACTATTCCCAAGAAAAGAAAAGAAAGAGGAAAAGAAGGAATAGTTGTTTAATCTTTTATTTGCATTAATTTTTATTACATTTATGGTGTAGAGATGCAGGCAGAGCTTAATATAGGACTTCTTGGACATGTAGACCATGGAAAGACAAGCATTACAAAGATGCTTACTGGTACATGGACTGATGTCCATAGCATGGAAGTAAAGAGAGGAATCACCATAAAATTAGGATATGCTGAAATGACAACTAAGAAATGTGAAAAATGTGATTTTTATACAACCTCTGATAAATGCCCAAAGTGCGAAGGAAAAACAATTCCACTGAGGAAAATATCATTTGTAGATGCTCCAGGCCATGAAACTTTAATGGCCACTGTAATTTCAGCGTCGTCAATACTAGATGGCGCGTTGTTGATAATTGCTGCAAATGAGCCCTGTCCGCAACCACAGACAAAAGAGCACAAAATGGTGCTTGAGATATTGGGTGTGAAGAATCTTGTAGTGGTGCAGAATAAGATAGATCTAGTTTCAAAAGAAAAGGCAAAGGAACACTATAAGCAAATAAAGGAATTTCTTAAAGGTTCAATTTACGAAAATGCACCAATCATTCCAGTGGCAGCAAATTATAATGCAAATTTAGATGTTCTTCTTAGAGCGATAGAGGAATACATCCCAACTCCAAAAAGAGACAAATCAGAGAAACCTCTTTTCTTTGTTGCCCGTTCATTTGATGTTAATAAGCCAGGTACCCCTATTGATAAGCTTGTCGGAGGAGTTGTTGGAGGATCAATAGTTTCTGGAACACTAAAGGTTGGGGATGAGATAGAATTAGCACCTGGAATAGTTAGGATTTCAAAGACAAATCCAGAAATAATAAAGACAAAGATAGTGGCAATGTTTGCAGGTTCATCAAAATTGAGTGAGGCAGGCCCTGGAGGGCTTGTTGCCATTCAGACAGATCTTGACCCTTCTTTAGCAAAGGCAGATGGGTTAATAGGCAATGTTATAAGTACTGTTGGGAATCTTCCACCATTACATAATTCACTGAAAATTGAATATTCATTACTAAGTCGTGTAGATTATGAAAACTCAAGCATTAAAGAGGGTGAAATGATTGTAATTTCAGCAGGAACTGCCACTACATTAGGTGTTGCACAAAAGGTAAAGAAAGATAAAATGGAAGTCGTACTTAAAAGGCCAATAGCAGCTCCAATAGGATCAAAAATAGCAATATCTAGAAGGGTTAATCAAAGGTGGCGACTTGCAGGTGCAGGTAAAATTCTATGATTCCATCATTAATAAAAAACGAAATTAAAAATAAAAGCAAGAAAAAGGAAAAAATTAATTCTTATTTTCAGTTTGGATCTTTGTTCTAGTCCACTTAAGTTTGGTAGGTTTTCTTTTAAGTTTGAGCATATTCTTCATGCATTTTCCTGAATCAAAATAAAACATAGTTCCGTCAGTTTTTACATACACTAATCCAGATCCTTTCTTTATCTCTTTATTACAGAATGAACACTTCATAATAACACCTATATTTCAATTGATCTAATTGTTTACTTGCTCTTGATTTGCTTTGCTTCTCTTTCTGTATCAACAAGAAGTAATATGTCTCCTACTTTAACCTGACCCTTAACATTTCTTCTTATAACTCTTCCTTTATCTCTACCATCCAATATTCTACACATCACTTGCCTGACCTCTCCACAAGTTCCTGTCTTTCCTATTAGTTCGATAACTTCTCCTCTATATCCATTAAGTTGTTGTTCAGTTTGACTTTGTTGTACCTCTTGCTTTGTGGATGGTGAGGTTTCTTTCTTTTTCGTTTCTTTCTTACTCTCATTTTTCTTTTCATCTGCCATTAATATCACCTTGATACATCAATTATTATTTTTTCTTTCCTTTCTTTTCCTTAGTGAGTTTTGTAGATTTATCTTCCTTCTCTTCTTCCTTTCCAGAAGATGGCATTTTCTGACCGAGCTTTACTACAATATCTTCAATCTCTCCTTTTGCTCCACCAAGATCCTCTATTGCTACTGCTGCACAACTGACATTTATTCCAACAGCTTTCCCAAGTTCTGCTTTTGTTGGAACATATACAAAAGGAATTCCTTTTTCTTCACAAAGAATTGGTAGATGCATTACAATTTCTTCTGGATTAACATCAGATGCTATTACAACTATCTTTGCCTTTCCAGATTCTATAGATTTTGTTGTCTCATTAGCACCTTTTCTTATCTTTCCAGTATCTTTTGCAACGCTCACAGCGTTGATGATTCTGTCAGATATTTCTTTTGGTACTTCAAATTTAACGTAGCTTGCCATACTCTCACACCTCTTAGTTCATAGAGTATGCATAATGCATACTTGCATCAAAATGCAATAGAACAAATAGATAAATATATTATGTGTTAATCATTTATAATCTTTGCTGTTTTATACTTTCCCGTTTGATTTAAAGAACACTAGAAATACTAAACAATAAGAAATGCTTCTTTGATACCTGGTATCTTTTTAACTTCGTTCTTTATTTTTTCAATTTGTTCATTGGAATTATATGCAAGAACTAAATTTATCATTATTCTTTCATCTTTTGTCTCACTTATATTTATTTTTTTAATTTCAATATGCTGACCCATAATAAGCTTTATTAAATCAGATAATAGTTTAGGTCTATCCTCGCTGACTACATTAATCTTTTGTAGATATATATTAGTTTGTATTTCCCATCTAGCATTTATTTTTCTTTTAAATTCTGCTGTTTTTTCAAATGTTTTACAGTCTGCTCTATGAATTGTATATCTACCGTCTTTTGGCGGATAAGTAACAATTTTATCATTGATAGTTGGATTACAACATTTTGCAATATTTATATTAGGTGAATTTATTTGTGCAATTAATTCTCCATTTTCCATTCTTGCTTTTTTTCCACGTTCAGATATTGCAACTTCTGGTTCTTTAGTAATGTTCTTCTTTGGCCCAGTAAGGTTTAAAGCTGCTCTAATCTTAGCCTTAGCTTTTGAAGTTTTAACTATGCCAAGCCAGTTTATATTAACTCTTTTCTGAGGAGAAGTTAATACTTCAACAATATCCCCATCATTGAGAACTTGATTAAAAGGAACAATTTTTCCGTTTACTTTTATTTTATCTGCATTCAAACCTATAGATGTATGCAATGCAAATGCAAAATCAAGTGCAGTGGATCCATTAGGTAATTCAATCATATCTCCTTTTGGTGTAAAGACTACAACACCTCTTTCAAATAATTCTATCTTTATTCCTTCAATATACTCATTTTCTTCAGTTATTTGTTTTTGCCATTCTAATAAATTCTTCATCCATTCTATTTTTTTATCGAATTCTTCTTCACCATGACCTTTGTATTTCCAATGTGCAGCTATACCCATTTCAGCTATTCTATCCATTTCTTCTGTTCTTATCTGCGCTTCAATATTCTGATCATTTTCAGTTAAGAAATTTATATGAATTGATTGATACATATTTGATTTTGGTGATGCAATATAATCATCAAGACTTTCTGGAATTATTCTATAATTTTCGCTAATTATTTCTAATATTCTATAGCAGTCACTTACTCTCTTAGTTATTATTCTTATAGCAAATAAATCCATCAATTGATCAAAGGTAAGTTCTTTTCTTTTCATTTTCCTGTATATTGAATATATGTGCTTTTCTCTGCTTTTTACTCTTACATCTATCCCTTTAGCTTTAAGTAATTTTTCTATTTCATTTCTTATCCTTTCCGTTTCTTTTTCTTTACCTTTTCTTTTTTCTTCTAATGCATTTTTTATTTGTAAATAAGCTTCTGGTTCCATCACAGAAAGATAAAGATCTTCAAGCTCATTTTTTATTTTCGTTATATTAAGTTTATGTGCTATAGGTATATAGATTTGAAATGTTTCTTCTGCCATTCTTTTTTGTTTATGTTCTGGTAGGAATGAAATAGTTCGCATGTTGTGAAGTCTATCAGCAAGTTTTATTATTATAATCCTTACATCTTTACTAAGTACTAAAAGCATTTTTCTTATGTTCTCCGCTTCTGCCTGTTCAAGCTTTAGGAAAGGTATTTTACCTATTTTTGTTAATCCATCAACTATTTTGGCAACTTGTTCTCCGAACTCTTTTTCAATAGTAATAGTAGGTATTCCAGCATCTCTACAAACATCGTGAATAATAGCTGCTTGAATTGAAACCACATCATTAAGATAATCTGAAACTATCTCGGCTACAGCTATACAATGCATAATATATGGCTCTCCAGATAGTCTATACTGATTTTTATGTGCTATAGATGCAAATTCAATAGCTTTTCTTAATGCATTTATATCTATTTTTTCATTTTCTTTTTTCACTTTTTCAACAAGTTTTCCAAACGCATTTTCTACTTCTTCTTCTAATTGCATTTTTATCACTCACTTTTTAGTAGTTTTATTATTTCTTCTCCAAATTTCTTTGCGAATTTAGGTCCGCTTGCAGTTATAATTTTTCCATCGACTACAACTCCTTCATTTATGAAGTTTGCACCTTTTTGTATCAGATTGCCTTTTTCAGATGGAAAAGCTGTAGCATTTTTTCCTTTCAAAATTCCTGCATTAGCTAGGATAGAAGGAGCAATGCATATTGCAGCAACAATCTTTCCTTTCTTATAAGCATCCTCTGCAATTTTAAGTGCATCTTTATCTTCAAAATATACAGAAGCTCCGCTTCCACCTACAAAAACAACTGCTTTATAATCATTTATATTGACTTTTGTTATATCAATATCAATATTTACATTTCCACCTAGCATACCTGTAGATTTTTTGACTCCTTTTGAGGATATCTCAACTTTATATCCATTTGATTCAAAAACATTCTTTGGTTCAAATAGCTCTTCATCTCTAAATTTATCTGGAGCGATTATCATAAGAACTTTATCCATAAACCCACCAAGTCAATCAAATATCTTATTATATTACATAAAAATTAAAAAAATCAGCTTAATCAGATTTTTATTTATTTCTTCTAATTTGTTATAATGAAAAATTATCAAAAAATTATAATCGCATTATCGGTTCCATTTTTAACAGGTGGAATAGGTTCATTTTTTACCTATCCAGAAATAAATTCATGGTATGCCAGTCTATCAAAACCTTTATTTAATCCACCAAATTGGGTTTTTGGTTCAATATGGACTTTACTTTACTTATTAATCGGTATTTCTTTTTATTTAGTTTGGAAAAAGAAGGAAATAACTAAAAACTTTAATACATACAAGCATTTTTTCCTGCAATTAATTCTTAATTCAATTTGGTCAGTAGCCTTTTTTGGAATAAAGAATTTATTATTGGCTTTAATAATAATTGTATTGCTTTAGATTTCAATTCTATTGACAACATTTTCATTCTATAAAGAGTCAAAGATTGCAGCCTATCTCATTATTCCCTATATACTCTGGGTAAGTTTTGCCTTAATTCTAAACTATTATGTCTATTTAATGAACTGATTTTAATAGAAAAATAAATGCGGCGGCCGGGATTTGAACCCGGGTTGCAGCCTTGGCAAGGCCGCGTCCTAACCAGACTAGACTACCGCCGCTAAATTTTAGAAGAGACATATAAATTATACATCTCAGATTTTAAAAATCTATTGAATCTTTATAATCCAAGCAGGATTGCAATTGCAACTATCGCAACCGCAGCAACTACAAATAGGCCTACAAACATCTGAAATTCATTTGGAAGGCTTTGGATGTCTGTATATTTTTCAGAAAGGCTTTGCTCTATATGGACTCTTTCAAACGAAATCTCTGTTTTTTCATAGTCAGTCAAAAAAGTATTAGGAAAAGTATATCTAACATTCGGACTTAATGGAGGGAGCCTTAAGTTGAATTCCATCTGATACGTATTTTTTGGCTCAAGTATTATTTGCTTTAAACAATCTGAACATTCTACTGAAACAGGCGGGATGAATAAGGCATTAACAAAGATTGGGGAGTTTTCTTTGTTTGTTATTTTTACAATTGTCGGCTGGTTTTGATCCAATGGAGGCTGTGGTGAGAAAACAATATTCACTTCAATAGGGTCTTCTTCCGTGAAATTTATTATTTCTATCTCGACTTTCTCTTCTAAATTTATCTTTTTTGCATCTTTCGAGATCGCGCTTATGGAATCATGAAGCAATGAAATGTCCTCTCCAGTGCCAGTTCTTACCCTTAACGCATTCAAATTCAGAAATTGGTTGTGGGTAGGGTCTATTTCAATCCACCCATAATTAGGGTCATAAACCTCAGACCAAGCATGCGGAACCCATTTTTTGTCTATATATGCATAGCCGATTATGATCCTTGTTGAATAGTTCTTTGCTCTTGCTAGCGCCGCAAATAAATTTGAAAACTCATCACATACCCCGGTCCTTTTTTGAAGAACCCAGTCAGAAGGCATGTTACTTAAAGTGATGTCACTTATTGTTACGTCGGTGTATGAAGAATTATACTTTATATTTCTATAAACCCAGTTCTGCATTTCATACAAATCATAAGGAAAAGAAGAGACAAACAGTTTGCTTAGATTTTTAATGTCCTCATTGATTATAATATATTCAGTTTCATTAACATAACTTTTAGTTAGCGTATTAGAGTCATTGTTTCGATTTATGTAGTCGGTTTGGATTAGAAAGTTTGCAGTTATTCGCTTTGATCTTATTCCGCCAAATTCAAATCTTATTTTAGATTCGGTTCCAGAAACAATTTTGAATGAATCTGAGAATTCAGAGCTTATTATCTTTTGGTTTTGTGAGTTTGTAGGTATTGTCACATCCAGAGTGGCATTATCTATAATTCCATCAGCAACAATATCCCAATTCATTGTTACATTTAATAGCGCCTTGGTTGGCTTTGCATATGATACAGTAAGAGTAAATAGAAAGAAGAATGAAATATACAGAATTATTTCTTTGCGTTTGAAATTATGCATAAAATAGTTTATATCAAAATTAATTAAATTGTTTTTATTTTAAGATAAGAAGTCAAGTGCCGCGGGGCGGATTTGAACCACCAACCTTTCGGTCTTCAGCCGAATGCTCTCCCAATTGAGCTACCGCGGCAAGCATTAACAAATAAGATTTACAAACACATATTTATGTTGTTTAATCTTTAAATTATTTGCTGTTCTCTGTAGTCGCATTCAATTGTTCTAGCGAATGCTTTGATTATATAATGTCTTCGATTTTTCTATTTATTTCAATCATTCTTTTTTTTGTTATCGAGTATGACTTTTCATTTCTTTCCATTTCTGGAAGATATGCAAAATACCATCCTTCATAAGGCATCTTCCATGCAATCAATGTTGTAATTCCTGTGTTCTCTTCCCATTTGTTTAGGGCTTCGAATTTATCGTGGTCTATCGCAATTCTATCACTGTTCCATGCTTTGCATTCAACTGCATACTGCTTTCCACGCTTGAATAGAAGGATGTCCGGGCTTACTGCATTTACCCCACTACCTGCAGATCTCACTACACTGTATCCTTTTTCTTCAAATATATGGATCAGTTCCCTTTCATTTCTTGCCCCTTTTCTGTATCTATACATCTGCCATCACTTCCAAACTATAGCTATATTATCTTATAAGAGAGATTTATAAATTATTGTCTTAAAATATTAGATATTATATCACATTAGGTGAGTGATGTTATGGAAACAAAGCAAGGTCCAATAAGAAGATTTATTAAAATATTGAAGGGGGAGAGACCCTCTATTCCTTTAGAGGCTGTCATGCAGAAAGGAGTAGTTGTTTTAGAATCATCAAAGAGTGCATTAGATGCAGCAAAGGCTATGGAAAAAAATAAGATTGGTTCAGTAATTGTTGTAGAAAAGGGAAAGGCAATTGGAATTGTGACAGAGAGAGATCTTGTTAGAAGAGTATTGGCAGTAAAGAAAAAACCAACAATCAAGCTTAAACAGATTATGTCTTCTCCCTTAAGAGTTGCAAGACCAGAACAAGATATACAGGAGGCAGTTTTGGCAATGAAGAAATATAAGATAAAGAAACTTGCTGTTGTGGATGGAGAAGGAAGGCTTGTAGGAATAGTAACAGATACTGACATCACGAGAGCATTACCAGGAATGATAGACATACTTCAGGAGATAGGTAATTACAATAGATTGGCTGAAGAGTCACAATCAGTAGGAATATGTCAAAAGTGTGGCCTATATTCCGATACTCTACAATATGTAAACGGAGAACTCATATGCGAAGAGTGTAGGGAACAGGAAGCAGAGGAATACGAACAGTGAATATGATATGTTAGTATCTCATATTCTTTTCTATTGACAAAAGTATGGATAAATTCTGTTATTGAGTTCATCGCAGATAAACTGATTAAGATCAGGGCAGGAAGAAGAGAGGAAAGAGTGACATGTCCGTTATCTTTAAATACCTAAACTGCGAATGATATTCATGGCAGAAAGAGAGGAGAAAAAGGAAATAAAGAAAGAAGAAAAGAAGGAAGAAAAGAAAGCTTCACTATGGCAGAAGATAAAGAAACCATTAGCTGCAGGTCTCTTAGGTGCTTCATTACTTTTCAGTCCTGTAAAGAAGGCAGATGCGGTTGGATTTGCAAAGGCCAGAGACCCGCCATTTTATGCATCTGAAGTAATAGAAAAGAAATACAATACAGGTTGGAAGCTTTTACTAAAAGTAGATAAGCATCAAAGCGGAGAAATTAATATAGATGATTCATTAGGAATAAAATTAAATGAATCAGCAATCAATTATTTCAAGAAAAAATATGAAGAAACGAAAGATGTTGATGCACTATACCTAGAGTTATATGGTATCTATTCCTTAGCCATGTATCATCAAACATTTGAAGAAACAGAAAAAACCTGTCTTGAAGCAATAAAAATAATAGACGAAAGACTAAAAGAAAAACCAGACTTCCACTTCATAGATCTTAAATTAATGATATATTACAATTTAGCAGTTGCATATTATAAGGGGTATATTAAGGATCCACGTGCTGTAGCATGGGGACATGTTGATTTCTCAAAATTAGATTTCTACAAACAAAAATCAATCGAATATTGTAATAAATACAACGAATATCTTGAAGAAGTAAAGAAAATATGGGGTAAAGTAGGTGTGTTTGTATTTAGAGAACCTACAGATAAGGAAGAAGACTTCATAAAATTGAAGACGAATCAAATGCAAGATTATCAAAAACAGAATAATGAAATAAATGAGTTATTAAATAAATTAAAAGAATAATTTTAAATAACAATCTATAAAATAAATGTATGGCACCTACAAATGGATTATCAAACAAAAGCAAACGATTCGAACAGACTTCTTCC
>JAVZXS010000003.1:0-114368 GCA_038886535.1 Candidatus Micrarchaeia archaeon | reverse complement strand
GAACATCTTGCATCCTTAATTGCACAGCTAGAAATGAAGGAAAAGGAAGAAAGGGAAAAGGAAAAAGAAACATCCGACACAGACTTGAAGGAACGAATAGAAGAAAAGGAAGAAATAAAAGAAAAAGAACATGAAAAATTCATAGAGGAAATAGAAAATAAAGAAAGAGAAAAGGAAGAGATTCGAGAAAGAATCGAAGAAGAAGCTGCAAGGATAATCGAGAAGAATTTGGATGAAGAGGAAGTGATTAAGGAAAGATTGGAAGCTGAGATCCTTGCTGTTCAAGAAAGCAGACTTCTTGAATTGGCTGAGACAGTTAAAGAATATAGTCAAAAAGAAAGATTAGAAGAACTGAAAGAGTATATTGAAGAAACAAAAGAAGAGATAAAAGAAAGAGTTGAGATTTTAGATAAAATTGAAGAGAGAATTGAAAATGCAGAAAAAGACGGAAAAGGAGCTGAGGGTCTTTTGAATGATATCGAACAGATATCAAAAGAAATATCGAAAATAGATAAGGAAACGTTTCAAAAAGAAATCGAGAAACTATTAAAAGAAATAGAAGAGCTAGAAAAAACTAATCCAGATGCAGCAGTAAGAAAGGCAAAAGAATTCATTAAAAAGCATTCAGCTGAGCGAGAAATCTTCAGAGAAATAAACAACATCCTTATAGAATGGGATCATCTCTCAAGAGATGAAATAAAGAAGAGAGTAAACCAACTTCATGAGAATATTTTAAATACTGCAAAATCACTGCTGGAAGCAGCAAGAAAAATTGAAATGATTGACGAGAAAATTGAAGAACTAAATAAAGCAGTGATAAAAAAGATAGAGGAATCACTCCAAGAAAAGGAAGGGAAGAGGATAATCAAAAAAGGCGAAATAATAGACGTATTAAATTCTGTATGGATAAATTCAGTTGTAACATTCATAAACAGCCAGATCTTAAAAGCAAAACAAGCAAAGAAAGAGAATAAAGAAAGATATTGGAAGAACGCATTAGAAAGAACATCACAATTTAAGGAAATAGATAGATTTGACAAAGAACTAAGAAAGAACCTTACAAAAGATGACTACCTATCAGCAGTCAAGTTTGCAAAGCATGCTGTTTCTTCCTATCTAAGAGAGATTGCGAGAACCCTGCAGAGAGAGATATATGCAATCAAGCTGAAAGATGTAGTTGAAGCAGACAAAAAAGAAAATATGAAAAAAATTCTAGAAAATATTTTCCAAAGACTTAAGATATTAGATGAGAAAATAAAGATCCTCATAAATCTCGCTGAAAACAATAATATTGAAGGAATAATGGATGTATTAAAGACATTTGACAAATCTGACGGTTCTTTTAGAAAAATATTAATGAGAGTGATGGCAAGGAATAGAAGTAAAGCAAAAAGAGAATTTATTAAGCAGCTATTGAAAGAACTTGAAGCAATAAATATGCCGTTAAATGCAGTAAAAAGAATCATTGAGGCATATGATAAGAAAGATTATAAAACAATAGACGAGCTATGCGATCAAATAATAACATATGTGAATCTCCTAGATAAAAGATATTCAAAGTTTCTTGAGCTGAGAAGAATGAAAAACGGTAAAAAGAAGAACGCTAAAAGCCAAATTGCGCGAATATTTGCTTCTGACATTTATGTTATTTCTAAATATATGTCAATTGATTTAAGAAAATACCATTCTCCTATAGTTTCTAGGATGTAATTTAATATTTTTAATAATATATTGGAAATTCCAACATTATTATAGATTAAGGCTCAATTGTTGAAAACTATAGGAAAAATTTATTAACAAAATATGATTTTTATTGTTGTCTTTCAATAATGAATTGGTGTAAGGATATGAAGAAGCCTGATAAAATAAAAAGAATAAAAATTGATAATAAAGATCAGGATTTATTTTCTATAGGAAGCAAGACTGAAGAGAGCAGGTTAATGAAGAAATTGCCAATCTCTGAGAATATAATTGTTAATAAAATTTTAGAGAAAGAAATGATTAGAGAAAAGAAAAAATTATCCATTAAAAAAGACCAAATCTGTTTTGTTGCAGTTGCAGATATTGCACGTATGTACTGGTGTCATCGACAAATGATTTTCAAGATTAGAAACAATGAGAAAAATATATTCGCATCTTATAAAGAAGATATTGAAAAATACGGCCAACTATCTAAAAAAGAGGTGCATAAAATATTGTCACAATTTATGGAGGATTATACAACCATAAACATACATGGAAGAGCGATAACGATAATACCAGATGAATCAGATATAAATAAATTCGATTACCAATTAAAAAAGATTCTGACTAATAATTTTATAGAAATTCTAAATAAATGTAAGAATTATAGATCTGCATTAATAAAATTAGAGAATGAACTTAAAAAAAATAATATACCTTATATAGCAATAGCAGAAATGTCAAACGATACTGCTAATAGAAAAACTATATATGATAATCCATTAGAGAGAGGGATATTTGAAGAATTAAATAGAGCAGAGCATTATCCAACTTTTAGATATCATTTCAATTGGAAAAACTATATAATTGAAGGAGCACCAGATGGAATAGGGCCTGACTTCTGTTATGAATTTAAAACAACAGCAAATGAATTTCTTTGTCATTTCATAAAACCAATGGCAATCGCGCAGGCAAATATTTATTCCTATCTATTTGGGAAGCCAAGGATTAAAGTTCAAATAAAGTTAATGAACAAAGTAAATGAAAGATCAATAATTATTGAACAAAAAACAGATGAAAGGCATGCTGTGCATACTCTAAACACTATGGATAAACTACTTACAAATAAAATGAATCCCATTCCACCAAAACAATAGAAGTGTAAATCTTGTGAATATCGCTCTGAATGCAGAATAACCTCAGAATAAAAGCAAATAGTATAGAAAATACAAAATTAATAGAAAGATAAAAAAATATTGGAAAATCTATTAAAATTTTGGTAGTAGATTTTTTATATTGTTTAAAAGATAAAGAAAAATTTGTCACAAAAACGTCTTCCACCGACGTAAAACCCCCATCTCTCATATACGGACGTTTTTGAGACGAAAAATTTACTTAAGTAAAGCGAATTGTAACTAATCTTACTAAAAATTATCATAACGAATACATAAAGAAATATCCCCATCATAACTAAATTCTGACGTTATTATCTAACATGTTAATTTTAGTAAAACTGTAATTAAATGCACAAGTAACAAGTAGCATTAAATTCTTTTACGTTTTGCTCTATGACCTGTCGACTAAATAAAAATATATAAAAAAGCAAAAGTAAAGCTGTATAACTTAGCAATAAAAAATAAATTGATTTATTGTTTACTATATTCAAACATAAATCCTACCTGATACAATAACATAAATGAATTTAAGTTGAAGTAAATTCAAATGCATTAATGAATCGTTGTTTATTGTTTTATAAAAATTTAATAATTTAGTATTCTTCTATTAATTAATAGTTAATCAATAACTGAGCAAAGTGGATTGCTATAGTTTAAGTCTTACTATAAAGTCGTACGTTACATATATTTCTATCAAAAACAAAAAGAAAAACTTACAATCATATTACTTATTATATTCTTTCACTTTTATACTGCTAATTATTTATTAGAATTTCTAATAATATATTAAAATTATGAATTACATTTTTGAATCTTCATTTTCTTTTTCTCGTTCTAATATAATTAATTAAACTTTTATTAATAGTATATAATTCTTTATTCTTCTGCAGATAAACAAAATCTTTACTAATACCTTTTTGAATTCCCTTTATTTTTCTACCATCAGTCAATTTTATTTCTATATCTAAATATTCTCTACCTATAATTGCATATAAAATTGCAGATAAAAAAATAGATGCCAAAGAAAAAATACCGGAAAGAAACAAATAAGGAAGACTGCTCTTATTACTGTCAACTGTGGTTAAAAAAGGAATAGGTGCTAAAAAGCTAAATGCCTGTATGAGAATTATTAATATAATCATTTTGTACCGATCTAAAGTTGTTTTGTTCTTTATTTTTTTATCTAATAAATTTTTGATTTTATTTATCTCTTCACCAATAAAAATAATGAGAACTAATTGAGCAATAAGAATTAATATTGGTGGTATCAAAAATGATAACATGAGAAAATAAATCGAAACAGCTAAAGAGATAATAAATGAAAGACCTAAAAAAATCGAGAAAAAAAATGATTCAAATATACTTTCATAATTTGTGTCTTCCTTTCCTTTGTATATAACTATTGTCTTTCCTAAAAAATATAAAAAATATCCAATAGTGGTGAAAACAATCGAGAAGAAAACGATCTGAATAGAATCTAGAATAGAACCTATATTTCCTAATTGCAATCCGAACATCTAATCACCTTATAGCTTGAACTATGAATGCCGAATGAATAACAACGATTGGTTCAAACATTTACATACGAATTGAGTTCATCTCGCATTGTACTTAAATTAATATTCTTCCTTCCAAAGTGATATGCAATCGGTGAAAAAGGAATAATCAACATCCCTAAAAATTCAAAACATATTCCTTTATTATTTGGAATTAAAAAGCAGTAAAAGATCATGCTTAAGTATTCGAGACTGTTTAAGGTAAGAATTAAGATTGCAAATATCCATGCTAAACTGGATAATCCTGTCCTTACAATCATCTTTGGTTTTTGATCTGAAAAATCAATAACACCTTCGACCCAGCTCCAAGTGTAATTCTTTCGTACAATAATAAACTGATCAATTATTCCTATCTTCGAAAATCTCTCTTTTGATATTTTTTTAAATACTTCATTCATTTTTTTCCTTTGAGCAAAAGTAAGATGCACTGGGTTATAATCCTTTATTTCAGATAAAATAGCACTTTCTTTTCTATTAAAAATTTGAGTTGATTGTTTACTTCTTTCTTCTAAATTTTGCCATGAAATTTCATTATTATCCATGCATATAATAACAAAGATAACTTTTAAATTCTTATTAATTAAAGAGCTATTGGTACATTTATCAAAATTTCAAATTAAATAATATATGGTGTCATAATGGGTTTACTTCAAATATTAGGGATTATTCTTCTAATAATTGGAATCATATTTTTCTTTGGACCTATTATTATCTCTTTTTTTGGTATTCAAGGACTGATCGCAGGTACCCTTCTATTTTCTTTAGGATGGTTTCCTGGAATAATTTGCATAGCTGTTGGTGCATTGCTCTATAAATTAGGATAAGATCTAATTAAAGTAATTTAGCAAAAATCTTCAGTTACATAAACTCGACCATCTTCACTAATCCATACTCCTATTCCTTCCTTATCATATCTACTTTCTAAAATATTTTGTCTATGTCCGGTACTTTTCATCCAGCCATTAACGACTTCAAATACTATTTCATCAGGAGCATACCAATCTCTACTAGTTTCAATACCATTTGTATACCATATAGTTTTGTATGTATGTATCATAAATATATTTTCACCCAAACCTATAGTGTAATAGTTTCCGTAGTTTTTATAACAAGTATATCCTAATTGATTACCTCTTTGAGTCGGATCTAATCCTTTTAAATTTATGTGATCAAAATAGTTGTAAGTTGCCATATCCTTGCTATGTAATCTAGCAATTTCGCTTAGCTTTGGATCTAGCGTTAAATTAGCCAAACCATAAAAGTTTCTTTGTCTATTAATACTTTCATGTATCTTTTGTTCTAAATATCGAATATATATTTCATTTGGATTTCTAATATCAATGCAATAATCATCTATTGCAAAATAATATGGATTTGAGCAATTACATAAAGAAGCTTTTGGAATAAGATCTCCATTATCACAAAACAATGGCTTGTTAGGAGAACATTGGTCATACAATGTTCCATCGCTACATATTTCTATCTTCTTGCATGTGTTTGTGATATTATCAAACAAATGATTTTCTGGACACCCACATAACAAAGGATTTTTTATAAGTTGACCTTTAACACACTGATAAGGCTTATTTTTAGAACAATCTGGATCTAAGGTTCCATCCTCACATTCATATTTTATAATACAACTAAAATTATATGGTCTTAATAATGAAGGACAACCACAGATATCTGATCTCTCGATTAGTTTTCCATCATCACAATACCATGGTTGGTTGTTTTTCCAACATTCACCGGATTTTAAAGTGGCGCTACAGTTCTTTCCGATAAATGGATAAAAAATACTATTGAAATTTTGGTTGAATTGAAGAATAAGAATTGTAAGTATTAAAACTAGCATAATAATTAGTATTATATTTCTTTTAGAAAATAATGACACAATTTCACTTTTTAGTTTTATAAAACTATTTTCTTCGGCATTTGATGCTCTATAGGGATAAACAGGTATCGATTGGATTGACTTTGATTTATTCAAAAATTTGTCCAGTGCTTCATTGTATTTTCTATCCTCTTCTTTTTTTAGCTGATACCTATAATTCGTATAGGGAAAACAAGGATGCCCTCCTTCATCTCTCCAATCATCAGAAATTAATCCAGATCTGAAATTTGGCAACTCCACCAATCTCGGTTCTATATGTTCCTTACAAAACTGTTCTCTACAATATTTACATTTTGTTAATGATTCTGTTTCCTTACAATTGTGATATCGGCATTCATTTTTCAATTTTGTTTTTCTTTTTCTTTTCTTAGAATTTTTATAAAACGAATTATATATTTCAATTTCTCTTCTTGGATTCCATATCTTAGTTTTTAATTTATTATGTTCTTGATAAAATCGATCATCATGTGAATAATTAAAAACATGATTGACTTCATGCGAAGCAGTATTAAAAATATCATCAAATGTTTGCTTCATTAATTGGCGCTCAGAAACACATATGGTGTAATTGTCGGGGTGAAAATGCGCTAATTGGTTTTCACCCTCAGCTGGACATCCATTAAAATTTATATACGGTGTAGGTATTCCTAATTTTTTAGAGGTTTCTTTAACTATTCTTATAAAGTATTTCTTCTTTTTTTCTAGAATTTCTTTAGTAAATTCTTCAGCCATGATCAGTTAACGTAAAAAATATTTAAAAATCTACACATCACCAGTATCTAAAAATAATACTTTTTCTTAACCTCAATTATCATCACTACGTCAAATTCCCTTCCCTTGTTCCATTCAAGCCTTTTTATCTTTTCAAACGCCTCTTCCTCATTTTTTGCCTTTACCTGGCCTAAATAGACGCCGTCATCTGTTTCATTAAAATCTCCGTCCTTCATCCTGAATTCTGTATGGGCTGACTTTCCTATTTCAATTCCGATATTTTAATTTTATCTTGTGTTTGTTTGCCTATATTTCTTATCATTGCATATTGTTTATTTTATAACAACTATTTTATCTTTGCAAATAGCAGGTTATCATAATACTTTCCATCTTTCATTACATCCTTTATTATCAAACCTTCAAATTTGAATCCTGCCTTTTCTAGCACTCTTGCAGATGGCTTGTTCCATTTTCTTGTATTGGCATAAATTTGCTTTAGTCTGTACCTTTTGAACCAGTAATCCGTAGCAAGCTTCACGGCATTTGTCATTATTCCTTTTCCTCTGTATTCTTTGGCTATCCAGAACCCCAATTCCCCTTGTGGTTGGGAATTATCATGGAAAGAGTAATCCCCCCAACTGCTTGCCCTTCTACATCTATTACCAGCGTTTCCCTGTATTTTTTCTTTAATTCTGCAATAATGTCCTTCTTTACTCGCTCTATACTGTCTGGAATCCAAGCTAGGTTTTTCTTTGCTTCTGCATCCTGCTGAAACAAGTATATATTCTTCGCATCATTAATTCCTATAGGTCTCAACACAAAATTTTTTGTTTTAATCTTTTTTTCCATATTATTCCAACTTTTTTCAAATAAGAGCATGCTCATATAATTTTTAATATCAGTCACCACGCCCCACGATAAGATAAAATCTTCTTTTGTATGCACGCGATACTTGATCTGATTTTTCTTTCATATAATTTCCACTTCCTTAGGACTTCAAATCATTTCCAAATATATTTCTATTTTTATAAGATCACTCAATCTTTCATAAGAATCTGTTTAACTCATACCTCACCGAGTTTATCATGCTTCTTATATCCTCTCTGTATGAGATAGGTACAGTATCCTGAAGCTCTGTAATGTCAGGACTTTTCAGATTAACCTCATCTAACCAATAGATAGCTTCATTCAAAATTAAAATTGGATCTTTTTTTGTAATTTTTTTAATAATCATTAAGATTTTTTTCCTGTCGGGATTCAACTTTAATCCTAAATAAGTATCATAGATATCCTTGCCTATCGCTCTTCTGCTCAATGCAATTATCTTTCTTGCTAAAAGATGCTCAAGCGGATAGGATGGAACATATATTGGGAGTATTGGCAAACCTAAGAACTCTAATATGGAATGCAATTCAATCTTTTGTGCCTTGTCTTTTATTGGCTGTTTTCTTATTTCTATGATTAACGATTCCCAAGGATTATTTCCATACCAAATATTCCAAACACATGCGTCTTCTCCAAAATATGTTTTTTCCACTCTGTATTCTTTTAACTGCTGCAAAAGGAGGTCTGTTTTATTGCAATAATTTCTAAAATTTCTTGCAGGCAAGTCGATATCAAGATCTTTTGAAAACCTTTGCTTCTCCTTAAAAAATCCCTTATTCAAAGCTGTTCCGCCGTACAAAACTGCAGGAATTTTATTTTCTTCAAAAAGATGAAATAATTTTGGTATAAATCCGAATAATTGCAATTCCTTCTCTAGATTGCGTAATGACAATCCGGATTTAGAAGAAATTTTTGTAATGTTGTCTAATGTTGTTTTATCTATTTTCATAATTCACGCCTCCAAAGACACCAAACTTCCAAATATTTTTTCACCTACGTTATCATAAATTTTCCATTCGCTAACAAACCTTCCTTTTGCTTTGATTGTGGGATCTAAAGTGGTTATTACGGCTCCTTTCCTCCCTAATTCTTTTTTTAATTCGCTTATTAAAAAATTAGGCACTTTTTTTGCATTTATTCTTCTTAAAATTGAGAAAACATACCCTGCTCTTTGTACCATTGATGACGAACCAAACTTCTTAATGTAATCCAAAAATTCATTCCAATCATTTGCAGTCATATCTGCAACAGATAAGGAATAAAGAATCTGCTGAAATCCTCCCGCATATTTTGGAATTAAAAAGCAGTCGAAAAATGTTTTTGCTTTAGTTGACACACGATATTTATCAATATATGCTGCACCTATTGCCTTTTCTCCCAATGAAACCGATTTGAATAGCATTCTTCCTATTTTCTTTGTTTTCTTGCCTTTATAAACAGCCACATAACATACCGATGGCATTTCTGTTTTTAATCCATGCAACCATAATGCTGTTGAAAATCCAATATATCCTCCAAATAAGTACTGGCCGAGAAGAAATTCATCATAGGTTTCTCCCATTGTCACATAATAAAGTCCTTTTTTGATCTGCAAAAAAAATTTTTTCTTTATTAAAGAGCTTACAACTATCTTAAAATAAGAAGGTGAGGCTATTTTCTTTGAGTTGTATATTTCTCTTAATCTATTTGTAGATATTAATGAATCCTTTGTTAGATAAGCAAGTAACCGTTGTTCTGCTGCTGTAAGCGTTGATTTCTCCTCATCTGTGATTCTACTTTCTATTCTAATTTCATTTATCATTTTCTCACTTTTTCATATATAATATGATTATGTGAGAAATATATAAAAACTTATGCATAATTTACTTGAACTATTAATAAATGTTGGATTTTTCTACCAACTAAACGAGTTGTTTATACTTATAATTAAAATAGCTTCTTCAGATCTGAAAGCTTCTTTATCCTATAATCTGGCAAAAATAAGATGTCCTTTTTGTCATTATCATTGATAGAAACATGTATTGTTTTCATAAGTAAAAACCTGGCCTCTTTCAAATTCTCTAGCTTGTCATCTATTAAATAGTAATTCTCAGGTTTGATTCTTGCCTTTTCCGCCAGAATTAGATACAATCTTTCATCAGGTTTTCTAGTCTTGTATTCACCGCTAAATACAATGGGTGAAAACCATCTTTGAAAGTTGAACTTATTAACAATATAATCTCCCCATTCTTTAGGAAAATTAGAAAGAATTGATAATTTATATCCCTTTCTAGTTAGGTAATTAAGTGTGCTTATTGCGCTAGATTCCAACTCAAGCGAATCAAGAAATTTCTTTTCAATTTCTTCAGGTACATATTTGTTAAATTCCTCTTTACCAATTTCTCCAAGGCTGTATTTAACATACAGATCTTTTAATTCTTGATAAGAAATGTTTAGGTTTTCCTTTTTAGCTAACGGATAAAGTCCTCTCTTCACAATGCTCCCTTCTTTGAGAAGAGTTCCTACCAAATCAAAAGCCAACATCTTTCCTTTCCTGAATTTCATTTTCTTGACTTTCATGATTTTTAAAAGCTGACTAAAATCGTTCACTACATAATCGGCAATCTTTCCTTTTTTCTTTATTTCTTTTTGTGTTTCTTTGTAAGGCTTCCATACAGAAGTTATTCCGAGATTTTTTGCTCCGATTACATCCTTATTTATTGAATCCCCAATGATTATAGTTTCCTCAGGTTTGGCATCTCCTTTTTTCATTGCTAGTAGAAACATTTTTTTGCTTGGCATCTCCTCATTAGCTTCCTGAGATGTGACTATAAAATCAACATACCTGTCTATTCCTAAACGTCTTAATTTTGCTATCTGTACATTTAAAACAAGATCTGAGACTATACCAATTCTCATGTTATTTTCCTTCAAAATTTTAAGAGTTCTTTTGACATTCGGAAATAATTTCAAGTTTTTGACTGTTACTTTCCAATATAACTCCGATATTTCATAAAGAAGTGATGGATTGAGTGGTAAACCTAATATCTCAAACATGCGCTGAAAATATAGAAATCTTTCATGCGAAGATGCAGTATTATAAAGTTCATTGTTTATTTGTTCTCTTGCTTGAGAATAAACCATTTCAAATAGCTCCTCATTGATTAATGGATATTTCTTCTTCAGATATTTAAAACACTCCTTCTTTGCTAGCTTGTATGCAGTTGATGCATCACAAATTGTATCGTCTATATCAAACAGCAGAAGTTTATACATAGATTTTATTTAAAATAAAAGATTTAAAGAGTTGCTTTTTATTTTAAATCTATCATTAATAGTATAAAAAATTCCTTTAATCAAAATATTCCTTTGAGATCACAAAACCAATTTATAGCTGTGATACATTGACTAGCAAGATAACTTTTTTTACCTAAAGAAATTTTTTCCTTTGAAAATCTCAAAGCATACGACTCATCATTCTTAGGTATACCGAAATTGTCACCGAGAACAAAAACAGGATTGTCCTCTACATCAACATCGGTAATCATTTTTCCTTTTTCATGGAGAATATAAATTGGAAAAGAAGATAGCTCTCTAATCACATCTTGGAATGATTTCTTTGCAATTTTTACTCCGGAAAAAGGTTCATTCCATTCGTTCGTAATTCTGTATTTTAAAGCTGTTTTAATAAGATTGCCTATTGACTGCTCATCTGGAAGAATAGGTTTTAAATATCCGTTGAATTCAATTGATATAGGTCCTCTTGGTGGACCATTAAGAACACATATTATTCTATCATTTCTAAGAGATTTTGAAAGGAATAAGACATTGGATATACATCTGGCTACTAGGTCCATCCTGCCTGCATCTATAAGGTTATTAAAATTTGGATCAGTTCTTCCTTTCCTAGAATATAATACAAATGTTCTCATAAAAATAAATTAAATAGAAAAAATAAAAAATAATTACTCAGAAGTAGTTAGCCTTAATCGTCCTTTTTCATCGTTATGTTCCATTGTTTCTTCCAACGATCTTTCCATTCCTTCATAGAATGAAAGTTCTGCTATTTCTTTCTCATCTAGATCATAATAAGTTTGTGGAACATATCTATCATAATTCGTTCTCTTTTCATCTAAACTCCATTTAAGTCTTGAAACACATAGACACTTAACATAATCATCTGAGTCTTTATACTTTTCCTCTAATAGCCATAGTATCTTCCTTTTTATAGAATTTGATCTTATTGATTTAACTAAGTCAATAACTCTTTGTATCTGAAATTCATCTTTTAACTTATCTACTAAATTAATGATTTCAAATGGCATAATTTTTGAAGATAATACTAATCTAGCATATTCTGCATCAAAATCCTTCCTTTTCATTAGTTTTTCTTCAATAATATCTGCTTTATGTTTTTGAGTTTTTATTGTTCTTTGTCGTTTTTTGAATTCCATTATATCACCCCTTCTTTTTGCAACAAGAAAAGAATATATAATTTAATAAATAAACAATATAATTAAATTAGAACTAATATAAAAATCTTTCTATAATAAAGCTTTGTAGAAATCCTATGATGAGAAAATAGTATTTCTTCGTCATTAGAATACATAAATTATAGACAAGTGCTTTCATCTTAATTTCCATCTTCTTTACATAGATGAGTCTGCTCTGCAGATCTCAGCCAAATTTTCTCTTGTTGCAGAAAAGACAGTCTCACCATATGCCTTCTTCCATAAAGTCCATATCGTTAAACTTACAAAAATTGCAAAATAAAATAGAAAAATATATAAATAAGTTATGTGTAAATTTAGCATGTATGAATTGAATGAATTTCGTTTTCGAGAAGAAACATTTGGTACAAAATTGAAAGAAATTATTAATCAGATGCCAAATGCCACCTGGAAAGAAAGAAGGAGAGAACTCTTAAAAAGATATCTGCGAGTTGCAAAGGCAATTCAAGATTATAGAGAAAAAATTGAGAATACGCCTTTGGATCAAAAACTAGAGTATAAAGCAGTGGCAGAAGAAATAATAAAGAAGAATCCAGAATTGACTCCTTATCAAAAAAAGTGTATTAAAATCCGAATTTGTAGAGCTATCAAGGTGAGAGAAAAAATTCGTAAGTATAAAGACTTACCAAAAAGAACGCTTTTTATTAGGGCGTTTGGAAGGAAGCCTGAAAGTTATGTCAAATTAAATGAAGAACGTCGATCACTACTATCAATTGAAGAAAAACTCATCCGTACTATTTTTATGCAGAGAATTGGAAAAAAGAACGTAGAGAAGTTCTATGATGTTATAGCTACACCATATGCCTTTTTCTTTGAGCTAGACCCTATTGTGTTTGGAAAGTGGACTCTTCCAACACTTGGAAGATACCATGTCTGGCGAGGTACGAGTAAAAAACTAGATGGAATTATTGCTATGGGAAAAAGAAGCAAGATCTCAAAAGAAATAAGAAGGCATGAAATAGAACACGCCCATACTGCTAATGTTATTCGAATCTATGATTGCAATTTCGTGAAGAAAAGAGAAGATTATGACTATGCGTATTTGCAAAATGAACTCATTTCATACATTTCCATTTCGGAAAATAACAAAATAAGCAAAAATATTTTCGAATATTATATCAAAAAAATTGCTTTGTCTAGAAAAAAAGAAATGGAAATGGAACTACAAAGAACTATTCAGAATCTCAAGAGAGAAGAAGAGAAATTAAAATATTTCCAAGAAAATAAAGCAGAACCTAAGATAATTGAAATGCTTGAAAGGCCAGTAAAAGCACTTAGCGCATTAAAGAAAAGGTTAGAAGAACAGCTCAAAGATCCTAACCTCCTTAAAAAGATTGAAGACAAATATCGTAAAGTTGTATTAGATGCATGGGATTCTGCAGAAAATGCAGCAACAATAATGCCAAGAGAGATTATTCTAAATCTTTTAGGCACTATGCCTCTAAAAAAGATTCCAAAAAGGATTAGTGATATTGCACAAATATATGCAGAGGAGCGCAAGTAGCAAAGCAATTCGTAAGTAGCAAAGCGATTTTACCCCACAAATCTATGAATATTTAAGCAATATGTATTTGTTTTCTATACGTATTTTCTATGCCACTCACCCCATTTAGCTTCCGGTAGAATTATAGTGTTTAAGTCCCATTTTAAATAAATTATAAGCAATTAAGAATGATATAACTGCAACTATTGGACTGAGCCAGATAAATTCTTTATTGATTCCTTTTCCTAAAATAAATTCAACTGGGTAGTATGAAGCAAATGCAAAAGGAAGTACAAAAGTAAATAACACAGTTACTATGCTTCCATATATTTCAATAGGATACTTCAACATCTCAAGAATGTCAAAAAAAGAATATAAGATATAATGAATTCCAAAGAAGAAAAAAGATAATGAGGATATAAAAAGTACAATTGAGAATATTGTAACAATTCCGCATGCCAACAACAAAAGAAACATAAGCAAATCAACAGACCCAAGAGTAATATTTAGCAATGAGAATGCTATTAAAATTTTAGCAATTGAAAAAATTGGACTTGCTATGTCTTCAACGTTGATACGATTCATCATAATTTGGAAAACCTCATTCCTAGGCCTAACAAGAATGAAATCTAGCTTTCCTTTTTGAATATAGCTTCCCATTAATTGTAAAGATGAAAAAAAGTATTCAAAAATGTTTATCGATAAAGAAGCTGTTCCATTCAATAAAAGCAGTTCAGCGAATCCCCATCCATTAATCTCTAGAATAGAATTCAACAGCACCCAAAGTAGAAAAACAGAACCTATTTGATTGAGAAAAGATGCAAACACCAGAGAAAAAAAGCTTAGTCTATATGCTGCCAACCTAAGGAGCGATAGCTTAAGAAATTTAAAATACAGATTTATTGAGTCGATTAAATCTACAAATAAATTTGAATATTTCATGATCATCCACCGAATGCTTCAAATCTTTTTATTGATTTCTCTAGATAGATCGAGCTAGTGAAATACAAAACAATTACCCAAAACAACTGAAGTAAAATAGAAGTTATAATCTCAAAACCTTGTATCTTACCAATGTAAATTAATAATGGCAGATTATATGCTGCTTGAAATGGAAGCAGGTACGCAATGGTTTGGAACCATTGTGGAAAGAATACTAAAGGAATAAATGAACCCCCGAAAAGCGTGAATAAAAACGATTTCATCATTCTAAATCCATAGATATTCTCCTTTGTCCAAAATGAAAGACCTCCTGAAAATATATCTATGAAAAAGTTGATTAAAGCGGCTAGGATAAGACTGATAATAAATACAAAGATAATTAGCAAATCAAGGAAAGAAATGTTTAGCACAAATATGGAAAGAAGTAAACCTGGCAGACCAATAGTAAAAATAGAAAAGATAAAATCCGAACGAAAAATATAAAATAAATAAACATTCAACTTTATAGGATTTATTAACTTCATGAGTATATCCCCAGTATTAATAAGTAAATCAATTTCACTGTCTAGCCAAGTAATACAGATATTGCTAATAAAAAGTGCAACGATACCATATGTAACTAATTGAGATAGAGTAAAACCGTTTATCTCGTCTACTTTATTCCATGCAAATATAGAATTCCATAAATAAAAAACGATAAACATTTGAACTAAAAACGCAAGCATCTTTCCAAATGTTATCCATCTCTATGTTATATTTGAAAGAAAACGTGTTCTAGATATACTCAAATAAGTTGTAAGATTGAGCATATTACCTCTCCTAATATATCGTCTTGATGATTTCTTCTAGTTCGAGATCTTCTACCCTTACATCAACTACCTCATATTTGTCCAGAATTTTTTTTATGAAATCCTTAATATTTATTTTTATTAGATTTAAGACTACTTTAAGTTCATTATCTTTCGAATCTACAATTTCAATTGCCGGATCTTTTGCTAGCTTTTTTATCTTTTACTCGTCCTATCAATCTTGCTAGTAAACAAGAAAGTAACCATTCTTTTTTTCGAATTTTGATTTAAGCTTTTGGATCGGTCCATCATATATAATTTTTGCACTTGTTTAGCAAAATTACTCTCTTGCATAGCTTAGATATACTTTCATATCATGGGTTGTAAGCAGAATCGTTGCTTTTTCTCTCTATTTATTTTTAAAAGGAATTTATGGATCTCTTCCTTTGAAAAGATATCCAATCCTATGGTTGGCTCGTCAAGATAAACGATTTTTGGATCGTGTAGGAAGGCGGTAGCTATTTCGCATTTTATTCTTTGACCCAATGAAAGGCCACGAACAGGCTTATACAAAAGCTCTTTTATTTTTAAACGATCGATTAATTTGTTAAAGTTCTCTTCATAAGTTTTATCTGAAATTCTATAAATAGACTTTAAAAGTTTAAATGTATCGATAACTGGCAAATCCCATTCTAGTTTGCTCCTGTTTCCAAAAACAACACCGATGATCTTTGCATTTTCAATCCTTTCTTCAAAGGGAATTTTTGAATTGACAACTACTGTTCCCTTTGTAGGGGTGAGAATACCTGCCAATGTCTTTACCAGCGTGCTCTTTCCTGCACCATTTGGTCCTATTATGCCAACAAATCCTCCTTCATTTATTGTGAAGCTTATATTATCTAATGCGACGACTTTCTTTTCTTTTGGCTTAATGGGTGACTTCAATGCGCTCTTTAATCCTTCTTCCCTCTCAGTAAAAATGTATTCTTTTGTTAGGTTTTTACCTCTATTAATGATGCTATAAATGAATATATTTAGATAATATTTTTAAATAGAAATTTAGATGACGAGTCTCTGGTAACGCTCTAAAATTATAGACTTATTTCATTTATAAATAGAAATGTTAAATATTACGCCTCTTCATTTGAATGTTAGAACACTTATTATACTCGGCGACAAAATGCTATTTGATTCTTAATGATGACAATTATTCAGACCCTTCTTCCTCATCATCTTCGGAATCATTTCCCAATTTTTCTCCGAAATGCCCTTTAAATTTAGTCTTAGAATCGTTATCACTATGACTATGTGCAACACTATCGGTATTTTTTTGGAAATGAAACTCTTTTATGCAACAGAGTGCACAAATTGAAATGTTGATAAAATCTTTGAAGAGTACAACTTGGTATATAATTTTTCTTTTTCATTTGTGCGTTTAAGCATCAAACCCTCAAACCCTGGATTCTTACTTCCAGATTTATTTGGTTGATTACTAACATCATTTGCCATAAATAATAAGCATGTTCAGTCTATTTAAAGCTTTTAATTATAGGCATGATGTTACAGCCATTACAACTTATTTGAATCCTTAAGATTCGGATCTCCATCTTTAAATTTCTCATTCACATGGCTTCCATCGCAGAAAGGCTTGTTCTTTGATTTTCCGCATCTGCACAACGAATATGTTTCCATTCTTGAAAATTCCTCTCCCTTTTTCCAGAATTCCGGGATTCCTCATTTCCTGCAATTGCCATCTCTTTATACAAAGGGATGTTCCCTGAAACAACATATGGACCATTTTTAATTATTTTATCTTTTCCATAGAATCCACGCCGAGTAGTATGGCGACGCAGAGCATACAATATCTACTTAAAATCATGTTCTTTTTTACAATCTTCTACTATTCTTTTCTGTTGCAAAGATGGTTGTTTAATTGATACCTGCAAGAAGCATTAGGATTCCGTGAATAAATGCCAGGATAATTGATGTAGCACCAAATCTGTAATGCCATCCCATTGATATTGAATAATCCTCTTTTATTCAGAAAGGCTATCAAGCCGGTAATGATTATTGAAACTAATGCAAGTATTCCAATCCAAGCTCCAAAAGGCTTTCCGAATATAGTATAGTATGTTATACTCTCAAACATTTATCTCACTATAACTTTTCCTTTCATATAAGGATGAGGCCTACATATGTAATCGAATTCGCCAATATTTGTAAATGTAAATGTAAACTGCTCTCCATTCCCTAACATACCTGAATCAAAAACCCCGCTGGCAGTGGCAGTATGGAATACAGAATCTTGATTTATCCAAGTGACAGATTCTCCTACATTGATTTCGATAACTTGTGGTGAAAATGCAAAGTTTCTGATATAGACAATATTTTTAGGTTCAACAGTTTGGATCCCTACAGAATCATTTTTTACCACTTCTGCATCTTTAGTAAGATTCTCAACTGAAATGTTTGTTTGGGTTCTATCTTGAGTCTGAATGCATCCTTGAATTAAAAATGCAAACAAGAGTGCAAAGGACAATAAATAGATTTTCAAGGTCATTTTCTCACTTTTAAGCACTATAGAACATTATTTTAATTAAATACATAAATTTATAACGTTGAATTTCCAATCTACTCAAGATAGATTGCAGGCTTGCCTGGCTTTGCTTTGCTTGCCTTGTTCAAAGGATCGTATTTTTCTTTATCTGCAACAGAATAAATTATTACATTATCAAAGTTAAATCTGTCTTTTATGAATTCAGCTGCATTTTTGATGTATTGAACTTCATTAGGCATGCTATAGACATATAATTTTGTTTTTTTCTCCTTCATAATCCTAGTTAAATTATTCAAGTCATCCACCATAGTTCTTATTTCCTCTTCTGCCTTAAGTATTGATTGATCTGGCTCTTCCACTACTGGCCATTTTTCTGAACTTATAAGAGTGTTGTTTCCAAGCTTATGCCAATACTCCTCCGCTGTATGCGGGATGAATGGAGAAAGAATCTTAAGCCAATTTCCAAGCAATTCCTTGCTGACATTTCCTCCTCTTGATTTTAGCCATTGAATATCATTCTTTATCTCAAAGAATGCAATCGAAGCTGCATTTCTAATCTCATACCTTTCAAGCTCTGTTTCAATCATCTTTAATCTCTTTGCAAATATTGTTTCTCCCCACTTATTTATCTCAGCATTGCTTTTACCACTGTCTGCTGACTCTATCAAGTCATCAAATAATTTCTTAAGATTTTCAAGGTGTGCATAGTATCTATCCATTTCCGCACTCTTCCAGTCAAAGTCATTCCATTGGTTTGTTCCATGCGCCATATAGAATCTTATCGCATCCGGCCCATATTTGTCTATCGCATCATCCCAAAATACAACATTGCCCTTGCTCTTTGACATTTTTTCTCCTTCAACAATAAGATGCCAGTTAACAAAAATTCCCTTGGGCCAGAATCTTCTTTCAAATATTGCAGCGTGATGGAATATAAAGAATGGGAAATGAACAGTCTTGTGCTCTTTTCCTCCGAAATTCAAATCAAGAGGATAGAAGTACTCAAAATCTTTCCTGATTTCTTCCGCTACCTCTTTGCTGCACTTAAGATTTCCTTCTTTCCCAAGATAGATGTAATCAAAGAAAGCATCGTCTATTTCATCAACTTTAAGCTTGCCAGTATTTATTGCTCTTGAAACCACATAGAATGCCATGTAGATTGTGGAATCAGAAAGTGCCTCAATTACCCAACCCTTAGCAAATGGAAATTCTGTTCCAAGCCCTCTTTTTCTAATAAGAGGTCTCTCTCTCAACCAATCTATTATAGATGGAAGTTCCTTCTTATATTCTGGAGGATAGGTATTCATCTGATCTATGCATTCTTTTGCCAATTCCTTCCATTGCTTGTTAGCATAATTTACAAACCATTGGCCAGATATTTTCTTTATTACTACCGGATGTCCGAATCTATCCTTAACCTGCTTTACTGTAAATTCATATATCTTGTCTGTGACTCCTTTTTCAGAAAGATAGGATATAATTGCATCCTTTGCCTTTGCAGTCGGCATCCCTCCAATTACTGGAATGTCTTTTCTTATTGTTCCCCTATATTCAAGCTTGTAAAGCTCTTTTACAGCTGCCTCAGCATCTCCATTATGTTTCTTCAATATAACTGCACTTGGAATTCCATCAAGATGCATGTCCACAACAAAAGGAATTGTAGAATCTTCAGCATTTGTTGCTTCTTTGTAATGCATGTAATCATATGGATCATGCGCAGGAACGCTCATTACAACTCCTGTTGCTTCAGACGAGTCAACAAATGTTGCAGGTATTATCTTTACGCTCTTTCCATTTGCAGGATTTATTACAGATATATCCTTAAGCTGTTCTCCCTTGATCTTTCTTTTAATCTCTATTTTCTTTCCTAGGTTCACAAATTTTTCAACAGCATGCTCAGAAATTATCCATGTTTCACTATCGACCTTTGCCTCTACATAGTAAGAATCTGGATTTACCCAAAGATTTGTAACACCAAAAATAGTTTCAGGTCTTAAAGTTGCAATTGGATATATTGTTCCTTTCTCATCCTTGAACTTGATTACTTCGTATTCCTTTACTTCCGCATCCTCTCCCTCTGCAATCTCTGCCTGAGCAGCATCAATGCTAATTACTTGCTGGCATTCATTGCAATAAGGAAGAACATAATCTCCTTGCTTTAAAAGACCAAGAGAATTGAGTCTCCTATATTGCCATTGTATGAATTTATTGTAATGTGGATCTATAGTAGATGTTGCTGTACTCTCATCGATGCTTAAGCCGAGCCTCTTGAATGCATTTATAATTCTCTTTTCAAGATACTTGTCAACATCCAATGGTGAGGTAAATTTCTTTGCAGCCTCCTCTTCAATTCCATATTTCTTTGCTCCTTTTTTGTAATCAGCCTTGCATTCTTCATATATTTTTGCACAATCCACCCCAGTTGCATGAAAACCTAATGGAAAGAAAACATTGTATCCTTTCATTCTTTTATATCTTGCAATTATATCTGGAATTGAATAGCTTCTTGCATGACCTATATGTAGAGTTCCAGAAACAGTTGGATAAGCGAACACGAGATAAAACTTAGGCTTGTCAGACCTTAATGCATGAAATATCTTTGCTTCATTCCATTCTTTTTGCCATTTTTCTGAAACTGGATCCATATTATCTTACCTCTTTAATATGACTAATTATAATATCTAAAACAGCAATTAATATAAGGAAATTAAATTTAAATTGCTATCACTTAGCGTGTGGATAAAGACATTAGGAACATGAGAAAAGTAAAAATAAAATACAAAAATTAATCAAAAGGAAGCTGCTTCATTCTTCTCCTTCTTTTGGCTTATCTTTATCTTTTAGTTCTTCCTTTCTTTCTTGAACTGGTTGTTTCTTTATTATCTTAAGTATATCCTGTATTCCAGTTCTAATTGCAGCTGGCTTAACAAACGCAAGCAACACTAATTCAAGCAATGCAATTATTGACCCTATGAATGGGAAAAATATTATTCCAGAAAGAACAGGTACTGCAATTAATATAATTGGAGTTATTCTTCCTTTTGATCTTGCTATGAAGGCAGCCATCGCTGCAGCTAATAGCAGAATTATCCAAGTTGCATTACAGAAAATACATATTATTCCAGTGCAGTTTTCAATTATACCTGCGCAGCTGTTAGAAAGTCCTGATCCCAAAGGAGTAACTGAAGGATCTCTTGTAGGTATTATGCATTGGTTTTGGTAACAAAATCCATTTGTGCAATCCATTGTTGAATTACATTCTCCTGCAGTGTAGTATTTTTCTAAAACTCCCGGAATCTTGCATGTCTCATTTATACAGTAACCCTCAGCACAATCCCTACTAAATTGACATTTCTCTCCTAGCTGAGAAATTGAAAGGATGAAAGGAATAATCAATAATAGCAAAAATAAAATCTTATTAAATCCTGCAAAATCTGATAATTTAAATTTCATACTACCACCATTATACCTCAATACTTCCAGTATCTTTGTATATCAGTAAACTGAATAAGATTATTCCTGAAACAATTCCAAGGAATGGATATAATGCAACTCCAATCAATATTGGAGTGAATGCCGCTACCAATCCTGCAACTGGATGTTTGAATCTTGTCCAGGTGAATGCACCGAATGATCCTGCAACTAATACAAGAAGAAGCCACATTCCGTTGCATAGTGAAATGCAGGTCTTTTCATCTGGTGAACATTCTTCTATCAAGCCTGCACATCCAAGGTTAGGACTGGTTAATGCGCTGAATAAGGATAGTTTTTGTGCAGGTGCAGAGCTGCATTTTCCATTTTCACAATATCCTGAACAGCAATCAGCTGTGGTTGTGCATGCTGAATTAGAGCATGCGCATCTTGAATCTAAGCATGGTGCTCCGCAGCAATCAGCTGATGATGAACATATAGAACCTCTAAGGCAGCTATCGTAAGCCAATAGCCTTGTCTTTGAGGTTTGGAACAATGAATAAAAGATATCAGATGCAGCAGGATTTTCCTGCAAGGATAAAAGCTGAGGAGAGGATCTTCTTCCTGCTGAGCTTCCGAAAGCAGGCTTACCTATACTAACAACTGTTTGAGTTGGTTGTATAGGATTATCTGTAGATAAACAGTTTCCATTATAACATATATTGCTCTTGCATTCTTGGCTTTGGTTACAGGAATCTAATGTAATCTGCAGGCATGTATTGTTAAATAAAACTGTTCCTGCTGGACAGGAGAATGTAATACAATCTCTTGTTGCTGGATCGCAACTGCTTGGCAAACCTGTTATTTCATAGCAATTATCTGGTGAAGTGATGCATCCTCCGTCACATACACCTAAGTTTGTATTGCAGTATTCATTAGATCTGCAGTCAGAATCTATGATACAATTGCTTAATTGACATGTTGAATCAATGCATGAACCATATGCACAATCATTATCACTTGTGCAATTTGAATTGAGAACTCCAATACAATTTCCCTCAAAACATATCTGATCCGCTTGACATTTATTGTTGCAAAATCCACAATTTGCTGTATCATTAAGAGTGTTTACACATTTGTCACCACAAAGAGTTGGGTACTCTCCACTACAGCCAGTCTCTATACATGAACCACAATCTTGAGGGCAATTTGAGCACGTTTCATTTTCTCCACATCTTCCATTCCCACATGTTTCCAAAACACTGCATCTGCCATTTATACAAGATTCTCCCGACTTGCATGAATTGAAACATGTACCACAATTGTTTGGATCAGAGGATAGATCTGCTAAGAATGGACCACACTGAGTTATGTTTTCATACAAAGGTAATTTAGGAGTACATTTCATAGTGATTGGATCGCACCACTGTGTTAAGTCACAGCATTCATTTCCACATCTTATATATTGAATTGAATTCAATACACATGAAGATGAAGGAATACATGCTCCATTTGAACAAAATTCATCAGATTTGCATACATTTCCACATGAACCGCAATTGACATTGCTTGTGTTTAGATCAACACATGAATTTTCACATCTTGTCTGATTTTCTTCACATTTTGTACATCTATTATTCAAACAAATCTCATCATCTCTGCATGCAACACCTCCACAATTTGTTCTATCTGGAAGTATAAGTAAATTAATATCTACGCAAGCAGAATTAACACAGGTAGTGCCCATAGGACAAGTTGTGCCACAACTGCCACAATTTAGGATGTTTGATCTTGTATCAACACAGGTAATTCCACATTGTGTAAGAGGTGGTTTACAGTATTGTGGAACGCATGAGCCTGTAGTTGCATCACATGTTTGAGAAGAAAGACAACAGCTTGCTCCACAGGAAATTAAATTTCCTGAACATGTTGGTTCCTTAACGCAAACTCCATTAGCGCATACTCCTTCCTCACATTCGACCGAATCGCTGCAATTTTCGCCGAGTTTTGCGGTTCGAAGACCAACTTCATTTTTTAATCCTTCACCTGTAATTGGTCCTCCAATATAAACACCTGGTTCGCAAGTAATTCTGCTATCTATATTTCCTGCAAATGTTAACTTTCCATTTTGATCTGATGACACTGATCCTGATACGAACAAATCTCCAAATTGAGTATGTATAACTAAATTAAGATTATTACCTTGAACATTTCCAGAAACACTACCAGATACTATCTCTACGCTCTTGTTAATTATTGAGTCACGTACACTTTCACTATCCATTATCGGATCTGGCTCACACTTACTGGAAGACACATATCTGCATTTAACTTTAGAACAAAAATCATCAGAAATACTACATTTCCAAGCTTCTCCATAAAAATTACCTGTTAGATTATCTCCTTTTTTATTGAGTGTCAAAGTATAACGTATCGGAAAGTTTCTGCATGCATCAGGAGTGTTGAAAACCCCTGCTATAACCATGCTTTCTTCTTGAACGTTCACTTTCATTACTCTTTCCCTTCTAATACCTGTTCCAGTCATTGTTCCATCAACATATACATTTGGCTCGCAAGTAAAATCACTTTTGAATGTTGAAGAAAAACTGATTTTTCCAGATGCACTGTCTTGCACTATGTCTCCCTCTATATTCATTTTTCCAAGACCACTGATAGTTATTGAACCTATCAGCTGATTATTTTCTATCTTTCCAGTTAAAGAACCAGATACATATTCTATTCTTGTAGTTAGCAAAGAGAGTAAATCCTCTTGAGTTACTTCTCTACATTTTACATCGCATTTTGTCCCGCTTCCAGACCAAACACAATCAAATAAATTATAAAATGAATCTACTCTACAACGGTAGCCGTAAGCATTGAAAGTTCCTGTCACTTTTGAATTCTCCTCATAAAGAGACATCGTATATTTGATGTCTACATCTCTGCATGCAGCCGGATGATTGAAATCTCCAGATATGAATATATCTGATGCAGAAGATACTAAACTAACAAAAGAGAATAAAAATAGTAATAGTGCGAAAATTTTACAAAAGTTATGCCTTAGAATAAGCATGCTATCACGTTATTCATTTGATTTGAATATTTAAAAAGATTTATATTTCATTCAAATTGACATTTAACTGGGATTCAGTTCTACTAAATTATAAATGTACATTTAATAATAAAAGTGGTTTAGAAGATAAAACTGAAAGTGAGTTTGCAAAAATAGGATTGAAAAAAGAAACTATAGATACTATAGAAGAAATAGTGTTGAAGGGACCCTAGCTGATACAAATGGATGTAATTCCGCTTCTTGTACTACTTTAATTTAGTTGCGCAGATACAGACAGTAAGCGGAAAGAGTGTTGAATTTGGAATACATATAATAGAAAAGACAACTCTTCAGGACAGATCTGTCTAATCTATCATACTTGCCCCAACCAGAAAGCTGGCGCTGCAGGTTACAAATGAAATAAAGAAATTTGCAAAGCACTATAGAAATTTTTCAATAGCCAATCTACAGTTGGACTTCTATAAACGTTCAGTCAGACATGCTTAAGAAAGGAGCGCATATTGTTGTCAGAACACTTGAAAGAGTAATAGTCACTATAAAACGCGGCAAAAGTATGAAAAATATGAACGTAAAAAAAGATCTACTTTTAAGAAAGGCGATGGAAGCAATAACAACTGTATTTTAAGTGGCATGAACATATTAATTCAATCATCTATAGCAATGCTTTCTTTATGAATGGATGTTCACTAATTCTTTCGGTTGCATTTAATATCTCTTTATAATCAGCAGGAAGATGTCTCTCTAATTTGCGTATTTGCTTTCCTGTTTCTATTACATCTCTTGCAAATTGTCTTCCTGCAATGCTGTTTGGCTCACTCCACCAGTGTGGACAGGATGTCAATGCATTTGCCCATCTCATTTTTGCAATCCAAAGCCTTTTTCTCTCTTTTCTGTCCATCTCCTGTTCTTTTTGTGAAAGTTTATCTAAAAGATAAGGAAATATCTCTTTCGCAGTAAGGAAAAACTGGGAAGAACTATCATATTCTCTTTTTATCCATCTATTAGTAGTTCCACATGTTTCCATATCCCATGTCTTATAAAGGAGAGGTTCGATCTTATCTTTGATCACTATATCACTTTCACTAAAATCTGAAATGTAGTTAAAGCTTATATCAAAATTTTTCATTAAGTGAATCATTAGATAAAGAGAATAAATTCTTTCCTGCACATAAAAGCCTATTGTTTCTGCATCTGTATGAATGGTAAATCTTATTTCTTCTCCAGATTTCATCTTATCCCAATAAGGATAAGGTTGTGGTTTAGCAACACTTTCGAAAAGTCTTGTGAAATACCAAAATCCTACTTCTTTAGGATCTGAATTAGGTGGAAATGAAAATAGCTTGCGTGAAAAGTAATTATTGCTAAACAATACATTAATACTTGACATTCTTCCATTTGTAAAATAGTTAATTTTATTCAATTTTCCAATGTCATAGAAACCATTCTGATTATGATAATCTGAATCTAGAACCGTTACAAAATCTATAAAATTCTCTGATTGTATTTTTGCAAGTGTATTTATCAATGATGGAGAAACTGCACATTCTGGTATGTGAAGAGAAATATATTTTTTCTTTAATCTAATATAAGAGAGAAATGCGGAAATAGATGCATTATATTCTTGATAAAGTAATTTTTCATCTAATAAAGGTGCAAAAGAATGGTGGTATGAAGATATTCCAATATCTACTTTTCCATTTAAATAATATTGCGAGAGTTTATCTATAAAAATAGGATATCTGTTTTTGATTTCATCAAGAGTGATTTGAGGAAATGCAATAGTGATAGAATTTGGAAATTGTTCTGCAATCGTTAATAAAGGAACATAACAATCAGTTAGTGCAATCGCAATAAGATTGTCTTTTACTTTTCTTTCGATTCTGTGAGCCTTAATATTCTCATAAAGAGAATGAAAAAATGGATTTTCGTTATCTGGAAGTAATGGTTTTTCAGTTTTGAAAAGTCTATTACATCTAGGTTGATAAGCATTAAAAAGAAAAGAAACCTTAAGTCTTCCCTTCATACTAGTAGAATATTCAATTAATCTGTTGAAAAGCCATTTATTTTCTCTTTCCAACCAACCTATATATTCTGCTACGAAAGGTTCCATAATTTAATACTGTTTTTATATATTAAATACTTTTCTTTTAGAAGATTTATTCCTCACTGACTCTGTAGCCGCACTTGCCACAAACCCAAATCTTTGGAGGTGGATTTTCATTCACCTGTCGCATCTCTCCTCTACATAAAGGACATTTTCTAGTTTCCATTTTACCATCTAATGAGTACATTGATTACAATTAATTGAATAAATTGACACTCTATTCTTTTAACTTATACCTGTCTATTCTTATTCTTTTTTCCCTAACGATTGAGTTTGAATCTTTACTCTTATCTAATAATTCTTTCTGGCTAAGTTGTTTAACAAGATTTTGATTGTCAAGTATTATATCTTTCTCTTTCATACTGTTAAAGATCGTTCCTCTCCAAACTATATCATAGTGATAATTTCCTTTGCCAAATACTTTTCTTATGAATTTTGTTGCAAGTTTTTCATCAAAATGTTTACATGAAAATACGTCTATAAAACCATATTTATATTCTGGCCAAGTCTGAATATGAATGCCACTTTCTGAAAGTATATAAAATGCTGTTATTCCATTTTCTTCAGGTTTTTCTCCTTTGAATTGATAATTTAACCTAGGTTCTAATACTGTCAGCTCAAACTCTTTGCAAAATTCAATTACAAATTTTTCTATAAAGTCTCTGTCTGATAATTTTTTAACATCTTCATTATTTTCGAGGATAAATTCCCATGTAACATGTGGCATTCTTGGCATCATAATATAATTATATTCGAAAAAAATATAAATTTATATTCGAAAAAAGTAAAAAATTCAAAAAAAATTATTGCTTTAATTTAAATTCCATTATTAAAGAATCGACTTGAAATATATATGCGATTAATGCTGCCCTTATCCACATTCCATTTCTTTCTTGCCTCCAATAAACAGCTCTTTCATCTCTATCTACCTTTGGATCTATCTCATCTCTTCTTGGAAGTGGATGCATGATAATACAAGAAGGTTTGATCGAATTTAGATGCTCTTGCTTGAAATAATATTTTGTATAATCTACTTTCTTTGACTCGTTATTTTTATCATATTCATCCTGTATTCGTGTCATATAAATTACATCTGCATCTTTTATCGCAGAATTAAAGTCGTATGTTTCAGTGTAAGGAATATTGTGTTTTCTTAAGAATTCGAGTATATCAAGGCCCATTCTAAATTCTTCTGGAGAGACATAAGTTATATGTACATTTTTGTAATTCTTCATTAGGTATGAAAGCGACCGAACTGTTCTTCCTCTTTTTAGATCCCCTACCATAACTATATTTTTTCCATCTATTCCACCTTCAAGAAGTCTTGTCATTGTATATATATCAAGAAGAGCTTGTGTTGGATGTTGATCTGTACCTGATCCAGCATTAATTATTGGAATAGGTCTGTTTGTCTCTGCATTCAAATGCCATGCTGCCTTTTCTACAAATCCGTCTTCTTTCATCCTCATTATCATCAAATGCACATAGCTTGCAAAGGTTCTTATAGAATCTAATGGAGATTCACCTTTAGCAAATGAAGAGGTCGAAACATCTCTTATTTCTGAAGTCTTCATACCTAAAATATGACATGCATTTTGAAAAGATAAGAATGTTCTACTTGAAGGCTGATTGAAAACTAGTATAGCGCGCTTATCAAATAAAAGGTCTGAAACAAATCTATCTCCTTCTCTTGATTTTGTAATCTCTCTTAACTTGTCTGCAAGAGAACAGAGATAATCTAAAGATTCTCTATCAAATTGCTGTGCAAATAAAACATCATACACTCTTCCATTCTTAGAAAACAATGGTAATTTATCCTCTATTTTTAATCTAGAGAATTCATCCCAGCTTCTGTTTCTAAAAGGAGCCCAACTCTTGTCCCATCTTGGTTTTGAATAAAGTCGTGATGTTTTAACTGCTTCTGATCCATCTTGATCTGAATCCAAAAATTCAACAGCCATTTTATCACCTAAAGAAGATTTACTGTTTAATTTATAAACCTTAAAACGCCACAGTTCAAGTTTTTCTAAAAAATAGAGAGTTATTGGTAATCATTAATATTTCCATAAAGTAATCCTTTTCGACTAAGTTCGCCCGCCAATTTAATTATTTTTTCGTTTACTACTCCACGACTTTCTTTTGAAAACACCGTCTGTGGCAAAGGAAAAAATCTGTGTGCATGAATAATCGCACCTTTAGATGTAAGATCTTTAATCATTTCAATTGTAGAAATTACATCTTCCTCATTTTCTCCGGGAAGACCAAAAATAAAATCTATATGAGGAATCAAATTTTTCTTTAAACAGACATCTACTGCCATATAAACATCTTCAACTGTATGTCCTCTATTGAGCTCCTTCAGAAGTCTGTCGCTTCCTGTCTGTGCTCCAAAAATAATGTTTCTATTTGAACCATATTTTAAAACAATATCAACTGTCTCTTCTGTAACATGTTCTGGTCTTACTTCAGAAGGAAAAGAACCAATAAATTGTCTACCGTAAGGTTTTATTACTTCGAATATCTTTGAAAAAAGAGATTCCAAAGCATTGATATTTAATTTTTTCCCATCATCTGAACCATATGCAAAAGAATCTGGTGAAATATATCTTATATCACGTAATTTATTTCTTCGCATTATTTTTACCCATTCTAAGATTGAATCTTCAGATCTATGTCTTACATTAACTCCAAAAAGCTGAGGTGTTTGACAATAATAGCAACAGAAAGGACAACCTCTGGTTATTTCTATTGGACCAAATTTTGAATATTTTAATGAAAATGGAGGAAAATTGTCTAGATTTATTTTATTTGGTCTACCTGTAAATATATATTCATCTCCTTCTTTGTAAAATAATCCTTTGACTTTAAAATAATCGCCATTATTTATAACTCTCCTTAAAAATTCTGGAAATGACTCTTCAGATTCACCTATAAAGACAAAATCAAATCCTAACTCTATAGTACCTCTAGGGTCTCCAGAAGGATGTGGACCACCTGCAATAAAAATTAATTTACTTGGATTATTCATGGCTCTCTTTATCTCTATTAAAGAAGACATTAACTTAGCAACTTTATTCAGATTTATAGTAAAAAATGAAAACGCGACTACTATTTTGTCATATGAGTCATATTTATTTTTTAATAAAGTGACTATTTCACTTTCTTTTGATACAAAATAAATATCTATATTTATATCTTGATTAGCTTCTAAAGCGCCCAAAAGAGAATTAAAACTGTTTCTATTCTGGTTTGTATAATTTATTATGAGTGCTGTTTTATTATTTTTAGGCATCTTCTCACAATATTATACAGAATAGAGAAGGTTTTTAATCTTATTTTGTGTAATAATAAGGCAGATCTAATCCTAAAAAGTATCTAACTATTATATGAATAGTATAAATCCTATTTAATTCGGAGTGAAAATATGAAAAAAATAAAAATGTCAAAGCAAAAAAGTACAAAAAAAGATAGAATGTCTAAATTAGGTAGTGTTAAAGAAGAAGAAATTATAAACAACAAAACCGAATATGCAAATCCAGTAGAAACAAATATAGTAATAAAGAAAATCAGCGATATTGAAAAAAGAAAAGAATTAATTGAGATAGTAAAAAAAATTGTTGAGGAAATTGACGATGAAGATCCACATGCTGGTGGATTATTGTTTTGATTTTCTTGGCTGCAATTCATTTCTTTTCCATTTTTCTCTTTCTCTCAGCGTGTTCTATTATATCTATCCACAATTCTATTGACCGAGATATTGATTCGTACTCATGTGAATTTATTTTCTTGAACCAACCATCATCTAAGGTTGATGTTTTTACTTTATTTTTCAGCTTTTTTGCAGCCAACTCAAGATTTTCCAAACTATTTATTGTTCTATTTTTGAAAGAAAATTTTGAGTTGAATTCTTGCATAGTTATCTAATACTTCCTTAAGATTAAAAAAATTATATTGCTCCGTCACCGCCTCCTCCACCTCTGCCTCCAGCTCCGAAGCCTCCTCTTGAGCGTCCCCTTGTATATGGATGGACTGTATTTCTAGTTACAGATGGAAGAGAGATAGCAACAGCTGCAGACATCCTGAGTCTTGGATTTGATTTATAGTTTGGCATAATCGCATCCATTGCATTAATCACTTTATCTGCAACTCCCAATGCGGTTGCATGAACTAGAAGCCTCTCCCACAATATTACATCCTTTATCCCCTTCTCTTTCATTAGAGTCAAATCTTCCATAAATTTCTTATATCTTAAGACCTTCTCATGTTTGATTCTTCCTTCTCTTGACCATCTCCCTAAGATATCTGGTTTCATATTAAGGAAAACGACTAAAATAGAAGATAAAAATATAGCTGCAAATAAACCAAAAAATAATGCAAAGTTGGTAACTAATTCTTTAGATAAAAGCATTGGGCTTAACATAGCTATAACGAACCAAATACTAAAAATTAAGTTCATTAAGTTCTGGCCTGACATATCGATATAATCCTTTGATTTTAATAAATTGATACACTGGCAGTTAAATTATTAACGAGTGCAATAAATGAAAAACGATAGCTATCAAAAGCATATCCAATATTAAACAGTTGACGTCTATCAAGGGGGAACCTTCCATTCTCTAAATTAGATTTGATAAAATCAAGGATTGCCATTTGTATATCTGTTAGATTTGAAGTACTTTTATCTTGGACTGGAGTAAATTCAATCTTTTTTGTTTTTCCTAGTAATCCTTCGACTTCCTTCTCTTCTACCTCTAGATAACCCAATCTAACTGATTCCATAGTCTCTACAGAAATTATGCGCGAAAGAATGTCTGCATCACTTGAGCTTCATGAGATCGGGGATAAAAGAATCGCGATCTCTGCTGGAGAGATATTCTTTTCTATTTCAGAAGTAAGAGTAGTCTTTTGCAAAAGACAATTGGATCAAAAATAGAAATAGCATGAAAATGACATAATGAATAATTTTTGTTTCATTTTCTTTGCCTATAAACTGTGATTTCAAAGTGAAATAATATTCTAGATTTATACTAAAATTTAATGAATTTTATCAATTATTAAACATAATATAACGATTATTAAATATAATACTTTTTAAACAGAATCTAAACAAATCTTACTAATTAAGCAATTAAAAAATAAATCAGATTTTTACTAGTAGCGATAGATTTTTAAGCTTTAAAATTATATAACATTTACCGATTTTAACTTAATTATAAAGATCTATTTTTACCATATTGCGATATAAATAAGGATATTATTGTAAATCTCAATCTATGTAAATCTCAACTAATAAAAAGGTGAAAAAATGAAAAATATAATTAGAAAAAGTGCGACTGGCATTGTATTGTATTCAATGATTGCATCTGGAGTGAATGCTGAATCAAACATCTATGCGAAAAAAGAACCTTTAATGGAAGGAAAGATGGAAACGGTTAAGCAATATGGAATACGTGAATTTGAAAAAATATTGTTTGATTCAAAGGCAAGTTTAGAAGTTCCAATTCCTTCTACAAAGACGGTTGTAATTGATGATGTGATTGGAAAAGAGATAAATGATAATAAATATGTAACAAGGGAAATAAAGTTTAAAGAGGCTATAAAATACTATGAATTAACTATAACATTCTTTGCTTATTCATATACATTTAAAGATCAGAGTGCTGTGTTTTTGATAAGTAGTGGAGAAGATGAAAAAAAGCTAAAAGTAAATTTAGGAAAAGAAGAAATCTTTGATTATGTTATTCCTGATCATGAAAAGATATATAGATTACACATAAAATTAGAGGAACTTAATGTAAAGGAAGGAAAAGTACGAATAAAGCTTCTAAGAGAAAAAATAAAACCTGAAAATTTAAATAATACACTCTAAAGATCGTAAATTTCTAAAGAATATATAAAAATAAATTTAAATCCTTAATAGAGAATATCTATATATCTTTGGCTTTTTTAGCTTTTTAATCCCTAATTTTTGCTCCATTATTTCAAGCATTGAGGATAATGTAAAGGAGCTTACGCCAAGGGATTTTAGATATTCTATCTCATCTTTGATCTTCTGTTTCTGATCTTTTGCTATTTCAACTTCTCCAGACCAGCCTAATCCCTTTATATTTTCTAGGACATAGACTTTCTTTTTCGATTTATTTGTAAAGATTACACCTTTCTTTTTTTCGATTTCTAGATATTTTTCATATCCTTGCTTTTCTAAGAAATTAACTGCAGTTTGCAAATTTTTGAACTTTTTTCTTGACTCTGATTTAACGCCGTTCTTTCTCTCAAAGAATATCACTTCTGGCTTAAATTTGGGGATTTTCCATTTTCTAATCTTGGCAAGTTTCTTTGCTGAACGTTCGTGCTTGAAATAGATATCTAAAAATGCGTAAATCTTTGTCTTATACCCTTCTTTTTTCCAGCTAGAGGAAAGTTTTTTTGCGAGAGATTGATCTAAGAAAAAACGCAACTCGAAATTCGATTTTGTTTTAGCGGCCATCTCCCATCAATTTTGAATTTTATTATATGCTGTACCTGTATAATTACTCTGAAAGCTCGGATTGAGAGTCTTCTTCAGCAAATGCCTTTATTTCATCAAAGTGTTGCACTATGAGTCTTGCCTTTGACTTGCCGAACTGAAATGGATACTTATCATTCTCATCTCTTTTAAGCACTATAAGCTTATTTCCTTTGAATTCTGAATACTCTACTACCATATTTTCACCCTAAAAATAGAAAACACGTTAATGCATGTTTTCCTCTTATAATTAATACATATATTATATTTAAAAAGTTATCTATGGTGTTTTTCCAGTGAACATGCAAAAATAATAAAAAAAATAAAAAAAAAGAAGGAAAAATTATTCCTTGAATTCAGCATATGCTAAATACAATGCTGATAAACCTACAAGGATGTAGATTATTTGTTGCAATAGAGGCATGAAGCCAAATATCAGGGCAACAAGGTCGAGATTTGCTATACCTACTAAGCCCCAGTTTATGCCTCCTATTATAGTCAAGACAAGGGCAATAATTCCCAATGTGTCTTTCTTCATTTATATCAACTCCGCGCTTTCGCGCAATAGATTTTTATTTATAATTTTTTGAAATAATTTTTAAATCTTTTTGAAAAAATTTGAAACTTCGTCAAAAAACGTATTTTAATATTTTTTATCTCTTTCATTAAGAATTCTCTCTACATGCCTCTTTATTTCTTTTGCACGAAAAATTGCAGATGATATTAATCTCGGTCCCTTTGAAAGATACAATGTTTGCTTATCAATTGCATGATATATTAAATGATTTAATATCGGAAATAAAATTCGATCCATTGACTTTATCTCTTTGCTATTTTCAAGTGAAATTAAGTACTCATCAATTTTCCTCATTGCTAATATATAGCTATTGTCATTTACAGCATCTCTTCTACCTGATAGAGCTAGATCAGAAACTGTAACTAGATTTAAAGCTCTATAAGCTTTCATTCTTTCTACAGAGGCAAAAATTATAGGTGTGTACAAACCAAATGTTCTTATTTGACTTACAATATTAACTATATCTGTAGGATTTTGGTCTAAATCTAAAATAACTAAATCAGTTTCGCCATTTTTAATTAACTCACCCGGAATTTCATTATTGTATATTAAAATAGAGAATTGAATCTTAAAATCACGGAATGAATTACCGATCTCTTTCAATCTTACAGATACCATTTCTCTAAGATCTTTATGCTCTTCAACACAAATAGCCTTATAGATTGGAAAGAGATCTGAACCTTCTTTTTGTTTTTGCTTTGCTATCTCTCTTTTAATATCCTTCCAATCTTTTTTTAGTGTCATAAACTCACTCGTTTACATCCTTTCTTGATTTTTCAAAATCTACTATATATATTAATTTAAGTAGCATCTTCTTAGTTACTTCCATGTTCCGCTCATATCCAGAAACATCCCCACTATAATGTGCTAAAAATACCTTAAAGTATGAATCAAGAACTATGTCTCTGTATTTTTGCCTTGTTGTTTCTAAATCTTCACCTTGCTGAGGCACATTAATCTCTTGAGTTATTTGGAATAAAAGACTCTCAAAAATTTGTTTTTCATCAGTAGTCAATACTCTTTTTTGTAATTCTATTTCTTCTAGTTTTGAATTTAACCAATCTGCCTTTTCTTTCCAGTCTTTACCTATAAATTTCTTTATTTCATTTGCATATTTTGTCATTTTTCTTTGGATTGGGAATAAATCATTTAAATTGAAGTTTTCAATTGAACCATTATATGGGTAGGTTAAAGAGAAAATACCGTATATGTCTGAAATCACTTGATACTCTATATCGTCTAATAATTCAAAAGTAAAGTATCTATTTGATCTAATTCTTTTCTTAAGATCTCTGCCTATAATATATCCATAAGCAATAGAAGTCTGAAGTGCAAATAAATGCATGAATTCATCGTTTCTAGGATTTAAACATACTTCGATATCTCTATTTAAAGCTTCCCTAAAAACAGGACCAGATAGATCATATATCTGCTTTTTAACATCTTTATTGTTTTCTGCATCATTACATATATCATCAAATGTTAAATTCGAATTTATTAGGGATAACAGCGATCTATTTAACACTTCATAATCACTATTCTTAAGTTTTTTAAAGTAGTAACAATGTAGATTTCTTTTATTAAGTTGATAAATGCCTACAAGAAGTTTTGCGAAATTTGTATTAAGTGTATCAGCTTGTTCTAGTGTACATTTTTTAGTCTGGTGTATCTCTTCAAGAACTTCTTGAACTAGTTCATATGAATAATCCATATTCAGATACTCTTTAAAGCTCGATTCTATTTTTTCTTTACTACTAGGCATCAATGGATAATTATTTTTTTCCATTGGAAGGTACTCTCTTCCTTCCCTTAAATTAAATTGCTCTCTAAATTTTTTTTCATTCTTATCTTCAGGATCCCATTCAAATTTGAATTCTGCCATAAATTATTAACAAAAAAGAAGTATATAAATGTTTCGTTTTGATCTATTTGACTTAGAATGATAAAAATAGATAAAAATCAAACAATGATGTTAATATTCAGTATTGCAAATATAAGGATCGTTATCTTTTATATTGTATCCTTTTGGTACTTTTATAAACATAGCTTTATTTTCACAAATTATTATAGCATCAATTAATTCTTCATATTTTACAACTTGATTTACAACTTGATCATCCATGTTTTTTTCTTCAATATATGATTTAGGGTCCTCGCTTATTGGATTAATAGTATTGACATTTTCTTCATTTACCGTATTTTCACCTGAACCGTTAGGAATATTTTCTGAATCAATAATATTTAAGCTTATAGTATCTGAAGATGGATTGACCTTAATTGTGTCCTTTTCTTTCCTAATTATTGGATTAGAATCTTGTTTTGGGTTATGAATTATCTTAGGAGGTGGTAGTATTGGAACTATTTTTCCAGTTGGATCTACTCCAAAAAGTTGATCCTCATCCATACTTATTATCTGATCTATATATTTCCTTAATTCCGAAATGTTGTATAGCCTAGCATTTTTAAGAGCGTCTGCAATTAAATTCATTTTTTCCTTTGAAAGACCATATCCTAATCTTTTTAGCTTTTGAAGCAGCTCATTAGCAATAACTTTTCTCCCCTTTGAAACACCTATCACTTCACCAAATGAAGGCTTGATTTCTTTTACATATAACTCAAATAATTCAAGTTGAGTTTCAAAATTAAGCCTTGCTGCATTATATTCATCTAATTCTTTATCTATGCTAATAAACATTTTTTCAAAGTGTTTTTCTTCATCAATTTTATCTTTTTCGTTTACGTCTTTATTAGAAACTGAAATCTCTTGATTTAATACATTACTTTTCTTTTCTCTTGATCCTTCTGTTATTTCATCTTTTGTTCCTTTTCTATCTTCATTCTTTTTAATCTCTTTTCCAATTGACTTAGCAGTATCTGAAATAGAAGTTATATCTTTAATTGATTTGTTACTAATAAGACTTGTTGGAGTATTTAATGTATCCTTAAGAACCAATAGGAAGAGTGAGCTTAAAGCAGTTGCATAAAATGCAGTTCTCACATATCTGCAAAAAGCATTAAGCTTCTCCATAAATTTCTTACTTTTTTCTTTATTAGCATTCCAATATAATGCCTTAGTTTCAGATGTTATGACAGGCTGTAACTGACTTGCTGCATTCTTTGTATCTTCTAAATCTTTTGCTTCATCTTTATTTTCTACAGTATCTTTCTTTTCTTCTTTTACTTCCTCCGCCTTTTGTTCAATGATTTCTGGTTTCTTTATTTCAATCTTACAATAAATATACTTTGAAAGCAATTCGTCAGGTATTGGAGATAGTGGTTGCATTAAGGATTCGATTTTTGCTTTGAATTCGTTTTTTAATGTAATTATTTCAGAATCAAATTTTGAAATGGTTGATTCTTTCTTATTTTCGATTAATGCGATGGTAATGTCTATACTTTGTATTTTTGAGTTTATTGAATTAATCGTCTCGGATTCGATTTCTTTTATCTTTTTATCATAATTCTCATTTATTTTTTCGATAATTTGTTTTTCCTTTTCTTCGACTTTTTTTCTAAATTCTTTAAACCTAATCTCTAAGTCACTCTTTGCCTTAATAAAATCGTTAATAACGGTTTCCTTCTCTTTATCTCTCTGAGATTCGTATTCTTTTATTTTTTTATTATATTCATATAACTTATTTCCAAGTTCCATATCTATATCTTTATTTCCTGTAATAAACGACGTATCAATACCTTTCTCTCTTATAGTCTCTAAGAGATAATAAGAAGGATTATTCATTGGATCTAAAACATATGAATAATACTCATATTTTTCTTCAATTTCTTTTAGTTTATTTTTAAGCAATTCATCTAACTGCTTTACTTGCTTTTCATATTCTTTATCAATCTTTTTATGATTCTCTTCAAATATTTTTAGATATTTTTCAATTTCATTAGCTCTCTCTTTATTTGTACTTTCTATTTTAAATTGACCTAGCTTTGTAATATATTCTTTATAATATTCTCTACTTTTTTTAAGTGAGCTAATTATTAAGTCTGTGTTCATTTCAATAGTCTCAATTTTCTTTTTAATTTCAGATGTTTTTGTTGAGTATTCTTCTGCCAAACAAGCTGCAATAATCCTCCTTCTAAATGCATCTCTTTTGAATTCATCTAATGATTTGGCATCTATTTTTATTTTATCCATACTGCATCACTCATCATTGAACTGCTTTCAAATGCTTGGGACCTATAGATTTTTCCCATTGTTTTATTACATATTCTATTGCATCTGGATTTATGTTCTGTGACAATAACCATTTTATGTATTTTACTACATCACGCTTTATCTCTATTATATCATCAGGTATGGTTGAAATTATGACTTGTTCTTTCCTTACATACATGTCAAGGCTCTTTGCCATTTCTCTTAAAAGCACGGTGAGTTTTCTTTTTTGTTCTATAGAAAGTTTACCATTTTTATCCATTTCTTCAATCTTTTTGATGAATTTCAATATTTGTGATTTTGAAGAGCCTTTAGCTATTGGAATTCCATCATATTTAAGCTCTTCTGCTTTTTCTTTTAATTGTATAATTGATCTCTTAAATTCAAGAAGTAGTGAAGGAAGGTCTGCCTTTGCAGTATTTGACTTCTTAATTATTTCGTTATTTTTAGGATTAATCTGTTTCTTAGATCTTATTGTTGGTTTAACTGATTTATCTTTAGTTTTTGGTTGAATAGTGCCTACGGGTGTTGTAGATACTGGAATATTTTCAGGTTTAGTAGATGTTGATTTAGAAACGGTTGGTTCATTAGATTTAATTGGTGGAGTAGATACTGAAATATCTCCAGGTTCTATCTTTATTGGTAAAGTCTGTACATATATTGTTGAATTCTTGTTATTTAGTATCTTTGAATCAGAAATTGGCTTATTAACCCTGACAGGTGTTTCCTGTCGTGTTTCCTGTTTAATAGAATTAATTCTCTTTATTTCAGGTATTAGCAATGCGCTACTAATTCCGATAAGTGGAATGCTTATTATTCCAACTAGTTTTATAAGATCCCTTCTTATTAGATCTACATTAGTTCCTTTCGTATCTGTTTTTACTTCTTCGTTTATATTTTGAACATTTCCATTTTCTGAATTTCCAACCTTTTCTTCTACTTTACTATTGGATTCGCTTTCAAATTTTGTAATTGATACATCTGCTTCTGAAACATCAGAATCTATTTCATCTATTCTATTATTCATTTCTTCTTTTATCCTATTTATTCTATCATCAAAAATTGAATTGTACTTATTAATAAATGAGAGATGTTCATATTCAATTTTGTTTTTAGATTCTTCATATTCTTTTTCTACTAACTCTTTTTCTCTTTCTTTTTCTTTTGTCATCTCTGCTTTTTTCTTTTCTTTGATTACATTTTCAAAAGAAATGTTCAGAGCCTCTTCTATTTTCTTTTTTTCATCTTCAGACAGAGAAAATGAATCTATAGAATTAATTATCTCTTTAATTTTATTCTCTTTTGAAGAGTCAAGCTCCATCTCCGCTTTTTTATATTTCTCTTCAATAGAACTAATTTTTGATTTATAATCTTTAGTAATATTCTCTATTTTTGTTTTTCTTTGGGATTCTGCATATCTTTGCACTTTTTCCTTTCCAGTAGTAAGCATATCTATTTTTGGTTGATATTTCTCTTTTACTTTGTTTTGGATTGCCTTTTTCTTTTCATCTACACTAGATGAAAATTTAACCTCTGAATCACCTTTATCTTCAACATGACCATTTGATATGTTTTCGTTTGCCATAAAAATTAAACATAAAACTTATTTATATACTTTTCGGTTTAAGGCTTAAGGCCGGATGTTATAAATTGCTAATTAAATAGAGGTCAATACTTCAATTCCTGATTTCTATAGACAAAGTATTTCACTAGTTCAGTTGTCAATGCATAACCGACTGCGATTAAAACTGTGAATAGAATCAAATCAGTTACTGGTGTTTCGAAATTAAAATACGAAGCAAAAGGTGGAAATATAGATATGAATCCGATTGCAGTTGAAATAATAAGCGCAGCCATCAAAATTGCAGACGGCCTAGCTGCAAAGAAGAACGGCTTTGTTGTTCTAAGGAATAGGATTACAAAAATCTCTGACAAAACTATTTCAAGGAAGAATAATGTTCTAAATACCTCATCAAACACATTCAGTACATAAACTAAGTAAACAATGAGTATCAGGTCGAAAATTGTACTAATTGCACCGAATATCGCTCCATTTTTAATTATCTGATCACTTCTCCATTTTCTTGGCTTTTTCAAATCATCCCCGTCTACATTGTCTGTTGAAAACGCAAGAGCAGGAAGATCTGATAAGAAGTTGACGAATAAAATTTGAGAAGGGAGTAAAGGAATAAATTTCAGGAAGCCAGATGCAAATCCTATCGTGAAGAGATTACCGAAGTTACCTGCGAATGTTACTCTAAGATACTTGACTATATTTGAAAACAATGTTCTTCCAATTATTATGCCTTCGAAAACAGATCTTAGGCTCTTTCTTGTTAATATGACATCCGCTGCCTCCTTTGAAACGTCTGTTCCTGTATTAACTGAAATTCCGACGTCTGCCTCTATCAAAGATGGTGCATCATTAACTCCATCTCCAAGATATGCAACTACATGGCCTCTTGACCTAAGGAACTTTATTATTTTATACTTCTGTTCTGGCGTTGCTCTTGCAAAAATGATCGCGTTTTCAAGACGTTCAAAATCTTTTTTCCTTAAAACTTCATCTATTTCCTTTCCTGTAAGGATTTGTTTATCATCTACATGGAAGTCGAGTTTTTCAGCTATTGTCTTTGTAACATTTGCACTGTCTCCAGTTATTATTTTGATATCAACTCCGTATTTCTTGGCCATCTTTAATGTTTCTCTTGCAGTTGGCTTGATTGGATCTATGAAGCTTACAAAACCGATGAATGTAATTTCAGACTCATCTTCTTTTGAATAGTTATGCTTACTCGCGCTAGCCTTGATCTCTTTTATGCCTACCGCTATTACCCTGAGACCTTGGTCGCTCAGTTTTGTGTATGTCTCCATTGCCTTGCTTCTTACTCTGCTTATTGTGACTGCCTGGCCATTCTGCAGCCCGTATCTTGAAATTGAAAGAATAGCCTCAGGGGAACCTTTGACTATAAGAAGCTTCTTTCTTTCAAATTTGACTACTACACTCATCCTTTGTCGCTCGTAATCAAAAGGTATAACCTCTTCAATCTTGTATTTTTCAACTAATTTTTTAATTTCTGAATTAAAGTTAAGGTGTTGATTTAATGCCACATCGATCGAGCTTCCCTTTATTGAATGATCTTTCTTAATTACAGAAGTGCATGCTGCTGAAAGAACAAGAGGTAATTTTGTTTCATTTCCTTCATAGTCAAAGGAATCCAAAACCCTTAATCTATTCTCAGTAAGCGTTCCTGTCTTATCACAGCAAAGTATGTCAATATTTCCAAGATCCTCAGTAGCTGAAAGACGTTTTATAATCACTCCTTTTGATGCAAGCTTCATTGCCCCTCTTGAAAGTATAGAAGTCATAATCATTGGCAATGGTTCAGGAATGAGACCTACTGCAAGTGCAACGGCAAAAATAAGTGAAACAACAATGTCGTGCCCCACAAATATATTAAGGATAAGAATTAATGCGCATGCAAATAATATTATATTCAGAAGATATTGGCTGAAATCCTTCATATTCTTTTCAAATTCGCTTTCATCCTTTATCTCTTCCATTATATCTATGGTCTTGCCTATGAAGGTTTGCTTTCCAGTGGCAATCACAATTCCTTTTCCTTTTCCTTCTTTTACAATAGAGCCTGCAAATGCAATGTTATGCATCTCTTGAGGAAGGGGATTATGTTTCCTTATTTCTTTTGCTGTTTTCTTTATCGGATAGTATTCTCCAGTAATAACTGATTCATCTATAGCAAGATTGTTCTCTTCTATGATTCTTATATCTGCGGGAATCCTGTCTCCGACAGTGAAAATGACTATGTCACCAGGAACAAGTTCCCTTGAATCTATCTCTATTACATTTCCATTTCTTATAACATGGCAATAGAATGAGACCATTTTCTTCAGTTTCTCAATTGCACTATGTGACCTGTATTCTTGTACCACATTAATGATTAAAGAAAGCAGAACTATTGCAAAGATTATAACAGCTGATTGAATGTCGTTTATGAAATATGTAATCAAGCCTGCAAGGATAAGTGCGATTGTAATTGGATTAAAGAGATTTCTTAAAATCAATTTAATAAGAAAGTGATGCTCCTTTACCAACACTTCGTTCTTTCCGAATTTAATAAGTCGATCTCTTGATTCAGAATCAGATAGTCCATTTATTGAGGAATTGAAATGTTTGATTACATTTTCGCTTTCCATTTTCCAGAAAGGAAGAGAATACTGATAAGATTGCTCACTTTTTTCCAATCCTGCATTATTCTTCAATTTTCCTGTCAATAAACACACCTTGAACAACTTACTGTTATGAATTTTGGTTTTCTTTCATCTGAATCTCATTTTCTTGGATAGAACCCATTGTAATATTTGTATCTATTCTGCTAGTTTCACTTGATGAAGCTGAATTCTCTTTTTCGAAAGATTGAGTACTAGAAATAGAGTTATCTAATTTTGAAAGCTCCATCAGCCTTCTTCTAACGGTCTCTTTTGAACATTGAAGCTGCTCTGCTATCTCAGAAAGAGACTTTCCTTCGTTTCTTAACTTCATAATTATGTCATAATTTATCTGAACTTTAGGTCTACCTAGATTTTTGCCTTCATTTTTCGCTCTTTGCAATCCTGCCTTTGTTCTTTCACTTATCTTTTTGGCTTCCTGTTTTGCTATCCAAGCGAAAATTGGAAGAAGAAGCTCTCCCATTTCTGTGGTGGTGTCAAGAAAGCTTTCCTGATATGAAACGAATTTCACTCCCCACTCATTAAGGTCATTGATGTAATGAATGTCTTTTAGGCCTGCTCTACTGAATCTGTCATAAGACCATACCAACAAGACATCAAACCTTCTCTTTCTTGCATCTTCCATCATCTCTTCGAATACAGGCCTTCTTTTCTTTCCAGTTCCTGTAATGTACTCCGTGTATTCCTTATAAATCTGATATCCCTTAGCTTTGCAGTAGTCTCTAAGCTGGATAAGCTGGTTCTCCACGTCCTGCCCCTTGTCATCAGTAGAAACTCTTGCATATATGGCCGCTCTCATAAATAAACATTAAATAAAAAGAAATTAAAAGCTATTGAATAAAGGAAATAGAAAAGAATATAAATAAGAAATGTTTCACTATTTATATGGGAAACCTAATTATTTCTATTGACAGGCCTAAGCCAATAGTTGATATTAATTCTGAAAGCATACGCATATATCAAAGAGCTATCCATTCAATAATTCCACTTCTTGAAGAATTTGCAATCGAGCCATTTGAATCAGCTTTAAAACGAATGAGCGGATATAGCGACACGAATCCGCCAGAAAAGGAAACGAAGAAAACAATAAAGATAGATGGAATAAAATTCAATGTTTTGTCTGCTCCAACTACAAAAAGGCCTCAGTATGCACTAGCATATGAGCACATTGTTGAATATACAAAACATCTTATTAATGAACACAAAAGAATAGGAAGAATAAAGGATCTTACCCTCATAGATGGGATTCCTTTTGTATCTCTTGATTTGATGATAGAAAAGATAAAATCAACTATTGAATCTGTAAAGATAGGAAAGGAAGGAGTGACGCAGAAAATAGAATATGACGAAAATGATTTTGCTGAAGAAGTTTTAAAGACACCAAGCTTTGCGTTGGATATCAGCAGGACTAACGATCCAAGTATAAGCGGAAGTGCAAGAATATACTTAATGGCAAAATCTATTAAACAAGATTATGAAGAAATCAAAACAAAATTTGAATCAATGGTCAAGGACAGGACAGGGTTTACAAAGAATAACATACCAGATGAAAGAACTGATGTTATAATTACAGATGTGCCTGGATATGCCATACTTGTGAAAGTTATACCTACTATGAACATAAGCTTTGCAAAAATTATGGGAAGCTTGATACATGAGACTCCGACTGGAAAGATTACAGAAAAAACAGGTTTGCTTATAAAAGCTAAAAGCGATGTAATAGATCCAAAAGTTGAAGGGATAATTGTCAAAAAAGGAGATAAAAAGTATGTTTCGCTTGAAGGATTCTCTTCTCTTTTAGAAGATTTAAAGGAAGAAAATAAGGAAAAAACAGTAAGATTTGAAATAACCACTACTGCTTTAACTTAATTTATCTTTTATGATTCTCTCATGCACTCCAGCTTTCGTGGATGATTCTTTCTTCTTCTATTCCTGCTGATCTTAATTGTTCCACTAGAGAACGGATCATTTCAGGTGGGCCGCACAGCATAAAATATTTGTCTTTATCGGCTATGTCTACATATTTCTTTATCATTTCCAAGCTAATTCTTCCTTTTTCACCTTTCCATTTGTCTGACTGTTCTCTTGTGCAAGTAAATACAACCCGTATGTTTTTATGTAGCTTTGATATCGACTCTAATTCATCTTTATATAATATAGAATCCATAGTTCTTGCAGAATAAAAATATGTTATATTTATAGGAAGATTCTTTTCTGCTACATATCTTATCATAGATATGAAAGGGGTTATACCACACCCACCTCCAATTAAAACAACGTCCTTCATTTTTTCCTCATCCAAGAAAAAGAATTTTCCAAATGGTCCTCCTATTTTTACAACATCCCCCACCTTTAGAGAAGCCACCCTTGGAGTAAATCTCCCTCCTTCTACTATCTTTATTGTAAGCTCAAGATATTCTTTATTAGTTGGAGAAGATGCTATGGAGTAAGGCCTTGCAAGCAATGGTTCATTTTCTCTTTGTATGTATAGATTTACAAATTGACCTGGTTTGAAATCCATATTAAATGGTTCAATAGGACTTAATCTCAATGTAACTACATCTGAAGTCTGATTAAATTTCTCTTTCACTATGAATTTTGCTATTTGTATTGGCATGCACTCACCTTTAGGAGTAATATAAGATAAAGTATGATAGATTTGTTAATTAAATTTATAAAATATGATTAAATAGCGGGAGTACTGGATTAAATATAAATTAAAATTACAGATCGCTATAAATAGGTCCTTTTGGAGTAAGCTGGCTTTTCTTTAACTTTATCATATCTTTATTGATTGTAAAGCTTCCAAAATCCTGTTCTTTGTATTTTTCAAGAAATTCTTTAAATTTTATCTTCTGTTTTACCCTCGCTAAAGTTAAGTGAGCTACAAATTTTTCATCTTTTTCTTTTTTGAATCCGATTGCTGCCAATCTTTCTGATAGCATTTTTTCTATCTCCTCTAACTTTCCATTGCTATCCCCACCTACCCAAACCACCCTTATGTAGTTTTCATTTGGAAAAACCCCTAAGCCTCTGCATTTAATTTCAAAAGCATCGAATTCTATATTTTTAATTATGCCTTTTATCTTTTCAGCTGCATTTTCATCTATCTCAGGGAAAAACCTAAGTGTAAAATGGAGATTCTCGGGTTCAACCATCTTTACCTCTTTCTTAAATCTACTCCTAATCTCTTCCTGAAGTTGAATTAGCCTCTCTTTAATTTCGTTTGGAATTTCAACTGCAATAAATGCTCTCACAAAATCACGAAAATAATTTTTGATAAATGATTATTGTGAATAAATAAAAAGTTTCCCTTAATATCTAAATTATGAAAGGGATGATTTTCAGCGAAGGAAATGGATATGGACATGTTGCAAGAGATTTTATAATATCCGAATCTCTAGACATACCTATAATGACATTCGGAATGGGGGCCGAATACCTCAAGATGAGAAAAAAAGAGTTTATTGAAATTCCTTCCCCTTACAAAATAGAAACAAAAGGAAAGACAAAAATAGTTGCAAACCTGCGACAGATAATGCGATTTTTCAATCCATCCATTACTTCAGATATAATAAAAAGATTTCAAGAGGTAGATTTCGTAATAGTTGACGGATCTCCGATAGGTTTAATACTTGCCAAGATTGCAGGGAAGAAAACGATAATGATTACAAATGATACTTCTTCTCTTGTTGGTGTTAACGGAATACAACGACCGATAGCAAATGAGCTAAATCAATTAATTCTATCCTATCCAGAAAAGATACTTATTCCGGATTTTCCTCCTCCATTTACTGTTGCAAAATATAATCTAATGGAAAATGAAAACATCAAAATAATAGGACCTCTTTTAGAAAATGTAAAGCAAATCAAACACAACAATGATTGCCTTGTAATAACTACAAATGAGATGATAGATAAGAAGCTAAAAAAATACTTAGGAAATAATGCAATTTACAGCTCTGAAGTTGGAAATGTTAAGCCATATTATGAATCATGCAAAATAGTAATATGCCATGGTGGCCATACTACAATTACAGAGGCATTAAGCTATGGAAAACCGGTGATTGCAATCTATGATAAAAGTTATTCAGAAAGAAGCAACCATGTCAGATTCATAGAAGAAATGGGAATCGGATATGGAATAGAAGAAAAAATTTTTGAAGCTGAATACCTTAGATTCCTACCTGAGATAATGAATTCGTTTGATAAAAGAAAACTGACAATTTATAAGAAAATGAAGGATAAATTAAATCCAATAAACGAAATAAGAGAATCAATTAACCAACTAAAATTATAAGTAAATTAATAATGATCATTTTAAACATTATTAAATTCAGTAAAACAAAAGAAAAAGAATATTTATAAAATTAACAAATCAATAACACATAATACATTTTAATTTTAAAATATATATTTCAAAAATGTATATTTCTAAGAGGCAGAAATATAGTGTGAGCGTGATCAAATGGTAAAAGAGTATTCTACATCCGGAGTGAAAATTGCAATAGTTGGAGTTGGTGGTGGGGGTTGCAACACCATAAAAAGGCTGATTGATTATGGATTGAAAGGACCTGAACTTATAGCAATAAATACTGATAGAATACACCTTGATACAATAAAACCACCGGCAAAGAAGATATTAATCGGTCAATCTATAACAAGAGGTCTTGGTGCTGGAGGATATCCAGAAATAGCACAAAAAGCTGCAGAGGCAAGCAAACCAGATATAGAGGCTGCATTATCTGATTTTGATCTTGTTTTCCTGGTAGCAGGTATGGGAGGAGGTACAGGTACAGGTGCTGCACCAGTAGTTGCAGATATTGCAAAGAAAAATGGTGCATTAGTTGTTTCTATTGTAACTTATCCTTTCAGAATTGAAAGAGCAAGATTGCAAAAAGCAAAGGAAGGAATTGAAAATCTAAAGAAAGTAAGTGATACGCTTGTTATAATAGACAATCAAAAGTTACTTGATTATGTTCCAAATTTACCGATTGAGCAAACGTTTATGATTGCAGATGAAATAACTGCAAGAGCAGTAAGAGGAATAAGCGAAACACTTCTTAATCCTTCTCTTATTAATCTTGACTTTGCTGATCTAACTACCATAATGACTGGTGGTGGAATATCTATGATTGCAGTAGGAGAAGGAAAGGGAATCAGCAAGGTTGAAGAGGTAGTAAAGAACACCCTTGATCACAGATTATTAGATGTGGATCCTAAAGGAGCAAAGGGAGTTCTTCTCCATATAACTGGTGGACCAGATATGACATTGGGTGACGCAAATACAGTAGGAGAAATGATAACATCTGAAGTTGACCCATATGCTAATGTCATATATGGAGCAAGAATGGACCAATCATATCTTGGAAGAATAGAGGTAATCGCGATTTTTACCGGCCTTAAGGAAGGAGAGGCGTTAAGAGCTATAACTGCGGAGACTAAAAAGAAAGAAGAGAAAAGATACGGCGATCTTTGGTACTAATTTTTAAGTTTTAATTCTTTAAATCTTTTTTAATTTCTTATTTTTACTTCAGAAATTTTCAAAGATTAAAGGTTTTGCAGTTTTTAACTCTTCGCCCACAATTCTGCTTTCTTCGAATTTTAAAAGTTGTTCTATTCTAGAAAATACGGCATTTTTGTTATAAATAATGCCATTCATTTCGATGTCAAATGCACGAAATATCTGCATTTCTCTTATAAGATCAATTCTTTTTTCTTCGCTTATGGAATTGTAAAACTGAATAATTTCTGGCATTACATTCTTGTCTACATGTATTAAACAAGCTGCGGCCAAAGACTTAACATCTTCGTCTGGATTATTCTTGAGAATTGACATGAGAGTATTAATCGCATTCCAATCCCCCTTAACTGCGAATACTCCAAGTGCGGGAATTGAATCATTAAACATTGGATCGGAGCCGTTTGAAACAGATTCCAATCTTTTTATTATAGATGGAACTGCTTCGACTATCTTATGCATCTTTATAACTTCCATAATCCTACTGTAATCGAATTCGTCTGCATGTAAAACCAAGTTAGTAATCTTGTTTCTTACTTCTTTGCTAAGAACAATGTCTTTGTTTAACAATTCCGTAATCGCATTAGTTACATCGTCTTTTTTTTCTGATGAAAGACACTTGGAAATTTCATTCATAGCATATTTCTTTGAATTATCGCCTAATTTACAATCCAGTGCATCTTTCTGTATTTGGGTGGTTGTTTCTTTTTTAGATAGGACATTCATTGCGTTATTCATAATCTCTTTGCTTTTATCCACTATTTTATTTACTGTAGAGTTTAATGGATTGCTTGAATTCCTATCAAAGTTACTGGTAGATTCTGAGGAGACAGATACTTGGTCGACAGAAACTAAATTAGTTGAAACTTCTTCAGCTTTTAAAGATTTGGAAACTAAAAGAAGAGACATCCCTATTGCAGTAGCAACCGCTGCTCTTTTCAGTATTCTTTTGATTTTATCGGTTTTATAATTCTCATCGGAAAGTATACGTTTTAAATTTAGGTGATGTTCTGTCTTGTCTGGGTCTATAATTTTTATTCTATTGTTTGGAAGTTTATAATTTGTCATAATTATTAGACATTAAACCCATATATAAATGTTTCCTTTTTATCTATTTTTGTTAGAAGTACATATTTTAAAGAAGTAAAAATTTGCAATTCAGAAGTTTTTTAAAATTAGCATGAGAAAGAAGCACATGAAATGTCCATTTTGTGGATATAAAGATACTGATGTAGTAGATTCTAGAGATACGGATGAAGGTACTGTGATACGAAGAAGAAGAGAATGTCCTTCATGCAAAAAAAGATTCACAACGTATGAAAGACCTGAAGAGAGCATAATAGTTGTAATAAAAAGAGACGGAAAAAGAGAAAAATTTGATAAACAAAAACTAATAAATAGTATAATAAAATCCGTAGGCAAAAGGCCTGTAAGCTATAATAAGATCGTAGAACTTGTAGAGGATATTGAAAGAGAACTTAGAACAAAGCAATCTGAAGAGGTTGAAAGTAAACACATCGGTGAAATGGTCCTAAAAAGACTTAGAAAGCTCGACGACATTGCATACATTAGATTTGCAGCGGTATATAAAGAATTTAAGACAATCGATGATGTCCTTAATGAAATAAAAATTCTAAAAGGAAAAAGTAAATAATCTACTATTTATAGATATGAATATTAAAGATCTGGATTCATTAAGAATTACACTTCGTCTTAAAAAATAGAATTAATAGTGCAACAAAATAAAATAATTAAATATCTTAGTTTAAAAAAATTTTATAATATATAAATGAACTTATTTTTTTGTTTAAATTGCTTATTTTATCATTTAAACAAATAAATGGACAAAAAATGCAGAATTTTTAAAAGATACATTGCGTAAATTTCGACGTGAAAGCAAAGATTTATAAATAAACAAAAGTAAGAAATTTCAATCACTAAATGTTGATTATTAAAAAGTAAAATACCACTATATAATGTGTTCAAAAAATTAAAAGTTGAATAAGGTGGTATTCTAGTAATCAACATTTAAATTATAAGAAATATAGTTGGGCAGATGGTATAAATCACTAAAAATGAAAAGATGGGGTGTAATGATGGCAAAGAAAGATATAGAGCTTCCAGAATATAAGATACAAAGGGTTTTCACTAAAGAAGGAGTACATCCATATGACATGATAATGTGGGAGAAAAGAGATTCAGTAATCATGGATGCGAATGGAAAGAAAATATTCGAACAAAAAGATGTAGAGGTTCCAGCTACGTGGTCTCAATCTGCAACCAATATCGCTGCTTCTAAATACTTTAGAGGAAAATTGGGCACTCCTGAAAGAGAGACAAGCGTTAAACAGATGGTAGACAGAGTGGTAAGAACAATAACAGAATGGGGAAAGAAGGATGGATATTTTGCTTCTGCTGATGAGGCAAAAATATTTAGTGATGAATTAACATACATACTTGTAAATCAATACGCAGCATTTAACAGTCCTGTGTGGTTTAATTTCGGGGTTGAGAAGAGACCTCAGGGGTCGGCGTGTTTTATCAATTCTGTAGAGGACGACATGAGATCTATCCTCCAGCTCGCAGTAACTGAAGGAATGTTGTTTAAGTATGGATCTGGTGCTGGAGTTAATCTCTCTGTGCTTAGATCATCAAAAGAACATTTGTCGAGTGGTGGAAAGGCATCTGGCCCTGTATCGTTTATGAAAGGATATGATGCATTTGCAGGAGTAATAAAATCTGGAGGAAAGACAAGAAGAGCTGCTAAGATGGTTATATTAAATGTAGATCATCCAGACATAAGAGAATTTATCTGGTGCAAGGCAAAGGAGGAAAGAAAGGCAAAAGATCTAATAAAGTTGGGTTATGATGGTTCTCTTGATGGAGAAGTATATTCTAATATCTTTTTCCAGAACGCTAATAATTCTGTACGAGTAACAGATGAATTCATGCAAGCAGTAAAAGAAGGAAAAGAATACTCAACAAAATATGTGACAACTGGAAAAGAATGTGAAAAATTAGATGCACGAACTATAATGAAAGAGATTGCAGAAGCAACATGGGAATGTGGAGATCCGGGCATACAATTTGATACTACTATCAACAAGTGGCATACCTGCAAGGCAAGCGGTAGGATAAATGCATCCAATCCATGCAGCGAATATATGTTTCTTGACAACTCTGCATGCAACTTGGCATCAATAAATCTACTGAAATATCTTGATCCAGAAACCGGAAGATTTGACACTGAAAAATTCAAGCATACAGTTGCAATAATGATAACTGCACAAGAAATCATAGTAGGTAATGCAGCCTATCCTACACCTGAAATTGAAAGGAATTCTATCGACTTTAGACCTCTTGGTTTGGGCTATGCAAATCTGGGGGCTCTGCTTATGGCATGCGGACTTCCATATGATAGTGATGAAGGAAGAGCATATGCAGCTGCAGTAAGTGCGTTGATGACAGGTTATGGCTATTATATATCAGCTATGCTTGCAAAGAGAATGGGGTCATTCAACAAATACGAAATGAACAAGGAATCAATGTTAGAAGTAATAAAGATGCATCTTGATCAAGCTGAATCCATAAGTGATAAAGCACCTCACTATTTAAGGAACGCTGCGATTGAAGCATGGAGACATGCGTTTGCATCTGGTTCTATGTATGGATATAGAAATGCACAGATATCTGCCCTTGCACCTACAGGCACGATAGGATTCCTGATGGATTGTGATACAACAGGAATAGAACCGGATATTGCATTAATTAAATACAAATGGCTAGTTGGCGGGGGAATGATGAAGATAGTAAACTCAACGGTTCCTATCGCACTTAAGAGATTAGGATACACAGAACAACAGATAAATGAAATAATGCAATACATAGATGATAAAGAAACTATAGAAGGTGCACCACACCTGAAGGAAGAGCATCTACCTGTATTCGATTGCGCATTCAAGCCTGCAAATGGCAAACGATTCATTCATTACCTTGGCCATATCAAAATGATGGCTGCTGTCCAGCCATTTATATCGGGTGCTATTTCGAAAACGGTTAATATGCCTAAGGAATCAACAGTGGAAGACATCTATAATGCATATATGACTTCATGGGAGCTTGGACTCAAGGCAATTGCAATATATAGAGATGGGTCAAAAGGAGTCCAGCCTATCACGCTCACCAAAGAGGTGAAGGAGGTAGATAAGATCGAGGCGGCCAAGGTTGAAGTTAAAGAGGTTGTAAAAGAAGTTGTGAAGGAAGTGGTGGTAAACCGACCCACCAGGAGAAAACTTCCTGACGAGAGGAGATCAATTACCCATAAGTTCAGTATATCTGGGCATGAAGGATATATAACTGTGGGACTGTATGAAAATGGGCAACCTGGAGAGATATTCATCACCATGTCCAAGGAAGGAAGTACCATCTCTGGATTGATGGATGCTTTTGCAACATCCATATCAATTGCTCTCCAGTATGGAGTTCCTTTGAAGACCTTGGTTAAGAAATTCGTCCACATGAGATTCGAACCATCTGGATACACCTCTCATCCAAACATAAGATTTGCTAAATCATTAATGGATTACATATTCAGATGGATGGCTTTGAAATTCCTAAGCAGGGAGGAGCAGATAGAGGTTGGATTAAATCTTGAAGCCGAAGGTCCTATAACCTCCTATATGAAAGAGGAAGAGATTCCTGAAACAGTAGAAGCTGTAAATCAGGTGCCTGCTGAAAACAGTGCAATAGGTTCCCCACCTGGGAATTCAACGCAGACAATAAGCAGCGATGCTGCAAGAGCTGCTGAGAAGTTAGTTGAAACAAAACCGGTTGCGGCTCCTGCCGTTGCTATTGCAACTGAAAAGAAAAACAGTAAGGTTGCATTCCAAAACTCAGAAGATGCACCAGCTTGCTCTTACTGCGGGGCAATAATGGTAAGAAATGGTGCATGCTACAAGTGCCTTAATTGCGGCGCAACAAGCGGATGCAGCTAAGTTTTTCTTTTATTTTTTATTTATAAATTTATATCTTATCGAATTAATTTAGATTCTTTTTTATTTGCTTCCAATTTAAGATAAATTGATATAGATTTACAGCTAAAAACTAGACAGAAAGGAAGTAATATGATTTCTCTGCCCTTTCAACTTGGAGTACATCCAAATCTGAAATAATATCATAAAAATTTGCTTTCATTTCACGAATTAATTTATTCAGATCAGCATTTCCATAAATCTCAACATCTATTGCAACATCATATGTTCCAAACTCCTTAGTATATCTAATGATTTGAGGTTGATTTTCAAAAAATTTAAATAATTCTCTCTCACGCATTGGAGTAGTTCTTCTTAGCTTAATAAGAACACGATAAAGTTTCCAATCTATCTTTTCATAATCTGGAAGAATTGTATATCTCAATATTACTTTCTTTTCTCTTAATTTCTTCAATCTGTATCTCACCATATCTGGGGTTAGGTGGGATTTCTCTGCAAGTTCAATTGTAGAAGTTCTTGCATTGTTCTTCAAAACAGAGAGAAGTTGAAGATCTTTTTTGTCAAATTCTATGATTTCACGCTTTTCTGACGCAGGAGCTGACGTGATAGGATAAGAAGAAAACTTTTCTAATTCAGACTCTTCCAATCCTTCTAGCAAATGTCTTCGACCTAAAAATAAAGATCCAACATGTGTTTCAACCCTTAAATTCCCGATCGTATCACTAAACTTAGTTTTGACATCTTTAATTTTCTCACCAACTTCCAATGGATCTTTAGCAAGAAATCCAATAATTAAATCCCATCTACCATAACAACTATATAACAAAGTAATTGATGAATCACGATAAAAATAATCAAAAAGTTTCTGCAACTTCTTAGGACTTATCATTCTTAGTGAAATATAAAAGGTATAATAGTTATATCCTAATTTCTTATAATCAATGATAGTTAAAAACTCCTTAATATAACCCTCCTTCCTCAACTTATTGATCCAATATTCAACATACTGTGGACTCTTTCTTATTTTTTTCCCAATTTCATTAAGTGTTTGAGAGGAATCTCTGTCAAGCTCGAATAAGATTCTTTTTCCTATTTTATTCAGCTTTTTAATATTCCTAGCCTCTTGAGATTCTGCTTCTCTAGCTTCCTCTTTGAGTGTACCCTTAACATTTTGTGCCATACCTATATTTATTTGAAAATATTTATAAGATTATCATTTTTTTACTATTTTTTACAAATTTTAATGCAATTAATAATAAATAATAAAGAATTGTTATAACAGTGAGGTGATATAAATGGAAAAAAATGTGGAGAGGAGAATGTGTGTCTCAAAGGTGTATAAAATAATAAAAAACACTAAAAAGACTGCAATAGCATTAGCTATGTTTGCAACTATGTTACTTCCACCTTCTAGACTTAACAGTCAAGGAAATGTGAACCTTAGTTTAGTATCAAGTGGCCAACATGAAAATACAAAAATAGCGTCTTATATTAAAATTGCAGGGAATTATGATCTTCCATTAGAAATCAAAGGATCTACTATTCTCAAGCTATTTAATGAAGAGAAAGGTTATATTGGAAAAAACACTCTAATTAAAAATATTTATAAAAATGTTATTGGAATAAGAACAAATATAATGCAGTATAATGAAATTTTTAGTCAATTAGGAATAGGTATTAATACTACAATTCAACCTACAAAAGGGGTGTCACTGAACATAGCTATGCTTCCAATTTGGTATGATGGAAGAAATTTAATCAGAGATAAACGAACAATCGAATATCTTGTTAAATTCAAATTACCTTTAGATATTGCTGTTAGTTGTTCTGGTGAATGGAATATTGCAGACATTAGAAAAGCAAAATGGATAACTGGTGAAATAAACGTCTCAAAACAAATTGGAAATTTGAAATTTAACTATAATCCTGCACTTGTTTCAGATGGAGATGCAACACCAATCTATCTACACAGAATAGGAATAGAAATTCCATTTAAATAACAGTTGAAAAATAGCATGTAAACTGCAATAATATTAAATATCTATAAAGATAAGGTAAGAAATGAATGATAATATCGAAGAACTATAAGCGCTTGAATTCTTTTTATCTTTTTTTAAATTTCACTCATTTCCATGTACCATGGTGGATTAGAAAGATTGCCTACTGAATACCAAAAGAGGGTATTTGTTGGAAGAAGAGGCGCTAAGCGTGGACTACCATAAGAAATAATAATACTGTCCTCCAATGTTTCAAGCCATTCTTTTTCAAAAAGTCTGTGTCCTATATATCCCAGTGCAGCTTCCTCTTTTTCCATTTCTGTAAAAGTATGCTTTTCTGCAGCTTTTAGAATTGTAGCCTTTGTTTCTTCGTCTGCATTCTTCCAAAACTCCTTAGCACGCCTTATAACTTCTTCTTTAAATTCATATTCATAGCTAATTTCCTTTCCGCTTTCCTTGGTAGAGGCATAGTTAGAAACTGAAAATCCATAAAAACTTTCAGCTATACTTTTGTAGTTGATATCTCTCTCATTACACATCTGTTTGATTTTGGCAAGATAAATTGTACTAGAACTCTTCAATTCTAAAGATCTTCCCATTAATGGAGATATCGCATGTAAATCAGCAAGAAAAAGTGTTGCATCCACTTTAAGTCCAAGTGATCTTAAGCGTTCTACTTGACTTTTAATTCTATCCAACGCCTTTTCATCAGCAAGATCTGGATTACCATCCTTACTTTCTTTATATCCTCCCCAGAATCCTATTAGATGGAGTGTCTTGTTTTCACGTATACATGATTCAATTATCTTTTTTATTTCCTTTTCAGTCTCTTCCGATGGGATTGATGCCCTTACTTCATTTCTTGTGAGAATGCCATAGGTTGTATTAACAAGCCAGGATGTTCTTATTTCTCTCTCATGATAATAATATGCTGCAATATTCTTATTTGAAAGCTCTACCTTTAATTCCATCAGATCTTTCTTAATGCGCTCAATTTCTTCTTTTGGTATTGTGCGAATTATTTCATTTAGCTCTTGCTTTGAAAGGAGATTACCCTCAACGTCCTTTTTTATACTTTCCTCAATAGGTTTCTTATTTGATTTCCATTTTTTAATGATTTCATAAACATACTGTTCCAATGCCTTTTCTTTCTTCTGTTCCAACGGTTTGTCTGCAGCCATTCCTCCTTCTATTGCTATCCTTTTCATCCATTGTCTATTTTTTGGATTGATTGAAATAATTATTGGAGGAAGTTTATTGATAATCGGATCTTTGCTCCTTAACATATCAAGAATAAGAGGTTTTGATTCTGCAATAAGGCTGAGCTGTGTTGCAGCATAAGAGTCTCCGAACTGAAGCCGAAAGATAAGCTCTGGTACTCTCTTTGAAAGACCTTTGTCAAATGACATAAATAGATGTAAGCAATCAACTTTAATAAATATTATTGTTAATTACTATTAAGTGCCACTTTGAATCAAAGTGGATATCGGAGCATCTGTTTCAGTTACATTTTCAGACGACTAAAAGTGAACTATAGGTATATTAGAGAGAAAGTAAGAATTCGAATTTTTCCTTTTTTCCTAATATTTAAAAAATCTTTGAGTAGTTCTAAATAAATCCTATTAAATTATTAGAATAAACTCTATATAAAATCCTTACGACTACTCTTATAGGATGATATCATTTCCAATAGGCAGAACTTAAAAGATTATTATATCAAAGACCCTAATAGCTTAAAAGCAAAAAGAGAGAATTAACATAAAAAACCTTAATAATTAATTATAATTAATAAATGAAAAGAAAAATGTGATTTTTCTTTATTATAATTAGATATTTTTCCTTTTTTTTTTCTATTTTGCAATATTCTTTCTAAAGTAGTGCCACCCAGATATAAGTAGAGAAAATAAATCTTATTTTTTGGTTTGTCAAACACTTAGAATTTGGTTTGCCCATTGATACAGTTGTTTAATGAAACTCCCAGAATCTCTTTGTTCTTATAAATGTCTTCTGTGCTTCAAGGAGGGCTGCATAAAACTCATCTTCAGTCTTATATGGCCTGCTAAGAATGAAGGATGCCTTAGTTGGGCCTATTCCATATGTAGAAAGTGTAATCACACCATTCCTTCCTGAGGCACTTATTATGGCGGCTGATCTTTCAAGTTTTTCTCTCCAGCTTTTTTCCTCTGAATTAAGCCTCTTTTTCTTTAATAGTTTTCTAATATCCTCTACAGAGACGAAATTAGGCACTATTGTAACAACACTGCTTCCGCACTTTGGGCATTTTACCTTTTCCTGCAATGTTCCAATAAATGAAATCCAATCCTTTCCGCAATGCATGCAATATAAAACAACTGACTTGCCAAGCAACTTAGCTTTAAATGCCTTTATTATCTCTGATGTTGGCTCTATTGATGCAATAAGCTCTGACCCATGATTCCTTATAAGTGCACGTGTTGCAACTGGAGAGAGTTTCTTCACCTGCACTGAGTGGACAGAAATCTCTTTCTTTGCAATTCCATCAAGTATTTTTTGTGCATTCTTCAGATCATAATAAGAAGAATAAACATCCCTAAGTGTCTCTTCATAAACTGGTGTTCCTACAAAGGCCTGGATGAAACGATCTGAAATCCTGGGGGTTTCACGGAACAAATTAAACATCTTACCTATGTGGATGAATTTGAATCTAAAAAGCTTATGCTTAGAAAGATGGGATTCCAAATCTGATTTTATATCCGATCTGGCTATGGCTAAAAGCTGATCCTTTACTACATTTGACTCTGCCTTCCTTGGAAGAACCAATGCTATTCTATACGCATCCACAAGCGTTTTTATTGACGAACCATATTCTTTTGATAATCTCTCTGCAAGCACTGCAGCTAATGTTCTGTTTGCATTAAGGCCTCCTAAGACATGTATTACAGCAACATCATTCCAACATTCTATAAGAATGTTTTTATTTGTTGGCATCACTTCTCTAAATTCTGGTGAATCAATTAAATCCTTTATAGCTTCTACTTCTATTCCTGTTTCTTTTGCTGCTTTATTTATATCTTCTGATTCCTTTAGAAGCTCCTTGACGCTGGTTCTTAATTTTCCAACTGTCTGTGCAACTTCATAGCTTGTTGGTATCTCTTCACCTTCCCAATCTGGAATAGCTGCGCTTATATCATCTGCTGCCTCCACCACTACAATTCTCCTCTCATTATCAATGTCCAATATCCTCCATGGAACCCCTTTAGTTATGAAAAGCTCGTTTGTTTCAAAGAAAGAAACAAAATCCTCATCAAGAGTGGATATTATCTTGTTTGTTGCTGCATCCTTTACAAGGAATTTTTCAACAGATGGAATTGTAGAGAGATGCTCATAGTAGTATAAACGTGTAGAAGACATTCTCTGTAGCATGTTTCCGTTCTTTTTCAAAAGTCTTTTGTCTTCCATAAAATTAATTACAGATAAAAACTTCTCTGGATGAAGTGTTGAATATGGATAGGCTCTCTTTATTATGCTATAAACCTCCTCTGTACTTACTTCCTTATCTCTTTCAATCAATATGCCTGCAATCTGATGTGCAAGAACATCTAATGCATTTTCGCAGATCTGCTGTTCTTCTAACTGACCTTCTTCTATTAATTTTAGTAGTGCATGGGCCTCAAATACATCATCTGGATCTGCACATATAATTGTTCCTCTTGAAGTTCCTTTTATAGTATGTCCGCTTCTTCCTACCCTCTGAACAAGTCTTGAAACCTGTCTAGGTGACATATATTGAATTACGTGTGAAATATCTCCTATATCTATTCCAAGCTCCAATGAAGAAGTAGCAACAAGAGCATGAAGTTTCCCGTTTTTGAAATCATCCTCTAATTGAATTCTTACTTCTTTTGATAGAGAACCGTGGTGAACTGCTATCTTTGGATCTAACTTCATCAACCTAGAACCGAGAATCTCAGCAATTGAGCGAGTATTTACAAATATAAGAGTGCGTTGATGCTGTATAATTTTTTGAATTTCCTTTAATCTTGCAACGGCAGCTGAATCAATCTGAAGCTCGTTTGCTTCTTTTTCATGCTGAATTACTGGTTGAGGGTAAGAAATCTCAAATTTCATTGACTTTAGATATTTTAAATCAACTATTTCACATGAACGGAATCCGCACAAAAATTGAGACAACTTTATTGGATCTGAAACTGTAGCACTTATTCCAATCCTTTGAAATTCACCTGCTTTCTCTGCTAATCTTTCTAGACCTATTGAAAGCTGAGCTCCTCTTTTGCTATCTGCAAGCTCATGAAGTTCATCTACAATTACATATTTTACATTTCTAAGATGCTCACCTATTTTCTTTGCAGGTAGAATAGCTTGAAGGGTTTCAGGGGTTGTAATAAGAAACTGTGGAGGTGATCTAGCCTGTAAGGATCTTTCAGAAGTTCCTGTATCTCCATGCCTTACTGCAATAGTTATTCCTATTTCTTTTGCCCATTCTGTCAGTCTTTTAAGCATATCTCTATTTAAAGCACGAAGAGGAGTGATATAGATAGCTGCAATCCCTTTAAGATTAGCTTCTTTTATCTTTTCCATTATTGGTACAGCTGCAGTCTCTGTTTTTCCAGATCCGGTTGGAGCTATTATTAAAACGTTCTTTCCTTGTTGCACTAAAGGAATTGCTTGCTTCTGTATTTCTGTAAGAGAACCGAATTTTTTAATTATCAAATGTGACATATTTCCACAATCCAGAATTAAACTAATAAGTGCAATATTAAAAAATAGAAAAACATCTATTTAATACTTATTAAACATGATTTCCTATGATTATTTTTGTTTTAGATGGGATGGAATTTTATATTTTCTAAATTCATCTAATAAAATCTTTCCATATATCAATCTTGAGAATGATTCAGCTATAAATTTTGCTCCTGTGATTGCAATATGGGGGTGCGGCTCTTCTGGAAGTCCAACATACTTGAAGGCATAATCAGAATTTATGTTCGTTCTATTTTTGTTTAAAGGAAGAGGAATTCCTTTTCTTAAATGATCTGCATAGCAAATATAATGGAGATCTACAGATCTACTTTGTATCCTGAAACTTAAATCATATATTTCAATAGCTGCTTGAATAAATTTTGAATCGAATGAACCAAAGTTATGTCCTGCAAGAGTTTGATTTTCAGACTTAAGAAACCATGAAAAAAACTCGCTTATCGCTTCTTTAAGTGAAGGTTTATTTGGATTAAACAAAGAATCTTTTTTAAATCCATTTACATTCAATGCAGCTTCATCTATGATTGCTCCTTCCCATGGCCTGCATTCTCGATAAAATTGCCTCTTAGGATTAGAGAAATCAACTACGCCTATACTAATTATAGAATTTTTCTTAGGATCGAGACCTGTTGTTTCTACATCTATTACTATCAGATTATCACCTTAGAAAAAACAGTGTTGTAATATAAAAATATTGTTTTGTATAGCTTTGTAGAAATCCTGTAAAGAAAAAATAGGATTTTTTACTTGGAGGAATCCCTAAATGAATAAAGGATTTTAGATACGATTTTGGAGATTTTAATTTAACTTTAGGATTTTATAATGTTCATACTTTTTATTTCCATAACTATTATGATAGCTACATACTCTATGATTTTTCTCTTAAAACTACCGCTTAGTTATATTAGATGAATAGGATCCCATATTGCAAATTTTCAACATTTTTGAAAATCATAGTTTGCAAAAATGTAAGTTTTAAACGCTTCTTTTAAACTGATTCAATAGTGATTCAATAATTTATCAATAATTTATTAAGGTATTTGAATTGCTTTAAGATGATTGAAGTTTTTAATCTGATTGAAATGTTGATTCTAATTTATGAAGTCTTAAAAACTCTATGTCTTTAATCTCTTCTTTATCTTCTTTAGCAAGGTTGTATTTAGAGTCAAAGCCAGTAATCACGATTCTTCTTTTTGCACCTATTCTATTTTCTACAAGCCATTTGATGTCTTTCTTATCGATCATATTTCTTGTTTTTACCTCAATTGCTGTTAAATCTTTATCTTTTAATTTTATAAAATCAATCTCTTTTCCTCTGTCATTCCAAAAGAAATCTGCTTGGGTTTTCCAAGCTACCTCGATTTCTGCAAGCTTCGAAAAGTCTGTTAATTCAACATAATCTGCAAGTGATGTATAAAATGGATAGTATTTCTTTGCCTTTACCTCTATCTTTCTCGCATTCTTTGAGAAATTGTATAGCTTTCTTAATAGAAAACTCTTTTCTAATGCATGAAGATAGTTAGATGCAGTTATTCTGCTTATTCCGAAATCCTTAGCAAGATCGGATATTATAATAATTTGTCCTGGATCTCTACATATAAATTTGAATATTCCTTCAATTGTTTCTGATTCTTCTATTCTGTAATATTTTTTGACATCCTCAAAAATTACTTTTTTCACGATACTTGTGATGTATTCTTTGCTGTCAATTGATGGATAAAGAGCAAGTTCTGGTAGTTGTTTATGCATGTACATAACGTAACTTTTCCACTCTTCTTCATCTATTTCTGAATGCTTCTTTCCTGAAAGAAGAAGATATTCATCGAACGAGATCGGATTTACAAATATGTCTACTGTCCTACCAGCCAGACTTTCTGATCCTTTTCTTACTTCTAATGATGCAGAGCCGCTTAAGAAAATTTTTATTCCTAAATTGTCATAAAGTAGTTTTATTTTTGATGCCCAGTTTTCAAGTTTTTGAATTTCATCGAAAAAGACAAAGAAATTTGATCCTCTTACTTTCTTTGCGATCATCTCTTCCCATGCATTAATTATTTCTAATGGTTCTTTTACCTCCTCATCGAAACTAAAGAAAAGAATATTCTTTCTCAAATATCCTTCAGAGATAAGATGGTTTATTGTCTGTTTCATTAAAACTGTTTTTCCAACTCTTCTTGGACCTATCAAAGTAGGCATTAGAGGATGAGAAAGAGAATTAAGAATTTTCGTAAAAACTTTACGCTTCAATGGATAGCTATAAAAGAAATTCTCTTCCCAATGTGGGTTTAGTGCTAATATCGTATCTTTCAACATAAAATGTTATTAATAGTTAAATATATAAATTCTTTGATTTTAATTTGCAAATTTTCAACATTTTTGAAAATTATAGTTTGCAAAAATGTAAGATATATTGTGCTTCTTACCTATATTATTACCTATTTGTTTACTTCCGATATCTCCCGATATAATTTGAATCCTTTAATCAAGATGATAGTAGAATATTATAAATTTACTAAATTTTAAGGTAATCTGGAATTGGATATTTATGAAATTCATCAAGAAGAGACTTCCCATAGAGAAGACGTGAGAATGCCTCAGCAGCTGCCTTTGCACCGAATAATGCATTGTGCGGAATTGGCTCGTCAGGAAGGCCAACATAGTTAAGAACCTTGTTGAAACTCAGATCAGTTCTGTTGTCTTTAAGCGGAGGAATAATGCCTCTCTTAAGATAATGGGTGTAGCATACTGAATGAAGATCTACAATTCTTCTATGCGGCTTCCAGGAAAGATTGTAAATTTCAGCTGTTTCTTTTAAGAAAGCCCAATCAAATCCAAAGTTATGACCACCGAGTGTTTGATTTTCTGATTCGCTAATCCATTTAAGAAAGTTGTTCATTGCCTCATAAAGAGTTTTTCTGTTTTCATCAAGAATCTGATCCTTAGTAAAACCATTAATAGCTAAAGCATCATCATCTATTTCTGCTCCGTTCCATGGCCTACATTCTTCATAAAATGTCCTTTCAGGATGAAGAAAATCTATTGCTCCTATGCTGATTATTGAATTTTTTTTAGGATTGACGCCAGTAGTTTCAAGATCTACAATTAACATTTTATCACCTACTAAGCAGTTTAATTTATCTGAAAGATCAAGAGAGTAAAAATACAATGACTAAATCAAGCAAATAATTAAATACAATTATTTCTGTTCTTCGTACATTTTTTGAAGGATATTTAACGATTGCTTTATGTTAAAGAATGCCATATATGCTCTTTTTTGATATGTTGTTTCTAGAGCTGAAGAAAGATCATCATATTGAAATCCTGAAAAACGATATGTGCCTCGATTGTCTTCAAGTATTCCCATCTTTCTAAGCTGTGTTAAGTGATATCTTATTGTTTTTTCATTCATTTGAATGTTATTCTTTGAAAAATATTCAACTAGATCTTGATAGTTCGGTTCTTTCTTCTCTTTAAGATGATAATAAAGAAGCGCCTCAAGAACATTTAAAACTGACTGTCTTGACTCATTTTTTGATATTATTCCTAAAGATAAAGCTAACCATCTTACTAAAGATTTTCTTGTCATTTTTACTTCATCATTCAAATCCATATCTCGCAGAATAATTTCTGATTTTATAAGTTTTGATTCTGGAATTTCCATAAATATATTAGAACAGCAAGATTTAATATTCTTACATGTGATTTAATAAAGTTAGGTGAAGAAAATGGTTTCAAAAGATAAGATAAAAAAGGCGCACGATGCAAATTACAAAGAATCAGAAGAACCTAATGATTTGCCTATTATTAAGGGTTATGATTTTGATAAATTTGAAATCAATGATGAAGTAAGTGAATTGATAAATTCATATTACAATATAGGAATGCAAGCATCTCACCTTGGCAAGGCCATAGAAATAGCTAAAGAAATGAGAAGAGAGAATGCAGACATTTTTTTAGCCTATAATTCAAATATGGTAAGTTCCGGTATAAGGGATGTCATAAGATATCTTGTAAAGCATAAAATGGTTAAGGCTTTGGTTACAACCACAGGTGGAGTGGAAGAAGACATTTTGAAAACGTTTGGCAATTTTTATGTTGGGGATTTTAGAGCTGACGGTGCTGAATTAAGGAAAAAAGGAATTAATAGAATAGGAAATGTTTTTGTCCCAAATAATAGATACATTGAATTTGAAAAGATGATGCATCCATTCTTGAAAGAGCTGCTTGATGAACAAAGAAGCACAGGACGTATTCATACTCCTTCTGAATTTATTCATAAATTAGGACTTAAAGTTCAGGATGAAAAATCAATTTATTACTGGGCTTCAAGAAATAATATCCCAACATTCTGCCCAGCATTAACAGATGGATCTATAGGAGATATGGTCTACTTCTTTAGAGAAAGTGATAAGAAAAATGCTGACTTCAGAATTGACATAGCTGCAGACATGAATAAACTTGTTAACATGGTTTTAGATGCAAAGAAAACAGGTGTAATCGTTCTAGGTGGTGGGATAATAAAACATCATATAATGAATGCAAATTTATATAGAAACGGAGCTGATTATACTATTTATATAAATACAGAAATTGAAGAGGGTGGGTCAGACAGTGGTGCAAGACCTGATGAGGCCGTGTCTTGGGGAAAAATAAAACCAGGTACAAAAAGTGTTAAGGTATTCTGCGATGCAACAATTGCATTTCCATTGCTTGTAGCTGGGGCATTCAGAAAATAAAAAAGCGCATAACATAATACGAAAGACATAAAAACTAAACTTTTTAAACTAAAGCTTATAAACTAGATTATGGCAGATAGGAAGGAAAAATCAATATTGCCTAAAGTAAACTTCATGGGACTGGATGTCACTTATGAAGAAGCAAGAGCAGTAATATTTCCTGCACCTTTCGCTTCAACATCTATTTCTGAACAAACACTTCTTGGACCTTCGGAGATCCTTGAAAACTGGAACATGGAAGATTATGACCTTCAACTGAATTACTCTCCCTGCGCAGCAAGAATTTATCCTCTTCCTGAAAGAATCTATTTAGGAGATGCTGGATTGAATTCTATATATTTGAACACTAAAAAGATAATCCAGGATGGAAAGTTTCCAGTAGTACTTGGGGGAGATCAAGCTATTTCTATAGCTACAGTAAAAGCTGCGAGTGAAGAGATGAAGAAAAAAGATGAGGAGTTCAGCGTTCTAATCATTGATGCCCATACAGATATGAAAGATGAATTTGAAGGAAATAAAAACTCTAATCTTTCTGTTACAAAGAGGCTTGTTGAAAATAAAATAAATGTAAGCTTATTGGGAACAAGAAGCATAGGAAGTGAAGAAATCAAGGAAGCTGAAAAGCTTAACGCTTACTGCAGAATAAGCAACCAGAAGGAGCTCAATGACTTTCTGAAAGAAATAGAAGATAATGTTTACATAAGTATAGATGTAGATGCATTTGACCCTTCCTTAATGCCTGCGACATTAATGCCTGAGCCGTGGGGACTCAGTTGGGATGAAGTTGTAAGTCCATTGATGAAGATAGGAGAGAAAAGAAATATAATAGGGGTGGATATAACTGAACACGCACCAATAAATGGATTCAAGATGCCATCCATCATATGTGCACAACTTGCATATAAATTAATAGGAATCAAATTCAAGAAGCAGGCAGAAGAAGAAGGATGGGAAGAATGTTACGAGGGAATGTGATTTAATATTAAAGTATTTGATATTAAAAATAATTGAGAGGGAAAAAATGGAAAGAAAAACAAATGGTAAAAAGGTGAGAGTTGGAATATTTATGCTTCTTGTTGCTTTGCTTTCGCTGATTTTCCTGTATGGTTGCATAGAGAAGAATGTTGAAATTGGGCCGATTATAAAGAAGAATGAAACAAATTTGAACCAGACGAATCAGACTTTGCCTGGAAACGAGACAAACCAAACCATTCCGAAAAAATGTGAAGATCTGCTTATTGGTAAGGAAAAATGCATAATTGAAAGAGCATACAATAACAATGATATAGAGGATTGTGAAATTCTCTTAAAAGAAGAGTTTGATCAGAAATATTATGTTGAGTGCATCTCAAAGCTTTCCGAATACAATTATAGCTATTGTAATAAATTGAATGGGAGCGAAAGAGACTTATGCTTTAGAAATGCAGCAGTTAAATTTGGGGATTCTGCATGCAATATGATACAAAATTCCACTTTAAGGAATGATTGCCTTTTAAGAGACTATGTAGAAGAATGCAAGAAATTAAATGACAGTTACATGCTTAATATATGTAATGCAATAGCAAAGAAAAATGCTTCTTTATGTGAAAAAATGACCACACAACTTCAAAAAGATGAATGTTATCTAAACTATTCCATTAGTCTTTCAGAAAATAAATGTGAAATGATATCAAATCTTGGCATAAAGACAGCATGTGAAAGTATAATTTCTAAGAATGTCCAATGTGGAACAATAGAGAATATCCAAATAAAAGATTACTGTTATCAATATTATTCTGTTTACACTTCTTCATGTTCTTGGTGTAACGTTATATCTGGAATAAATTACAAAGATGACTGCTATCAGAGATGTGTCGTAAGAGCTGAAGACATGAGTTTCTGCAAAGAGATATCTACAGAACAAAAAAGAGATTCATGCTATTGGGATTATGCAATGACAAGCAAAGATGTGAATGGGTGTGACAGAATAAAAACAATAATGCTGAAAAAAGTATGCGTTCAAAATGTGGCAAAAGCAAACGCAATGCCATCTGAATGTGAAATCCTACTAAATACATCAAGCTTAACAAGAAAAGATGTTTCTGATTGTTATCTACAAGTTATAGCTGGAAGTAAAGTTTCATTTGATAACTGTATAAAAATGAATGATGGGTATTACAAAGATCAATGCATCTACATGGCAATAAAAAGAGAGCAGCTGGCAACAGACTACTGTGTATATATAATTGATAATTCTTTAAGGAATGAATGCATGAAAGGATAAATGAATTATAAAAGGAAGAGAATAAGAAGAGAATAAAAGAGACGAAAAGAAGAGAATAAAGAAAACAAAAGAATACTTACTCTTCTACTTCTTCTTTTGCTTCTATTTTTTTGGCCTCTTTTTCAGACTCTTCTACTTCCTTCTTTTCTTCTGCTGTGAAGGAGGTAAGCTCAAAGTCCTCTGGCTTGTATTTGAATTCTGAATCGTCCTTAATCATTCCCTTTGCCTTCATAAGTTCTTTTGAAAGAAGATAGAAAACAAATGGGACTGATTTCTTTCCTTTGTTATTACAAGGAATAAAGTAGTCAAGATTCTTTATTGAATTATCTGTATCTGCCAATCCTACATTCAATGCGCCAGTAAATGTTCCTTCTATAAGAGCCTGTTTTTCTACTCTTGGATCACAAACAAATATTACTTGTGGTTCAAAGAAATTTTCATTTGAAGGATTTGTAAATGTACCTGGAATAAATCTTCCTAAAAATGATTTCGCACCAAATATTTCTGCAAATTTTTTCGCAGCCGGAACTGCATAAACACGAGATGCTACTACAGCTACCTTAGACATATCATACTTGCTAAGAAGCTTAGCCATATTCTTTATCCTGCTGTCTATCATCTCAACATTAAGCATCACAAGCTTATCTTTTCTAAATTTGTATACAAATTTCTTCATCCATTTGCTGGACACTCTGGTTCCGATGTGAACGCCAGCTTCAAGATATTTTTCTTGAAGATTTTCATTTTCAACCATTTGATCAACCTTCTAATTATAATCTCAAACTAATTAACATCATTGAGATAATGGGGCCGCCGAGATTTGTTCAACCATCAGGCATTTTCAACCTGAAGTTCTTGAACTCGGGTCGCCACCACCCCAAGGTGGAAGCCTAACCAGGCTAGCAGACAGCCCCGCTCTCAAGCGACCATCCTATATATAATTATTTTATCTCAAACTAATAATCACCCTTTGAATTAATCACTTTTTGAATTTAATGGCCTTTATAATGTATGACTTCATCACTAAGATCAACATAAGAAATAAACATTCTTCTGCAGCAGTATTTTTTTACTCCAAGTTCATCTAAAACTGCTGCTGTATCTTTACCTTGTGATGTTTTTTCTTTGTAGGCTTCAAATAAATGACCTATTGGCTTCCCACATGAGAAACATCTTATTGGTGGCAACATTTTATTACCTCTTTTTTATTAACTTCGCATTTTTATCTAATTTTTATCTAATTATATTGAATATACACTAAGAAAATTTTAAAATAATCTAAATAATCTAATTATCTGTATGATTTCTGGAATCTCGCTCTTGCTTTTCTTCCTTTGAATTTCTTAGGTTCTACCTGTCTTACATCGTCTATAAGCATAAATCTATCATACGCCAACATTTCCTTCTTTAGTTGTGAATCTTTTGTATACGCAACAAGAGCCTTAGCAATTGCAGATCTTACTGCCTGTGCTTGACCCATCTGGCCCCCACCATATACATTAACATCAATGTCTACTTGTGAAATATAATCGTTTGCAATCTTAAGCGGCTCTGAGATCAAGGTCTTTACGTAAGGATTGTCTATTGCATTTAAGTTTATCTTATTTATTCTAACTATTCCTTTACCTGGTTTTATCGTAGATCTTGCAATTGCCATTTTTCTTCTTGCTGATACCACTATCTGTTTTTTAGGAGTTCTTTTCTTTACTTTTGAATCTTGCTTTGACTCTTTTTCTCCCTCACTCTGCTCTAAATTCTCTTTCTCTAATTTTTCAGAAGATTCAATTTTTTCAACATCAGCCGCTTCCGCGGTTTTAGTAGATTTACGCTTTGCCATACCAACCCAACTCTCTTGATAATTGACCTATAGAAATATAATTCCTTGGAAGATTTCTCTTAAATTCGATTGCTTCTCCAAGTTTTGATGCGAATTCTTCTGGAACACCCATATAAACTCTTATTCTTTTATATGCTTGTCTTCCAGTTGCTTTATCATATGGAAGCATTCCTCTTATTATTCTTCTTACAAGCATATCTGGCCTTCTTGGCCACTTTGGAGATTTTTCTGGATCTGCTTTGTTCTTAAGGCTTCTTCTTACTTTATATTTCTCAACAATCTGTCTTGGATTTCCAGATATGATTATCTTTTCAGCATTAACAACCGTAACTTGTTCACCTTTTAATGCAGATTTTGCTGCGATAGCTGCCATTCTTCCAAGAATCGCTCCTTCGCCATTTATTATCATATTTAACACCCAATAATCTATGAAGACAAATCTATTACTTTATTAATATAACATCCTTTGCTCCTCTTTTGACAAGCCAGTCAAAATCATGAATTTGACTTCCGCTTGCCTTGATCTTCTTAGAAGCAACCTCACTGAAAGACAGCGCAACTAAATCAATCTTATGCTTCAGTTCCCCACCTGCAAGAACTTTACCTGGAACAACTACTACTGAATTTGGTTTTGAATATCTTGAAATCTTGCTTAGATTAACACATATCTTTTTTCTTCTTGGCATCTTCAAAGACTTTGATAATACTTTAAATAAAGCTCCCTTTCCTTTTGAAAGAGATTTTAACGCTCTTATTGTTTCGATTCTCTCTGGTCCTTTCATCATAATCAACACCTAATAAATATTATGTGGATCGTTTATTTTTTTAACATTTTTTTCGAACGCATTCAGATCATCATGCAGGGGGTGGGATTTCCAGAAACTTTCTTATTGAGGAAGTCTCATCGAAGAATTTTCTTGATGAAACTTCTTTCTTAAATAAGTTTCATTTGAACCCACGCAGCCACTACGGCACCAACCCCTCAAGCTGGCGCATTTGACCTGGCTCTGCCACCCCTGCAGATTAACATAAACTCAGAGGCATAAGCCCTATCATTCCTCCAAAGAGGATTCCACATTTTCTGCGGACTCCTTTATTTTGGCAAGCGCCTTCTTGAGAATCATTTCAGCTGTCATCTGACCGTATGATTCTATCTTGAACTTAAAGTTGTTACCGTCTTTTTCATATGCAATTATTCCCGGCTGGTGCCTTGCGTGCACTCTCCCTGGTGCAAGAACAGCCTTGCACTCCATTCTTATATTTTGATCATCTAATAACTTTATTATCGGCATTTTTGGATATACTGGAACTACGTTTTTGTCTGTTGATTTTAAACTTTCTGCATATATCATGCCAGGGCCAGTTACATCCAACATTAAAGTTACCTCTTCTCCTTCTTTTGCTTTTGGAGGTGATGAAAGAGGAATCAAACCAAGCCTATGTGTTATGTACTCATCAAAGAAAGATGAATTATTCTCGTATATTGAAACCTCTGTAATTGCAAATACAGGTACTGAATTAATTGAATATCTTCTTATAAGATTTGCAATGGATGTTGGTGCATCGCTTAAGGTAAATATCATTTCATCCGGATTGTTTAATTCAATATTGATTTTCATTCAATCCCTCTCGATAGAGTTGAAACAAGCGTATGGATGATTATGCATATCGCTTATACTCTTCTTCCTCTTCTTCCACCTGGTCTCTTTGTTGTATCTGTTGGAACAGGTGTGACGTCTTCAATTCTTTCTATTCTTAAACCTGAACGTGCAAGTGCTCTTACTGCTGCCTGTGCTCCTGGACCAGGTGTCTTTTCATTGTGTCCTCCTGGAGCTCTAATCTTAACTCGAATTCTTGTTATTCCTTTTCTCAATGCGATTTCTGCAGCCTTTGCGGTTGCTCTCATTGCAGCGAATGGTGAGCCCTCCTCTCTATCTGCATCTACAACCATTCCACCGCTTCCTCTTGCAATTATTTCTGCACCACTGAGATCAGTTATTGTAATAATCGTATTGTTTCTTGATGAATAAATATGTGCAATTCCAACCTTTCCTTGACCAGATGGGAGAACAGACCTTGACTTAAATCTTCCGCCTCCCTTCTGCTTTCTAAACTTAAATCCTTCTTTTTTCTCTTCTTTTTCTTCACCTTTCTCTGTCTTTTTCTCTTCCTCTTCTATTGGTTTAACCTGTTCTTTTTCTTTCAGAACTAATTTTTCTTTTGATTCTTCTGCCATAAACATCAACCCTATACAAAAATAATTATTATTTAGCCTCTGGTTTTTGAGACTTCAATTCAGCCTTTTCAGTCAGATCTAATTTGATTGGTTTGTAATATCCAACTTTAGACTGCATATCAACAGATACTTGATAGCTTGGAGATCTTACTTTCCTTCCATTAACTGAAATGTATCCATGAGTTATCAACTGTCTTGCTTGCCTCATTGATTTTGCAAGACCGTTTCTTACAACTATAGTTTGGAGTCTTCTCTCAAGTATATCTCTTGTTGTAAGTGAAAGAATATCATCTGGAACTGCAGTTGGTTTGCAGTAGCCAGCCTTTATAACTCTTTGAAGGAGCTCTTGTTTTGGCTTGTTTCCTGCCTCACCAAGAGCAAGTAAAGATTTGTATTCATTTCTTATCTTTCTAAGCAATGATTTTGCAATCCATACCTCTCTTATATTCTTCAATCCATATTCCTCAACCATGGATCCTTCTTCTTCAATTCTTGCAGAATCCCACAACTGCTGTGGTACTTCATATTTCTTTCTCAATTTTCTTGGATCTCCCATAAGTATCACTTCTATAAACAAATCCAATTAAATATAAATTACTTCTTTGCTTGAGCCGATTTAGACTCAGCTGATTTGGCTGCCCCACCTGGGACTGCCTTTGACCTTATAACTCCTACAGTAAGTCCTTTTCTTCCAGATGTTCTTGTTCCTTGACCTCTTACCTTCTGTCCATAAGCATGTCTGTATCCTCTCCAAGTGTATAATGTTTTATGTCTTTCGATGTCATTTCTTGTTGTAAATGCTACATCTGGACCAGCTACATGAATATCCTTGCCTGACTCAAGATCTTTTCTTCTGTTATATAGGTATGATGGCACTTTATACTTTGCTGGATTTTTTATCATATCTTCTATTTTTTCCACCTGTTCCTCACTTAGTTTTCCTATCTGAATATCCTTTGGAATGTTCATTTCCTTTGCTATTACATTTGCAAAAACATTAGACAGATTTTGTCCTACTCCTTTTACCTGCCTAAGTGCATCTCTAAGCATTATTTGTCCTTTTACATCCTTTCCAAGGATGTGCACTATCCCTCTAAAATCCTCCGATTCTTTCGGAGTTGATTTTGGATTTTGAAGATTATCTTTTACCATTCTATTCACTCTTTATACGGATTAAATATGATACCTTTTAACGCTTATTAAGTACAAGCACCATTGAAATTTAATTCTGTAATAAGAATGAGATGCCTAAGACTGTTCTTATGCATCTTCTATACTTACATTTAAGTTAGATGTAGAAGTATAATATATTATCATAAACAACTTTTTAAATATTACTATAGGCCTATTCCTATAGATACTTCATACATTTTGTATTTAAGCGCGGAGAGTGGGATTTGAACCCACAAGGCCCTTTCGGACCACAAGCTTCCTGGCAAATACAATTATATTGCCTGATGAAATGTTTCCAGGCTTGCGCACTACCAGGTTATGCGATCTCCGCATTAAAATTTTAATATATAATTATAAGATAAAATTTTTATATTTTGATAATATAAAGTTGAGTTTTTCTTTTTATATTTCTCTTATGATCTGATTTAATGATCAGTTTATTAGAACCTACTTTTTCTGCCACTTAGGATAAATTCCTCTCGGCATAATTATTCTGAGTGTCTTTGTAACTTGTTTGTTTTCTATCTCTATCAAATCTTCTGAAGAATATAAAGAAGATGCAAAACCTATAAGTTCATCCTTAAGCGTCATAATTGCTACTGTTTCTCCTTCTTTTATTCCTTGATTAAATGCGACTACTCCAGGTTCCATAAGTTGAGCGCCAGAACATAATGGATCGACGGCATAATCTGAAACCCATATAAATTTAATCCCGAATTTATCCAATACATCTTCTATTGGTAGAACATATTCTCTTAAAAGTCTGTCATCATTCTCATGTTTAAAAAGCCATGAAGCCTCTGCAATCTCATGAAGAGTTACTGAATCATTCTCAGTCAAATCCATAACAGAAATTCTTCTTAAATCAGTCATGTTTGCCCCTACTTCTAAATATTGACCAATATCATGAATTAACTTTCTTATATAAGTGCCTGCCTCAACTTTGGCGCGAAAGAGAACGTCCCTTCCATCTATTTCAATTATTTCTAATTCATAGACTTTCCTCTTTCTTGGTTTTCTTGCAACTGCAGATTTTACTGGTGGAAGTTGTGTTATCTCTCCTTTAAACTTTTCAAACGAATCTTTTATTTTTCGTTCTTCTACATTTTTATGCAGATGCATCACACCAACATACTCCTTATCCTTATTTAGATACGATGCAGCATAAACAGATGAACCAAGCAGAATTGGAAGAACTCCAGATACCTCGGGATCGAGTGTTCCAGTGTGACCTGCTTTTTTCACACCAAGGATTTTTCTTATCTGCGCAACTGCTTGATGACTGGTTGGACCTTTAGGCTTGTCTAAATTTATAAAACCTGTATTCAAAAGCTGTTCTATTGTCCTCTTTCTAGGTGGAACGCCATAAGCTGGATTTGACTTAAAATCTCTTTTTATATAAACTAATTCGTCCATACTGGCACCAAATAGAGAATACTAAACAATTGTATTAAATTAAAATAAAGAATGAAAAGAAATAAAAATTAGTGCAAAAATAAAAATGACAGATTGTTTCTTACTCATTAAGGGCTGCCTTTATCTCTTCTTCTGACTTTGGATTTACTTTTTTACCCAAGGGTGAAAGATGCAGTATGTTTGCCTTTCTTGCCTGTTTCCTTTTCTTTGAAACAATCTCAACAAATTGATTGTCTAATACATTGATTACAACACATTTTTCTCCAGCATCTCTTCCTGTTTTTTTAATGCAAACCATGCCTTCTTCTATCATGATATCACCTAATTGAAAATATCTTTGTCTTAATTATTTGTTTTGACTTAATCTTTTATTGAAATTAATATGTTACAAAATTATTAAACTTATCATCTTCAAAATTTATCTTTATTCTTCGTATGTTTTTTCAATAACTGCGTTATATACTAAAGTAGTTATTGCAAGACCAAGCAGTGCACCTAAGAGTGTTGCTGTCGCAAATCCTATAATCTCAACGATATTTGAAAACATAAGAGGAAGCATAACTACAGTAAGCACTCCTACATCTCTGCTTATGATGTATTTTGCCTTTTCAAGCCTTCTTTTCGCTTCGTCTCTTCCACCCGCGCTTCTTCCTAAAATCTCATCAGTTATAACTATCTGGTAGTCAACTGATGTTCCTAATGTTCCGAATAATCCTGCGATTGTTGATAGGTCAAGCGTTCCAACTGCTGCCATGAATGAAATCAATATTATCATTTGAGTGGTGGCAACAAAAACAAGAGGGAAAATATGTTCAGGATGCCTGTACCTAAAAGCAATGAAGAGAAGAACTATTACTCCTGCTACAATCATTCCTATGATACTATAATTAAGAAACTCGTTACCTAAAGAAGGTGGCACATATATTATACTTCCCAATTCAATAGAAACTGGGAGAGCACCTCCGCTTAGAATACTTTTTATTCTCTTCATCTCTGCAATTGCATATTCCTGCCTTTCTTGATAGGTATCACCTTTAGCAGTTCCCTCTATACTGAACTGCTGTGAGATCTGTCCTGTTGCAAGTGCAGGACTGAGCGTTGGAGCTGAAAGAAGACCGATCGCACTCCATTGATTCAATGTTATTCCTTCAAGCCCCATGTTGATTACTTCTGGAATGAATTCAGAAGTGGGTTTTGAAATAACTTTATACGATTTATCAATTTTAGAAATTAAAACCGATTCTTCTTGTGAAATAATTATCTTTGTCTTATTTTGAGATAATATTAATGCAATTTGAGCCTCTATATCATCGTTCGGATCCACGAATACTACTGAATTTTGTCCATAAGATGCAACTGTTGAAAGCTGCTTTTTAACATCTTCTATTGGAACAGTGATATTTTCAAGATAGATTTCTCTCATAACAATTACTGAATCTTCTGCCTTATCTAGAAACAGATAAACAGGATAGTTGGCTTTTCCATATGCGGCATTAGCAAATTTCTTAGCACCTTCTTGGTTGACAACAAATCCTACTCCCCATCTTATAGTATTTCCACTCACTGACGGCATATCTCTAATGCTTCCGCTTATTATGTGCTCTCCAGTTATTGCAGTTGTTCCGTCAATTATGGCTTCAAACTTTCCTTCAGAACTAAGAATATCCTTAACCTGTTGAATGTAGGCTTGATCAGAAGAAGCTGGAAGCTCGACATAAACCTGCTGATCACCAACTGATCGAACTACAACCTGGCTTAATCCGAATTTACTTACCCTGAGTTTAATTGTATTTACAATCTCATCCATAGTTGCCTTTGAAACTGGTTTTTCAAGAGTGATTGGAATTCTTGTTCCTCCTGTAAACTCTAATCCAAAATTAGCTCCCTTAAAATAGAGAAGCAAAAGCATAGCTGCTGTGAGCAGCATTATGAATATTACACGTTTATCTTTTAACCAGGCGAGCGAGATTTTCATATTTGCCCTCCAAATACCAAAGTATCAAAACTGAATTGAGGCACCAGGTAGCAATGAGATCTCCTATTAGACCTGCAACTGCTACGGAACCGATCTGGTAATAAGTTGGAATGTGAGTGTACATTCCTAAGAACATCAATATTGCAAATGCCACTATAACTGTTGTAGTCATCGCAAACCCTGTTCTGAATGCATCATATGCTCTTTCTCTCGGAGTACCTTCTCTTCTTTTAACTGTCTTGATTGTAAGCATCATGTCAGTATCTAATGAAAGGGCTGCCAATGTCATTAATGTAACGAAAGAAGCAAGGGTTAATGGGATTCCGAAAAATGCCATAGCACCTAAAGCCATGATAATATCAGAAGTTGCTCCTATAAGAACTGCAAAGGATGGAATGAATGTTCTGAATATAAGAAATACCACCACAATCGCCAATAGAGCAGAGATCAATGCGATGTTGAGCACCTTGCTTACGAAAAGTCTGCTTAATGCAGGACTCACTTCCTCTAATTTCATATCTGAATTACTAATAGAAGAAGATAAAGCAGAAATTAATCTGTCCTTGTAAACAACCTTTGCCTCTGCAAATACTGCATTTGATGCTTTCATTATTTTAGATATATCATCTGAACTTTCCTGCTGTGTAACAGCTTTCCTACCCATTAATTCCTCTGATAGTGAAAATATTTGAGATTGCAATTCTTTCGCTTTGCTTGATAAAGAACTTAGTTTTGCTTCATCCTCTGCTATCTTGGATGAAAGATCTTTCCCTGTTGCTTGTTGTTCAGATCTCAATCTCGCAAGCTCGCTCTCGATCGTGCTTGAATCCTTAAGAAGTGACTCCATCTCGATAAGCTTGTCATCTATTTCTGTTATTCTCCTGTCTGTAGCTATTTCAATCTCAGCAATATTCCCATTTGGTGTCTGATATAATCTTATCTCTGCGTCATAAATATTGTTCTGTGAGAGAATTTCCTTTATCTGTTGATTGCTTATCTGTTCTTGTGTTTGAATTGTTATCAGCATTCCTCCCTTAAGATCTATTCCGTATCTTAAATTAGGTATTAAAAATAAACTTACTATTATAAGTGCAAGAGGAAATATGATAAGCAAACTGTAATTTCCTTCATATATATTAGGAAGTTTCAATTAAACACCTTCTATTGAAAATTTATACAACCATTTCATCATTTCAAGAGAATCAGAACCTGATTCGCTTAATGAAGAGAATTAATTACAAGTAATATATATTTGTATAAAAATATTTAAAAGATATGTTTATTTCCTGTGATTTTTGTTTATTTAATTATTTAAGAATTACCAGAAATAAAGTTCCTTTAAATTTATATTTTTTTATATCTGATTTAAAGCATGCAAATAATTCCTAGAGAATATCAAGAAAAAATAGCAAAAAGTGCAATTGAAAAAAAGAATACACTTATTGTACTGCCTACAGGTACTGGAAAAACAGTAATTGGAGCACTTATAATTGAACATTTTCTTAAAAGAGGAGAGAAATGCTTATTTCTTGCTCCGACCAAACCTCTTGTCAATCAGCATGAAAAAAAGTTGAAAGAATTTTTCTATGATTCTAATTATAAAATATCTCAAGTAACAGGACAAAGTAACAGAAAAGAAAGACTGCAAATTTATCAAGAGAATGATGTAATTATTGCTACTCCTCAAACTGTTAAAAATGACATAGAAAAAACGGCAATGGAAAATGAACCTGCTGGAATAATATCTACTTTTTCCTGCCTGATAGTAGATGAGTGCCATAGAGCAGTAGGAAATTATGCATACACCTATGTTACGAATGCATTTTTTGAGCAGGAAAGGATTGAAAAGGAAAGTTTAATGAATACTAACAAAACAATAATTGGTTTAACTGCCTCACCTGGAGGAAATATTGAAAGAATAAAAGAAATAATGGAAGCATTAAAAGTTGAAAATGTAGAAATAAGAACAGAAACAGATAAAGATTTGCAAAAATATATTCCTAAAAAAGAAATCAAATGGATAGAAGTTGAACTTCCTCAAGAAATAAAGGATGCGATTTCTTTACTAAATGAATTGATGGATGAAAAGGCAAAGACACTAAACGAATTGAACATAACAGTATCAAGAAAGACGCCACGTGGAAGGCTTTCACAAGTATATAAGAATTTAGTAGAAAATAGATACATGGCTGCTCTTGGTCATTTTGCTATTTTTTACAATGCATTTCATGGAGTAGAACTTCTCGAAAGTGAAAGCCCTACTGCATACATTAAATTTTTAGAACGTCTTAAGGAAAGAAAAAAAAGAATTGACTGGAGGTTCAATCAGGCAGCAAACAAGGTTAAAAGTGTTGAACACCCAAAGATCGCTAAAATAATTGAGCTGATAAAGGAAAGGGAAGGAAAAAAGATAATTGTCTTTGCCCAATATAGAGACCAGGTGCACCATATAGTTGAAAAATTAAAAGAGAACGGGATAAGCGCAAAAGAATTCTTAGGAAAAGGAAAGGAAGGAAGTGCGGCACATAAAAAACAAAAAGAAACAATAGCTGAGTTTGCAGAGGGTAAGATCCAGGTTCTCGTTGCCTCCTCAATCGGTGAAGAGGGAATTGATATTCCATCCGCAGATACTGCAATTTTCTATGAACCTGTTCCCAGTGAAATAAGAATGATTCAAAGAAGGGGGAGAGTTGGAAGACTTAAAGAAGGTGAGATACTAATTTTGATAGCTAAAGGTACAAGAGATGAAATATTCAGATACGTATCTGTAGCAAAAGAAAGAAAAATGAAAAGAGTAATAAAAGATATTATTGAAAAAAAGAAACTCGAACAAAAAAACAATGAAAAAAATGAAGAAAAAAGCAAAAAGGAGAAAAAGCAAAAAAACGAAACACCCAAGATAAAACAGCAAAAGATTTTGGATTATTTTAAGTAAGAATAAGTAAAAGAATTAGTTGGACCTAAAGGGTTTGCTTATTGATAATTTGCATTTGGTAAAAAGATATTTTATACATGCTAGATATTTTCATTCTCTTATTCATGGAAGACCTAAAAGGAAAAAAAGCGAAAGAAATATATACCTAATTGATGTTTTAAAAACATGGCAAACTATAATCAAAATTTTAGTTATAAAAACGATGATGAGTTTGATGACATATTTGAAAAAGAAGAAAAAGAGGCAAAAAAAATAAAGTCCAGACAAATGAATAATACTTACTTACTAAATGAAACTATAATGAGACTATCGAAATCAGAGGTATATGAAGATTATTACGAATTGAAACCTTTTATAGATCTAGCGAATAAATTTGAAGAAAAAGAAATCGCGATTAGCATAATCCATAATTGCCACGTTATGAGAATAAACAATAATCATCCCTCAACTACGAGAAGGGTTGCGGCTGCTATTGAAAAAGCATTAGGTGGTTCGTATTCTATAAGATTGCTCGAACCAATAGCAGAACTTTTATCTTCTAGAGACACTTATGATATAAAAGATGAAGAGATAAAAGAGATAAAGGAGAAGATTCAAAAGCAAAAAGCTTCGATTAAAGCTCGCTTAAATAAAATAAAAGAAAATAAGAAATATCAAAAAGAAGATAGAGATGACATGTATGAGGAGAAAATTCCTTCTAAAAAAGAACTGGAAAAAATCGAAAGAGAATTTGGAAAAATGATAAATGGAAAAGACGAAGAAATAAACATAGATGAAATATAATGATGATTAATAAAACATCCATTCTATTCTTTATTTAATTTTCTATCTTTTATTTTTGATTACTTATTCTTTATCTCTTTCTATTACGTTTTTCCCACTTATCTTCTGATTCTATTTGTATACTTACTGTTTCATCTCCAAATTTATAAATTTCCCATTCCACCTTTCCAGTTTCAAAATCGCTTACTTGAACTACAGGTCTTGCAAGATCCCTATCTCTCATCCCATATGGAATCTTAACTTTCATCTTCAATTCAAGAACTTTTTTGATTTTGCCGTCTTTTATGAAGATTACAGTATCTACAATCTGAGGTATCATTCCTAAATCTACTCTCCCTATAAATCTCTGAATTGCCTCGATCGGCCTTGTTGCATGAACTACCCCCACCATACCAATACCTGCAAGACGTAAATCTGCAAATACTTTAAAGTCTGTTGTCTTTCTCATTTCATCGTATATACTATAATCTGGTCTTACAAGAAGAAGAATGTCTCCTGTTTTCTCAAAACTACCATCTAATGCTGCATATTGCGTAACTTCATCTGGAACTTGCAAATCTCTTGGAGATTCTAGTGTTTTAACTATTTTTTTATTCTTCATATACATCTCAGCCAATGCGGCTGCAAATGTTGATTTACCGCTTCCAGGTGAACCACATATTATTATTCCTTCTGCTCTCTCAAGAAGTCTTTTTCTTAATTTATCTGAAAGCGCGTAATCATCAAATGATGCTTTCATAATAGGTCTGACTATTGTTATTTCAATTCCATCAGAGAATGGCTGTCTTGCTATTGCAATCCTAAACTCTCTTAACTGAATAACTGCTGCTCCTTTTGCATCAAGTTCAAAATATGATTTACTATCAGATCTAGCTGTATCAATTATTTCTTTTATCATTATCTCTAATTCTTCTTTAGTTATGGGTTCGTTTCTCACTTGAACTAATTGAATATTGCCTGGCTTGCCTCTTTTTGCAAGAGGAACTGTGTCCTCTTTGAAATGCAAAGAAATTGTATCTGGAGTTAAGTACTGTTTAAAAGAAAGTTCTCTCAGATATTTTCTTGGCTCAAGATATATTACGTCTATCCCTTCAGCTCTTGCAACCTCAGATTGCACTTTATCTGAAGTGATGAGCATTGCATTGAGTTGTTTCGCAAGTTCTCTTATTGCCGCATCAACCTCTCCAAGTTTTGCTGCCTTTACCATAAGTTCCGTGCTTCTTTCCCCACCGAATTCAAGTTCAATCTGACCTGATTGAGAAAACTCCCTAAGAAGCTTTATCTCAGCAAGTCCACTGAAACCTATTTCTTTTCCAGAATTTGCCTGGTGTTCGAGCTCACCCACTGAAGCCTTGTGTATAACTACTCTAATCTGCTGAATATTCTTTTCCTTAAGAATCTCGCTCAGTCTCCCATCGATTATGACTGAAGTATCTGGAACTATTACTCTTTTTCCCTTTAGATCAAATTTATCTTCCTTGATCATAGATCTTGGATTTCTTGATCTAATTTCCTTTGTTTCCTTCATCTCACTTGTATTTTTTATTTCATCTATTTCTTTTTTGTCTTTAATTTCTTCTGACATTTTTTCACCTTTATGAATGTGCTGTTAAATCTTTGGACTTTAGTCTAATCTGATTAAGCCAATGTTTAGATTTATATACAGCACATAAACGTACCAAATAATGTTAAAAACAAGACTTTAAGATTGGCACGTTAGAAAACAATCTTAAAAAAGTCTTTGAAATTTCTGATAGTAATATATGTATTTATTATTTATAAACTTTTTCTTATCATAAAATCTTTGAATTATTTTTTATGAAATCCATAATTTCGCTTATTTTCAATCTTACTTGCTTTGCAGTATTTCTATCTCTTATTGTAACTGTATCATCTTTAAGTGTATCATAATCTATTGTAACTGCCCATTTCATTCCTATCTCGTCTGCTCTTGCATACCTCTTTCCTATGCTTCCAGATTCATCATAAAGAACAGAAAGACCTTTTCCTCTGAGAAATGCAGTGACTTCATTTGCTTTCTCTGCAAGACCATCTTTTTTCATGAGTGGAAATACTGCAACATCATATGGCGAAAGCTCTGGTGGTAGATCAAACCATTCCCAATCATGGACACCATCCTTTCCTCTATATGAATGCTCAAGAATAGCCCAGATAAGACGCTCCACTCCTAATGATGGTTCCACTACATGCGGAATGATTTTTCTTCCATCTGGCAGAGTTACTGACAGATCTTTGCCTGAAAGATGAGAATGCGATTTCAAATCATAATCTGTTCTATATGCAATACCTGCTACTTCTATATGGCCATATGAAGTTTCTACCTCTGGATCAAAATTTCCTCCAGAATAATGGGGCACTTCATCCATGAAAAGATGTCTGAATCTTATCTTTCCTTCAGGTATTCCGCATCTCTCATAGAATTCTGAAGCGAGACCAAGGAAAAATGCCATTGGCTCATTAGGAGCTATTTTTCTTTCTATGAGTTCTTTCACAGTAAGAAATGAAACCTTTGGTTCTGTTCCATTTTTCCTTGCTTCTTCCTGGCTCTCTCTTGTCAAAATAGGAACTTTTCGATTAAGAACTCTATCTATTTCCTTAACCTTTGCATTTGAAGGATCAAAGAAATATTCCACTTCCATCTGAGTAAATTCTCTTAGTCTAACAAACCCCTGCCTTGGAGATATTTCGTTCCTGAATGACTTCCCAACCTGTCCTATTGCAAGCGGAAGCTTTCCATAAACCCTGAATAAACGAGGGAATGCAAGGTAGATTCCTTGCGCTGTTTCAGGCCTTAAATAGCCAGGAGTTCCCTCGACAGGACCGATGTTTGTCTTAAACATGAGATTAAAGAACTCTACATCTGAAAAACCTTTCTTTCCACACGTTGGACATTTGATATCCGCAACCTTCAAAATCTGATTTATCTCATCTATTGACTTTCCTTCTACATTCACATTGTTTTCCTGAAGAAGATGATCTGCTCTGAACTTATTGCCACAAAGCTTACATGTTGTGACCGGATCGCTAAAATGATCTAAGTGGCCTGAAGCTTTTAAAACTGGTTCTGGAAGTATCAAAGATGTCTCTATCTCAAGAAATCCATTCCTCTCTATAAAGATTGAACGCCAAAGCTTAATTATCTTATCCTTAATAGCTCTTCCAACTGGACCTAAATCATAAATTCCTCCAACTGGTGAATATATCTCTGCTGCTGGAAAGAAAATCCCTCTTCTTAATGCGATCTGCATTATCTTTTCTCTTACTTCAGTAGATGTCATTTTCTCACTTCGAAATGTATAGAAAAATAACAATGAATAAATATAATATAAAGTAAAATTAATAAATTGCATCTTTAATATATATTAAGAGAAAACCAGGTATAGATTATATTAGAAAGAGATGGTATTATGGACAAAAAAAGAATGAAGATTCTTGAGGAGATGAAGGCTAAAATAAAGAAATCTTACCTATCAAAAGACAATCTACTTGTCTTTGCTGACAATGCAATTACAGATATAGAAAAACAAACAAATCTTCTATTTGAGAGACTAACTGAATGGTATGGTGTTTATTTTCCAGAATTAAAAATTGATGATAGAATAAAATACTCGAATCTAGTTTTACAGATAAATAAAAAGGATATGAATTCAACCAAAAAGTCAATTCAAAGCCTACTGGGTGAAAAAGCACAAGGAGTAATAAATTCATTAGAAAAAACAATGGGATCAGAACTGGAAGAAAAAGATCTTGATGCGATAAAACTACTTGCCCAACAAATAATAATGCTTGAAGAAACAAAATTACAGCTTCAACAATACGAAGAGCAGCTTGCTAGAGAGATATGTCCAAATTTAGTAGAAGTAGGTGGTCCTAAGATAGCATCAAAGCTAATTTCTCACGTAGGAAGCCTTGAAAAACTTGCAAAGCTACCTGCAAGCACTATTCAGGTCCTAGGTGCTGAGAAAGCATTGTTTAAACATCTAAGAAGAAAAACAAAACCACCTAAACATGGAATCATATTCCAACATACTTTAATACACTCTGCACCTAAAAATAAAAGAGGAAAACTGGCAAGGGCTTTGGCATCAAAGCTTGCGATAGCAGCAAAGGTTGATGCCTATGGAAAGGGCCATTTTGTAGGAAAGGAGTTAAGAGAAGAATTTGAAAAGAGAGCAAAAGAAATACTGAATCAATAAAAAACAATAAAAAAGTATAATAAATAAAAAATAGTTATTTACAACTTACTGAGTAAAGACTTCTTTGAGCTCAATCTTTCTTATTTCTATTCTTTTTATAGGTGCTATCTTCTTTATTGCAGGAATTAGAGATTGAGCATACTTCTTAAATAGTAACTCTCTAATCAGGTCGTCGCTGTTTGTCTGTGAAGCCTTTTCAGTAAGAAGAGCTCTTAATTTTACTCTTATTTCTGCTTCTGCACCTCTTGCGATTTTACCCGCTGCAAATACTATTGGCTTTATTCTAAATTTTTGTCCATCCATAGTCTTTACATCTATTACATCATCGATTATAGTTTTTCTCCTTCTTACAAATGTCCTAATATAGCTTGGCAGTTGCTCTGAACCAATAAACTTTGTAATTGCAGTCTTTCCTTTTACATCAACGACCCTAAGCTTCACATTAGTATATGCTTGAGAAAAATCACCAGTAAGTTCATCAAGCCCAACCTTAACAACTCTATCCTTAAGAAGCTTCGGATCTGAAGAGATGATCTCTCCGACTACTTTTGAATCAAATACCTGTGGTGCAACCACTTCATACCACTGTTTTGTTTTCCAAGTATCAACAACTTTCTTTACCAAATAATCACCAATTAAAATCGTTCATCCTATGATGAATACGAATCATTTGAATTGAATCGCTGCAACTGCAGGATCATACTTCCAATCCGCTGGAAGAACTTTCTTTCTGATATAATACTTTCCAAGTCTTCTAATCTTTGTTTCTATTGAATTAAGCTTAATTTTGTTATGAAGATCTGACTTGTGTTTTTCAAGATGTGCTCTTAATCTAACTGCCTTTTTCATTAAATTTGCTAAATTCTCCGGAAATTCTTTTCTTCCAGTAGCAGTTTCAATTATCTCTAAAATTGATTTTCCAGTAGCCTGCCTTACACTTCCTATTGCATATTGGTCTCTCAGAATATGACCAATAAGAGAAGGTGCATTGCCTGCTCTATAAAGATCAACTACGATCTTTTCAATCTCTTCTTTACTCATTTCAGGCTGTAAGGAACTGCCTGTAAATTTCCTTGAACCAGACTTTCCTTTTTTCTTTGTATGCAATCTTGCCATAATACCCACTTGATAGTGTCGTTCAATAGAACGACATAAATCAATGTTAATATAAAATATAATTTAAAGAGCTATATTATCTCATCAAAAAACGATGATGATAACATATATGTGATTAAAGTTTTTAAATATTCTTATATACCTCTATACACCTACTCACAAAAGCGAACCTATTATCTAGTTACTTATCTATTGTTGTTTTTTATCAACAATAATATTAAATTCCCCGTATCTCAATTCACTTACTTTGTGTGCATTAATTATGTCATTCTCGACAATTCTAAATTTCTCTGGTATTTCCAATACTTTGATTGGATCTTTTAGCGATAGCCCATTATCTTTCTTTGCCTTCCATATCTTGCTATCAATCTCTTCTAGTTCAGCAAATGAGAATTCCAACTCTTTTATCTCACCAGAAATCGGAAATGTTTCTGCATGAACATTCTTTCCATACATTTCTTTGTAAATCTTCCAGGTTGCAAATGGTATTATAGGTGCAAGAAGCTTCAACAGATTTGACATTATTTCATGCAATGTCCAAATAGCTGATGATTGCTCTTCTTCAGTAAACTTTCCTTCACTATTATAGGCACGATTCTTTGAAAGTTCTATGTAGTGAGATGCAAAAGTTTCCCATATAAAATTCCTTATCCTTATTGCAGGATTGTGAAAGTCATAATTGTTAAATCTTATTTTTGCATATTCAATAATAGAATAAAACTCGTTCAAAATAGCTTGATCAAGTGGTGACAGATTCTTCGGCTTCTCAACTTGCGGAAACATTGAGACGTATTTTGCAATATTCCACAATTTATTAAGAGTCTTTCCAGCACCCTGTATCCTTTCATTTGAGCATCTGAAATCTTGTTCTGTTATGTTTCCTTCGAATACGGCCCATAATCTAAATGGCTCTGCGCCAAATTGTTCGAGAATTTTTTGTGGATCTATAACGTTTCCGAGAGATTTCGACATCTTATTTCCTTTTTCATCCACTATATGGTAATTTATCCATACATCCCTAAATATCTGTTTTCCTGTCAAAAGATAGCACTTAAGTACAGTGTAATAAAGCCACGTTCTAATTATTTCCTTTCCTTGTGGCCTTAATGTACATTGATTATGCGACTTGAAGAAGTCCGGATGACGTTCATAGCCTAAAATATAAAGAGGAGTTATTGAAGAATCAAACCATGTATCAAAAACTCTTGTTTCTCCTATGAACTCTTTACTTCCACACTTCGGGCATTTCTCAATTGGAGGATTCTCTTTCCAAGGTCTGTAGTACTTTCCTTTTGGTGGAACTATTACTTCATTGCAATTCTTGCAATACCACAACGGAACTTCAGTAGCATAGTATCTTCTTCTACTTATTGGCCAATCTATTGAAAGGCTATTTATCCAATCCACCATCATCTTTCTACTCTCTTCTGAAAAGAAATTCATATTATTTGCCATTTCGAGCATTTTTTCTTTCTGATCTAATTGCCTAACATAGAATTCCTTCATCGGAATAAATTCTATCGGATCTTTCGATCTTTCACATATTGGTGTTCTGTGCATTATCTGTTTCTCGCCTCTTATCTTATTCTGTTCTTTTAGTACAGAAACAATTTTTTCTCTTCCCTTGAGAACTGGAAGTCCTGCAGCTGGTCCTGCATTTTCATTCATTCTCCCGTCTTGCCCTATTGAATAGATAGGAGTTAAATTCATCTCTCTAAAGAACCTAATATCTGCAAGATCTCCAAATGAACACATCATAACTAGTCCAGATCCTTTTTCTGGATTAGCAAGTGGATGTGCTTTTATTGGAACTATCTTGTTAAATATTGGAACGATAGCATGTTTTCCTTCAAGTTTTTTATTGTATCTTTCATCTTCTGGATTATAAATTACCATTGCGCAACTTCCAAGAAGTTCTGGTCTTGTTGTTGCAATTATAATCTCCTCTCCTGTTTCTTTAACTGTAAATGCTACATCATAAAATTTTGTAGGAAGATCCACATACTCGACTTCTGCGTCTGCAAGTGTTGTTCTACATCCGGGACAGTAGTTATTCGTTCTTTCTGATTCATATATTAAACCTGCATTCCACATATCTATAAATGTACCTTGAGTTAAAGCTCTATATTCTGGAGAATCTGTCATATATGCGTCTCCTATTTTATTTCCAAATTCCCAAGAAGAAAAGGAAACTCCTGCTTTAAGGAAAGAATTGGTTGAGGTGGTAGAGGATTCCTCAAGCACTGATTTGCACATCTCAAGAAACTTTTCTCTTTCGATCTGATTCAACTTTACATTGAACTTCTTTTCTGCAGCCATCTCTATTGGAAGACCATTTCGATCTAAACCCAATGGAAATATTACATTATAGCCTATCATCCTATGGAATCTTGCAAACATATCCATAAGGACATACGTAGTCAATTGTCCAATATGAATAGGCGTATTTACATAAGGAGGAGGGGTATCGATAGAGAATAAAGGTTTGTTTGAATTTTCTTGGAATTTATAGATTGGACTTGTTTTTAGTTCTTCGTACATTTCTTGCTCGAACTTTTTATCCCAATTTTTTTCTTTGATCTTTGCTTCGTTTAATTGGATTGACATAAAACCACAACATACATAATACATAAAGATTCATTCAAGATAACTAATGATCGACTAAAATTGGCTAGATGGCTCATTACTTTGCCAATCGCATCTTACATAAAGATAATATAAGATATAGATATGAAATTTTAAAATGGTTTTGAATTTAATAAAGAAAATTTGATATATTTAGTGGAAGTTAGAACTCAAATTCCATCCCATCATAAGATGCGATTACCTTGACTTTGCTTTCTTTTTGAAGCCATTTTGCAACATCTTCTGCTTTTGTTTTTAGGTATTCTCCTCCGAATCTTGTAAGGATTGCAATCTTTGGCTTTGTCTCTTTCAAAAGTGAAAGACACGAATACTTGTCAAGATGTCCTTCCCATTTTTCTTGCGCACGTAGAACATTAATTATTAAAAGATCTAAATCTTTATAACTGTCAGAAATTCCTTCAAAATATTCTGTATCTCCCGTATATCCTATTCTTTTTCCATCCATTTCTAAAACAAATCCGATTCCTTTTGTGTTATCGTGTTTTGCTTTTGTTGCTTTTATTGAAAAGGAACCTAAGTCTATATTTTCGTTTGGTTTCATTTTGTAATACGCATCTAGAAGATTTGCATGATACTTTGAAAGAGAAACACCGAATTCGAGCTCTTTTTTAAATAAGGTTTCTGGTCCGAAAAGAATACCTCTTTTCTTTGATGTTGCGTATGTCATAGCCTCAATTAACACGTTCATGTCGTTTGCATGATCCAGATGTGGATGTGAAACAAATACTGCATCTATTTTGTTAAGTTTAATCTTGTGTTTTTTTGCATCAGGAATCACCCCGGGACCTGGGTCTACATAAATCTGTTTTGAACCTTGAATTAGAAATCCAGATGTGGACCTAAATCTATACGTAACATTTATTCTTCCACCGCCAGTACCTAAAAAAATTATTTTCATGCAATAAAATAAGAATAAAAATTTAAAAATAAATAGGAATAAAACGAATATACTTTAACTATTTTAGTTGTAAATTTTGATCTATTTCCTTTATACTGATGCTTGAATATTATAAAGATGATCCTTATAATTAAAGAATTCAACAAAAATGTAAAACAAAACATTTATAAATAACCTATGAATATACAATATAAAGAAAAATAACAAAAAAGTGTTCACATGAAGGGAATCCTCCTTGACATGGAAGGAGTCATTAGGGACTCCAAAAATGCATTTCATCACGCATACGAAAAAGCGTTAGAGGCAGTTGGACTTAAATTGAATTCCTACCCTGCCGCAACATGGAAGTTAAGGGGTTTTGCTGAATTGAATCATCAAGATGAATTCTTAAAAGCTCTCTATGCAATCGCTAAAAATGGAGAAGATATAACACGAATTTTATGGAAAAAATATCCTGTTGAATATGTAAAAGAATTGATGAAAAAAACCCCCATAAGTAAAGAAGATTTCGAAAAAATGCATTACGCATACAATAAAACTCTTACTGACCCTAAAGTTTTTAGGCGTATACCTCCTGTAAGAGCAGGTAAAAAAGGTGCTAAATTACTTAAGGATTCTGGTTTTAAATTAGGCGTAGTAACTAATGCAAAAAGAGAATACAACCAAGTATGGATGCAAGACAGAGATGTAATAAATATTTTTGAAACTGTGATTACATCTGAAGATGCATCTCAGCCAAAGCCATCTCCTGAAATGATACTAAAAGCATGTAAGAAATTAGGATTAAAACCAAGTGAAACATATTACTTAGGGGACAGCGAAGCTGATATAATTGCTGCAAAGGCTGCAGGTTGCATTCCTATTGGAATCATGTCAGGAAGTACTGAAAGAGCAGTCTTAAAGAAGCTTGGTGCAAAGGAAGTATACAAATCTGTTACTGAATTTGCACTTAAATTAAAAAGATAAAGTTGAATTATAGATATTTAAACTTCTTAAATTTTTCTATACAAATATTATAAATATAGACATCTATATTTTATTTAATAGGATTGCTCTATTTGTTAAAACAATTGTCGTTTTAATATATAATTAATTTTAGGGGTGAAAATATGGCGAATTCACAAAATATGATACTTCCAGAGGGAAGTTCAAGAACTGTAGGAAGAGATGCACAGAGAATTATGATTGTAGTTGGAAGAGCAGTTGGAGAAATAGTAAAGAAAACACTTGGTCCTAGGGGAAGCGATGTAATGCTGGTATCGGAGCTCGGAGACATCGTAATAACTAATGACGGAGCAACGATTTTGACTGAAATGAATACAGACCATCCTGCAGCTAAGATTCTTGTAGAGGTTGCAAAAACACAAGATAAGGAAGTTGGTGATGGAACCACTACCTCTGTTGTGTTAGCTGGTGAATTACTTAAAGGGGCAGAAGATTTACTTGACAAAGATATTCATTCATCTACAATACTTAGAGGTTACAAGCTTGCTGCAACAAGAGCAATAGCAAGAGTAAAAGAGATATCAAAGCCAGTAACCATCAAAGATACAAAAGTACTTTACAATATAGCTTCTATTTCAATGGGATCAAAATCAGTAGGAGTGGGTGAATCAAAAGACCACCTTGCAAAGATTGTAGTAGATGCAGTTACACAAGTTGCAGAACAGAAGGATGGCAAACTTGTGATTGATCAAGATTTAATAAAAATAGAGAAAAAGGCAGGCGGGTCAATTGATGACACCACACTTATAAATGGAGTTTTAATTGATAAAGAGATAGTGCATCCCGCAATGCCGAAGAAAGTTGAGAATGCAAAAATCGCATTGCTTGACACCTCTCTAGAAATTGAGAAAACTGAAACAGATGCGAAGATCGAAATAACTGATCCTTCTCAGTTGACTGCATTCCTTGAGCAAGAAGAAAAAATGCTTAAGGAAATGGTTGAAAAAATAGAGAAGAGCGGAGCGAACGTTGTATTCTGTCAAAAAGGAATAGATGATGTTGCACAACACTATCTTGCAAAGAAAGGAATTGTGGCAGTAAGAAGAGTAAAGAGAAGCGATATGGAGAAGCTTGCAAGAGCAACAGGAGCAAGAATAGTTACAATCCTGAATGACCTTTCACCAAAAGATCTTGGACATGCTGGACTTATAGAGGAAAGAAAGATTGGTGGAGAGGCAATGGTATTTGTTGAAAAGTGCAAAGATCCTAAATCAGTAACAATACTAGTAAGAGCATCAACAGACCATGTTGTCAACGAGGGAGAAAGGGCAATTAAAGATGCCATAGGTGCAGTTTCCTCTGCTATTGAGGAAGGAAAATATGTATTTGGTGGAGGAGCAACAGAAATCGAGTTGGCAAAGGACCTCAGAGAATATGCAAATAAGATAGGAGGAAGGGAGCAGCTTGCAATACTTGCATTTGCAGATGCACTTGAAGTAATTCCAAGAACACTTGCAGAGAGTGCAGGAATGGATGCAATAGATACACTTGTATCATTGAGGTCAAAGCACAATAACAAGGATGGCCTCGTATATGGAGTTAATGTCTATGATGGAAAAATAGACAACATGGAGAAACTTGGTGTAATCGAACCTGCAAAGGTTAAGGAACAGGCAATAATGTCTGCAAGTGAGGCTGCAGAAATGTTGCTAAGAATTAGCGATATGATAAGTGCAAAACCAAAGCCAATTTCATCTGGAGGATCTGGAGGCACAGGTGGAATGGGCGGAGGAGAATACTAAAACCAATGCATCTATTTGTTCTTTTTAATTTTTATTCTTTTTTTTATATTTTGACTGAAATTGATGCAGACACACTATTCTGCACTTTAGGTGTAAATTTAAATTTATTATTTTCAAATGATGTATTTACACCAGGAACAAAAGAAACAGTAGATCTAAATAAAACATCTTTGTTGAAATTATAATTGAATCCTACTTCTGCTGATGCAACTGGAATAATCTTATCTAAAGAATATAATTTTTCGCTGTAATCACCGATAACCAGAGAAGCACCTCCCTTTACAAATGCTGCACCAATAGAGAAATTTGCTGTTAAATCAAGACCTTTCTGTATGTGAGTTTGCTTTGAAAAATTGAATTTAACGATAGAACCTGACAAAGATGATTGCACACCGGCTCCATTTAGTGGCATGTATTTTAAACCCATATTAAAATTATAAGCTTCGATAATCCCTGTAGAGGCAGTTGGACCTTTGGTAAATAAAATTGAGCTTCTTCCTGATGTCTCTTCCTCAGAAATTGCATCACGAGGCCTCGACTTACAGAAGGAAGAAGCAATAAGATTTACTGCATCATTAACGTCCTTTACAGGATTGATTACTTCTTCTCCAAGTGCCTTATTTAATGCACTTGATTGATCCATTATTGATTTGCTTCTAAAACCTTCGATGATTTGTTTATTTACATTTATTTTGTTTATATTGTTATTTTCAAATACCTTAACAATAGAACTTACAGGAACCTTCCCTAATTTTTTTGATTGAACATCTTGTGGGGATAATCTGATTAAATTAATAACATTCAAAGAAGCAGAAACATTCGTTCCATTCATATGTATAGAAATAAAATCAGAAAATCTAGAATTAATTTCATTTATAGCTTGTATAGTCAACTCTGAAGTGACTGAATTAAACTTATTGAGATTGATGTTCTTTTCAAATGCATTAATCGCTTTTATCTTCGTTAGATTAGAATTAGCAAATTCGGAAAGATCTGATTTGATTTTTGAAAAATCATTGTTTACTGCCTCCTTAAGATGGGAAATAAACTTAGAATCTGATTTTTTATAATAAGTCTGAAACAAAGAATTAAGATCATCTCTTTGCTGAAGATTAAGATTTTTGCTTAATTCCTGTAAACTTTTTTTAATTTGATTTTTTTGATCCTTTGATAACTCAAGATTGTTTAAAACTCCGTCTAATTCTTTTGCATTTATATTTATTTTCCTTAAGCTAGCCATATCCATATTCTCTAAATATATTAACATTTGATAATAATATAAACATTACTCTAAGTGGGGGATGTAAAGGTATATAAGGAATTAAATTGATGTTATAATGTAATAAGATGGAAAAGAAATCTGAAAAGTTGAAAAGACCGAGCTTAGATGAATACTTTATGAGAATATGCGATGATGTTGCAACTAGAGCTACTTGCAGAAGAAGAAAGATAGGGTAATCATCAAAGATAATCAAATACTTTCTACAGGATATAATGGAGCACCAAAGAAGATGCCGGATTGCCTTGAAGAGGGATGTTTAAGAGATAAGTTAAAAATAGAGAGCGGAACAAGACATGAGATATGCAGAGCGGTTCATGCAGAGCAGAATGCAATAATACAATGTGCATATCATGGCGTATCTTCCAATAATTCGATTCTATATGTTAACACTCCTCCTTGCAGGATATGCGCGAAGATGATAATAAACGCAGGAATAAAAGAGGTAAGATACAAGGGAGATTATCCCGATAAGGAGGCATTCAAACTTTTCAAGGAAGCAGGAGTAAGGATCGTAAAGGTGGAATGACTATAAATCCCATCATTTTGCTGTTTATTTTATAGTAGTTCCAATAAATTCCTTTCCTTCTAAAAGATTTTCTAAATTTTTCATATTGTTTCCGTTCAAAATATAAACAGTTAATCCTAATTTTTCTGCTTCCTTTGCTGCAACAGGATCAAAGGGAGCATTCAATCCTGGACTCCATTTGTCGCCGACAAGCTTCCTGTAGTATTTCCAGCTTATCTCTTTAAATGGTCTTGCGTCTTTGAATTGTTTTGGATTCTTGTCATAAACATAATCAACGTTGGTCAGATTGATTATATTCTTTATCCCATATGTCTTTGCAAATATAACTGCATCATAATCTGTTGAGAAGCCTGGCTTCCAACCTGCAGCAACAATAACTTTACTTCTACCAAAATCTACCTTTTCAGTTGGATTCTTAAGAATTCTTTTATAACATATATCTCCTAAAACTGTTTTCATTAAATGGGCGTTTAATCTAGTAGAATGAATTCCTAGCCAATCTAAATCCTCATTTGAAACTTCTACCAATTCTTTTGCAGCTGATTGGTATAATCTTGCGGTTTTACCCCCGCCACAAATAATAATAAAACGGAAGGAATTTGAAGCCATCTTTGTGATAAATTCCTTAAAAGAAGAAATGAATTTTGTATCTATTTTTTCTGGGACTATCAAAGAGCCACCAACAGAAATAATAAACTTGTTATCCCCGACTGTTTGAAAACCCCTATCTGAGAATTTTTTACTTTTTGTTGCCATATTTTATAATGAAAAACAAGATTTTTAATCGCTTACCTTAGATCATGACATGTTTTTTAATTTGAGCGGATAGCAATTCCCTAAACATTGAAATTGTTGAAAATAAATCTCTAAAATCGTGAGAAATTCCTCTAAAAACCTCGTCATTTAAATCTGATTTAAGCCAGAGTTCTCCTATTTGCTTTCCAGCATATTGAATTCTTGTTGAAATTTCACTTAAAATTTTGTTTGCTTCTATTTCTGTTCCTCCTTTAACTATATAATTTGAAATTATCTCTTTCATTTCGATTGATTTTTCAGATGATAGTTTTCCTAAAGGTAAATGTTCCGAAGTCTTCAAATGAAACAATAGGTTTCTTACTAATTCTTTCTGTCTTTTTATTTCAATTGGATCTGATTCTTTAATTAATAAGTCTTCTTCATTTATGATATTCTTTATTATAAATGACTTTCTTGAGTTTGAATCCATTTCTTTCATAGTTTTTATAACATTCTGGTCAGAAAAGAAAGTCTTGACCTCAGCTACGCTTCTTAATCCGATTGAACGTAATCTACCTTTTGCCAAAGAAATCAAAAACTCTTTTTCTTTTGCTATTAGGCCATTAATTTTTTTCTCGTACTCGTCTATCTTCTCCCCTAACCTAATTAAAGCCCTCGCGGTATTTGGAGCTGTCTTTTCTAATTCTTTTATTTTTTCCGCCTTTGCGATATTTTTCAAATCTTTTATTTTTTTAAATTGACCTACTCCTAAAGCTATAAAAGCAGAAGAGATAATAGCGGAAGATGGTGATTCTGTAGATTTTTCATCCACTCCTAAATAAAAAGAAACGGCCTTCAAACCTGCTTCCTTTATTGATTGCCAATCGTTAGCTGCTTCTATGTAGGATTGGCACATACTTGCAACTAATGAATAATGTTCAAAAAATTTTTTCTTGTCTTCTTCTGTCTTTATTTTCTTTGCCTTTTCTTTTAATTCTGAGAATATTTTAGATAAATCGTTTTCAGAAATGATTACAAGACCAGGCACATTTTTCAAAGAATTCATTGCAGATTGTGTTGATTTTTCAAGCTGTTCGATGCTTTTGTTTATCTTATTTTGCTCAAAACTTTTAACTGTCTCTTTCATCTTTAGAACCATAAGATTATTAGATAAAATAGAGATATAAAGTTTTTGTATTGTTGATAAAAACATACAATGAGATAAAAACTATAAAATAAGCTAACTTAATCCATTTTATTTTTATATGGATGACATTACATTAGAAATAATGATGCAAAAATAGATAATAAAGTAAATGAGTACATCTTTTCCATGATTGAAGTGAATATAGCAATTTAAAAATAAATTAATACTAATTAATTATCTTTATTAAAATACAGAAAAACCGCAAGCATGTAATTGGGTCTTAGCTCACAAAGGTTAAAAAAACTTAGATTCTAATAACATTTAGAGAGTGTTTTAACAATAATAAGAATAAAGGTGTCATGTATGCTAGATATCAAACTTATAAGAAAGAATCCTGAAATTGTAAGAGCAGATCTTGAAAAAAGACAAGATCTAGAAAAGATCCAGTGGCTTGAAGATCTGATAGAAAAAGATAAACAATATAGGGAATTACTTGCAGAGGTTGAAAAACTTAGATCTGAAAGAAACCAAGTAACAAGACAGATCGCAGACGCAATGAAAAAAGGAGATAAAGCAAAAGCTGAAGAATATAAGAAAAAAGCATCTGAAATTCCTGAAAAAATAAAGCAAGCAGAAGCAAAAATGGAAGAGCTGCAAGAAAAGGTACGATTTTATTTGATGCGCCTTCCAAATATATTGCATGAGTCTGTTCCTTTTGGAAAAGATGAAAATGATAATCAGGTTGTAAGAACATGGGGCAAGCCAAAAACAAAAGAAGACTATGGGTTTGAATTAAAAAGCCATGTTGATCTATTGCCAGTTATAGACGGAGCAAATATAGAAAAAGCTGCAGAGGTTTCGGGAGCCAGATTTTATTATCTAAAGAATGACCTTGTGCTCTTAGATATGGCATTACAAAGAATGGTAATGGACCTTATGGTCAAGAAAGGCTTCACTCCTATTTATCCGCCTTTCATGCTTAAGAGAAAGCCTTATGAAGGCGTAACTGACCTTGGCACTTTCGAGGAAGCTCTTTACAAGATAGAAGGAGAAGACCTCTATCTAATTTCTACTTCTGAACATCCAATAGCGGCAATGCATATGAATGAAATAATTGAAGAAGAAAGGTTGCCGCTTAAGTATGTTGGAATTAGTGCATGTTTTAGAAAAGAAGCTGGGGCGCATGGAAAAGACACGAAAGGAATATTTAGAGTGCATCAATTCAACAAGATAGAACAGTTTGTCTTTTGCAAACCTGAGGATTCTTGGAATATTCATGAAGAGTTAATAAGAAATGCTGAAGAGATATTCCAAAAGATTGAGGTTCCTTACAGAATAGTCAACATATGTACTGGTGAGATTGGAATTGTAGCTGCAAAGAAATATGATCTTGAGGCATGGATGCCTGCACAGAATACCTACAGAGAAATGATCTCATGCAGCAACTGCACATCTTACCAAGCCATAAGATTGAATATTAGATATGGAAAGGTTGGAGCTGAAGGAAAAGAATATGTTCACACTCTAAATAGTACTGCAATTGCAACACCAAGGGCGATAGTTGCAATAATGGAAAACCACCAGGATAGAGATGGTTCTATAATCATTCCAAAGGCAGTTGTTCCTTATTTTGGAAAGGAAAGAATCGAGCCTGTAAAGAAAATTTAGTAAAACTGACTACACCTAAAAAATAGGTGTAGCTTTTTATTTCTTTATAGATTAAAAGATATTAAGTATATTATAATTTAAATTTTGAAACTAAAAATAAATGAAACTAAGAAAATAAATGAATATGTGATAAAATGGCTGCGGATAAGAAAAAAAGAGAATTAATGAAACTGCTAAACAAGCTTGGAAAGATAAGAGGCAGTGGAACAGAGCTAATAAGTCTATATGTTCCTGCTGGATATCCATTAACTGAGGTAGTTAATAAATTACGATCTGAGCATGGGCAGGCAGGAAACATTAAATCAAAAACAACAAGAACAAACGTCCAAGATGCAATCGACAAGATAATCAATTATCTTAAGTTCTTTAGGAAAACCCCAGACAAAGGATTGGCAATATTCTGTGGGAATATATCAAAGGATCCAGGAAAAACAGACATACAGCTCTTTTCTATTGAGCCGCCGCTTCCTATTCAGGTGAGTATTTACAGATGCGATTCTGAATTTATTTTAGAGCCACTTGCAGAACAGGGTAAAGTTAAGGAAAAGTATGGATTGATTACAATAGATGGAAAGGAAGCAACAATTGGAGTGCTTGAAGGAAATGTTACAAAGATATTAAAACGACTTACTACAACCGGACCTAGTAAGTCAACAAAAGGTGGATCATGCATAAGAGAAGATGGAATGGTTCAGTTAGAAAATGGAATGATCATACCAATATCACAAGTAAGAGAAGGCGACAGAGTGCTTAGTTATGATTTTACTCAACAAAGATATAAATTCTCAACTTGCAATAGAGTTATGAAAAGAAAAACTAATATTGCATATAAAATAATTACGAAACATCCTAGAACAGAAATAATAGCAACTCCTGAACACTTGTTCTTTGTGAAAGAAACTGAGAATTCTATCAGGGAAAAATATGTAGATGAATTAAAAGTCGGAGATAGACTTATTCACATATCTAATTTTGAAATAAAAGGAAAAGAAACAGAGTTACCGCTTGAAATAAAAGAAGTTTACAAATTAGATAGCAAATTAAGAGAAATTCTAAGACAAAGAAGAAAAGAACTTAATCTAACTCAGAAAAGAGTGGCAGATGATTTAGGAATTAGTCAAACAACAATATCAAGCTTAGAACTTGGAAAACGAAAGATGGAAGATAGCAAGATCTTACCTAAGATTCTTGAATATTATAAGCTCGATACAAAATTAATTCCAAAAGATAAGATAATTGCTATTCCATCTTATTATACAGAAGGAATTTGTCGACTTTTTGGATACATAGCTGGAGATGGAACAAAAGATAATAACCGAATAATTTTATATGATCGAGATAAAGAAAATCTGGAAATTTATTCTAAAATATGTGAAATTGAGTTTGGATTGAAAACTAAGATTAGAAAATGCAAAAAGAAAAATTTATACGAGTTAAGAATATACAGCAAATGGCTAAGTGACGAAATTGAGAATAAATATCCTGAATTAATAGCAAAAAGTAATTTACGGGATATACCTAATGACATCATAAAATTGCCTGATAATCTATTAGCTGCATTTATTAGCGGACTTTTTGACGCTGAAGGATTTGTCACAAACAGGATAGGAATAGGAATGCGAAGTAGAAATATAATTGAAAAGTTAAGATATGCGCTCCTTAGATTTGGAATAATAAGTTCGGTGTATTGGAAAAAAACAGATCAGATTGGAGTTTGGTTCCTAGAAATAAATGACTTAGATTCAATAAATATATTTAAAAATAGAATCGGATTCTCCTCTATCTCTAAAGATGAGAAATGTAATAGAATAACGAAAAAAAGAGCTGATAATATACGACAGATATCTGTAAGCGGAAAAGAAGTAATTGCTTTGGCCAGAGAATTAGGTCTAAACACAAGAGACTTCCCAAATATTAACATGTTTTTTGCAGATAAAAAACGAATGTCTCGAAAAGTATTTATGGAAAAAGTTTTACCTTATTTTGAAAATGCGATAAAAAAAGAAATGAAATATAAACAAAATCAAGATGAAAAAGTATATCAACATGGCATTGCAATATTAGAATATTTAAAAAGAACTCTAGAATATGAAGCTGTGTATCCAAAAATTATTAGGATAGAAAAAATACAAAACCCAAATGAATATTTTTATGATCTTTCAGTACCCGAGACTGAAAATTTTGTAGTCAATGGAATAATAGTTCACAACAGTGCGGCCAGGTATCAACGTTTTGTGGAAGAGCTTGTAGAAGATTATTATAGGAGAGTTGGAGATGCAATGAATGAAACGCTTATACCATCTGGAATTAAGAAAGTTATAGTGGGCGGACCTGGGCCTGTGAAAGAAAACTTTTTGAAAATGAAACCTTTCAATTATCAATTTCAGATCTTAGCTGTCCTTGATACTGGTTATGTTGACGATTATGGGATTCAAGAGCTTGCACGAAAAGCAGTTGATTTGATTTCTGAGGAGAAGGCAAAGAAGCAAAGGCAGCTTCTTGAAAGATTTTTCGGAGAAGTTGCAAAGGGCGGTCTTGCAGTTTATGGGCCTAAAGAAACAATAGAAGCAATGAACTCTGGTAAATTAGGAACTTTGTTGCTTTCTGAAGGATTAGATATTACCCATCTTATCGTAGAATGCGATTCAGGACAAGAAGAAATATTTATAGACGGCGAAATAGAAGAAAAAGAAGAAAGAGAACTCAGGTGCAGCAATGGAAGCAAGATTAAGAACATAATAAGCAAGGAAGAGTTGTTTGATGAAGCTTATGAGAAAGCGGAGAAGCATGGAATAGAAGTGGAATTGATTCCTGAAGACAGTCCGGAAGGAAAGCAGTTTTTAGCAGGATTCAAAGGAATAGGCGGATTGCTTAGATACAAATGAAATAAAAATAAAAAATAGAAAAACTCTTTTTATGCATAAATTGATTGTTTACTGTCCAGTGATTGTAGGCACTGTTTCTGAAGTCCTGAAAGAGCATTCTTCAACAAAGTCTTCGTTCACGAACAGATAGGCTGCATGTGTCTCATAAATTGAATATAGTGGACCATAATTGATTTCAAATGTCACATAAAGTGGATTCTTCTGCATCTCTTTTATCTTCTTAATGCATTCGTTAGTGTTTGTGGCTGTAGACTCATGAGAGAGTTCGTTGTTTATTATTCTAGGACTGCTGTATGTGCATTCCTCTCCGTCTATTACAAATGTGTATAGATTGGATATGTCCTTCCCGATCTTGCCCCAGCTTCCTGCAAGACCTGCTCCGCATGCATAAACGTATCTTGCTTTTTCGCTTGAAAGGCCCGTAACCTTATCTATTATTATGATTCCTTCTGCATTAAGCAAAGATTCCTTGAATTGCTCTATATTTCCTCTCATTGTGCTGTTTGTTTGCGTGTTTACTTGCTGAGGTGGTGTCTGAAGAACCCAGAAAAGAACGATGAATATGACAAGCAATGCAAACCCAAGGAAAAGAAGATCGTTTCTTCTTCTTTCGGAAGCTGTTCCAGATTTTCTTTCATCTGATGCAATTCTATGCTTTTCAGATTCCTTCCCTAACTTTTTAATTGCCATTGAACCACCGTAAAAGTATACCCATAGAATTATTCTATAAATTCTGATATACTGCATCTATCGAAATATGCTTCATCTCCTTGAATAAGACCTTCGGCTCTGTAAAATGTATAGAATTTAGTCTGTGTTTCATTTGAATATGAAAGCTGAATCAATGGTATTTTATCTGTTTCTGCCATACACTCTGAAAGAAGTCTGTCCTTGCATATTCCATCTACTACATCTATTTGCTCCACTTCAATTCCCTTTCCGTAAAACTGTGCTGCAATCTTGTCTGCACAGCTCTTTATCTTCGTGGAATCTTGAGAAGAGAGATATTCAGCAAATATGTAAACCTTGTTTGATTTTTCAGCTGCAGAGATGAAATTATAAATTGATGTCGATGAAATCTCATTGCTTATTCCAGTATATAGTGCATAAGACAATAATGCAAGCAAGATGATTACTGCTGCAAATATCAATATCCACGTGTTCATTATCTTTGCCTTTCCAAATGCAGATGTATTCCTTAAAACAAGGAAGAAAAATGCTAATCCGAATATAGCTAATACAATAATATCAATTCCTACAATTACTATCAAAGGTATATTTTGTGCCCATATTCTTTTTTCTTCTTCCTTTATACCTAATGGTGCTGATGCAGCATCAAGAACTCCCACTGCCAAGCTATTGAGCGGAGAAGCAAGGGCAGAAGGAACTGTCTCTGTTGCTGCCTCTTTCTTTCTTTGAATTAGAGAATCAAGATTTTCTGCTAACTTTCCATATCGGTTTGCATAATTACCAATTTCTTCATATACTACCTTCCCACTTAGTTTTTTATTAAGGCTTAAGTATTCATTGTTGAGAGTGGTAAGTTCTGAATAGAATACATTATCGGAAGGGGTTATTATAACTGATGCTTTTTCTAGGAGCTTGGCTGCGCTTTCCTTATTTACTGAAAGCTGATCAAAAACTGAATAAGTTGTTGACATATAGTTGTCCATTTCATCCAATTTAGTTTTTATTACACTGACTACATATCCTGCCTGGTCTATTTCATTTCTATTTAGATTTGAATAGAATTGCTGATTTAAGGAATCAATATTTGAAATATAATCATTTAAGTTTGAGTCTTCAACTACCTCCAATATATTCGTAGCTTTGTCCAAAAGATAATTATATCTTGTTGAAATAGAATCAAATTCCTTCTGAAGATTTGCCTTTGCCTTTGTACTAGTGTATAGTTCTATTCTGCGGAACGTTTCATTGTATATGGATTGAGCATTTGAATCAATGTTGTCAAAGCATGCTGCATTTGATCTTAGTTGAGACGCAATAGATGCTGCTGAAGATAGAGCTGAAGTGTTTAATGACATTGTATATCCAACAGGAATACAGAAATTGAAAGTAGGTCTTGTAAATAATTTATTGTTCACATAACTACTAGCAAGATCCTGTAAAAGAAGAATCGAATCTGAAATCTCTTTTAATTTTGAAGAAAGTTGGAAATTAATCTGAGTGGGAGTTGAGATGCTATTTAACTGATTAATGTTGTTCAATATCAAAGACAAATTTGAATCAATTCCACGCTTTATATTTGCATATTCTAATAATGCTGGTAAAAATTGAGCACTGCCTGCTCCATACTGGAAACAAGCATAAGAACCCTTGTTGCATGCTATTTGGCAAGAAACTAAGTCTACACATCCTCCTTCATCTCCTTCTCCTTGTCCAGTAATAGAATCGCAGAATTCTTCAAGGTTTCCAAGGGAGGTCTTAACATTTCTGCTTGCATTAAATGCAAGGACTTTTTCTTTTATTGACTCAAGATTGGACTTAGAAGGATAAGATGTATCAAAGCACCTTAATTTAAGTACTTCCTTTATCTCATCTAAAGTTTTAACGATTTGTCCGTTTTTCAACACCATAGAATCTTTAGAAGCTATAGTTACTATAGTATATTTGTTAGAACCAGATGTAAAATTCTGTTGCACCACTGAAAGTGGTGATTCAGAAACGGATAAATAATCTTCTACATTTATTGAGAAATAAACTCCTGCGATTAATAAAATAAAAAATAATACAAACTTGTTTTTTGTCGATTCCATTTGTACACCTACCTATTAAATGCTACAATAAATAATAAAAGAATTTGTATGAAAATATATTTAAATATAACTATTTCAAAATCTCTATTTTTCGAATGAAATTTAATATAATTTTGAAATAAAAAACGAACTAACATGATTTTTTAATATATAAAAAAGAAGAGAAAATAAAAAAGAAAAAATTGGCGGATAAACCGCCGATCCAACAGCTTATCTCACTGAATTTATTGGACTTGTGCCAATAATTGTGAGATGAACTCTGCTGCTGCCTGTTGTGTGTCTTCTGCTGTGTAACCTGCAACAACTATTCTGTTGTCAGATACTGCAGAGACTACCTTTACTCCAGGCTTGTCAATCTTGACATCAGTGCCTGCTATTGCGGATGCTGTCAAGGAGTTGACGAGCTGACCACCGACAAGGATTAATGATTCAGCTGTTGGTGCCTCAGAGTCAAGGACAACAAGTCTCTCAGTTGGGCTCATCTTGTATGGTACTGCAAATGTTGCAGATGTAGGTGTTCCTGCTACATCAAGAACTGCAGACATTCCTGCGCTTGATGCTGTGCATGCTGCAGAACCACCAGCTACAGTGCATGCTCCAACTGTTGCAGAGATCTCCTTAACCTTCACTGTTGATTCCTGGACAGTGACCTGCTGGCCTTCAGACAATTTTTCTGTTCGAGTGCCTGCCTCAACAGAGCTTGTTGATGGCATTAAGAAGTATTGGAATTCACCAAGTTTCTTTGCCATCTTGAAGGTTATTGAGGATGCTGATCTGGATGCAATCACAGATCCCTTCTGTGATACAAAGCCAGCTTCTCTCTCTGCTGTTGTTATTGTACCAGATGTGCCAAGATATCCAACATTAACCTTTGATTCAGAATTGTCAGTTGGATTGTTTACGAACCTTCTGTTTGGCTGATCTGCAACAAACTTGAAGTAACCACTTTGTGATTTATTCTTCAAAAGGTATTCGTATATAGATACGTTTGCCTTTGTTGCATCTACAACAGAAATGTTCAATTTGTGGTCGTAAGAAGAGTCGTCATTGATCTTGTAGTCAAATTGAACATATGCACTGCTGTTTGAAGAGTTGATCTGTGCCGCAAGCACATAACCCTTGTCTGGCTTGTCGTACATCACATATCCAGTTTTTATTCCATAACAAATTTGGCTTCTGTCATCTTCCAAAGATCCAGTAAGTGTCTGTGAGCTGTTGGAGATGTTTGTATAGGTGAAGCTCGATCCAAATGCCTTCTTGTCTGATGTGAAACAGATGAAGTCTCTTGAATCAGAGTCATCTATTGAGGCAGCTGTTGTGTTTGTTGATGGATAGTAGTAGCTGGATATTCTCTTCCATTCTACTTTAAGGGTATCTCTGTTTGCATCTGTCAATGTCCAACCAGAGAATTTGAACTGGTATGGTGCAGGTGACTCGATTATGTTCACAGATTCTCCCTCAAAGACATCGTCAAATGATGTTCTCTTCAGGGTTATGTTCTTTAAGACACCGTTTGTAATGGCGCTGCCAGAATATGTGCTCCAACCAAGTGTAACTGTCCAGTTCTTGTTCTTGTCGTCATCAACTGTTTGACCATTCTTTAATTCGAGTTCTTGTGTGTAAACTGCCATCTCTGCCCATTTTGCAGTTGTAAGACCTGGTGCAGTCTTATAGATGTGTAAGGAAATCTTATCGCCATTTGGCAATGTTATTTCCTTTGTTGCACCTGCTGCTGCAGTATCTTCCTTCACAAGATTTCCATTTGCATCGTATATTTGTACGATTGCTTGTGAGTCAGTTGAACCATATGGAATGGTTAAGTCAGCAAGTTTAACTTTGTATGCACCTGCTGCTATTTCCTGACCTGCATAAACAATCTGTGCTGGTGTTGCTTCTTTTGCAATCTTTACAGATGTACCATTTGTCATGTCAGAGATTATCCATTCCTCACCAAGGTACTTGATCTTTAATCTCTGTCTGTCAATCTTGTTGTCAACAGAGCAGTTTCCTGATACAAGTTCGCTCTCCTTAACACATACTGGAACTCCTCCGAATGTGTCATGATCAAATTTGATGAAATACTTTATTTCATCTGGTTGTATTGAATACTTGCCTTTGTCTGTATCCCACAAAGCTGGGTTTGATGTTTGTTCAACATACATCTCTTGTGTCTCTGTGAATGAACCAGAAACAGATGAGATTGATGTCTTGTAGTCAGCAAGTGCTGCCATGTTGTCTCCAGTTATCTTCTTTGGAACTGAAGAATTTGCAACTTGATCATCTTCCGTTGTTCCGACATTGTCTATGAAACCATATCCGTATGTCTTGAATCCGAAACCTCCTGATACTGTTGCAGTTCCAGGTGTTGTGATCTCCAATGTAACCTTCTTGTCAGATACTGGACATGTTCCAGAACCTGTTCCAGTTACAGAACATGTTGGAGTTCCTGTTAACTGTGCAGAAACAGTTTGTGTCTTGTATGCTAAGCTACCAATGACAGCTGCGATGTTTGCTGCTGCAACACCATCAGATGCCTTTGCATTTGCACCTACTACTACTTTAACTACTGGTTTACCCTGTTCATTTATTATCTGGGTATTCTTATACATAATTGGTGCTGCTGCTACGAATGAAGCGCCTAAGAGAGCTGCTCCAAGAGTTACAGCCGCCAATTTCTTTGCGTTTATACTCTTCACGATATCACCTCAATGTATATCGTCATTTGCGCGTGCCTTGCGGCATTTATATGCGCAAATTACTTAGACCCTTTAATAAGGATCTAACCTTACTTTATTTAAAGTATTTAAAAACCTTTGCTTTTTTTATTAACTTTTGTTAATATATGACCTATGTTCTATAGTCAATTAACGTAAAACCTTATCGTTCATGGACGTATTTTCCCCGGAATAAAATAGTCTACATCTTTCTTGCTCTTCTGTAAATGAAAATGTATTAGAATGAAAATACAAGGAGGGAACATATAAAACACATGCAATATAATAATAATCAATATGAAATATACAATCGAAATATAAACATAATTTGATTATACAGGAAGTTATTATAGTAGTTACATTTGTAGTTTGTTACATATGGAGTTTATTAGATTAATTAATTGGATTATTTAACTATAATTAGATTAATATTAATTACTATGATTTGTGTCATTTTTTGTTTTGTTTCTTACCGGCTCGCCAATGTCATTCTATATCTTTTATTCTATTTGTTATCTTCTCTCGCCGTACTCTTTGACGAATTGAATATATTCCTTGAGCATTGGAACTGTTACTGAAGGAGTTCTCTCTGAGATTATTTCTAAAACCATCTCTGTTGTTACAGGAATCTCCCCCTGCCCGCTTATCTTGCTTTTCACAACCTGCATCTTTGCCTCCTGACAAATGCTTGCAATGTCTGCAGGTGTAAATCCTTCTGTTTCTTCTGCAAGTTTTTCATAATCTATTGTTTCTGATCCTGGAACTCCCTTAAGATGATATTGGAAATGCTTTGCTCTATCTTTTTCATTTGGAGGACCTACAAAAAATATCTTGTCTAATCTTCCAGGTCTTAGTAAAGCACTGTCTATCATTGATGGCTTATTTGTTGCTCCTACTAGAATTACGTTTTTCAGATTCTTTAAGCCATCCATCTGCTGAAGTATTTCTGAAACAATATCTTCAGTTATCTTTGAGGCATAAATTTCACGAGATGGTGCTATAGACTCGAGTTCATCTATAAAGATAACTGCAGGCGCATTCTCTCTTGCCCTGTTGAAAGTTTCTCTTATTAACTTTACTGCATTCTCGTAACCATATCTTGAAAGATCTGATGGAGTAAGACTTATGAATTTTGCATTAAGCTCATGGGAAGCTGCTTTAACTACATAGGTCTTACCTGTACCTGGTGGACCGAAGAGAAGAATTCCTTTGATGGGTTGAATGTTATATTTCTTCAATTCATCTTCATGAAGAAGAGGAAGTTCGATTACCTCAGTCAATGCCTTCTTTATATCCTCCATTCCTATAACATCATCCCAAGTAACTACTCGTTCTTCAACAGGTTTTATTTCTTCTCTCATTGTTCTTCTTTCAAAATCATTTCTGAATTTCTGATAGTCGTCAAGCATTTCAAAAGTTACTGAAGGTTTAACTGATTTAATTACAGAAACAAAATCCTCCATCGTAATAGGGACAACCTTTCCCTTCTCCATTGCAGAAGGAGCAGCCTTTCTTGCAGCTTCAAGGCACACATTTGCAATATCTGCCCCTGTAAATCTTTCTGTCATCTTTGCAAGCTTTTCGAAATCTACATCATCTGAGAGCGGAAGATTCTTAGTAACTGTCTTAAATATTGCTTCTCTTCCTTTTGCATCTGGTGGTGGCATATAGATTATTTTATCAAATCTTCCAGGTCTTAATAAAGCAGGATCAAGTTGGTTCGGTATGTTTGTTGCTGCTACCACTATTACTTGCTCTTTCTCTTTCATTCCATCCATCTCTGCAAGTAAAACGCTTAATGCCCTTGCAACTGTTTGATCTGATTCCCCATATCCTGAAAAGTCTCTTTTCTTTCCTATAGAATCTATTTCATCAAAGAAAAGAACAACTGGAGCATTCTTTCTTGCTACATCAAAAAGCTTTGAAATATTCTTTTCTGATTCCCCTAGATATTGACCAAGAATATCGGATGTCTTTACATAATAAAAATGCATTCTTAGTTCCTTTGCCAATGCAGACATTAACAATGTCTTACCTGTACCTGGAGGACCGAATAGAAGAATTCCCTTTGGCGGCCTGATTCCATAAAGAACCGACAATTCGCCATGGCGTAGAGGCATAAGGATGGATTCTTTTATCTCTGCTTTTGTGGAATCATAATTTCCAACATCATCTAAACTCTTTGGACCTGATTTTGAAACACTTAAATCTGTCAATCCAGGAATTCCAAACAACCCTTTCTTCTGTTCTGCTACAATCTCTTCTTCCTTTGTCAATTTTATATTGTAGCTATCAAGTATCCACATCACACCAATCGTAAGCGCAACAGAAGGAATTATCATAAGGTTAAATTCAGTTCCAGATAGTTCTGAAGAAATAAAATGAATCGGTATCAAGGCAAGAAGAACTAAAGAAGGAACAAATTGTGACCATTTTCCATAAAGTATTATTGGAAGATAGGCAAGAAGAAAGAAAACAATGGACCATGCAATTATTTGAAGCAAACCTGTGTCAGCGAAAAAAAGATCCATTGTTGCCTGGCCCCAGATTGAGATTAGAGTATTGACCTCTCTCATTACATCTGGTGAAAACATGTTTCCTATTGCCTTTGGAATCTCTCCTGCAAGAACCAGCATTTCTGGCTCATATTTAGAAGGAATTAAAGCTCGATTGGTTACAAAAGAATTTGATGAAAGAGTAAGGAAAGCTGAATTCTGAACATTCCAGAATGCACTAAGCAAAAGTATAATATAGAATGTGACCGGAAGAACATAAAGAGTCTTCTTTGATCCAAGATAAAGAGATGTGACTGCGAAAACTAATACTGTAAGAGGTCCCATAATAAGATTATAGGGCTGTGGGGCAAATGGTGCTGAGATCATGAAAAGCAATGCTGCTATGATATACCAATTGTTGAATACGAGAAAGAAAACCAGACCTATTGCAAGGAGAAACAGCCAAGAAAAGACAGGAACCTGATAGGATACTGCAGGAAGAATGCAAAGGAATGAAGCAACTGTTCCAAAAATTGGATGATGATAGCCTATTATGAAAAGAGCTATTGCAATCAGAGGCAAAAGAATTCCATAGAATGGGAAGAACAAAGCAAATGAAATGAATCCTCCAGCAATAAGAAGACCTTGCCAGAATTGTGGATTTTGGGCTATTTTTGTCCCTATTGCCTTTATTCTTGCAAGCTGAAACTTTAATTCTGTTCCATCCCCATTCTTTCCATTAGAGCTTTTATTTCTGCCCTCTTTTGACAATTCCTGCTTGTCATTTTCTTGCATAAGAAATTATGTCAATAAAGGTTTAAAAACTTTAAAATTAGCTAAATTTAATAGCATAACAAAATAAGATTTAAACAAGTAATGAAATAAAAAGAATAAAATAAAAAGAAAAACAATAGAAAAAATGAATTAAATAGAAAAATAGCTTTGAGATATTACTGCCTTTTCTTCATTGCGTATGCTACTATTGCTGCTATCACTAAGAGCAATGCGAATGGCAATAGTGTAATCCACTCAAATCCTTTCACTCTTTGGCCAGGTATTTGAATGCTTATTGTCTTTACAACTCCTTTGTGTTGTGCAGTTAGTTGCACATTCATATCTGGCTCTGGGCTGCTCACTTCCTTTATTGTAAATGCAACTACCTTGCTCTCGTTTGCAATGAATGTTTGTGTGCAGTTGTATCCTTCTGCTATCTCATATCCCTCTGGTACATACATGCATACATCTACTGTCCATTCATCCTCTGAAGAGAATATGAATGGATATACGTATTCTTTTCCATCCCAGACGGTGTAATCAGGAGTTATAACATCAAGCTCAGATCCAAGTACTACGAGTTTCCTTGCTGGTTGATACTTGATATCTCCTTTCTTGTCTATGTGCTCTATTATGTGGATTGACTTAGTTGCAAGCTTTGTAGTTGTTCTTTCATATATGTCGTCGTCATCCTCATAATCGTCTACAAGAACTCTCTTGAAGTCATCCTGATCTTTGTTCTTTCCTGCATAAACTATCTTTCCAGTTACTGGATCTGTAAACTTAACAAGCACAAGATATTCTCCTGCCTTATCTTCACCTGCAATGCATCTTCCAGATGAATTAGTAAAGCAGCTTGCACCTTGTACTTGGTAGAGTGGAACATCCTTTCCAATCCAGCCTATTGTTGATTCAAATATCTTTGCATACTCTGTTCCCTTTGGATTCTTTCCATAAGCTGCCTGGAATGTTGGATCGTTTCTGTCATAAATCTTGACTGCAGCTCCCTCTACATTAATTGTACAGTGTTGTGTTACTCTTCCTCTCTTGTCAACACAAATTCCAGATTCTTTTTGGTCAATTATATTAAGTTTTACTTTTGTAAGGTCTGCATAGTTGCAACCTTGCCATGCTGCAACTCCCTGAGTTGTTGGACATGCGTCAAAGTTGTCATAAACTCCATCAGAATCTGAATCTTTATCTATAGTGAAGTTAATGCTTTCGATCTGCTCTTTGTTCCCTGCTCTGTCTTCAGAGAAGAATCTTACGAATACTGTACCTTTTTCAGATATTTCTACAAATCCTCTTGCTTCTGTTGGACAATCTCCATTCAATGAATCACACTTGTATGCAACTTTATCTGGTTTACAGGTATTAGTTGCATCAACACAATAGTATATTCCATCAATATTTGATAGAGTATCGATTGCAGTAAATGAAACAACAACCTTGTCCTTATAGACATTATCAAATGGTGATTCTTCTTTTATTCCAGTTTCTAAGGGTATTGTAACTGGTGCTGTCTTATCTATCTTTGCATATTTAGTTTTGAGAGATTCAATGTTACCTGCTTTGTCTGTTGCATAATATTTAATTATATGAATTCCTTCTCCCAGCCAGAATGAAGCTTTGTTTGCAATTGGATCACAATCGCCGCTCTGGCTTGAACATGCATATATTGATGCAACGCCAGCTAGATTATCAGATGCTGAGATCTGAACATTAAAGTCGTAATTAATCCAGCCTACAGGAATGTTGTCAGTGCTTACTGGTGCTGTCTTATCAACCTTTATTCTTTCACTCTTCCACTGCTCAGTGTTTCCTGCATTGTCGACGGAGTAATAATCAATTATGTGAATTCCTTCTCCTATGGAGAATGTACCTGAATAAAGCATCCATTCCCCATTATCTATTCTGTAAATTATCTTTGCTACTCCAGAGGTCTCATCTGTTGCAGATAATGAAACACCTACCTCACTTGTGTACCATCCATTCAATCCGTTAATACCTGCAATTGAAATTGAGGTTGATGGGGCTTGTGTATCTATGGTTGTTGAAACCTTTTCTGATAGCGTTGATTCATGTCCAACCCAGTCAACAGCTGAAAGCTGATACTCGTAAGTATTTCCTTCAGTTACTATAATATCTCTATAGGAAAGTGAAGTAAATAATAAAGAGGTTAAAAGCTGACCATTCTTAAATATGTTGTAACTCTTCACTCCACTTAGGATATCCTGTGATGCGTTCCACATCAAATCAACGTATGGAACTCTTGTAAATACAGGTAATGGATATGGAACAGGAGTTGATGGGCCGGAAAGATCAACCGTAATTGAAACTGTATTTGAGATTGCCTTCAAACCTGCCCAGTCTATTACCTCAACAAAATAGCTGTGGGATTCTCCATCTGTTTTAATCAATTCTGTTATTGAATTGTTATTTGTTGTCAGATAGAGCTCTCCATCCCTGTAAACATTAAATGTAAATGTGGTTGCAAAATTATCAGAAGCATTCCAGCTGACAACATAACTGCCATCTGAATCGTATGTTGGCAACTCATTCATTGTGATTGATGGCGATGTCTTATCTATCTTTACAATATCTGAATGTATCTGCTCAACCTTTCCTGCATTGTCTATTGAATAGTATCTGACATACCAAGTTCCTTCTTCTGTAATTGATGCAGATACCCCTGGCAATGGATCACATGTATTGCTTGCATCAACACAAATGAATGTCTCTTTAACACCAGATGCATCATCAGTTGCTGAAAGAGAAACTAGCACATCGGATGTGAACCAACCATTCAAGCCTACAATACCTTCATATGAGGACGTTGTTGCTGGTGGTTGTGAATCTGTGAATGTTTCTCCAGGTTGTATTGTTGTATTTACCCCATATGCAACAAAATAGACTGTTATTGGAACTTGAGCAAGATTTGTTATGACAGGCTCTCCACTCACTGGATCTTGAGGAACTATATCGACTCTTTGACCTGGTTCAAGCATTAAATATGCATAGATAGAATCGTCTTCATTCACAATCTGGACTTCTATTGGCTGGGTATTGCTTTCTGATGCATACACCGGACTTCCAAGCGTTACCTTGTCGTTTGAATTGAGTTTGACTTTTATTGCCTTTCCTTTTACAGAAGAATCTGGCTTTCTAACATCAATAAATGGCTTTGCATTAGCTGCAAAAACAGTAGTGCTACCACATGTAATATCTGCAGTTTCTCCTTCTTGATCAAGAGTTGTTTCAACGTTATTGTTACAAGAGATTATTCTAACTTTACCTGTTCCATTACCAGAAATTGAAACTCTTACGCCATTAGGAGCAGGTAAGTCGATTATTGAAACATTCCAGGTTCCCTTTTCTGCGATGTAACCGAAAGTTGTAAGATCATTGAAATCATTAGATGGAACTAGACTAAGATCTTCTGCAGTTATTCTATTCTTATCTATTTCATTCACTATCCCATCATTATCTGCATCTGGATCACAAACATCTCCAAGTCCGTCTGCATCAATGTCAGATTGATCTGGATTTGCAATTAGAGGGCAGTTGTCAATATCATCAGCAATTCCATCATTATCTAAATCTAATACTGCCCATCCATTCATATTTGAATAAGGATAGCTATCAACTAGGTCTATTCTATTCGTATCTACTCCAGCAATAAAATATGGAGAAGACGTCCTTCCCCACCAGTTTCCTTTACCTTGGTAAGAAAGCTCTCCACCTTGATCAGAAACGATATTTAGTGTGTTATTATAGATATTATTCTGATAAAATCTTGGGAAGGAAGATTGAACATAGATTCCATTTGTATTATTTGTAAATGTACAATTAGTTATTAAATTTATTAATAATGGTGAGCTACCTATATTTGAATAAAATACTCCGTATTTGTTATTGATTAATGTGTTGTTTATCAAAGTTGGATTTGCACCTGTTGAGCCACGGAAATCGATTCCAAAAGAAAAGTTCTGAATGATACAATTCTTTATAACTGAATTGACTGCTGAACCTGGAACGCCCCAACCTCCAGCAATTCCTTTTGTATTTGATTCTGTTCCTGGACCGATTATCTTATGCCCTCCACAATCAATTACAACATTATCAGCTCCAATCCTTAAACAAGTATCTGATGCAAATATATCTTGCGTTAAAATATAGCTTCCGCTAGCGGTTATTGTTTGACATGAAGAAATAGGTGTTTGTGCAAAAATATTTTGTACAAAAATAAGCATTATTAAAATGGCACTCAGCCATCTGCTCAAATTTGGAATTCCACACGCGTTTATTTTTGGATCACAACTCATAATCTCATCCTATTTAGAATATAAATTCCGACTAAATAAATTAGATATGTAATTAGCAGATAAATTAAATGGATAGAGCATATTTAAAAAGATTTCTCTGGACAAAACAAAAAACAAAAAAGAAGAATTAATATTAAGATCCGACTTTTTGGGAATTACTTGATTGCATAAACATCTAATTTCTTTTTTGGATCCATCAAGCATATTGAAAATAACGAATTTTATATTTATATACTTTATTTTTTTTTTTACTTTTCAAGCAAATTGCAAAATTGAACAGAACTGATTAGAAAACAAACAAAGATTTTTGAAAAAATCACTTTATTTATAATTTTGAATGGCTTTAATTTCTGACTCTTCTAATTTATAATATTCTGGATTTTTTAGAATAAAAGGCCTCATAATCTTTAATTGTGAAAGAACCTCTCTGCTCGAAAGATGCATTCTTTCTCCTACTTTCTTACATGCTGAATTTAATATTGATCGGGATGCGATTGAGTATGACATTTTTTGAAGATAAGATGGAAACTTGTATCTTACAAACTTATTATAATTAGTTTTCTTTGCTGCTGCAACGCCACATGATGATAATTCAGTTACATACTTTAATAAGTTCCAACTCTGTCTTTTTGTTATTCTTCCATTAAACACATCCGCTCTTGAAAGATGTTCATATGCGGATTTTATCTCTTCTGGCTTTTGATATTCGTTTGGTATATTCTCCTCCAACCATAATATCTGCATATCTGGATCAATATCTACATCCCAGAATGCTGATCTTGCAGTTTGATAATCTTGGGTTTTGAAAACAAGCGCGACTGCCTTGTAAACATCTTTTTCTCTGTCTCTGTAGGTGATTGTTGCTGTAAGATCAATTAATGCAGATCTCACATCACCATTTGAACGATCGGCTATCTCATCTATTTGCAAATCTGAAATCTGGATTCCTTCTTTATCTGCAATTTCTCTTAGATATTTCTTAAGTATTCTTTTATCCACTCCTTTCATCTCTAACATTTCTACCTCTGGAAGAAGAGATTTAAGTTTCTGAATGTAGATCTGGTTTGCAATTAAGATAATGGGTTGTTTTGATTCATCTATTACATTTATAACTGCCCCTACCCCTCCTCTATCTTCCTGTCCTGCCAATCCGTCGATTTCATCTATTACTATGAGCTTTAATTTTCCTGTAAGCGTGGATTGGGTGGCGGAGTTTGAAAGTATGGAATCTATTGCTCCCTTATTTCTTGTGTCGCTAGCATTCATTTCAAATATCTCCCAATCCATATCATTTGCCAATGCATGTGCAATTGAAGTTTTACCGCAACCAGGCCTGCCGTAAAGAAGAATTGGTTTTTGTGGAATTCCGTCTTCCCAGTTTCTAGCCCAAATTTTAAGTCTGTCTATTATTGCATCCTGACCGATTATGTCTGATAATTTTTTAGGCCTATATTTTTCAACTATCATGATTCCACTCATTTATTTTCTCTATAGGTTGAATGATAAGTAAAAACATTTATGAAGGTTTTCAAACTAAATTTCAACTATTAACTAAGAGTGGAAAAATGGAATTGAAAAATGTCTTAGTTGTTTATAGCGACAACAAATCAAAAGAGCATAAGAAAACAGTCAAAGAGATTAAGAGAGTGCTTGCAAAGTATAAGATAAATTCAGTATTTGTCAAAAAGGAAAATAAAAGGAAAAAATTGCTTAAGAATACAGATCTAGTGATTAGTGTAGGTGGAGATGGTACATTTATCGATGCTTCTCACTTGATAAAGGACGATACGTTCATACTTGGGGTAAATTCTGATCCTTTATCGAGCGAGGGAGCACATACTAATGTTACAAGAAAAGATTTTGAAAAAAGAATCCTGCAAATAATAGATGGCGATTTTGCGGTTGAAAAGTGGACAAGATTGGAAGTGATAATAAATAGTTCTAAGAAAAAAGAGTATGCACTAAATGAGATTTACATTGGCGCGTCCCGTATTTACAATACTTCCCGCTACTCTCTTTTTGTTAATGGAAAATGGGAAAGACAAAAAAGTTCAGGAATACTTATTTCTACAGGATGCGGGTCAACTGCATGGTATTCTTCTGCAGGAGGAAGACCTTTCAGCAAAACTGCAAAGGAAGGAAGATTTATAGTTAGAGAACCTTACTGCGGCCGCTTGGTATGTGGAAGAACTATAAGTGGAATTATAAAAGAGGGAGAAGAATTGAAAATAAAATCAGAAATGAGAGATGGGATGATTGCGATTGATTCATTCAAGGAATACAGACTTCCTAAAGAAAAGATTGTTGCTGTTAAAGTATCAAATAAACCTCTTAATGTAATTGTTTTTTAAAAATAAGAATGAATGAAAATAAAAGAAAAATAAGAAATAAAAATAGAATAATAAGAGATAAATAAAAAATAAAACTAATAAAAAAATTAAACTTCTCTTGCAACTTCAAAGATTTCTCTTAAGCAGACAACTGCAAGGCCTGGAGCTACAAAGAAGACTATATTTTGTGTTATTGAAACTAATGCAACACTTATGTC